>NZ_LBMG01000019.1 GCF_001005315.1 Kordia jejudonensis
CGCCCAAAACCCAAAACCCAAAACCCAAAACCCAAAACCCAACACCCAAGACCTGTCACATTGAGCGCAGTCGAAATGCAAGACCCAACAACGAATATCGAACAATAAATAATGAATTATGAAAATATCGAGAAATTTCCAACTAAACAACTCCACAAAGAACGAATAACAAAATACGAATGTCAAATACTAAATATAAAAGTATTTCCTTTCACCCAAGACCCAAGACCTAAGACCCGTCACATTGAGCGCAGTCGAAATGCAAGACCCAACAACGAATATCGAACAATAAATAATGAATTATGAAAGTGTAGATAAATTTCAACTAAACAACTCCACAAAGAACGAATAACAAAATACGAATGTCAAATACTAAATATAAAAGTATTTCCTTTCACCCAAGACCCAATACCCAATACCAAACACCCAACTATCCATGTTGATAACAATAACTTCCATTTTTCACCTTTCGCTTGCAACGTTTACCTGATTTTGTTTTGCCACGACATTGGGTAGAAGTAGTTTGTTGTTTCGTTGGCGTATAATTCTTAGCATCTTGTTTGGTATGTTGAAAACAATAACCATTTGCCAATTTGGTTTTGTGCTTACAACGCGTTCCTTTTTGTGTATATCCTTTACAACGTACAGAAGTAGCAGTGCCAACAGCTTTATTTTCAGAAGTTAATTGTTTTTGTAATTGATTTTTTGGTGGTGGTTTACAAATCTTACACGGAGTTAATTTATTGAGTTGTATAGTTTCTAAAGCAACTTTGCTAGAAACGTTTTCTACCATTCGACACGTACTTAGATGATACCGTTTTCCAGAAGGCGTTTTGTAGACGTCTTGTGCTTTAATATTTATAGAAATTATAAATAGAAATAAGGTTAGGCAGTATTTCATTTCTTCTTCTTATTTGAATCTAAAAATGGTTTTAAATCAACAATCTTTTTTTGATACATTTTTTGTAAAGTAGCAATAATTAATAAAAGGCTAAAATGTAAAGCTTTAGGTATATCATCTGGAGAATTGTGATTTTCTTTGAATAAATTAATGTTTTGTTTGTGATATGGATAAAGTTCAGATTTTCCATGAAAAAAGTCAGAGCGAATCTCATACATATCTTTTATTTGTTTTTTAAATTTTGTCAACGTACCTAATAATAGCTGAATGTTTGTATCAAGTTGATTTCTCTTAGATTTTTTTTCATCAATTGCAAATACAATTTCAAGTATTCTCATTTGATACGTAAATATACTGATAAGACTATTTTCTGCATGTATATACGATAAGTTATTCAGTACCTTTTGATAAGAATTTTTACAATCAAGAGGAAACAGTAGATCATTTTTAATAATCCATTTATAGAACACTTCAAAGTTTAAAAAAGTGATTTCTGGATAATTATTTTCACGAAACATCAAATATGGTCTGAAATCTAGTATTTGTGGAATTTTTACAATGTGGAAATTTTTATTGTAAAACGACGTACCAAATCTGATTTTTAAACTTCCTGGTCTTGCTATTTGTGATAAAATTATTAATTCAAACACAAAATCATTTAATAAATTACATAAACCACAAGGCATGCTAGATTTATAAAAAGAGTCTTTTCCAGGACCTTCTTTTTCAATATCAAAATCTGGTTCATATAATTTATAATTCGTGTCAAATTTAAACGTGAACTTTAAATTGTCTTCTTCTAAATGTGGATTTGTTCTATGATAATGGTGAACATGTTCAAAATCATCTAATCTTAAATCAGGATTATAAGCTTCTTCAACTACATGACTAGTATAGTTAATGACATATTTAGGAAATGGTATATATTTCTGAGAAAGTATTTTATTTAATTCAAGAAGAATTAATTTCTTTTGCTTAAAATCAAACTGATCATCATCGAAACCATCTTTTATAAATGGGAAATAAATTTCTATTAAATGTGAATGTTCCATTTTCAAAAATATAATCAAAACTAAACTAATAGAAACATTTCATGTTACGGTTTACCATAAAATCGTATAAACAATAATCAAATATATTTAATTATTATGCTCAACAACTCAACAACTAAACAACCAACAATCTAATCCTCTTTCAGCATTTTTTTCAAATCACTGGCATATGAAGGATAGGTGAAAATCATCTTTTTAAACGCATCAACGGTCATTTTATGATGAATAGCCATCGCGAAAATATTGATGGTTTCATTGGCTTCCGAACTCAACAAATGCGCGCCTACAATTTCCCTCGTGCGTTCATTTGCTAAAATTTTAAAAGCATAAGTATCAGAATTCTCCTTTTTCGAATTGTACCAATCTGATGCATCACCTTGAAACACGATAACATTTTTATAACGTTTTTTAGCTTCTTCTTCCGAATAGCCAACAGTCGCCATATTTGGATACGTAAACACCACCGAAGGTACCATCGGATTTGAGAATTTCTTAGAGTTTTCTTTCAAAATATTAGTTCCAACAATATAGCCTTGCAAGCCAGAAAGTGGCGTAAGTGGTAACGATTTACTAGAAACATCGCCGCAAGCATACACATGTTTATGAGTAGTACTTACCAAATAATCATTCACGAGAACGCCCGTTTCGTCATGTGCAATATTAGCATTTTCCAAATCTAACAATGCTACCGCAGGAACTCTTCCAGATGTATTAAACACTATCTTAGAACGCACCTTTTTGTTTTTCCCTTTTCGTTTATAATGAACGGTATATTTTTTCTTTTTCTTCTTCTTGTCTACCGATTCAATTTCGGCATCAAAAATAAATTTTACACCTTTTGCTTTCATCGCACGTACCAATGTATTTACCAAAAACGCATCAAACTGTGACAAAGCGCGGGAGCCACTATCAATCATAGTTACCTTACAACCCAAAGTTGCTAACAGAAAACAAAACTCCATTCCAACATAACCTGCGCCAATAAATGTCGCTGTTTTTGGAACTTTTTTAAGATAAAAAATATCATCACTTGTTTTAAGGTATTTTGCTCCAGAAAACGATAAAGTTCTCGGTGTCAAACCTGAGGCAATTACAAAAGTAGTCGCGGTAATTTTTTTGCCTGCGACTACAATTTCGTTTTTAGAAATAAATTTTGGCGACTCATGATACAAATCGATATTCAATTCCGATAAATCTTCTTTGGTATGTTCAGGAACTTCTGCTGTATATGATTGTTGAGATTCCTGAATATCGTTCCAGTTAATTTCAGGAACAGCTTCAATACCCAAACCTTTCAATTGTGTTGATTTTTGAACCAACGTTGCAAATTGTAACATTATTTTTTTAGGATCACAACCTCTCATTGCACAGGTGCCACCAAAAGCTTGCTTGTCTGCAATAGCAACGGAAAGTCCGTTTTTTGCACAAATTTTTGCAGCAGTTTGCCCCGCAATTCCACTACCAATTACAAATACATCATACTGTTGATTCGCCATAATTTTTTAATTTTCACTAAATATAATGCAGTTGGAAAGATTTTATTAATCGAAACGATTCAAATGTGAACTCGTGTGAGTGATCACAACAAAAAAACGCCATCAAGAACCGAAAATTCTATGATGACGTTTTGTATATGTATAAATTCGTATTAGTCCTGCAAAGCAAATACTTTCTGCAATAACGCAGTAGTTCTAGAACCAACTTTTGTACGAATCTCTGCTTCTTCCACAGCAATCATGGTATACACACCTTTCAGTGCTTCTGTAGTTACATAATCTGTTAAATCAGGATTTACCTTATTTACAAACGGAAGCTTATTATATCTATTAATCAAATCTGTCCAAATTTTATCGGCACCAACTTTGGCAAACGAATTCTGAATAACAGGTTGAAACTTACCATACAACGCCGTATTTGTTTTTCCTTCCAAATACTGAGTTGCCGCATTATTAGTTCCTAATAAAATATTTTTTGCGTCCGCAAACGTAATATCTTTTACCGCATCTACGAAAATTGGCGTCGCTTCTTTTACTGCATCTTCGGCAGCTCTATTTAACAATTTAATACCATCATCAGCCAAACTTCCCAAACCAATATCACGCAACGCTTTATCTACTTTTTGCAATTCTGGCGGCATTAAAATCTTAACCAAACTATTGCCATAAAAACCATCTTTTAAGGTTAACTTTTGAACTTGCTTATCTATTCCAAAATCCAATGCTTGACGCAATCCTGCTGCAATATCAGCGTTTCCAACTGTTCCGCCTTGTGGCAATTGATTCACGACTTGTTGCAACTCAGCGCAAGAGTTTAGCATCAATAATCCGACAAAAGCAATAATGATTTTTTTCATAAGTTTAGGTTTAAAATTCTTAGACTACGATAAAGTACAAAAGTTTAATTGAAACTAAAATTGTACTTCACAAAAATACACGAATAAATAAAAGAAGCATTTGTTTTCTGCAAAATTTAATGGATATCAATCTAAAGAAAAACAGTATCTTATGCCTTCATTGAAGTACATATTATGAAAAAAACAATTCACGTATTCTTTTTATTTTTTTCTTTCATTACGGTTGCACAAGAAACTATTCCTAACAAAGTTGAAATGTGCGAAACACTCACTAAAATGATTGAAGATGACAGAATGTATAGAGGAAAAGAAATTTTGAGAGATGGAACATTTGGAAGAAAAAGTACGTATCCGCAAAAAGTAATTGATTCTGTTTGGAAACTACAATGGAAACTCGACAATGCAAATACCGAAAAACTCATACAACTCACCAAAAAATATGGTTGGATGAGTGATGAACGCATCAATTGTCCTGAACTCGATATTTGGTTGATATTCAGACATTCTCAAAAAAAATATTACAACGAAATTGACAAGATCATTGAAAAAGAACACACTGCGAAACGATTAAATGACTTTCAGTACAAACTCATCAAAGACCATGTTACTGGTAAATATTAAAACTTCACAAATGAAAAAAGCTTGTTTACTGCTACTTCCAATACTCTTCATGAGTTGTCCAAAAGAACAATTGCAACAATCAGTTTCAGAAGCAAAAGGACAATACATTACCGTACTAGGAACTGCGCAAGATGCTGGCTATCCACAAATCAATTGTAACAAATCATGTTGTAAACCGTATCACGATGGAAAAGTTGCTAAAAAAATGATTTCGTGTTTAGGTTTGATTGATCTTGAAGCAAAGAAAAAATGGTTATTTGATGCGACGCCAGACATTGCACAACAAATCCAAAATCTTTCCAATGAGCTTGAAACGACAAGCGTTATCGATGACGTTTTCCTGACGCATGCACACATTGGACATTACACAGGACTCATGTTTTTTGGGCGTGAAGCCATGGGCGCAAAAAATGTTCCCGTGTACGCCATGCCAAAAATGAAAACATTCCTAGAAACAAACGGACCTTGGAGTCAATTGGTTTCTTTAGAAAATATTGTCTTGCAAAAATTGCAGCATAACACTTCCGTAGAATTGACAAACGAACTCAAAATAACACCTTTTCTAGTGCCACATCGCGACGAATTCTCGGAAACGGTCGGCTATAAAATAGAAGGAAAACATAAAACAGCATTATTCATTCCAGACATCAACAAATGGCAACTTTGGGAGAAAAATATAGTGGAAGAAGTCAAAAAAGTTGATTACGCTTTTTTAGATGCCACATTTTTCAAAAATGGCGAAATTCCAAGACCCATGAGCGAAGTACCACATCCGTTTATAGTAGAAACCGCAAAGTTGTTTGAAAATGAAGATAAAGTCACAAAAAACAAAGTCATTTTCATTCACTTCAATCATTCCAATCCAGCATTGCAAGATTCTAATACACTAAAAATGAACTTAGAAAGTAAAGGTTTCAAATTCGCAAAAGAAGGCATGCGTGTAGCACTTTAAAAATAGCACAAGTATGTTCCAATGAAGTCTTTATTCTAAATTCTTTCAGCGTAGCGATCTCTAATCTTTTACGGAGTAACATTGGACTCTTATATATTTCTTAAAAAATGTTCGATTTTTTTGAATATTCCGTAAATTGCAGCCCTAAAATAGATACTTCATTACAGATGGAACAAGCGCAACCTTACAAACCAACCTATAAAGTACGAATCGTAACGGCAGCATCACTCTTTGACGGACACGATGCCGCTATCAATATCATGCGACGAATCATTCAGTCAACAGGTGTTGAAGTCATTCACTTAGGACACGATAGAAGTGTGGAAGAAGTAGTAAATACAGCCATTCAAGAAGATGCAAATGCTATTGCAATGACTTCGTATCAAGGTGGACACAATGAGTACTTTAAATACATGTACGATTTGCTACAAGAAAAAGGCGCTGGACACATCAAAATATTTGGTGGCGGTGGCGGTGTAATTCTTCCAGAAGAAATCAAAGATTTAATGGATTATGGAATTACGCGTATCTATTCGCCTGATGATGGTCGAGAAATGGGATTGCAAGGAATGATCAACGATTTAGTGCAAAAATCTGACTTTGCTATTGGCGATTCATTAAATGGAGAAGTAAACACTTTACACGAAAAAAATCCAAAAGCAATTGCGCGTGTGATTTCTTCCGCAGAAAACTTCCCAGAAGTTGCCAAAGATGCGTTAGATACTATTCACGAAAAAAATAAAAACTCAAAAACACCTGTACTTGGAATTACAGGGACTGGTGGCGCAGGAAAATCTAGTTTAGTGGACGAATTGGTACGTCGATTTTTAATAGACTTTCCAGAAAAAACAATTGGTTTAGTTTCGGTTGATCCATCAAAACGTAAAACAGGTGGCGCATTATTGGGCGATCGTATTCGTATGAATGCCATCAACTCACCAAGAGTCTACATGCGTAGTTTGGCAACACGTCAATCGAACTTAGCATTGTCAAAATATGTAAACGAAGCAGTACAAGTATTAAAAGCTGCGGAATACGATCTCATCATTCTAGAAACGTCTGGAATTGGACAATCGGATACAGAAATCATGGAACACAGCGATGTAGCTTTGTATGTAATGACGCCAGAATTTGGAGCTGCAACACAATTGGAAAAAATTGACATGCTTGATTTTGCTGATTTAGTTGCCATCAATAAATTTGACAAAAGAGGTTCGTTAGATGCGTTGCGCGATGTAAAAAAACAATACATGCGTAACAACAATTTGTGGGACGTTCATCAAGATGATTTACCAGTGTATGGAACCATTGCTTCACAGTTCAACGATCCAGGAATGAACACGTTGTACAAAGCCGTGATGGACAAATTGGTAGAAAAAACAGAAGCAGATTTACAATCGACTTCAAAGATTTCTAGTGAAATGAGCGAGAAAATTTTCGTCATTCCACCATCAAGAACACGCTACTTATCTGAAATTTCAGAAAACAATAGAGCATACGACAAAAAAGCAAACGCACAAGTAGAAGTTGCGCAAAAACTATACGGAATCTACAAAACAATTGGTTCAGTTTCAAATGTAAAATCGCACGAAGTTGAGATGTCGTTCATGTCTAAAACTGGTTTGGATGAAAACATCATTCTTGAACGTTTGGATAGTGAATCAGACATTGAATTGGTAAAATTATTACTCAAAGAATTCGATCGCGTAAAGCTAAACCTTGATCCATACAACTGGGAAATCATTAACGGTTGGAATGATAAGGTAAACAAATATAAAAATCCGATCTATACGTTTAAAGTACGTGACAAAGAGATCAAAATTAATACACATACAGAATCGTTATCGCATGTACAAATACCAAAAGTTGCCTTGCCAAAATATCAAGCTTGGGGAGACATTTTAAAATGGTGTTTGCAAGAAAATGTACCGGGAGAATTTCCATACACCTCAGGATTATATCCGTTCAAACGTACAGGAGAAGATCCAGCGCGTATGTTTGCGGGAGAAGGTGGCCCAGAACGTACCAACAAACGTTTTCATTACGTAAGTGCAGGAATGCCAGCTAAACGTTTATCCACAGCGTTTGATAGTGTTACATTGTACGGAAACGATCCAGATTTGCGACCAGATATTTATGGTAAAATTGGAAATGCAGGCGTTTCTATCTGCTGTTTGGATGATGCGAAAAAACTCTATTCAGGATTCAACTTGGCAGACAAAATGACATCGGTAAGTATGACGATTAATGGTCCTGCGCCAATGTTGTTAGGTTTCTTTATGAATGCTGCCATTGATCAACAATGTGAGATTTACATCAAAGAAAACGGACTTGAAGCTGAAGTTGAAGCAAAAATTGCCGAAATCTACAAAGGAAAAGAACGTCCACGATACAACGGCGATTTGCCTGAAAGTAACGATGGTTTAGGGTTGATGCTTTTAGGAGTTACAGGAGATCAAGTATTGCCAAAAGAAATTTACGAAGACATCAAAGTAAAAACCATTGCACAAGTGCGTGGAACGGTTCAGGCAGATATTTTAAAAGAAGATCAGGCACAAAATACCTGTATCTTTTCTACAGAATTTGCATTGCGTCTCATGGGAGATGTACAAGAATATTTCATTGAAAACAATGTGCGTAACTTCTATTCGGTTTCTATTTCTGGATATCATATCGCGGAAGCAGGCGCAAACCCAATTACACAGTTAGCATTAACGTTATCAAACGGTTTCACATACGTAGAATACTATCTAAGTAGAGGAATGGACATCAACAAATTTGGTCCAAACCTTTCGTTTTTCTTCTCAAACGGGATCGATCCTGAATATGCTGTTATTGGACGTGTGGCGCGTAAAATTTGGGCAAAAGCCTTAAAACACAAATACGGAGCAAACGCGAGAGCGCAAATGTTGAAATATCACATTCAAACCTCTGGGCGTAGTTTGCATGCGCAAGAAATTGACTTTAACGACATTCGTACCACGCTTCAAGCATTATACGCAATCTATGATAACTGTAACTCGTTGCACACAAACGCGTATGATGAAGCTATTACAACACCAACGGAAGAATCGGTTCGTAGAGCGATGGCAATTCAGTTGATTATCAACAAAGAACTTGGTTTAGCGAAAAACGAAAATCCAATTCAAGGTTCATTTATCATTGAAGAATTGACAGACTTGGTAGAAGAAGCCGTGTTACTAGAATTTGACCGAATCACAGAACGTGGTGGCGTTTTGGGCGCGATGGAAACCATGTACCAACGTTCAAAAATTCAGGAAGAAAGTTTATACTACGAAACCTTAAAACACAACGGACAATTCCCGATTATTGGAGTCAATACATTCTTAAGTAGTAAAGGTTCGCCAACGGTAGTGCCAAAAGAAGTCATTCGCGCGACGGAAGAAGAAAAACAATATCAAATCAAGATCTTAGAAAATCTTCACAGTGCACATAATACCGATGAATTATTACTAGATTTACAACGAAAAGCAGTCAATAATGAAAACATCTTTGAAGCATTGATGAATGTGTGTAAAGTATGTTCGTTAGGACAAATAACATCCGCATTATTTGAAGTTGGTGGACAGTATCGAAGAAATATGTAGTGTTGAAAAGTAAATCATGCTTAGCTTTTTTAGAAAATGATAACTAATTATAATGAATTTTATGATGGCGATTATGGAAATAAAAGACTGAAAAAAGAATTTATATTTTCATACACTTTTGTCCCAGGACTTTATGACACGTTGTGTCGTGTTAATTTATTTGTAAAAAGTAACATGAGTTACCAGCTTTATCTATTTTTTTATGACACGCAAATAGAAGAAGAATTCATGGAAACTCCTGAAGTAGCAAGAATTAAACATTATCAAGAAAGTAAATTACCATACATTGTAAGAACTAAACTATCTAGAATATTAAAACAGAATTTTGTGCTAAAGAATTCTTATTTTAATTCCAATAATGTTTTTGGCATTCTAGATAGAACAGAAGTTAGTTGTAAAATAAACCACAAAAATGATCAATTTTCAATTAATTTGAGCCCAGATATTTTGGACAAAAGTAAATTCAAAACGAAATCTGAAAAAGATTTTCTAGAAATGATTGAAATTATGGAAAAATGGTTAAAAGAATTGAAAGGCAATACGATGAAATTATATGAAGTAGATGATGATTAAATGAACTTAAAAAATATTCTCAACTTATATTTAAAGTTTATGGACAATACCGAAGAAATACCTACTTTCATCTAACCAAAAAATAAATACTACCAAAAACGTACAAATCACGTCGGTCTATACATTTTTTGTTTTTGCTCCCTGAAAACACAGTACTTTCATGCTGTAAAACTAAATTCGGGGCAACTACATGAAAACAAAACTACTTTTGATAGTGATTCTCTTCACTACACTAAATACCTATGCGCAAATTCCAGCAAACAACGATTGCGCCAATGCAGAAACAATTTCAGTTACAACGGCAACGAACACGTTGGTTACCTTCGACAATGGCATGGCAACGCAAAGTCTGCTTAGTAGTTGTGATACAGCAACAACAACCTATCCTGATGTTTGGTATGAATTCACGATGCCTGTCAACGGAAACATCCGAATCACTGGCGTAAATTTCGCCGATGGTTTTTCACTCTACACTACCTGTGGCGGTGCAGAAATTGCCTGCTTTTACGGCGATGACTTCTTTTATGGGCTTTCAAGTGGTACAACATATAAACTTAGAGCTGTAAGTAATGCCAGTCAAGCTGGATTTGACAGTTTTCGAATTCAAGCTTTTGAAGCCGCAGCCAATGACGAATGTGCTAACGCCGAAGTTATTACAGACGATATTACCACACAAAGAACCATTAGCTTTAACAATGCAGCAGCCACCGAAAGTTTGGTAAGTAGTTGCGATACAAGTACCACGGAAAATTATCTAGACCTTTGGTATCAATTTACAATGCCAGTTTCAGGAAACTTACGCATTACAGGTGTCAACTTTGCCGATGGGTTCACATTATATGATACTTGCGGAAGTGTTCCCACAGAAATCGATTGTTTCTATGGCACTAATTTTACATACAACTTAGCCGCAGGAACGTACACTTTACGCGTTACAAGTACCGCTAGTTTTGCTGGTTCGGACAGTTTTGTTATTCAGGCAATTGCAACGGCAATCAATGACGAATGTGCAACTGCAGAAGTTATTACAGACGATATTACAACCGCACGAACCATCAATTTTAACAATGCTGCAGCGACGGAAAGTCTAGTAAGTAGCTGTGATACAACGAGTGATGATTATCTTGATTTATGGTACGAGTTTACAATGCCAGTGAACGGAAACCTGCGCATTTCAGGTGTCAACTTCGCCGATGGCTTTACGTTATATGATAATTGCGGAAGTGTTCCCACAGAAATTGACTGTTTTTACGATGACAATTTTACTTTCGGACTCACCACAGGAACGTACACCTTACGCGTAACAAGTACAGACGCCAATGCAGGAAACGACAGTTTTGTTATTCAAGCTTTTGAAACTGTTGCCAACGACGAATGTGCCAATGCAACGGTAATTATGGACGATATTACTACGGCAACTACCATCAACTTTAACAATGCAAATGCAACACAAAGTTTGGAAAGTAGTTGCGATACGAGCACAACGGAAGATTATTTAGACGTTTGGTATCAATTTACGATGCCAGTTTCAGGAAACTTACAAATTTCAGGTGTCAACTTTGCCGATGGTTTCACATTGTATGACACATGCGGAAGTATTCCAACAGAAATTGATTGTTTCTACGGTACTAATTTTACATACAACTTACCGTTAGGAACGTACAATTTACGCGTTACAAGTACCGCTGGTTTTGCTGGCGACGACAGTTTCATTATACAAGCGTTTGAGACTGTAGCTAATGACGAATGTGCCAATGCTATCATAATTGCAGATGATATTCGCACACCGATAACTATCAATTACAACAATGCTGGTGCTACCGAAAGTTTTCAAAGCAGTTGTGAAACTAGTAATACGGACTATTTAGATATTTGGTATCAATTTACGATGCCAGTCAACGGAAACATTACCATTACAGGAGTCAACTTCGCGGATGGTTTTACCTTATATGATAATTGCGGAAGTATTCCAACAGAAATTGATTGCTTCTACAGCGAAAAAATAATCACAGGACTTACCGCAGGAACATACACACTTCGCGTGGTTAGTACGGCTGATTTTGCGAATGCAGATAGTTTTACAATTACGGCGTATGAAGCAATATCTAATACAAATTGCGCTTCCGCAGAAATGGCTCAGGTCGCGGCAATTGGCGAATGTAGCACACAAAATGTTACTGCGGAGTTACGCGGATCGTCACTGACGAATTCGGTTGGAAGTTGCCAGAACAATACACAAGATTGGTTGGACGCTTGGTATACGTTTGAAGCGCCATTGACAGGAAACATTACACTCAATAGCAATACGACCCTAAATAACTTTGCTGTATATGAAGCTTGTGGCGGAACAGAAGTTGCTTGCTTCACCGATGATGGCGTTATTCCTGTAGTATTTGGAAATACCTATTACATACAAGTTTCACGACTCGATTCAAATTTCACAGCAGTTACATTCTGTTTAGAAGGCGCACCAATAGTAGCCACAGGAACAGCAGGAGTTTGTGAAACTATGACAGCGGTCGACATTTCAACATTACAAGGAAATACTAACGAATGGGTACCAATTTTAGATGCAAGTGGAAACATTGTAGCTGCAATTGATGCTAACGGAAACGATTTAGGTATAGTAACAACTACATTATTCATTGACAATGCTGATACAAGAGACTTTTCAGGGCAACCGTATTCACGGAGAGAAGTCTCTATCAGTGCTTCAAATGCACCGTCAAGTAACGTGAGTGTTCGTTTGTATACTTTAGGTGATGAGGTTGATGATTTGATAGCAGCAGATATCAATCTAAATACTATCAACGATTTAGAAGTCATGAAAGTTAACGGAAATACGTGTACTGCAGGATATATTTCAGGTGGCGATTTTATCAACGCAAGTGGTGTTTCGTATTTGGATGATTATTACATACAATTTTCTACCAATTCGTTTTCAGTATTTTATCCAACATCGACCAATTTAGACGGAACATTAAGTGTTTCATCAAATGAAGCGGATACTTCAGGAATCACAATTGTGCCAACGCTTACAGATGGCATTGTAAACATCAAAGCAAACTCAAGTGTACCAAATGTACAGGTTTCTGTCTTTGATATCACGGGAAGAAATATCTATCAACAAACATTCAATCAATTACATCAAGACAATCAAAAGATTAATTTAGGAAATTATGAAGCAGGCATGTATTTCATGAGAATTTCATACAATAATAAGCAATTTACAAAGCGAATTGTTTTACGAAAATAGTTTTGTACTATTAAAAAAGTGTCACAAAAAGAATGGGTCTTTTCTTGGCGTGACACTTTTATATAAATCATATTTTAACGTGAGTTCGATGAAAGTTTATTATAGTAAAATTTCTAACTCATATTTAGAAATATCAATAAACACTTAATTTTCATTTAATTATTTACTGTTTAGCTCATATGTTTTCTATTTTATTAAATAAGAATTCGTGAATCTTCGATGTCTTTGCTCGCACAAAGAAAAGTAACAAAAGAAAGTGCGCTTTTAGTTCATAACATTTACATTTTAAATCAAAGTATTCATGAATGCAAGGCATTTCCAGAGGTATTTTTAATTTTTCTTTTTGGAAAAAACTAAAACCGCATAGACTTTTCTAAATTTTTTAGTTCACAATCTTTTTATTTTAAATTATGGAGTTCATGAATCTTCGATTTCCAAGGATTCGAAAATTTTTAACGAAAAATCTCTGCTATACTGCGGAAAAGTTAAAAAATACTCTTGACTTTTATATCGAACTGACGTTATTTTAGTACTACGAATTTATAAATGCGTTCATACGTTTGTTGTGAACGCTATTTTTTTGAATTTAATTTACAGCATCAAACAAAACGAAACAATACTTTAAATTCAATACTCATGAAAAAACAAACATTAAAAAAACTGGGATTAAAAAAAGCACAAGTTGCTAAATTAGAAACGATAAAAGGAGGTTTGCATGCAGCACAAACTTGTATCGGATTGATTTGTGCAAACACATTATTTATTGTCTGCGCGGCTAGATAATACGATTTATCAAAACTTTCATTAACTAATTATTTAAAATATACAATCATGAAAAAACAAACATTAAGAAAACTATCATTAAAGAAAGCTCAAATTTCTAAATTAGAAAACATCAACGGAGGAATGGATAACGCGCACGACGACGCGATCAGATGGCCACAAACGTGTTTAGGAGACGCTTGTCCGTTTACAATGTTCTTCATTTGTCCATCAAGAGAAGCAGCACAATAGAAAAACAAACGAAAGGTTGTCTAATATTATAATATGGCATTCTGAACTTGATTCGGTTTCTTATTATCATAATGTTAGACATCCTTTTTTTATGTAGTAATACAATTTTATTGCAAACGTTTAAATACGTAACCCGCTTTTTCAGCGCCCCAAACATATTGGTCATTGGCATCAAAACCACGATCCCAACTTTCAATGACATCTGCTTTTATGGTAACTTCTGAAGTTGCATAACTGGCGCCACGCATGCTACTTTTACAATCTTTTTCATTGGTACTTCCAACATAATTATCGCCTTTTTGCTTTAAAATAACGGCGCAACCTTCGCGTTCTTTTAACATGGAAACATCAAACTGATCAAAATATTCAGGTGTTTTCCACTTGCCAATCGCTTCTTCAGGATTTTCCAAGGTATACACTTTGCTGGAAAATGAACCATCTTCAAGCTTTTCTAATTGATAAATACGTTGACGATACGGTTTTGTTTGAGTTTTATTGAGCGCTTGTTCTACATACAACCAATGTCCATCTCTAGAAGTCCAAATAGGGTACATGTGCAATGAAATATCAAAATAGCTTTCATCATTAGCGGCTTGTTCACTACTGTCAAACGAACCTGTCATCAGTGTTTGCAAAGCTGTTAATTCATTTTTGCTATCATCGGCACAACTTGAAATGACAACGCATAAAAGTGCTATGTATACGAGAAAATGTAGTTTTTTCATAAGTTGATTTTGGTGTTTGGTGTTTTTTAAATTGATAAGGTATGTAAAATCGAGTTGCTATAAATGTAGAAAATACATTTTGCTTTTCAAATTTAGTGCTTCAAAATCACTCAAATAGACGTTCTAAACTATTTTTTACTTCTAAATACAACGGTTTTTTTAGAATGTTATGAAAAATTCTTCTCGATATAGCGTGACGGTGTATCATTCATAATCATCTTAAATGATTTGTTAAATGTCGATTTTGAATTAAAACCTGAATCCATCGCGATTGCCAAAATGGTTTGCTTTTTATGTTCGCCTTCTTCAATTTTTGTCAAAAATGCTTTAATTCTGTATTCATTTACAAATTCATAAAACGTTTTTCCATACACAGAATTCAGCAACCACGACAAATTATTCGCAGAAGTATCTACTTTTTTAGCGAGAATTTTTAGGCTTAAATCCGATCGTATATAAATCTGTTCTTCAACAATCAATTGTGTTAGTTTTTGTTTTATAACTTCAATTTCTTCTTTCCGCAAGCGATCTTTTCTAGGTGTTTTTTCTTTAGCAGGCAAGCGAATAATTTCGGGTTGTGTAAAACTAAAATATCCAACAATAAACAGTAAAACTGTCATACTTACCCAAATAAGTTTATAGGTAAAGTAGTATCCGTAATTGTGCGCTATATAGGTATTATAAATACTAATTGCCCAAAATAACGACATAAAAAACACACCAAAGGAAGTATATTGAATAAATGGTACAATTCTTTTTCTGTACGTCGATTTTTCTTCCGAACGTTTTATTTGAATTCCAATTCTGTATGATAATGTAGCGTAGATTCCCAATGAAATTGTACCCATAAGTTCCATTATGAAATAAATATAATAGAAGGTTCTGGAATACGACATTTTATCATATTCTTCTTTCGTATATGCTAAACTCCAACAGAAATATAAAAAAAGAATAATACTGGGAATGGAATGTTTCAGGTAGACACTATTTTTTAGAGTATCATCATAAACTAATGTTCTGAAGTACAAATATAATAAAGGACCAAATAAATAAATAGAGCATTCGATTAACCAAATCAAACGCCAAATTCCTACGGAACTTTCATCATAAACAATCATTTTGGACGTAAACATAAACGTGGCCAAAACGATAATAATGGTTAAAATTTTATTCGCTTTCTTATTCTTTTTCGTAATAAATTGCAAAGAAAATGCTAGGAATATTCCTTGTGTAATGCCCGCAAACAACAGCAGGTCTGATAGAGAAAATGACATCAATTTTTTTACAGTTAAAGATAATCAGTTTTTATTTTCAAACGTGCGGTTGGGTACATTAATACGAAGATAATCAGAAAAAAAATCGTTTTTTGTTACGATATGTACCTATTTGTTGTAAGTGAAAACTTTATATTCTAATTTGTTATTTTTTCAAAATTTTACATTTTTAACATTTGAGGAAAAGTATATATGTGTAGAGTTGTACGGATTTGTATGCAAAAAGACGCTTTTGAGCTTTTCAATATATAGTTTTAAGATATTATAAATCAAAAATTATTTATTATGAAAAAGAAAAGATTAAAGAGTTTGCAACTAAGTAAAAAAACTGTTTCAAAATTAGATCATCATGTTTCTATTAGAGGTGGTGGACTTTCAATGGCTTGTGGTTATACACCTAATACACGATGTGAATCACAAGAAGAATGTGTTTCAAGAGATCCAGGATGTTTAGAGCCAACAGGAATAAGTGCTTGTATTCGTTGCCTTGAAATTTTTACGGAAGGTTGCTCTCCAAGTTTCCTAGGACAATGCGGTACAGGACTTGAATGTCCTTCCAACTTTGATAATTGTGATTAAGGTTATGTAAATCTACTGAAGGAACGCTACACAGCGTTCCTTTTTTTTTGTTGTATATTATCCTATAATTTAAAACCTATAGAATCATGAAAAAAAGACACATGAAAAGTTTAGCATTATGTAAAAGAACAATTTCTTCATTAAAGTTTACCGAAAATATCAAAGGAGGAAATACGTCAAAAACAAGTTGTTTGTGTGGACCAAGTGAATGCGAATGTCTTCAAGACGCAGATAGCATGTAACACTTTTAAAGTTTCATAAAAAGAGTAACTATGAAGTTGGAAGGTGCAACTGTTTAAAAAAGCGATCCTGAGACCGCTCAATTGTGCTCATACTACATTAATCGTCACATACACCATTCATACAACAGCCAACACCATCAGCAGAATTTGGATTGTCATAACAAGGACAACCTTCACTTTCTGGAGTGCAGGTAAATACACCACACCTTCCAAAACTTCCTTTTACTGTAGATTGTTCTGATTTGTTTAAGGATTTAACTCCCTTAAGATTTAAAATTGATTTTAACATGATCTATAATTTTGGTTAATAAGTGAAGAAGTTACGAGGAATACTTACGGTTGAAGTAAGGTTATACCGTATTTTTTTTCTAAAAATCTTATGATCAATTATTTGAAAGCTTTTCTAGTGCGCTTTTTAAGTTTTGCAATTCTGTCTTTATAATACAATTTTAATTCGTCAACAAACGTATACGGATTTTTGTAGGTCATCAAAACAGTATAGGTTGATTTGCGTTTAATTTGGTGCAATTGTTCTTTGATCGTTTCAATCTCAGCTAGTAGATGTACTTGTGAATTTGCTTGAAGCTTCACATTGGCATTTCCTGCTAAAGAACGCAAAGACGTATCACTAAAAATATGTGCATGATAGGCTTGCAAAGCTTTCAAATCTCCTTCTTTATAAATTTGAATCAACTTCGTGGTTACTTCTGTAGCTAATTCGGTTTCTGTAGCTTGCAGTGAAAATTTGTCAGGATGCACATGAAACATTGCTTCTCTGTACAAGCGTTTCTTTTCTTGCGAATCTTCTTTTATAGCAGTTTTAGGTGTCGCTTTTTCAACAACATTCAAACCTGTAGGCGCTACATAATTCTTTCCGCGTTGTTTTTGTAATTGTCGTTGCTGCTTCTTGGCACGTTTCAATTCCTTGTAAATTACAGTCAACTCCTGTACTTCTAAAATTTCATCACCCAAATGTCGATACAAAAGTGTTTCAAACTCGGTAACTTTTTGTGTCACCGCAGCAAATTCTTTCTGCAACTGTTCCAATTGAATCTTTAAATCAATGGAATCAAGATTGGTTGTTATGGGAAGTTTTTCTTGTGACATCAAACAAAAATACAATACAAATTCTAAAAAGAAACCAACAGTTTGTCGGATGCTGAAAAATTATTCAAAAAATAAGTACCTTTAAAACATCAATCAATTATACACTACATGTACGCACACATAGAATCTACAGTTACAGCTATTGTTTGTTTGGTAACTGCGTTTGTGATTCAGCGAATTTATGAGAAAGAGCGAAAGCAACAAAACAGAATTACCATAAGCGGTATCAAATGGTTTGGTTTGGCTATTTTTTCTTGGGGAATTGGTGCGTTTGTTACCTTGCTATCTTCAAACTACTTTGACTTTTCAACGAGTTCTAAATGGTTGATTTATTGGAGCGTATGTATTTCCTTAATCAATTCATTATTTATATTATTATCCTTACCATCTATTGAACATCAAAAACAGCGAAACATGATTGTACGCATGGTACAGCGATTCTCTGTAAAAGAATTTATCATGTTATTCTGCGGCGTTTTTAGCATGATTGCATTTGTATTTATCGCTACATCATTTCGTAATCAAGACATTAACAATAGTTTTATTTGGTTGATTGACATTCCAATTTCGTTGGTTGTTGCGCTTGCGTTACTATTTGAACTCAACAAAGCGTTCACAAGTAGAAACATGAAATTTATGTATTTACCCTGTTTTTCATTATTCATTTTGATTGTCATTGCAGTTTCGCATCGCATCATTCCGTATGAAATGGTACAAGAATACATTAGTTTGCCAAACTGGAGTTTACTCGGAATTATCACAGCACTTTCGTTTAAATTTATTTTCATCTTACTATTCTCAATTCTTTTATACAGTTGGAAATTCCTTTCGGAAAAAGAGCAGCAACAATCGAAATTTGTATTGCTTGAAACAGAACGAAATACGTTACAGCTTGAAATAGAAAAACTCAAAGTTGCCAATGAAAGCCATATTGACACCATTCAATCGTTAACGAAAAAGCTAGATCGAAAGAAAAAGAAAGTGGCGCAACTCAAAGAAGCTTCCAAAACCGAATTATCTGACCGACAGAAAGAAGTCTTGGCAAACTTAGGTGTTTGTGGCGCTAAAAAATCATACACAGAAATTGCGGAAGCCATGCACATTAGTGTTGATGGTTTCCAAGCGCATATCTATCAAATCAAGAAAATCCTCAAAATAAGTGGTACAGGAGGAAAAGAACAACTAATTTCGTACGCTACAGAAAATGATTTGTTGCAATTTGCTACGATTGATTGTGCATAATACTACCAATTATATTTTTTAAAAATCCCTTTGTTTGTTTATAAAAGAAGCATGCTTAAGTGTATGCTTAACCCATTGTAAACACTAGAAACAGCACTGCGTAACCTTTTCTAAAACCTGATTAAATTTCATCTTCGTGCCAATCAAAAACACGAACAAATGAAATCAGTACGATTAGTAAATCTAGCTTTCTTACTTCCTTTCGTTACATATGCGCAACAAGAATCATCATCAGTTGATGCGCAGATTAATGAAAACTTTAAAAATGCAACAAGTTGGTTTACCGATGCCATTTTTGCAGAAATACCCGTTACCAATGAAGTAGGAATTCCGTGGGTTTTAATCGTGCTGATTATTGGTGCAAGTTACTTTACAGGATATTTTAAATTTATCAATATTAGAGGATTTTTCACCGCGATCAAAGTTGTCAAAGGAACGTATGATGATTTAGAAGAAAACCACAAAGTGGAAGTTTCTAGCTCTGTTCATTTGACAGAAAATAACGATCAGCCTGATACCATCCGAGTAGAAGGACAAGAAGGCGAAGTGTCACACTTTCAGGCACTCACAGCTGCATTGTCCGCAACCGTAGGATTGGGAAATATTGCAGGAGTTGCCATTGCATTGTCCATTGGTGGACCTGGTGCCACTTTTTGGATGATTGTCGTTGGATTTTTAGGAATGGCGTCTAAATTTGTAGAATGTACACTTGGCGTGAAATACAGAGAAGTAGATGAAAACGGTGTTGTTTTTGGTGGTCCAATGTATTACTTGCGCAAAGGTTTGCACGAAAAAGGCTTGAAACGACTCGGAAAAGTATTGGCGGTTGTCTTTGCAATTATGTGTATTGGCGGTTCGTTTGGTGGCGGAAACATGTTTCAGGTAAATCAGGCATTTCAATTATTTCAATATGTAACTGGCGGCGAAGAAAGCTTTCTATATGGAAAAGGTTGGCTCTTTGGAATCATTATGGCAATCTGTGTGGGAATCGTCATTATTGGCGGCATCAAGAAAATTGCAAAAGTTACAGATAAAATCGTGCCAGTCATGGTTGCTGTATATGTACTTGCTATTTTTATCATTTTAGGCATCAACTATCAAAGTATTCCAGCGGCTTTTGGCGAAATATTTTATGGAGCATTCAGTTATGAAGGTGTTGCAGGCGGATTTATTGGCGTCATGATTCAAGGATTCAAACGCGCCGCATTTTCCAACGAAGCAGGAATTGGCTCGTCATCTATTGCGCATTCGGCTGTAAAAACTAAGTATGCAGCGAGTGAAGGTTTGGTGGCGTTATTAGAACCGTTTATTGATACTGTAGTCGTTTGTACCATGACAGCGTTGGTATTAATCATTACAGGACAACTCAATGTAGGAACTGAGGTTTCTTTTGAACAAGGCGCCATTTTAACCTCAAATGCTTTAGAAAGTGGAATATCTTGGTTTCCATATGTACTAACCGTTGCGGTCATACTATTTGCCTTTTCTTCTATGATTTCATGGTCGTATTACGGACATCAAGCGTGGTCATATTTATTTGGAAGAAGCAAAAAAGCAGAATACATTTACAAAACCATCTTTTGTATGTTTGTTGTCATTGGCGCGGCGGCAAGTTTACAAGCGGTCGTTGATTTTGCCGATGCAATGGTATTTTCTATGTTAGTGCCTAATATGATCGGATTGTTCATCTTAGCCCCAAAAGTAAAAGAAGAACTAAAACGGTATAAAGAAGCGATTCGTACTAAAAAAGCGACTACTGAATAGGTGTTGCAACCTGTGTTTTATCAATAATCTTTTCGAAGGCGATTTCATCTGATGGACTTGGTGCGCTGTTAATCATTACGGTATTATTTTTATCAAATACTACATATCTTGGAATTTGATATACATTTAATGCTTTTGCCAAAGCTGATTTTCTGCCTTTTACTAACAAATATGAATTTCTAAAATGCAAATGATTTTTTAATTCTCTGCCTTTTTTTAACCATTTTTCACGATCGGAATCAATAGAAAGATATATCCACTCTACATTATTTTCAACGGAAAGTCGATCTTTAAACGGTTTACTCTCTTGAATCTGTTGCACACATGGTGAACACCAACTTGCCCAAAAATCCACTACTTTTACACGTTTCTTGGAACGATTAAAAATATCTTGCAACGTTAACGTATCTCCTAAATGATTGATTATTTTGGCATTCAATGCAGATTCAGATAACTTAAAATCATAGGTTTGAATATCTTCTTTAATGTCTTCCATTTTATCACGAAATGACTTTTTATGACCTACAGTTTCTAAATATTCATCAATCACAGCAATCATGAAGTTTTTATTTTCAGAACCATATGCGAAACCTTTATTATAATAATCCCAAATCATGCGTCCAATACCATAATCTCTAATCGTTCCCTTAAAATTTTTCTCAATAAATACTTTTTCAGCAATCAAACGTTCTTTAGAAAAAGGAGTTGCATCCGATTGCACAAAATGATGTCGAATAAAAGCATTTAAGCTATTTTTAAAGAAGAAGGTATTTCGCATGGCATCAAAATCTTGAAAATCGGCTACTGTTAAATTTTCTAGATAATCATTGACATCAAATAATCTTTTTTCGTTGAACTTTTCATTTTGGATTAAAAAAGGCAACACATTGTAATCATTCACATGTATTTGTTCATCTTCATATTTTTGTATTCTAGGACTCACAAGATTATCATAATACTCAAACTTTAGCATTTTTTCATAAATACTCGTTATTCTTTGTGAAAGATTATATGTGCTTGCATATGTAGTTAAGAATGTTTTTTTCTTTTCATAGATTGCTGTTATATCTTTTTTGTATAAAAATAAATCTCCTTGATAAGGAGATTTAGAATATTTTGGTGTATTTGCATCTAGTGCTAACGAGAAATTATTTTGTGCGGCATTTTTTCCTGTAAAAACAAGTTTTTCATTCTTTACTTCAAATTCAATGGTATCATTTGGAGCAATGTACATATTAGCAAAATACATCTTTTTATTGCCGCTCGGGAGAAATTCCATTAACATAGGAGCTTCTACATTAGTAAGTGTTAGTATAGCAGTATCATCAATAATCGTCTTTTCAATATCTTGATGCGGTTTCCCAAATAAATATGTATTGTTCATAATATTAGGACGCTTAAAAATGCCAGGATCATCAGATTTACCGAGAATAACAATCCTGTTTTGTGGCTCTTTTTCTGAATTGAAATTCATCTTTTCTCCAAATTCAGTTTGGTTTTCCTCTTCTTTGGGAACAGATCGTTCAAAAGTTTCTGAAGCGTTAGAAATGTTGTGGAACATTGAAGAACTGACATCAATGGTATCCGACATATATACTTTTGATACAAAGACGTATCCAGCTGTTAATAAAACAGCGTAAATAATTAACTTTTTTGACATGAGATGTAATGTAGTTAAAAAGCGTGACTAAATGTAAGATATTATTTTCAATACTTATTACGGATAACCGTAATTATAAATATTTGATTATCAAAATATTAAAAAAGGCAGTTTGCTAAGCTACCTTTTCTTTCAAATCAGGATTAAAAATTAGTTACCACCACCGGAGCAAATTTTTGCACCTCCTTTTGAACCTTCACAAGCTTTATCCATTTCGCTGCAGTCGTTAACAGCCACTTCATCACCATTATTACATAAAACATAGGCTCCATCTCCTTGAATAAATGCGCCATTTCCAGCAATAATAGTTTTCATTTCATCTCTACTTAATTGGTTTTTAGAGTTTTTAAGGTTGATTTTCATAATAAAATATAATTAAATAATTGTGTCTACTCTATTAATAGCTTTTCGACTTTCCGCTAGTTGAATTGTATGATCGTGTATGATTTCTTCAATAAAATAGTTGAGATCTGTGATAGAATACATTTCAGGAAACTTGTATCCATTGATTATTAATAAAGGAGTAAATGTCAATTGATGATCGACAAAATAGGAGCGATGCTTCTGTAACATTCGGTCAACTTCGAACGAATCAAACGTGTGCGAATGCTTTTGAAGCCAATGCGCTAAATTCTTTTCTTCATACCATGCGTCCAAAGCTTTCATAAATGCTTTCACTCCATATGTTTGATATGTATACACAAGCTGCTGTACAAGTTGTGACGCTTCATTACGATTTTTATGGATGTCAAAATTGAAAAATAGTCGAATACAAACATCATTTTCATGTCGTTCCAATATATTCTTCAACATGAAATACGGAGCTTCACAAAATCCGCAAAAAGGGTTTGTGACAAACTCCAAGGTAAGTTTTGCTTTTTCGTTTCCAAAAATTAAAGCGGTTTGAGGTACTACAGTAATTGGGTTGGAAATTAGGGTGTTTTTAAAAAGTAAATAATTCTTTTTAAACGTGATCGCTTTACGTTCAGCAGTTTCTAAACGATTAATTTTAACATATGAATCTTTTATAAAATACCATAAAAGTACGATGATTCCTAAGCTGAAAACAGAAACAGTATACTCAAAAAAAGTAATCTCAGAAGTATTATTTTGATGAAAAACGAATACGTATAGTAATTCTCCAAGAATAATTCCTCCAATAGAAATACAGATAGTACACCATTTTTTAGCAATGAATTTTTGATAATATAAAGAAAGTATCAAAATTGGAACAGCCGCAAGAAGCATGATACTTTGCAACTGAAAAAAGATGTCAAAATTGGTTGTGAATCCAAAAATGAAAAAAAGCACAATTTGAAAACTAAAAAAAGTAATGCTTACATCACTAAAATTGATAAAGTCTAAAAATTTCCAATGTGTGGAATGGACGATTTCGGAACAATTTTCAGATGTTGCGCCGTGACAAAAAGAGTTGAAAATTGTATGCTCAATCTTAAAAAGATGTTTTAGAGCAATTACGGAAAGAAAAAATCCGATAGCAGGAAATAGTAGAAATAAAAATTGTTCAGTAATAAGCAAATGTTGCTTTACTAGTGCTAAAAAGGATAAAAAACAGACAAGAGTTACTGCATGAATAAATGTAAAAGAACTTAGTTTTTTCTGAAGTGCTGTATTTTCGGCAACTAAAAAAACAATGCCTTTCCATTTCTTTACAAAAGCTTCTTTTGAAAAAATAGTCTTTTTAGAATTTTGATAGACGATAAATTCATGATTTGTATCATGTGTTTCCACATAGCTTAATGTATCTTCTTTTGTATCTTTGAGTTTCGTAATGAAATTAGTTGGTAACGAATCAATTTCACTTGCATGCACATGCAAAGCAGCATTTGCAACCTGAAACAAATTCAATGTATCGCTAAGAGCTGCTAAAGAAGGAAAATCGGGATGCGACTCAAGCTGGAAAGCAAACTCTTTTTGATCTAAATGAATATTCATTTTCTTCAAATACAAAAACAATAATCTATAAATAGTCATTAAATTCTTTTAAAAATTTAAGCTAATATATTTATTGATTTGTAAGAAAAATTACGGTTTTTCTCAATAAATGAAAAAATACTTATAAATAAGGATAAAACCGTAGCTATTTTTAATGAGTTTTAGGTGTTGATTTTCAGTGTTCTATAATTTTTAGAATCCATAAATTTGTAATTTTAGAAAATAAATGCATCTTTTTTAATCGTTTCACGTCTACTGTGTGAACTTTAAAATTTGTAAGATGATGGAAAATCATAAAAACTGTACGTGCCACTGCACGAGTTGTAAAAATGGACAATGCAATCAATGTACTTGCGAAAACTGTACATGTGTAGATTGTAATTGTTAAATAACGTAAGTTCGAAGTGAAAAATTTAGTTTGATACTTCTCTTTTCCGAAGTATAGACTCATATCGAACCAATGTTAACTACTATACAGAAAGCCTGAATATTTTTCTATTTGGGCTTTTTTAAAAAATGAAACGTATGACCACAACAGAAATTTGGGAAACCTATGCAAAAGATGTACAACGCTTGATTATGAATAAAGTAAAAGATGTTCAAATTACAGATGATTTGGTACAAGAAGTTTTCATAAAAGTGCATACAAAATTAGAAACTGTGCAAGACGAACGCAAAGTGAAATCTTGGTTGCTAAGTGTGAGCCGAAATACAGTACTAGATTATTTTAGGAAATCAAATACGGAAGTTCCGTTAGAAAAAGAAGAAACAATTGTAGGAGAAGAAACGTATGCACATTCTGAAAAAGACTGTTTGCCAGGCATCATTAAAAACCTACCCAAAAAATATAGAAATCCATTATTACTTTCAGACATCAAAGGTTTGAAACAAGCCGAAATTGCAGCTCAACTCAACTTGCCGCTTGCCACTGTAAAATCGCAAATACAACGCGGAAGAAAACTCATTGTGCAAGGTTATATGGATTGTTGCGATTATAAACTTAACGAGAAAGGTTTCCTTACGGGAGAAGTTAAAGACAAAAAACAATGTAAAGTGTGCAATTAGTGTTGTACAGCACGTTGAAACACATTCAAGATTCTCAAAATCAAAAACATAATTAGAAAGCTTGTTTCACGAGTTGTCAAGAAAATATTTTCAAATTTTAAAAAAGCTTTATTGGAAAATTGTATTTTAGGCGTGCAACAACACTAACTGACCATGAACTATATTGACAAGCTTGTCTTCAAATCAACGCATGTTTCCATACTTGCTATTTTCAGAATCATCTTTGGAATGTTTATGACATATCAAATGATTTATTACTATGAAATCGATTATACGTTTCAATTTATATATGGTCCAGAAGTGTTATTCCCGTATCCAGGATTAGAATTTTTAAAACCTTTCTCATTAGGTCTTTTAAAAGCAATTCATGCAGGACTCTTACTATCTGCAATACTAATTACCGTTGGATTTTTGTACAGATATGCAATGGTGTTTTTCTTTCTAGGATTCTCGTATTTTTCATTTATTGACAAAACATTGTACAATAATCATATCTATTTGATTGCTTTAATTGCTTTGGTAATGATATTCATCAATGCAGATTATAAATACAGTCTTCGTAGCAAATTTTCAAAAAAAGCATTGCCAAAATTTGTACCTGCTTGGCAACAAAATATCCTTATTTTTCTAATTTCTATCGTATACTTTTTTGGAGGAATCGCAAAACTATCTCCAAATTGGTTAGACAGTAATCTTATAAGTTATACAATTGATCAAGCACAAAGTAGTTTGCTTACCAACCTATTTTCTAAAGAAACCTTGATTACGTTAATCAAATACGGCGGTTTACTATTCGATCTAAGCATAGCATTCATTTTACTAAACAAAAGAACCCGATTATTTGGTGTTATCTTGGTAGTTATCTTTAGCTACACAAACAATTCTATCCTTTTCAATGATATTGGAATCTTTCCATTCTTCATGATTTGTGCTACAATTTTATTCTTCGAGAGCGCAAAAGTTGGAAACTATATAGATAATATTTTTTCAAGTGCTTCAGCAAAGAAAACAACGGGTAGCGCAACACAAAATGAAACACCAAAATTTAAAACACTAACACTTGCTTGCTTATTTATTTTTGTAACATTTCAACTCTTATTTCCTTTGCGACATATCTTCATGACTTCTAATCCTGAATGGACAGGCGTTGCACAAAGGTTTTCTTGGAGAATGAAAATGCAATCCAGAAATGTAACACAGTTCAAAATGTTTTTAACAGACCGAAAAACGGCTAAAACGTATGGTTTAGATGGCACTTCATTTGTGACTAAAAATCAATTTATGCACATGGTAGAAGATCCATACACCTTTGTACATTTAGCAAAATATATAAGTGATAAGCTATATGTAGAACGCGGTTTGGTAGATCCTATCATAAAAGCAGAATTGATGGTGGAATTTAACGGAATGCCAACGCAATACATGCTTGATTCTTCAATTGATCTCACAAAAGTAGATGAAAGTCACTTCGCTGATAACGCTTGGATTCCTGATTTTAATGGTTACTAATCAATCCAGAAATTAATAGGCTACAGTTGTTCCAATTTCGTCAATTTCAGAGACAGATTCGTTAGTTTCCTTTAAAATAGTTTCCACTTTCGTGATTTTATGAATCACATACAGTACCAATATAAGTGCAATTATATTGATGATGTCCGAAATAATTAAATATTTATTAAGTTCCACAAAAGAATCAACATCGTTCGTATAAACTTGCTTTCTTGATGCAAAATTTGCAAAAATACCATTCACAATATACGCAATCCACCAAATAACAATGAAGGAAGTATCTGTATCAACTTTAAAGTTAGAATTATATGCTCTAATGGCGTACTGTGTTTTTAAATAAATCTCTTTTGCCGTAGTAATTGGACGATATAAACTAACAATAGGAATAATAAATCCCCATGCTGAACCTGCTTTGCTATATTCTGTCTTTTGATTTTTGATGATAAGATTTCCATAAGCTCTAGTAAACCAGCGAAGAAAGAAAATCACTGCTACAATGAATATAGAAAATTGCGCAACTCCCGAAATAGGCACCAAAATATCTAGCAACTCAATGGTAGCCATTTCTTCGTCAGTATTCGTGAAGTTTTCTAGTTTATAACTCTGAAAAAACAATAGTGCTATCGAAATTACATCAATACAAATTGCCATAATAAAAACCATAGTAATGTCTTTACTACGCTGTGAATTGTCTTTTAATTCGTCTTCAATCATAATTACTTTTTAATAATAGTATGCGGATAACCATCCAATGTCCAATCGATCACTAAGCCGCCAGCCAAACTTTTTGCAATTTCTTTTCCGTATAAATGTTCGCACAAATATAATGCGGCTTCAAAACTTTTGGCGCCTCCAGCTGACGTAATATATTTTCCATCATGAACAAACAATGTATTAGCTCTAATATCTAACTTTGGAAACATTTCGCGCATCTTTTCCACATCACTTGGAAACGTTGTAGAAACTACATTATCAAGCAATCCAGCTTTCGCCAATACAAAAGCACCATCACAATGCGACGTTACAAATTTTGCATCTTTAGCAACTTTCTGTACAAAAGCAATCATCTTTGAATCTTCCAAATCGGTATCCAAATGATGTTCCGCACTTGGCACCACTAAAATATCAATTTTTGGTAAACTATCTTTCAAATAATTAAAATCAGGAAGAATTCGCATGCCTTCAAAAGTGGTAACTGCAGCATCCGTATTGGCAACGGTAAAAACGTTCATCGCTTTAATATTTTCACGAAAAACAGTATGTTGAAAAATATCAAAAGGTGCTGTCAATTCTGTATTAAACACACCATCCATAATCAAAAAACCAACATTATAACGATTGGATTCAAGCTTTGGAAATTTCTTTTTAGGAGTAGCTTCTGAAGTCAATTTTCCTTCCACAACAGTTGCTTTAGTATCTTTTGTTGTCGGTGTACAACTCACAAAACAGCTAAAAAAAGTTAAAACGGCGAGTATTTTTCTCATAGAAACATGATAGCGATTAATATTTTGTAAATTTAGGCATTAAAATTTACGAACTATAACCAAATGAAGACCTTTTTTAAATTTACCATTTTACTAGCTTTTCTAGTAACCTCTTGTACAAAATCGAATAAAACCACTACTGAAACAACAAAAGTAGAAGACACGTATGTAGAAGAAAATTACGATAAGCTAGAAGTTACCATTGAAATGCGTGACGGAATCAAATTGCACACTACTATATATTCTCCAAAAGATAAAAGTCAAAAATATCCAATATTAATGATGCGAACGCCATATAGTTGCAGACCGTATGGAGAAGATAAGTTTAGAAAGAAAATTGGACCAAACACACATTTAATGAAAGAAGGAAACATCATTGTATATCAAGATGTGCGCGGTCGTTGGATGAGTGAAGGCGTATACGATAACATGCGTGCGTACATTCCGAACAAAACAGATAATTCACAAGTTGATGAATCTTCGGATACGTATGATACCATTGATTGGTTGGTGAAAAATGTAGAAAATAACAACGGTAATGTTGGAACTTGGGGAATTTCATATCCAGGTTTCTATGCTACGTATTCTACAATTGACGCGCATCCAGCACTAAAAGCAGCATCTCCACAGGCATGTATTGGTGATTTCTTTTTTGATGATTTTCATCACAATGGCGCATTCTTACTTAGTTACTTTAGAGCCGTTTCTTTATTTGGTACGATGAAAAATGTGCCAAAAGATTCAGCTTGGTACAAATTACCCGATTTAGGTACAAAAGATCAATACCAATTCTTCTTAGATGCTGGTCCGTTGAGCAATTTGAACAGTTACTTTGAATATGAAAAATTAGACAATGTAATTACTTCTAAATCAGATCAAATTGATGATGTGTTTTGGAAAGAAATCATAGATCATCCAAATTATGATAGCGTTTGGAAACCAAAAGGATTGATTCAAAATTTAAAATATGCCAAGCCTACAGTTGCCACAATGATTGTCGGTGGTATGTTTGATGCAGAAGATTTATACGGACCTTTTGAAACGTATAAAGCAATTGAAAAAAACAATCCAGATGCCTATAATACAATGGTTTTTGGCCCTTGGGATCACGGACGTTGGGCACGAACTGATGTAAAAAACTATGTTGGAAACTATTACTTTGGCGATTCGATTTCGTTGAACTTTCAACGTGATGTTGAAACGAAATTTTTCAATCATTTCCTCAAAGGAGATGGCAGCAAAAACTCAGGTTTGCCAGAAGCATATGTATTTGATTCAGGAAAAAAATCATGGAGTAGTTTTGAAAGTTGGCCACCAGCAAATGTTACAAAACAAGCAATGTATTTAAATGCGAATCAAGAATTATCTACAGAGAAAAAAGGCAATTCTAAAGAAATATTTATAAGTGATTTAAAACGTCCTGTTCCGTATTCGGAAGATATAAAAACGGTATTTACGCCTAGAAAATATATGACAGACGATCAACGATTTGCAGCGCGCCGTACCGATGTATTAGTTTTTGAAACAGAAGTCTTAACAGAAGATTTTACACTTGCAGGAGATATTATGGCAAAACTAAAAGTGGCAACTACAGGAACTGATGCCGATTGGATTGTAAAAGTAGTTGATGTACATCCACACGATGCAGAAGAACAAAAAGAAGGTATGCAAGACCATTTGGCAATGAGTAATTATCATCTAATGGTACGTAGTGAAGTAATGCGCGGACGTTTTCGCAATAGTTTTGAAAATCCAGAACCTTTTGTGCCAAACCAAAAAACGGCGGTAAATATCAAATTACAAGATGTGTATCATACTTTTAAAAAGGGACACAAACTGCAAATTCAAGTACAAAGTACGTGGTTTCCTTTAATTGACTTGAATCCGCAAACCTTTGTGCCAAACATTTATAAAGCCACAGAAGCAGATTTCAAAAATCAGACACATACGGTTTTCAATGATTCGGCTATTGAGTTTTCAGTGTTGAAGTAGGCTCGCTTCACTTCGACAAGCTCAGTGCATGAGCTTTTAGATTGTTGGAAAGTTAGATGATTAGAAAAATTTTAAATGCAGCATTTAGCATTCAAAATTTATAATTAAATCCACCACGGCGGATTTTTTCTGTTTTCGCCCGCTTTGAATAGAATCAGTTTGTTTCCGTCAAGGTCATTCAAATAGGCTTCACGCCATTTCCATGATTTGTCTTCGGGCAGACTTGTGAATTGAATTCCTTTGGCTTGCAAAGTTCTGACGGTTTCATCCAACTCATCATTTTCAAAATATAAGGTTACATTGTGACTTTCTGAGATTTTTTCCACTTGATGGATAGAAAATGTAGCATCGCCATCAGGACATTCAAACCGAACATATCTAGGAAGTGCGTCCACAATAAGACGCAATCCTAGTGTTGTGTAAAATTCTGTTGCTTTGGCAACATCTATGGATGAAATTGTTATTTGATTTAAATTCATAAGTTCAAAAAATTTAATTTTTCAAATAGAAACCTATTATAATCCTTTTTGGGTTCTTTTGTGCAACCAAATTGCTAAAATTGCTCCAATAACACCAAATGTTCCTGTGACAAACCAGTTTACTTGATGCCCAAAATTTGCCACAATTTCCAATCCAGTTTTTGAACTAAAAATATGTGCTAACGAAAACGCCATGGCGTATAATGCCATATAACTTCCTTCGTTTCCATCTTTTGCTCGGTTAATGGCATACGCGTTTGTATATGGAAAACCAATCATTTCTCCAAGAGTAATGATTACGATGCTGACAATCAACATACCAACCCAAACATTATAAAGTAACACATAAAAACTCAATCCGAATAATATAGAACCGTAAATGATGAGTTTTGTAGCCGAAATATTTCGTTGTTCTAAGTAATTGATAAATGGCATTTCAAAAATTACGATGATAGCAACATTGATAAACATGATCAATCCTGTGTCGAATTCAGTCAAACCGAATTGATCGTTTTGATAAATTGGCATTGTAATGATTAATTGAAAAAATGCCATACCCATAAAGAAGCAAATTGCAATGAAAATCCAGTAACTTTTATCTTTATAAGCGGCGTTTTTATCAACAATTGTTACCTCTTCAGAATTTTCAGCAACAGGTCTTTTTTGTTCTTTTACCAACATGTAAAATATGACAATAGCAATAATACAGGTAATGCCATCAATCCAGAATAATATATTATATCCTTTTGTTACAATAATCCAACCTGCTAATGTTGGTCCAATTCCCATACCGAGATTGATTGCCAAACGAATTAACGCTAATGATCGTGTTTGATTTTCAGGTTTGCTATATGCTTTGAGCGATACAAAAATGGCAGGACGAAACATATCTGCAATCGTCATGATTCCTAAAATTGCAAAACACAATCCCCAAAATGAGCTTACATATTGCAATCCGATAAACCCAAATCCTGTTACAAATAGGCTAAAAATCATGATTTTATAAAACCCAACTTTGTCTACTAATTTTCCTCCTAAAAATGATCCAAATAAGGAACCGATTCCAAAAAAGACTAAAATTGATCCTGCATCACTTTCACTAAAATTTAATTCTTTGGTTAAATACAAAGATAAAAACGGAATAACCATGGTTCCGGCTCTGTTTACTAACGAAATGAGCGCTAGAAACCATATTTCTTTTGACAATCCTTTGAATGAATCAATGTAATTTAAGTACATTTTTTTCATAATTCATATTTTTTGGTTGGTTAATTGTAGGTTGTTTTTTGATTTGAAACAGTATTAAAATAAAAAAGTCCGACGGTGAAGTCGGACTTTTAAAATTGTTATATATGATAGTTACATCAACACAATACATAAGCGCCCGAGCTTCTTTCCCAAGAAGATCTTTGTACATACTTATTTACTGTGATACATTTCATTTTTATCGTATTTGATATCAAAACTACATAAAAATTAGATACAATAACTAACTTTTTTAAGTTTTTGAAGATATTTTATTTTTTTGTAAAACATATTATTTCATGTCTGCACAAAAAAACAGCAACTCATATGACTATGAATTCCTGTTTGTATAAAGGGTTATTTTATCGTTTTATAATGGTATTTTATTTTACCATCATTTTCTTAGTTACGATAATTTTTCCTCTAGAAATAAGGCTGTATAAAAACATTCCTTTGCCAATTTCGTTTGAATTAATTACAAGTTCTCCAGTTTGTCCTTTTACGTCATATTCTCGAATATACTTTCCTGTCATGTCGAAAACTGTAATAGTTGCTCTTGCATTTTTTGGCAATGTGTAACTTATTGTGGCACTATTACTAAACGGATTTGGGATGTTTTGTTCCATAGAAAAAACAACTTCTTTACTAGCTTTCTGAGAATCTTCAGAAGTTATAGTTGCACTTTTTTCGTTTTCTAATGCAATCACTTTTTCGTTCAATTCTTGAATACTTGAAGTCAAAATTGAAATTAATCCTGTATAATTTACAGCTTTGTATTCGTATGTTTCTGTAACTTTATTTTCCGCATCTATAATAGGTTTTTGTATGGTAGTTACCAGTTCGGGAAATATTTCTTCTAGGTCTTGTGCAATAAATCCATGTTGCAATCCTTCGGGTAAATTTAAATTCTTATTCGATTTAAATTTATAATTTACAGCATTCAATTCCATGATTCGTTCCAAAATATCTTTTTCATTGTTGATTTCTTCCTTTAGTTTTCTATCGGAAGATGTAAATAGTCCAGCTACAACTACATCGCCATCAAAGTATCCAGCGTACCAATTTGGATTGGTAATACTTGCACTTCCATAAATACTAGCTCCAAAACCACCTGTAAAGGAAGTACTAGAAATTGAACTATAAACACCGTATGTATCACCTCCGATTGAATTAACGATAGCATTTACACCTTTAGTGTTGAAACCTCTGTTCAATTCAATATCTACACCAATGTCATTAAATGCTCCGCCATTTGTTGTAACGACAACACCTTTTTTTTCTTGGCATGAAACGTTGTTAATTGATTTCAATCCAACGACTGTGCCACTCGCTCCATTGGTGTTTTGTGCCGTAATTCCTGTTCGGTTAGTGGTTGCAATACTACTATAATCTACACCAACTAAGGTTTCGTCGGTTGGCGTAAACGGAATTCCGAAGTACGTTTTTCCGTCGTTTGTCATAGTTGCCACAATTCTGGAACCTGTTGAGGTAAAGCTGTCGGCGACTCTAAATTCTAAATCCGTTCCCGAGAAAGTACTGTCGCCAATCCATTGAATTCTGGGATTTGCGTCGCTAATATCTTGATATCCCATCGTAATGGCTCTGTTAGGCAATTGAAAACGCAAACCGTATACATTTTGACTTCCTGTATTGAGTTTTCCCAAAGAAAACCATGTACTGTTATTAAAATCAAAGTTAATTCCTGTATCTAATTGTGTTACAAGACCTTGATCAAATCGGAATGTTTCTCCCACTAAAGGTAAAGGAGTGTTAATAGTTGATGCCACAGCACCGTTTGATTGATTTTGCGCAAAAGTGAATGCTGCAAAAAATAGTGTAATAGGTAGAATAAATTTTTTCATAATTTTAAATATTTGATTTATAATGTTTAAAATTAATTTGAAAACCGTAGGTAGAACGATGGCTTTACCGTAAGAAATTACGCCATAAATACCTGTTAACATATATTTAAGACATTCAAAATAAAAACTTTTCACTTTATGAATGACAAGTTGTATTTTTGGATTCAATTGGAGAAAGTTAATTCTAAGACTTAGGAAATGAAAAAAATACTTGTATTACTATGCGTGTTGATGTCTACAATAGGTTGTTCACAAGGCAAGAAAGAGATCGTTGGAAAAACGGCGTTTCAACGTGAATTGAATGCTTCATTTAAAGATGCTTCAACATCGCCACTGACAAAAAAAGATTTGAAAACCTTTAGTGGATTAGAATTTTTTCCTGTAAATGAGAAGTTTAACGTAACCGCAAGTTTCAAGCTAACGCCTAATACGAAACCTTTTAAAATGCCAACATCGACCACACGAACGCCTATGTATAGATGTTATGGAATTGCTACATTTACCATTGATGGAAAAGAATATTCGTTGGAAATCTATCAAAATCAAGATCCAGACAGAGATCCAGCGTATAAAGACGATTTATTTCTTCCATTCACGGATCAAACTAATGGATTTGCAAGTTACGGTGGCGGACGTTATATTGATTTAAAAATTCCAACAGAAAATACCATTGTTATCAATTTTAATGAAGCATACAATCCATATTGTGCTTACAGTGATCGTTATTCGTGTCCAATTCCACCACGAGTGAATTTCTTACCAATTGAAATTAATGCAGGAGTAAAAGCGTATAAGAAGCATTAAATTTGTTGAAAACGTTCTCTGTGGAACCAATATGAAAGCGTAATCTATTTGAATATAGAAGTAGCAAGAATCAAACAATTAAGGTGCGTTTTTATCGCAATACAATATGTTGTATCAAATCTTTACCAAGACTTTCATTGAGCATTTTGATCATCTTTTCTTTTCCGTAGCTCAATTCTTCTCGCAAGACGGCAGAAGATAAGGAAACGTACAGTGTATCATTTTTGAGCATGATATTTGTTGTGTAATTATTTACACCATTTCCCATTAAATTTACCCAAGCATCGCGCGCGTCAATTTTGTCCAAACCGTCTTCTAATCGGTTTTCGGTTACAAAATCTTTTAAAACTTCGCTAATGGTTCTATGTTCGGTATGTCTTTTCTTCAAAATAAATTACAATTTAAAAATCTCATACGATTGATGAATTTCTTTTACAATCGTTTCTGTTCGCTCTACATGCGTGTCACTGATAAAAATTTGTCCAAAATCTTCATGATTCACCAACGCCATTATTTGTGCAACACGCTGTTCATCTAGCTTATCAAAAATATCATCCAAGAGTAAAATAGGCGTTATGTTTGCCAATTGTTTAATAAAATCAAACTGAGCTAATTTTAACGCAATTAAAAACGATTTTTGCTGTCCTTGGCTTCCAAATTTCTTAATTGGATATGTCGCAATGGAAAATAGCAAATCATCTTTGTGGATTCCGACACTTGTATATTGCAACACTCTATCTTTCGCTAAATTTTCTTCTAGCAAAGATCGAAAATCTTTTTCATGTAACTGACTTTTATATTCAATATTAACAGTTTCTTTTTCGTTAGAAATGGCATTGTAGCGCGACATAAAAATTGGCACAAATGCTTCTAGAAATTGTTTTCGCTCAGCGTAAATTTTCACACCGTAATCATGCAACTGATCGTTGTAAATACTTAATGTATCTGCGTCAAACGTACTGTTTAGTGCAAAATACTTTAATAATGAATTCCGTTGGGAAAGTACTTTGTTATAATTAATCAGATTTTGTAAATATTGTTTATTGGATTGTGAAATAACGCTGTCAATAAATTTTCTACGCGTATCACTTCCTTCAATAATCAAATCACGATCTGCGGGCGAAATAATGACCAACGGAAGAAAACCAATATGTTCTGAAAGTTTATCATATGCTTTTCCGTTTCGTTTTACAATTTTCTTTTGTCCTCTTTTTAGCGAACAAATAATATTTTCTTCACGTTCTCCTTTTTCATATGCGCCATCAATGACAAAAAACTCTTCTCCATGTTTTATGTTTTGTGTTGCTACAGGATTGAAATAGCTTTTTCCAAATGATAAATGATAGATAGCATCGAGCACATTGGTTTTTCCAACGCCGTTATTCCCGACAAGACAGTTTATTTTAGGATTGAAATCAAAAGAATTTGTATCAAAATTCTTGTAATTTACAAGTGATAATTTCTTTAGAAACATGAAAATAGGAGCTTCATTACAATAAAAATGCAAATTATTGAAAAATATCAAATAAATAAGCTTTTAATTCTACTTAAAAATTTTATTTTTGCGCACATTAATATACAATTTATGGCAACTTACAAGAAAAGAGGATATAAAGCTAAGACTAAAGTAGAGAAAGAGAAAGAAGTTTCCGCTGAAGAACTAGATAGTACAACAGCAGAAGTTTTTAATACTTTAGACGAAACTGCGTCTAAAACGGAAGAATGGGTAGCAGGAAATCAAAAATATATCTTTATTGGTATTGGTGCAATTGCAGTTGTTCTTTTAGGATATTTAATTTACAGTAAAGTTTTCGCTGCTCCACAAGAGCAAGAAGCTGCAAATGAAGTATTTCAAGCAAACTCGTATTTCAATGAAGCGTTAAGCGTTAATTTGAATGACAAAGTCGTAGACGGATTGGCAACTAGAGATTCATTATTCAACTTGGCTTTACAAGGTGGAGAAGGGAAATTTGGATATTTGAATATCATCAAAAATTATCCTGGAACTAGTGCTGCAAATTTAGCATACTACAACGCAGGTATAGCGTATTTGAACCTAAATGATTATGAAAAAGCAATTGATCATTTATCAGAATTTAAGTCTGATGATATCATTATAGGAGCAAAAGCAAAAGGTGCTTTGGGTGATGCATTTGCACAATTAGATCAGCAAAAAGAAGCATTGGAATACTACGAAAAAGCATTTAAGCACAGTAATAACGAAGCTACAACTCCAATTTATTTATTAAAAGCTGGAATTACGGCATTGGATTTAGGTCAAGCTGGAAAAGCATTGCAATATTTCAATAGAATTGAAAGTGAGTTTGCAAACTTTAAAAATACTGCTGACGGAAAATTATTAGATATATATATCGGAAAAGCAGAAGCCTTGAAGTAAAACATATGGCAACAGTAAATAAAAATTTATCTATATACGATAAAGCTACAATCCCAAATGCGAAAGACTTTCGATTTGGGATTGTTGTTTCTGAGTGGAACGAAAATATTACCGAAGGTCTTTGTGAAGGTGCCATCGCGGCGCTAACGGAGAATGGCGTAGTAGAAGAAAACATCATTCGTTGGAATGTGCCTGGAAGCTACGAATTGGTGTACGGAGCCAAGCATATGCAAAAAACACAACAAGTAGATGCAATTATTGCTATCGGAAGTGTAATTCAAGGGGAAACGAAACATTTTGATTTTGTATGTAGCGCAACAGCACATGGAATTAAAGATTTAAATGTACAATCGGATATTCCAGTGATTTTTTGTGTACTGACAGATGATACATTGCAACAAGCCATTGATCGTTCTGGTGGAAAACATGGAAACAAAGGAATTGAAGCAGCAGTTGCAGCGATAAAAATGGCAGCATTGCGTACGTTTTAAATTTAATTTTTATTAAAATATACAAACCGTTACAATAACTTCTGTAGCGGTTTTTTTATGTTTTGTAGTTTTCTAGAAAGTGTGTAATAATTACTCGTTTACTAAAAGATTTGGGTAGTCCGTAATAACACCATCTACTCCCATTTCTTTAAGAAGTTGAATTTTATCTTCTGTATTTACCGTCCATGAATTTATTTTTTTATTAAGACTATGTATTTTATTCACAAGCTTTTGTGTTGTGAAAAAGTAATTTACAGAATACTCTTCTATATATGGGAGTTTATCAAAATCATACAAAGCACCAGTCAATAATAACTTATGAATTGTAATATTGGGATTTTGTGTATGGATTTCTTCTATAATTTCATCTTCGAATGATTGTATGATACACCAGTTTTCAGCATCATATTCTTTAATGATAGAAAGTATCCGTTTTTCAATATTTGGGTAATAATCATTTCCTTCTTTGATTTCTATCAGTAATTTGGCTCTTTTGTCAATGACTTTCAAGGCTTCTTTAAGTGTTGGAATTGTAAGACTATCTTCAATATTGAATTGTTGTAATTCTTCATAGGTAAGATTTTTTATTTTACCTTTTCCGTTTGTGGTTCTATTAATACTATTGTCATGTATAATAACAATAACACTGTCTTTGGTTTGGTGTACGTCAATTTCAACTCTATCAACCTTTAGTTCAATTGCTTTTTGAATACTTGCTAGTGTGTTTTCAGGACTCAATCCTGCAGCTCCTCGATGTCCAGTTACAGTTAATTTCGTAGTTTGTTTTGTGGGTTCACTAGTTGCACCACACATATACATGATAAATAGAAGAAACATACAGGCGCTAAAAATAAAATACTTTTTTCTCATTTTTTTATAACTTTTACTTCATAATCACCAGAGTTGTTTCCTTTTTCATTATCGTTAACTTCAAATGCTAAAAAACCTTTCTTTTTTGGATAGTATGTAAGTTCTTCTCCAACAAATATCCAGTCAGTTTGATTGTTAATTCTCATCATTAAAGCCGCGTGATTGATATTGGGAACAATGTTGTAACGACTTATATCTGTGCCAAATAGACCAAATTTTTTACCATTAGGATTACAATTTCCAAGAATTGCGCCTACAGTAATTGTTCCACTGGCTTTTATAATTATGGTGTCACCTGGAGATACTTCAATAGTTGTTTTTTGGTAGCTTCTAATTTTTAAAATATTTGTGTTTCTCTCTGGATTTGTTTTTATCTTATTAGGTGGCGTAATTCGCTTCTTTTTTTGCAATAAAGCTTCAAAAGGAGCCGTTATTTTTAGCATTTTTCGTTTGTCAATATAGTTTCCTGATTCATCTGTGAAATTAAATTCAAGTATTTTTTGATTGTTCAGTAAGTCTTTTTCAATGCTAAAGACAACTTCCCCAGCGCCATTCGTTTTTTTAGGAGGCAGTTTACCCAATTCGTCGTTCGATAAAATTTTTACCGTAATATTTTTGAGTCCACGTTTAGTTCTTAAGTCTTTGACTAATCCAGAAACAACAACAATGTTAGTCCTTTTTTCTATTTCAATAAATACGGTGTAATTGTTACTAATTGTTCTCAAAATTCTATGTGATCCGTATTCATCATTTGATATTGTAAATAGTATTGTTTGTCCTGGTTTACATTGGTTACAATTACTAGTACGTAATTCAAATTCTCCATTAGAATCGGTTAAGTCAGAATCGCCACCAGGAATCGTAACTCTGATATTAGAAATTGCAATCTTTGATGTACTTTGTACAGTTCCTTTAATGGTTTGTGAACTTACATAAGAAGTGAAAAACATAAAAATAACTAAGAGGAAAAGTCTTCTCATTATTTTTTTGGTTTTAAAATTACGTCGGCATTAAGTTTATTTGGGAGAAATCTTTGCGTTTCTGTTTTGAAACCTTCCTTTGAATAGTTAATTTTTATTCTTTCTGTACTTGATAAATATTGTTTCTTAAAACTAAGTTCGTATTTTCCTAGACTATCGGAAAATACCACTTTTTCTGTTTTTGAGCTAAATATTCTGACATTCGAAATAGTGTTGTTATTTTTGTCTTTAACGATTCCAGAAATTTTAAAATCGGGCGTAAAAAGTTTTTGTCCTCCATCATTACTCGAGCACTGTATGGTGGTAAATGAAATGACAAGAACAAATACAATCAAAGATATTTTGAAGTCCCAAAGCCTATTTTTCCTGTGTAGTGTAATTTTTTTATTCATTGAGTAAGTTTATCATTACACCTAATATAGAGTAATAAACTTATAAATAAAAATTAAATTTCAGTAAAAGTAGTAAATGCATTACTTTTTAATATGAAGTGTTTAATTGTATTTATTCTTCTTCACCTAAAGCTTCAGGAAGTTGAAAAAAGCTAAATACTGAACCGCCATAGCCTTTTGAGAAGCTGAAATAAGGCGCATGATCGAGTTTTGTTTCTTTGGCATGTTCGAGTATTAAAAAACCATCTGCTAACAATAAATCTCGTTCAAATACAATTGAAGCAATACGCTCAAATTGTTCTTGCGTAAACGCATATGGTGGATCGGCAAAAATAATATCAGATTTCAAATGTGTGCGTTCTAAAAATTTATACACATCACTTTTAATCGCCGTAATATCTAAATCTAATAGTGCAGCTGTCTTTTTTATAAAACTTACACAGCCATAATCGCCGTCAACTGCCGTAATTTGTTCCGTACCTCGCGAAGCAAATTCGTAGCTTATATTTCCAGTTCCAGCAAACAAATCGAGCACGCTTATTTCATGAAAGTAATAATGATTGTTCAGAATGTTGAAGAGTGATTCTTTTGCCAAATCGGTTGTTGGTCGTACAGGCAGCTTTTTTGGTGCTGTCAATCGTCTCCCTTTATGTTTTCCTGAAATTATTCGCATTAGATATTTGTTAGTAAGGTAAAATCGTTGTGATTGTCTAGCTTCGTGCAACTTTCGTCAAATGTAAACGGATATTTTTTGTCTACAAATGAAACATTCCGAACGTATGTATATGTAACAGTGTACAAACTATCTTCTTTAGAAATATCGCCTAAGAAATAAAGTTGCAATTCATTCGTGTTTAATTGGAGTTGTTCAATACTAAACAATACGTAATAAATAAAATCTTCGGAAGTTAGGTACTCAAAAGAATTGTAGAATAATAACTTTTTATTTTTGATGACAATAATCTCAAATTGATCTTTCTGAACATGCACATACACAACAGCTTCTTGATTATTATCTGCCAATTGAAAAATATTTTCTAACAAAATAGTAGCAAAATGTTTGTAGCTAAACGCTCCGTATTTGTCGAAAAATAAATTATTGATATTTACATACGGAATGTACACATTTACCATATCATTATTTGTCACAACATCAAATGTGATGTAATCATTTGGTAGAATCTTGTTATTATACTTCAGGTAATCAGATAGATTTTTATCGGAAAACAAGGGTTTTGGGACAAAAGTCGATAGCGAGTTGATATGACTTACAACAACTTCCTGAAAAGGTTGATCGAACAAATTTTTATGTGTGTTCAGCACAGTTATAATTTGTTTTTCTAACTGCAAAGGATTGGTAACGGTTTCAAAATGAAAACGTTCCAGCGAAGTAATTTCGTTTTTGACGGTATCTAGGATACAAAAAGAAAGTCCATTCAGAGCAATCTGAATGGACAATTTATTATAATTTGATTCTTTTATGGTACTACTTTTTTTGGATAATTTCATAACTCGTTGGCCAGTTTCCGCTATCACTTACTTTATCAAGTGAACCTACGAATATTTCGTCTCCATCAACTTCATCAACAGACATAATTCTCTTTTCTTGTCTCAATAAATCTTTATTCTGATCATGTAAAACAATATCTTTCGCTACAGAAACCTTAAATACTGGAGCTTCATATCCACTAACAGGTAATGTTTTTGTTTCCATTTTAAAAGTTTCCTTTTCATTTTTAGCAAAAGGAACAAATTTCATTCGCTTGTAACGATCGCTTCCTTTGAATAAAGAGTCAATAACAGGCTCAAAACTCAGTGTATCTATAATTACAACCTCTTTCAGTTTATCAATTTTATAAACTTTGTCAAACTCCGTATAACTAGAATCTCTTTTCTCAACAATAGCAAATTGTGCTGTGTCAATAAATTTTTCTAAAGAAGCAAAGTCTTTTGCATACGTTCCAGTAATCGTTTTGTGAGCAAGCTGAGAATCTCTAATATCTTTTAAATTATTAATAACAGCTGTATATCTTTTTATTTTTTCTTGTTTGAATTCAACTGGCGCCATGATGGAATTATAAATCTTGTATCCGAAAAATACAGATGCCAACATAAATACTATAGCAACGATTGGACGAATCTTTCTAGGTACTATCTTTTCAACAAGGAATAAAAGACCAATAGCTACCGCAATAGCTAAAATTACAATAAGAGGTGTTTTAATCGTATCGAAAAAACCTCCACGAACTCCTTCCGATTTTTGTGCTATTGCTAAAGCAGGAAGTAGTAAGAAAACAGTTACTAATGATAAGACTAAATTGAATTTTTGTTTTACGTGTTTCATCTCTATTAAGAATAGTTTTGTTTAAAGGAACATCAATATACGCAAATCTACAATTTTTTTTTAATCGTAAAAGTATTTCACTAAAAAAAGCATGTTTATATTTATAAAAAATCAATTGATACGCTTTACTTCAATTTACTTTTCTATTTTCGTTCTCTGATCGCCAAAAAGCGCAGGTAATTTTTACAATTATGGATGCAACTACATTTTATAAATTACTCAAAAGTAAATTTCCACACGAAGTTACTTTTAAGCAAGATGTAGTTTTACACAAACTTTCCGAGTTTATCTACGGAACTGACAAAGATGCTTTATTCTTACTCAAAGGATATGCAGGAACCGGAAAAACCACTACAATTGGTACCTTGGTAACACATTTGTGGCACACCAAAAAAAAGTCGGTTCTCTTAGCACCAACTGGTCGTGCTGCAAAAGTAATTAGTAATTATGCAGGTCGTCAAGCACATACCATTCACAAAAAAATATATTTTCCTAAAAAAGACAAAGGTGGCGGCGTCAGCTTTGTATTGCAACCAAATAAGCATCGCGATACACTTTTTATTGTTGATGAAGCTTCTATGATTCCTGATGCGCCAAGCGATTCAAAACTATTTGAAAACGGCTCATTGTTAGATGATTTAATGATGTATGTATACAATGGTCATAATTGTAAACTCATTTTAATTGGAGATACCGCGCAATTACCGCCAGTAAAACTTGATATCAGTCCAGCATTAGATGAACGCACGTTAGAGCTAAATTATGATAAAAATGTAACCTTAATTGAATTGGATGAAGTGGTGCGACAAGATTCTGACTCTGGAATATTAGTTAACGCGACCAATTTGCGGGAACAATTGCACGATGAATTTTATGCAGAATTCAAATTTCAAGTGGATAACTATCCCGACATTGTGCGATTGATTGACGGATACGAAATTCAAGATGCCATTAGCGATTCCTATTCTGATAGCGGAAAAGAAGAAATGGCAATCATTGTCCGATCAAACAAAAGAGCCAATATTTACAACCAACAAATACGAAATCGGATCTTATTTAATGAACATGAATTGTCTTCAGGCGATTATTTAATGGTTGTCAAAAACAATTACTTTTGGTTGCCAGCCACATCAGAAGCAGGATTTATTGCCAATGGAGACATTATTGAAGTCTTAGAAATCTTTGCCATCAAAGAATTATATGGATTTCGCTTTGCAGAAGTAAACATTCGTATGGTCGATTATCCAAATCAAAAACCATTAGAAACGGTATTGTTGTTAGATACAATTCATGCCGAAACACCAGCACTTTCCTATGAAGATGGAAACAAATTGTACCAAGAAGTTATGAACGATTATGCTGATGAAACTTCAAAATACAAGAAATTCCTAAAAGTAAAAGCCAACAAATATTTCAATGCATTGCAAGTAAAATTTAGCTATGCCATCACGTGTCATAAATCGCAAGGTGGACAATGGAAAACAGTTTTTATAGAACAACCTTATTTGCCAAATGGCGTTGGAAAAGAATACATGCGTTGGTTGTATACGGCAATGACACGCGCACAAGAAAAACTATACCTTATCGGGTTTACGGATGATTTTTTTATCTCCTAAATCATCTCAAAAAAATATTTTTCCTATTTTTAAAAAAATTAACCAAAAACCAATAATTGTATCGCATGAATAATTTGTACTACAGACCTTCGGGTAAAGTGAATCCTCTTAGTATTTTATATCTACTGTTAGCCATTTGTGTTGCTGTGCCTATATTGGCGCTCATTTACACCTACGCAATTTTGTACATTCCGTTAATTTATCTAAACTTTCTATGCGTAGCTGGAGTTGCGTTTGGACTTGGATTTATAGCAAGCTTTGTTATGGATTTAGGAAAAGTAAGGAATGTGCTTATAGCTGCACTTTTCGGGTTACTCATCGGAATTGCAGGTTTGTATACAAGTTGGATTATATGGCTTGCACATCATTACGAACAAGAATATATGGACATAGCGTTCAATATGGAAGCATTATTTGCTGAAATAGAATATGCCAACGAACAAGGAACTTGGGGAATTGGTAGAAGTGGCGGACTTGTCAATGGAACAATGCTAAGTATCGTTTGGGTTATTGAAGCTGTCGGAATGATTGGATTTCCTGTATTTTTTGCATATTCAAAAGCTTGTGAGCCTTTCATAGAAAATGATGATAGCTGGGCAGAATTGACACCAATTGGTCCTTTTGAATTTATTCTTAACAAAGAGGAATTAAAACAACAATTAGAAACAAGAAACTATGAAACGCTTGTAAACATGCCAGTAGCAAATAGCGAAACAGACGCTTCTCACTCCATATTTCAGTTACATCACGGCAAGCATATCAACCAAGCAAAAGAATTTTACCTTTCTGTGGTAAACATGAAAGCAGGAACCGATAAAGATGGAAACCTCAAGTTTGATGAAAACAATCTGATCAATTACATTCACATCACAAAAGAAGCAGGACAACAATTAGTAGCACGTATTTCAAATACAGGCACAGAAGCGAAAGCAAATTCCGTTTAAAAATTGTACTTTTGAGCTTATAAAATAGACACATTTGAAAATAATAGCAATGATTCCGGCGCGTTATGCAGCTTCTCGATTTCCTGGAAAGCTCATGCAAGATTTGCACGGAAAAACCGTAATTACAAGAACCTATGAAGCTACAGTAGCTACCGAACTTTTTGAAGAAGTATATGTAGTGACAGATAGCGATATTATTCGTGAAGAAATAACACGTCATGGAGGAAAGGTAATCATGAGTACAAAAGAACACCAATCTGGAAGCGATCGTATTGCAGAAGCCGTACAAAATGTAGCTGCGGATATTGTCATTAATGTGCAAGGAGACGAACCATTTACGGAAAAAGAAAGTCTTGAAAAAGTCATCAATGTATTTTATGAAGACCCAAATAAGGAAATCGATTTGGCTTCGTTAATGGTAGAAATCAAAGATTGGGACGAAATCAACAATCCAAATACCGTAAAAGTCATTGTAGATCAGCGCGATTTTGCGTTGTACTTTTCGCGTTCGCCAATTCCATATCCAAGAGATGATAAAGCTGGCGCTAGATATTTTAAACACAAAGGAATTTACGCCTTTCGGAAACAAGCGTTGTTAGATTTTTATGAACTGCCAATGAAATCGTTGGAAGCTACGGAAAAAATAGAATGCATTCGCTATTTAGAATTTGGCAAAAAAATAAAAATGGTCGAAACCTCAATAGAAGGTGTCGAAATTGATACACCTGAAGACCTTGAACGCGCAAAGAAAGTATGGAAATAACATATGACAATATAAAAGTCATCGCTTTTGATGCCGATGATACGCTTTGGGTTAATGAAACCTATTTTAGAGATGTCGAACATAAATTTGCACAACTACTATCTGCGTATGAAACTGAAAATACAATCGATCAAGAATTGTTCAAGATGGAAATGAAAAACCTGTCAACGTACGGATACGGAATCAAAGGTTTTATGCTGTCGATGGTAGAAAGTGCTATTGAATTGTCCAACGGGAAAATTTCAAACAAAGTACTTTCAGAAATCATCAACTTAGGAAAAGAAATGATTTCCATGCCTGTAGAATTGCTCGATGGTATTGAAGAAGTACTTGAAAAACTAAGCGGAAAATACAGACTATTGGTCTTAACTAAAGGCGATTTGCTCGATCAGGAACGAAAACTTGAAAAATCTGGCTTGACCAAATACTTTCACCATGTAGAAGTGATGAGCGATAAAAAAGAAAAAAATTACCAAGATTTGCTCGATCATTTAGAAATAAATATCAACGAATTTTTAATGATTGGAAACTCATTAAAGTCAGATGTATTACCAATTATAAATATAGGAGGAAAGGCAATTCATGTACCATTTCATACGACTTGGCAACATGAAACGGTTTCTCCAAATGAAGAATCTGATGAATACCATGTCGTAAAAGACATTACACAAGTGTTAAATTATTTGTAGTGAAGAAACTAAACATTGACACTTGGAATCGGAAGCAACACTTTGAATTTTTTAACACGTTCAAAGATCCGTTTTTTGCAGTTGCAGCGCCCATGGATGTTACCAAAGCGTATCATTTTGCGAAAGCGACAGGAAACAGCTTTTTTGCAGTGTATTTGCACGATTGTATGAAAGCTGTAAACTCGGTTGAAGCGTTTAAATATCGAATTGAAAACGAACATGAAGTTGTCATTCATGATCACATTCACGCGTCGCCAACGATAATGCGACCGGACAAAACATTTGGTTTCTCATTCATCGATTACGATGCAGATTTTGAAATATTTGCGCAAAATATAAAAGCGGAAAAAGATCGAATTTTTAATTCAACAGACTTATTTCCGCCAAAAAACACAGAAGATTGTGTGTTTTGTTCAGCATTGCCTTGGGTAGGTTTTACAGGACACAAAGAACCGTTTCATGGTAAAAAAGAATCGGTTCCAAGAATAGCTTTCAGTAAAATGGAAGCAAAAAAAGATAAAAAAATAATGACGGTTTCAGTATCGGTAAATCATGCATTGATGGATGGCTATCATGTTGGACAGTTTACCGAAAAGTTTCAAGAAAACTTGTTGAAGCACTAAATAACTTAATGTAATATTTATATTTACACTATTAAACTAACAAACTATGCAGTATAAAAACTTTCCAATGGTTCCCAGAGTAATCTTCGGAAGAGGAAGTTTTAACCAGATACAAGAAATTCTTGCGCCAAAACGTGTGAATACAAAAGCACCGTTTATCTTTTTAGTAGACGATGTTTTTGAAAACAATCCGTGGCTGATTGATAGAATTCCACTTCGCTTTCTAGATCAAATTATCTTTGTTTCTGCCGATGAAGAACCAAAAACGTCACAAGTTGATGCATTGGTGAGCGAACTCAAAGAACGTTTTACTGAAAATCCATCAGGAATTATTGGAATTGGCGGAGGAACATTGCTCGATATGGCAAAAGCCGTTGCAATAATGCTGACAAATGAAGGAAGTGCCGCCGATTATCAAGGTTGGGATTTGGTAAGCAGTGAAGCAACATATCATGTAGGAATTCCAACGATATCTGGAACTGGCGCGGAAGTTTCACGAACCACCGTTTTAACAGGACCAGAAAAGAAATTAGGAATCAACTCAGATTATACACCTTTTGATCAAGTAGTATTAGATCCTGAATTGACACGTGGAGTGCCACAAAATCAGTGGTTTTACACAGGAATGGATTGCTACATTCATTGTATAGAATCGTTAACAGGAACGTACTTAAACGCGTTTAGCCAGAGTTACGGAGAAAAAGCTTTAGAACTTTGTAGAAACGTATTTCTTGAAAAAAATGTACGTGATGAAGATTCAGAAGATAAGTTGATGATGGCTTCTTGGCACGGCGGAATGAGCATTGCCTATTCGCAAGTTGGTGTCGCACACGCCATGAGTTACGGACTTTCATACTTATTAGGAACAAAGCACGGAATTGGAAACTGTATCGTATTCAATCATTTAGAAGAATTTTATCCGCAAGGAGTTTCTGAATTTAAGAAAATGGTGCGGAAACACGATATCGACATTCCAACAGGAATTTGTAAAGACCTCACAGACAAAGAATTTGATAAAATGATTGATATTGCGCTGATGTTAGTTCCACTTTGGGAAAATGCATTGGGTAAAAATTGGCATGAAATCATCACCCGTGAAAAGTTGAAAAACATGTACATGAAAATGTAATAACAACTTCGTATAAAAACAAAAAAACGCTTTAAAAGTCTAAACTTCTAAAGCGTTTTTTTATACATAAATATCTTTAAAAGATTGTGTAACCAAAAACTAGCGCAACACTATTATAATCGGACGCGGCATAAAAACCATTTAGTGGCAACATTTCTCGTGCTGTTTTATATCGGAACTCAATACTATACTTATTGTTGTATTTATATCCCAATCCGAAAGCAAAATTTCCTCTCGGATCTAATACGATGTCAATAAAATTAGGTTGTTCAGACCGAATGTCTTTAGTCAATGAAATATTGAACATATAAAAAGCATTCACAAATAATTTTGACGAATCGTTAAGAAACATGTAATGACGAACTCCTACAGGAACTTCAATTGCGCTATAATCAACCTCTACGTTTGTTGTTCTATCTCCAGCAGTATCTTGTGCATAAACCACTTCTTTATTCGTTTTATAAGAAACATAGGTTGGTTCAGCTACAATTGCCCATTTGTTTTTATTAAAATTTAAAACAAATTCTGCTTCCAGCCCAAGTTGAAGACTCGTATTCTGACCAAAATCAATTGTAAATCTTTGATTGACAGCATTCGTAATTCCAAATGAAGAAAAATTAACGCCAGGTTTTACAGATAAATTAAAGCCTGTACTATTATCGCGAGCAGCAAAATTTGTGAATGTATTTCCTTCACAAGAATTATATGCAGCAAATAATTTGACCAATTTTGATTTGGTATATAAGGTATTTTTTATTTTTTTCGAAGTAACTGCATCACACTTTAAATAATCCCACAATTGTTTTTTATACGTAGTATTTTCAGCGACTCTACTTTCAGCTTGTAAATACTTTTTATACACCAATTGTTCAATGTTTTTATCGTCTACACTAAAAAAGTACTTTCTCAAATTACTATCAACATACGAATATAAAGATGCTTTTCCTTCCACAAGTACTTTTAAAAAAAGCTGTTTCTGTTGCCATTGTGGCGCTTCTGAAGTTGGCAAATCATTCAGGTTTTGATACGAAACATCAATTGCAACGGTATGTCTTTCAAATTTCGATTGGTCATAAATTTCAAAAACAGCAACGTTTCTTATGCCAATTGATTTCTGTTCGGAAGTTTCTGTGAGTTTATATTCAAAATCACTCGGATTGTTTTTCCAATCCATATTTTTAATGTAGCATTCTGTTTTTTGACCCGAATTGTCAATAAAATATCCTTTATCAAAAGAAATTTGAGCAAACGAATAATAGCTCATAAAAAGCAAAAGGATAACAGTTAGTTGTTTTTTCATGTAAGCATGTTTTATATTAGAGAATAAAATAGTGAAAAGCATCTGTGTGCAAACGTTCACGCTGTTAGTGTTTAGAATAGCTCAAAAGTAACAGTTTATCAGATCAAAATAGATACGTTCATACTAAAATTCAGTGAATTATCGTAAAAAGAAAGAAATTTTCACGTGTTGATTTTTAATGTAAAATACATATTTTCAGGTAGTTGTGGTTTGAATCGATAATTTGATGCTAAATAGACTGATTTCTATAATTTCATTATCTTTTAGATGAAGAATTTTCAAGGAAGCTCTAAATTAGTATGAATTAAAAATACTCTTTCATCGTTTTAATATCAAGCCAACCAGTTTTTCCGTTTTTTACAATTTTATAAAATGAGCTAGTAACACGTTCAAGTAATTGATATGTTGATTTTTTCTGTTGTGGAAAAATACCAACTTTATCATTTTTATATATAAGAATCAAATTGTCTTGATTTATCGTAATACGATCATACTTTACAGGAAGTTCCTGAATAGTTGTTACCAAAAGATCGTTGTATACATTTCTTTTCAATGAATATTGATCGGATACGGTCGTTTTTAGCGTTTTATCATGATGTATCTTATCATAAGAATACAATCCATATTTTCTACCATTGAACACTTTTATATAATTCGGAAATCCTGAAATTGCACCCGTAAATTCATCATTTTCATCCGAATAATCAGAAGTTGTATCATTTATAAAAGTTAGTTCTTCATCTTTTTTATGATTTTTAAAAATATACGTTTGCTCAGTATCTCCTTGTGGTCCAATATTTCTATGCATAACCTTTACGGAATATGGATATTTTTGGTCTTCATTCTTGCTAATTTGATGTGAAATCGAAGAAACGGTTCCGCATACATTGAGGACTTTTTGTGGTAATTTTTGAAATTGATTTCCATAAATATCAACATACGCTGAAGTTTCAGCGGTCAAAAACTCTACATAATTGTCATGAAAGTAAGCTTTTTGAACGTTTGGAGTTTCAAACTTCGTACGTATTGAATTGTAAATGGTATAGGTAGCATCTTTTTGACCAACAATAAAGTAATTAGAACACATAATAGTATCAAAACTTTGTTGTAAAAGATCGTTTTTAAAATTATCATACAAACGATATTGCTCTGTTTCGTCTTTGACAATTTTATGCATATAATCAGGTTCTAAATAGGACAAAATTTCATAGTCATCAACAGGATACCTATTTCTTTCTACAGAAGTAATAAAGTCGATATCAATTTCATTTGAAACCATGACAATCTGATTATAAAGTGGAATTCCAAAAAAGATAATATCATCTTCTTCATTGAGTAACGTTATTTCTTTTCCATTGCCAAAATCGAGTACTACAACTTCAAGCCATATTGCATCATCAACTTGCCAATTAGAGCTGTTTACTGCATTTGAAGTTTCCTGAAATAATAACTCTTCATAAAGTGCTAAACCATTTCCCATAAATCGTAAGATGTTCACTGCTTTTTCAGAAGTATCTTCGGTTTGTACAAACCAATCATACTGTTGCCAACTTGTAGTATCTATAGTTTGAATATCGCTTACAAACACAAGATGTGCGTATGTTTCCTTTATATCTTCCATTGTATATGGTTCGTCCGATTCTTGTGTAACAAGTGTTTCCAAAAAACCTTCTGTAGTTTCAGTAAATTCTATAATTGTGTATACATAAGAATTGGAACCTACTTTTTCAAACATGCCAATTTCAGTATCATCGGTATCGTATGCAATAATATCAATATTGGACAAATGAATACGATGCTGCGCTTTCAGGGTTTGAAAGCCGAAAAGCAATAAAAAGAATCCGAACAATAGAGACATACAATTGCGCATAGTTATAAAGTTTAGGATAAACTTAGTAAAATGTATAGCAATTGTAAAATAGTAATACGTAAGTACGTCATTTGAATGCGTGAAAGAAACGTTTCAATGAGATCAAAAGACAAATTAACAGCTAACAAAGACAAGAATTCTTAAAACTTCACTAAATTAGCAAGCCATTCTTAAAAAAAGATAACACTAAAAATTCCCAAATGATACGAGCGATATACAAATTTATTTTCTTCAAAATGATGGGTTGGAAAATCATTGGAAACTTTTCTGATGAGGTAAAAAAATGTATCGTTGCTGTGGTACCACATACAAGTTGGCACGATTTCTATATTGGGTTGTTAATTAGAGGAATTACGCAGAAAAAAATCAACTATGTAGGGAAGAAAGAACTCTTCAAATTTCCGTTTGGATGGTATTTCCGTTGGACAGGTGGTGCGCCAATTGATAGAACGCCAGGACAAAATAAAGTACAAGCAATGGCGGCCGTATTTGATGGAAAAGATGAGTTTAGACTTACCTTAGCACCTGAAGGAACACGAAAACGCGTTGACGAATTGCGAACAGGATTCTATTTTATCGCAAAAGAAGCCAATGTGCCAATTACCTTAGTAGCTTTTGATTTTGGTAAAAAACAAGTCAAAATTGACGAACCTTTTTATCCAACAGACAACATGGAAGCCGATTTTGAATACATTCACGAATTCTTCAAAGGAGTTGTTGGAAAAGTTCCCGAAAAAAGTTTTCGATACAATCAATAGCAAATTTCAAAAAAGAAGTTTAAAGGTATAAGATTCATTAATACACTACATATTTTACCTAACACCCAATACCCAACACCCAACACCTAAAACCCAAAATCGCTTACTCGTCAATTAAAATTTCCAACAACTGAATCGCAGCTTCACTAATTTTTGTTCCAGGACCAAAAACGGCAACAGCGCCAGCATCAAACAGAAATTGATAATCTTGATGTGGAATGACGCCACCAACAATGACCATAATATCTTCACGACCGTATTTCTTTAACTCTGCAATTACTTGTGGAACTAATGTTTTATGTCCAGCAGCTAATGAAGAAACACCTAAAATGTGTACATCGTTTTCCATTGCTTGTTTTGCGGCTTCCGCTGGTGTTTGAAACAACGGTCCGATATCTACATCAAAACCAACATCGGCATAACCCGTTGCAACAACTTTTGCGCCACGGTCATGTCCGTCTTGTCCCATCTTTGCAATCATAATTCGTGGTTGGCGACCTTCTAATTCGGCAAATTTAGCTGCCAATTCTTTTGCTTTTTGAAACGAACTATCGTCTTTAATTTCTTTACTATACACGCCTGAAAATGATTTAATTTGTGCTTTATATCTTCCAAAAATAGCTTCCAATGCATCTGAAATTTCTCCTAAAGTGGCACGTTTACGCGCTGCATCAACCGCTAATGCTAATAGGTTATCATTCCCTTGAGGAAGAGAATCTTTTGAATCCGTACTTAAACGTGCAGCAGCCGTTAGTTTTGCTAATGCTTCCGTAACTTCCGAAGCATTTCTGTTTTTTTTCAATTCGTCCAAACGTGCCAATTGCGCAGTTCGAACTGTTTGATTGTCTACTTCTAAAATATGTAACGGATCTTCTTTTTCAAGTCTGTATTTGTTGACACCAACAATCACATCTTGTCCAGAATCAATGCGTGCTTGTTTTCTCGCAGCAGCTTCTTCAATGCGCATTTTTGGAATTCCCGCTTCAATGGCTTTGGTCATTCCGCCCAATTCTTCCACTTCTTCAATAAGTTTCATGGCTTTGTGCGCAATTTCATGTGTTAGTTTTTCCACATAATAACTTCCTGCCCACGGATCAACCGTTTTGGTAATTTTGGTTTCTTCTTGTAAATATATTTGTGTGTTTCGTGCAATTCGTGCAGAGAAATCTGTTGGTAAGGCAATGGCTTCATCCAATGCATTTGTGTGTAAACTTTGCGTGCCGCCAAAAGCTGCTGCAGCCGCTTCAATACAAGTTCGAGCTACATTGTTAAACGGATCTTGTTCCGTAAGACTCCAACCACTTGTTTGACAATGTGTACGAAGTGATAATGATTTTTGATTTTTAGGATTGAATTGCTTCACAAGTTTTGCCCACAACATACGAGCTGCTCTCATTTTGGCAATTTCCATAAAATGATTCATGCCAATTGCCCAGAAAAATGATAGTCGAGGTGCAAACGTATCAATATCCATTCCTGCGGCGAGTCCTTTTCGGATGTATTCCAAACCGTCAGCTAAGGTGTACGCCAATTCAATGTCGCACGTTGCGCCAGCTTCTTGCATATGATAACCGGAAATACTGATACTGTTGAATTTCGGCATGTGTGCAGAAGTATATTCAAAAATATCAGAAATGATCTTCATGGAAGGTGTTGGCGGATAAATGTACGTGTTACGCACCATAAATTCCTTCAAGATATCATTTTGAATCGTTCCTGCTAAATGTTCAGGTTTTACACCTTGTTCTTCAGCTGCGACAATATAAAACGCCATAATTGGTAACACGGCGCCATTCATCGTCATGGAAACCGACATTTTATCCAATGGAATTTGATCGAATAGAATTTTCATGTCTTCTACCGAATCAATGGCAACTCCTGCTTTTCCAACATCGCCAACCACACGTTCATGATCGCTGTCATACCCGCGATGTGTTGCCAAATCGAACGCAACTGACAATCCTTTTTGTCCAGCCGCTAAATTACGTCTGTAAAAGGCATTGCTTTCTTCTGCGGTAGAAAATCCTGCATATTGACGAATGGTCCACGGTCTGCGCACATACATCGTAGAATATGGTCCACGTAGATTTGGTGCAATTCCTGCCACAAAATCCAAATGTTCCACTTCTTGCATATCATCTTTTGTGTACGATGATTTTACCTCAATATCTTCCGCAGTTGTAAACGAAGTTGTTGTATGTTCGTTTTCAATCGTTTTCGTACTGTCAAGTGTGATATGTTGAATATTTTTCCTTTTCATATTACAGTTTTAAATTCCACATGTATTCATCAAAATATTGCTCGTCTTTAGAAATAATAGTCGCCACAAAGGTTCTTCCTCTCATGTTAAGGATGTAACAATAGGTTAGCATGGATCTTTGCGCATTCATAGAATTTTCATCGCCTTGGTATAAAAAAAGAGCTCTAAACATGGTATTGCCATTGCGTCTTTTTATGCTAGATTTTTCAATTGAAGCTGTCATATTCATCAAGCTGGCATTTCTTTGATGTTCTTTTTCAAGTCGTGTAAGTATATAGCTTGAAATGTCTCTGTTGATTTCAACATGTGGCATTTCTTCAAAAAAGTATCGAATGGTTTTACTTTTATTTCTTAATAGGTATTTCTTATTGGATTGATTAGCGATTTCATGATACTGCGCAAGTTGACTTTGTTTTACTTGCGGATTTTTTATTTCTTCAATATCTTTTTTATACTGTTCTAGCGTGATTAATTCTACGTCTGATGGAACAAATAATTCTACACCAAATTTATCCAATGTATAATATTTCCCTAAGAGTTTATTTTCCGTATTGTTTTTATTTCCATCACATTGAATGAATAAAAAACCAATTAAAATGATATATAGTAGTTTACTTTTCATTTTTTAAACGCTCTTTTTCAAGTTTCGTCGCCAAACGTCTTAGGTTTATAGGAATGACCAATACTTTTCGGATTTCGTTTTTTGAGAATGGTTCAATTTCCAAATCGTGCTTCATACGATCTTCCGAATTTGGATATTTGTTTGTTCCGAGTAAAACTTCTTTTCCGTCATCAAATAACGCTTGCTCTTTAAGGTCGCATTCTTTTATTTTTCGTTGAATGGTGCCTTCTTTTAATTGTTTCAAGAATCCACCAGAAGCTTCAATGTCTTTGAAAAGTGCTAAGGCTTTTTCTGCCAATTGATGTGTAATACTTTCTATGTAATATGAACCTTCCGTGGGATTGTCCGTTTTGTCAAAATAACTTTCATCTTTTAAGATTCGAAGTTGATTTCGCGCAATACGATCACCAAATTCGTTGGCTTCATGATACAAAGCATCGTATGGTAAATTGTATACAACATCGGCGCCACCTAAAACTGCACTCATACATTCTGTGGTAGTTCGTAGCAGATTTACATTGTAATCGTACAAGGTTTTGTTCCGTTTGGAAGGCGAAGCAATGATGATACATTCTTGATTTAAGTTGTATTCTTTTGCCAAAACGTTCCACAATTGGCGCAACGCTCTGAGTTTGGCAATTTCAAAGAAATAATGTGAGCCAACTGTGACGTTGAATATGAGTTTGTTAGTAATTTTTGATCCGAAATGATTCAGGTATTCATTTGCATGCGAAAGTGCGTAGGCGAGTTGTTGCACCATACTTGCACCTGCATTTTGATACGTGTCCACATGAATCGTCAACCTAGGCTGAGATGCTTCAAGCTGAAGGATCGTTTCAAGTTGTGCATGATCGTTTGTAAGATTTTCGAACCAATTTCCAGTTGCGGCTAGTTGTCCTATGATATCTATTCCAATTGTGATGTTTGCAGCATGTGCTTTCGCGAAAGCGGTAATTTTAGAAACATATTCCGAAGACAAAAATTCCATTTCTAGATGAATCGGAATTGCTTGGACATTTACATTTTGTAAAAGCGTTTCTATGGAAATTTCTTTGTTTGCGATGACTAAAACCAGACTTTCAGCACCACGATTTAGGATATCTTTTATGTTTTTGTTTGCTACTTCTGCATTGGTAACTCGAATGTGTTGTGCTACTTTCCATTGCGTAGTTTTGGTAGCAATTGGCTGAACAGCACCAAAATTTTCACTGTGGTAAAATGGCGTAATGTCAATACCTTCCTGCGTAGCTGTGATCAGTGTATCGTTGTAATCGGCACCTTTTAAGTCTACTTGTATTTTTTGTTTCCATTGTGCAGCAGAAACGTTGTCAAACTCGTTGAATAAGTTACTCATTGTCTTCTAAATTTAGGCTGTCTGCGTACTCGATGATATAAATTTCTTCATTTTCTTTTTTCATGAAATAGCGCTCACGTGCAAATTTTTCCAATTCGTCCATGCTAGAGAATTTTTTAATGCTTTGGCGATCTTTTGTGATTTCGCGTTGCAAGTTTGCTTTTTGTTGTTCTAACAGTTCAATTTGTCGATTGAGTTCTTTGTGTGTAGAAAACCACGAATTTGCATCTAAAAACAGCATCCACACGATAAATATCGCTGAAATGATGATGTATATGTTTTTGAACTTGTTGAGATTCATGAGGTTTGCAATTGCGCCGCACTAAAAAATGCTATGTAAATGTACTAAAATTAGGCTAATCGTTCGCTAATAATTGTTCTAACAATGTCTACGGCAACCGTATTGTAGCGATTATTTGGAATGATGATATCGGCAAATTCTTTTGTAGGCTCAATAAATTGCTCGTGCATTGGTTTTAATGTTGTTTGGTAACGCACTAAAACTTCGTTGATATCGCGTCCGCGTTGGGTAATATCGCGTTTTATTCTTCGGATGAGTCGTTCGTCAGAATCTGCATGTACAAATATTTTGATGTCGAACATTTTACGAAGTTCAGGATTTGTCAAAATTAGAATTCCTTCGACAATGATAACTTTTCGTGGTAATGTGTGAATTGTGTCGCCTGTACGGTTGTGTTTTACGAACGAATATACAGGTTGATCGATGGCATTTCCTTTCTTTAATTCGGTCAAATGTTCACAGATTAAGTCAAAATCAATAGATCGTGGATGATCGAAATTTATTTTCGTTCGTTGTTCGTAATCTAAGTGTGAAGTATCATTATAGTAGGAATCTTGCGAAATGATTCCAACTTCATTTTCGGGTAATTGTTTTATGATTTCGTTAACTACGGTTGTTTTTCCACTTCCTGTTCCGCCGCCAATACCAATAATGAGCATATGTTATTTAGTTTTTTAGATGCTACAAAATTAAGTAAATTATTCATTTAATTTAGATAAAAGCGTTGAGATCACTACAAGATATTCTACAGCTATGAAATTGGTTGAAATTTTCTTTTTTCGAGGTTCTTTTTTTTAGAAGTAGGAATGATTTAAGAAGTGTTTTTATTGGCGATGTAAGTTCTTGAATCGCTATGCGCTTGCAATTCATTTTACAGTAGTTATTTGGGGAGAATTAAGTATACGGCATAAAAAAAGTCTTGCAGAAAGCAAGACTTTTAAGTTGTCGGGGTGGCAGGATTCGAACCTGCGACCTCCGCGTCCCAAACGCGGCGCGATAACCGGGCTACGCTACACCCCGAAAAGTGTTTTGTAGTTTTATAGACATGATGAATATAGTACTACACCCGAAAATTTGGATTGCAAATATAAGATTTTTTCAGAAACACAAACACAAAAACTATTTATTTTTAAAATAATTTTGAATTATGTGCGATTGAGTATTCAGCTTGGTTCAAATGTAGCGTATTGTATTGCTTTTTTAGAAATACGGACCTTAATTTAACCTAAAATATTGTGCTCTCTTGTTGGCTGTTTTTTGAAACTGAGTAAACTATTGACAGATAAAGTGAAGTAACGCTTGAAAGAAACGTATCATAGAAACCTGTTTATTTTAGACGAAATCGATTATGTTGATTTCACAATACTAAAAAATCAATATCTTAGATCACTTCAAAATTTAAGTATTTGACATGAAAATAAAATTAGTATTCGTTTGTTTATTTTTTCTAATAATTGCTTGTGGAAATGATAAAAAGGAAACCGAAACACCAACTGAAACCTCTGAAACTGTTCAAGTGACAACAAAGGTTGAAAGCTCAAAACCTAAAACAGTAGATGAACACATAGCTGAAATCAAAGAAAATTTTGCTAAAATTGAAAGTCAACAAGCTTCATATACGCTGAAAAGTGACAAAGAAGATATTGGAGGTGGCGTCTTAGAATTGCAAGGATATTTTAACGGCAATACGCCTGTAAAAATTGTAAAAGGAGCGTTTGGTGAACATGGTTCGGTGAAGACTACATACTATTTTAATGAAAATACATTATTTTTTGTGTTCCAAGAAAAATTTAGTGAAGCTACTATGCGAGGACCTTTTACAAAAAAAGAAAATCGTTTTTATATTGCTGATGGAAAATTAATTCGAGTATTAGAAAAAGAACAAACAATTACATCTGGGGATTTTAAGATGGACAATGCTCAAAATATTGACGTTACCGAAGCTTGGAAAAACGAAACTTATGTTGTGGCAAATTTCACAAAATTGGGTAGAGAAGTCAGTAGTTTATTATTGGAGAAGAGTATAGGTTTGGATAATGGCCGCTGGATAAGTACAGAAGATTCAAATACTGGCGTTGAAATAAAAGATGGAAAATTTATCATGTTTTATCAAAGTGAGACAATCTCTTCAAATGATGTGTATGATTATAAATTAACAGAACATGAAGGTGTAGAATATTTAACATTAATTGATGAAACTGGAGATAAACTTGAATATTCAATTTTAGAATATACTGATGAAATTTTTGTGATCAGTTATTTGGCGCGTGGAAATCGATTAACGTATGAAAAAGAAAAATAATTTAAGTGTATGATTTACAAAAACGAACAATCCATCAAAAAGAATGGAAGTTATTATCATTTAGAAGTTTCGGCTGAAATTGTAAATCAATTTGAAAAGAAACGTGCTACACGACTGATTTGTACTATTGACGACAAAGTGCGTTTGCAATGTGGTTTGAATCATTCAGGCGATGGAAATTACTATATTATGCTTGCCAAACGCTACATAAAAGCGTTGGATAAAGACGAACATGATATGGTTTCGTATACGTTGGAAGAAGATCCAAATCCGCTTGGTGTGGAAATTCCAGAAGTTTTGGAAGCATTTTTAGCACAAGATGAAGATGGAAAACGAATTTTTGATCAATTAACCGACGGACGAAAACGCACCTTGATTTTTTCCATACTGCGAATTAAGAATTTTGACAAACAAGTGCAAACCATTCAAGATTTTTTGATAGCTGAGCACGAAAAACAACAAGCCAAAAAAAGAAAATGGTAACTATTTACTACAAAATCGCACTTATAACCTATGATTGAATTCACCGCACGTTACCAACAATTATCCGATAGGGAACTTTTAGAAATATTAGCAAATGCTTCCAGTTATCAAGCTGCAGCAGTAGCAACTGCCCAACAAGAATTGGCTTCTCGTAAACTTAGTGAAGCGCAAATAGCAACAGTAAACTCAGAGGTTGAAAGAGAAAAAGAACTCAAAAAAACACAAGCTTTAAGGCGAAAAGAAGAAAACGAAACGTTGAAAAGAGACTTCTTTGCCTTATTCAAAAATGTAAATCCTTTTGCGAAAGAATTGGAATTGTATGAAAAGCAAATTCGTTTTATGTGTTGGTTTTATGCGGGAATCGCTTTGTACACTATTGTTACGAACTTTTCATTAATGGGTTTCTATATGGATGATATGTTGAAAGGAAAAATCGATGCAGATTTTTTTATTTATGTTGCACATATACTTTCCATCGTTTTGGGTGCAATTTTATTTTGGAAACGAAAAATGCTAGGCTGGATTTTAATTACCTTTTTTATGGTTACAGGAATTGCAGGCGTTATTGTTTCGTTTATCTATCACGTAATTTCGCCAACACCACAATATTATACCTTTATTGATGATGTTATGCAGCCATCAAATATTGTAGGAATGTTATTAATTTCAGCATTTTTCTATGGAACTAATATGTATGTATTACTGAAAGAAAAGGTAAAAAGCGTTTTTAAGATCGACACTACGATTGCAGTAGTTACCATAACGGCAGCAGCAGCGATACAGGTGGCAATTTGGATAACACTTTTTGTAGATTAATCTAATAACGTCAATACTGTATCTACAGAAGTTAACAACTCTTCTTCGTTCGGATCTGTTTTTGAAACGACTTTCATTCCATTGTAAAATGTATGCAAAATTGAAGCTAAATTTTTTAGGTTTTTCGTTGCCGAAATTTCTCCTGAGTCAACACCAGTTTGAAGAAAATCATGAAAAGTACATTCCATAAACACTTTATTTTCTTGAATAACGTTTAACATTTCTTCATCATTCGGAACCAATTCTGTAGTCACATTAATAACAAAACAACCTTTGCGTTCGGTATCGCAAACGGCTTCTGAAATACCATTTTCAAACAATTTTTTAAATCCATTTTTTACACTTTCTTGACTTTCCAAGAATGCTTTTAATTGTGTTCTGCTTGTCGTTCTATAATGTGCAAAAGCTTTGTCAAACAGTTCTTTTTTTCCACCATACGTATCATAAATACTTGCACGATTGATGCCTAAATAATTCACTAAATCTTGCATCGATGTTGCGTGAAAACCATTGCGCCAAAAAAGGCACATTGCCTTGTTTAGCGTTTCTTCTTCATTAAATTTTTTAACTCTTGGCATACAAATAAAAATTGTAGAGACGGCAAAAACCATCTCTACAAAAATACATATATTCTATAAATGAAGTTGCATTAACTCAATAAAGGATTTACATTCATTCCGCCATCCACATTATATTCGCTTCCAGTGATAAATGAAGCTTCATCAGAAGCCAAGAAAGCTACTAAGTTTGCAACATCTTGTGGTTGTCCAAATCGTTTCAATGGGATACGTTCTTGCATTGCTTGTGCAAAACCGTTCAATTGTTCTTCGGGCATTCCAGTTTTTCCAAAAATTGGCGTTTCAACAGGTCCAGGATTTACAGCATTCACACGAATTTTTCGTGGTGCCAATTCAGTTGCAGCCGTTCGCGTATACGAATTTAACGCAGCTTTTGTTGCAGCATAAATAGCCGTATTTGGCATTCCTGTGTATGCATTAATAGATGATAAATTGATGATAGACGCGCCATCATTCAAAATGGGTAAAAACTTTTCTGTCGTAAATACAGCACCTTTAAAGTTGATTCCAAACTGATGATCAAACATTTCTTCTGTGATTTGTCCGACAGGCGCAGGTGCAAAAATTCCAGCATTTACAAACAATACATCTACATTTCCATGTTTTTCTTTTACTTCATTTACCAAATTATCAATCGCGCTCAGCGAAGTCACATCGGCCACAATTCCTGTAACGTCTAAGTCGTTTGCAGCTTTTTCAACACGTTCTGCTGATCTTCCTGTGATGACAACTGTTGCACCTTTAGCTTTTAACGTTGCTGCCGAAGCATAACCAATTCCACTATTTCCGCCAGTAACTACGGCAACTTTTCCTTGTAATGTATTCATTTCTATATAATTTTTTATGAGTATTTTTATTTTAGAACGATCGTTCCGAATACAAATATATAAATAACAGAACGATCATTCCAAATTAAAAATGAATTATTTTTTAATACATTTGAAATAACCAACCAAAAATTACTTCCAAATGCAATCAAACATACAAGGATTGACGCCGAATAAGTTTGTACAAACATTGACGATTATTTACATGGCATTGTTAAGCGGATTGCTCTTCTTTATGGCTATTGTCTTTTTTCAATTCGATGGCGCAATGACACCAACCTTTGACACCAGTGATACATTATTATTAGTATATCCTGTAATTGCTGTTGGCGCCATTTTGGGAAGTCAAACGATATTTAAAAAACTACTTGCAAGTGCAGAAAGTAAACCGAGTTTAAAAGCAAAACTTGCGAGTTACCAAACGGCTTCAATCATAAAATTTGCAATGATTGAAGGTCCAGCATTTTTTGGAATTATATTATCTATGATTACAGGAAATACAGCATTTATGGCAATTGCAGGCGTTTTAGTTCTTTTTTTGATGCTACAAAGACCGTCAAAAACGAAGGTTGAAAGTGATTTGAAACTTCGCGGAGATCATAGAAATCAATTTAATACGTATGATGAGGTTATTGATTAAATCTTCATGAAAAACCTAAATAAAGAACTTCCATTTTATGTCGCAAAAGCTAAAAAACGTGTGTATGATGTTTGCGGTTTCGATTTTTTAAATTTTCACGAAAGTGAAGAAAGTAAGGAATATGAAGCCTGTACATTTCAGTTAGATACTTTTCAAATTATCTCTAGAACGGCAAAAATTACCCCTAAAAAAGTTGGACAGTTTGTCACGATTTGGAAACGAAATTCAGCAGGAATTACAATGCCTTTTCAGGAAACTGATGCATTTGATTTTATCATCATTAATGTGCAAAAAGATGAAAATTTCGGTCAGTTTGTATTTCCAAAATCGGTGTTGATTCAAAAACGCATTGTTTCCACAAAAACTAACGATGGAAAACGTGGAATTCGAGTATATCCAGTTTGGGACAAACCCACAAGTACACAAGCCATGAAGACACAAATGTGGCAATTGCAGTATTTTTTCCAGATTGATGCAGGAATAGAGTTAGTACATTTTAAATCATTACTTACAATCTAAAAAGTAAATATTAAGGGACTTCAGCTGCATTTTCAAAACTCAATTTAAACGTTGTCAGACCATTTTCAGAAGTAAAGAAAATATTTCCATCATGTGCTTCCACAATACTTTTGGTAAGTGTTAAGCCAATTCCAGAACCGTCTTTTCGAGTCGTAAAATACGGAATAAAGATATTTTTTTGAATCTTCTTAGAAATTCCAATTCCGTTATCGGAAACTGTCAAATGTACACGATTTTGATCTGTAGAAAGTTGTATAGTAATAGTTGGCGTTGAAGCTTCTTTAAGTGCATACAAACAATTAGAAATCAAGTTGATAATCACTTGCTCTAATTGTTGCTTATCTGCGAAAAGACTTACATTTTCTTCATGCTGAAAGTGCAATTGAATATCATTTTCTTTGAACTCTTGTACAAACAAGTCCAAGGTATTTTTGATGGTTTCTGTAAAATTGATTTCTTTCCGATCAGGCAATGGCAATTCGGATAATTGACGATAGGTTGTCACAAAATTATTCAAGTGTAACGAACGCTTTTTAATGATTTTCAAACCCTGTGATAATTCTTCCAACGTATCTTCATCAGGTTCGTCTTGCAACAGCGAATCTAAGTTTTCCGCCAAACTCGTAATTGGTGTAATCGTATTGATAATTTCATGCGACATTACTGTCATCAATTTATACCACGATTCTTTTTCCTTCTTGTCAATTAATTGCTGAATGGTTTCCATCGTGACAATTAAATACTCAAATTCGTTCGTTTGTGTCACAGAAGTTTTCAAGAAAAATGATTCCAATTGATCGTTTACGGTTAACGAAATCGTATGTTTTACACGTTTCCACTTTTTCGTATCAATAATGTTTACCAAAGGTGTAATTTTCTCCTTTAACAATGCCCATTTGTAAAATTTTGGAATTTTAAAGAAATCAACAAAAGCTTTATTGAGCTGAAAAACTTCAATATGTTCATTGGAATCTTTCCTAAGAATTAACACACCGATGCTTAAACTCTCAATAATATTGGTAAAAATTAATTGTTCGGATGTATGTTGTTGACTTTGAATTCTATATTTTTCTTGCAAAGCAGCCGTTTTTGCATACAAACTGTTTGTCTTTTTTTCGGTTGAAATCATATTTGAAAAATCGTCATGTAGGAGACAATCAACCGTTTTTTCAACATCTATAAAGAGCTTTCGTAAATAATCGAAACATAAAAAAACTTGAAACAATAATAATAATGCGAAGCCAAAAGCATTAATGATATAGCCGTTTTGAAAAAAATAAAAGATCAAAATCGCATTGAGTGAAATCAACAAAATACGAATGCTGAGTTGTATGTATATTTTTTTCTCCATTTATAATTGGTGTTTTTCTAAACGTCTGTACAAAGCGGCACGCGTTAGGCCTAAATCTTTCGCAGCTTTCGAAATATTTCCATGATGCTTGTCCATTGCTTGTTGAATCAACAATTTCTCTGTTTCCTCTAAATTTAGTGTTATTGGTGCATTTGTGGTTACTTTTCGTGAAGAAAAATGTAAATCTTCAGGTTCAATACTCGTATTGTCAGTGATAATCACGGCACGTTCAATGATATGTTCGAGTTCACGAATGTTTCCTGGCCAATTGTAATTTTTCAATGCTGTCAACGCTGTAGCGGAAATAGAAGTTAGTTGTTTTCGATACCGTTGATTCAATTTTTTTAAGAAATGAGCGGCTAAAACTTCCACGTCTTCCGTACGATCGCGCAATGGTGGCAATTGTAATTCTATCGTATTGATTCTGAATAATAAATCTTGTCGGAAGGTTTGTTCGTTCACCATTTCATGAATCGGCGCGTTGGTAGCACAAATGATTCTAGCATCAATTGGACGTTCATTTCCTTCGCCCAAACGTGTGACTTTTCTATTTTGAATAACCGTTAATAGTTTTGATTGCAAGTGTAATGGTAAGTTTCCAATTTCATCTAAAAAAATCGTTCCGCCTGACGCCAATTCAAAACGTCCAAGCGTATCTTTTTGTGCATCTGTAAACGCACCTTTTGCATAACCGAACAATTCACTTTCGAATAAATTTTCATTCAAAGCACCCAAATCAACATGAATAAACGGATGATTTTTACGGTTAGACTGTAAATGAATTTCTTTGGCAAACACATACTTTCCTGTTCCGTTTTCTCCTAAAATCAACACATTTGCATCTGTTGGCGCTACTTTTTGAACCAAACTAATCGCTTTTTTCATCGCGGCAGAGTTTCCAATAATATGTTCGGTTTGTTGATGAAAATCTTTGTCGAGTCGTTCTTGGACAGTTTCTAATTGAGTCGTTTTTCGTTTCGATCGCGCCAACTCCACACCAGCATTTACAATACTATACAGTTTTTCTGTATTCCAAGGTTTCAGGATAAAATCAGTTGCACCTTTTTTAATGGCTTCTACGGCCAAATGTACATTTCCGAAAGCGGTCATGAGAATCACAGTGGTTTCTGGACTTATTTTTTTGATGTATTGCAACCAGTACAAACCTTCTTTTCCATCTTCAAAACCAATGCGATAATTCATATCTAACAAAACCACATCAAAGGTTTGTTCCGTCAAATGATTTCCAATCTTTTTTGGATTATTTGTAGTGGTAATTTCCGTAAAATATTTCTTCAAACTGATCCGTGCCGAAAATAAAATATCGTCATCATCGTCTACAATTAATATAGAAGCTTCTTTTTTTCTCATAGTACATAGTTAGGAAGATGTTTGATAATGAACAAAAAAATGTTCGAAAATGAACACTATGAAAACCACTTTTTTTTTAAATAGCTGATAATTAGGTTTTTAAATATTTATTAATTCATGGCACAACAATGGCATTCTACCTAACAGACAAAATAATTTGAACAATGGACAAGCAAATTCAACCAAAAAATAAAAAAACAAAGCGCATGCTACTATGGGGAATTCCAGCCGTGCTTTTAGTGAGTGTTATTTTAATGAATGCAACACGGAAGAAGCAAGTAAATTTAGACAGAGAAACCGTATCAATTAAAGAAGTGGTAACGGGTGATTTTGAAGATGTGTTATTATTTAATAGTACTGTAGAACCAAAAACATCTGTGTTGATAAATGTAATTCAAGGTGGATCTGTCTCAGAAGTTTTCGTAGAAAGCGGACAAATGGTTACAAAAGGAACACCTTTATTACGTGTGTACAATCCGAATGCAGAATTGAATTATTTGACACAAGAAACGGCAATTGTGGAGCAGATTAATAATTTGAGAAATATTCGCGTGACGATTAAAAATCAGCAGTTAAATTTAGACGAACAATTGCTAAGTATTGACAATGCGTATAAAAATGCAACACGTCAATACAATACAGATGCGCGTTTGTATAAAAAGGAAGTAATTGCTAAAAATACATATGAAACTTCGGAGCAAGAATACAAGTTTCAGAAAGAACGCAATGAAGTGATTAAAGCGAAAGTTTCTAACGAGAAAACGGATAGAAACATACAATTGGCACGTATCAATGCTTCTGTGCAAAAGATGGAAGAAAGCTTGGAATTATTGCGTAAAAACAAAGAGAATTTTATTGTAAAAGCTCCTGTTGATGGTTTATTATCATCATTCAATCCAACATTGGGACAAAATTTTAATCAAGGAGATAATTTAGGAAAGATAGACGTGTTAGACGGTTACAAATTAACGGCTAAAGTTGACGAATACTACATTTCAAGATTGCGTGAAGAGATTAAAGGAACCGTAACTGTTGACGAACAAAAAGTACCAATTCGTTTGTCAAAAATTGATCCTGAAATTGTAAAAGGTGGTTTTCAAGTGGAGTTGCAATTTGAAAGTGATTCCTTGTCAACGGCTATTCGAAGTGGAATGTCTTTAAAAAGTAAAATGTTTTTATCAAACAATAGCAAAGCTTTATTATTGTCGAAAGGATTATTTTACCAAAGCACCAATGGAAAATGGGTTTTCGTCTTAAATTCTGATAACAAAGCGGTAAAACGAAATGTAAAAATCGGACGTGAAAATCCTTTCTATTATGAAGTATTGGAAGGTTTACAAGAAGGCGATCGTGTCATCACTTCAAGTTATGACGATTTTATAGAAATGGAAGAAATTAACTTAAACTAACACATCATGATTGTATTTGTATTTATCCTTGTAGAAAAGCTTGTCACATTATTGTAAATAAGGACTTCTCGATACAATTTTTTATCTATCTCGACTGCGCTCGATATGACAAAAAATCACTCGAAGTGACGTATTAACGAATAACAAAAAACGAATAACGAATAACGAATTTCAAAATGCTAAATGTTAAATGAAGATTAACTTCAACTGAACATAGAACATAGACCAAAGACCAAAGACCAAAATTATAAATGTTGAATGCTAAATTTTAAATTGAAAAGTACAATTTAACCCAAAACCCAAAACCCAAAACCCAAACATCAAAACATCAAAAAACGAACAGTAAAAAATAAAGAAAAAATGATCACATTAACAGATTTAACGAAAGTTTACAGAACAGAAGAAGTAGAAACCACAGCAATTCACAAGTTGAATTTAACCGTAAAACAAGGCGAATTCGTTTCCATTATGGGAACATCAGGTTGTGGAAAATCAACTTTGCTAAACATTATCGGATTACTTGATGCGCCCAACTCAGGAAGCTATTCTTTTGACGGCATAGAAGTGGCAAACTATACCGAAAAACAACGTGCTTCATTACGTAAAGCCAATATTGGATTTGTGTTTCAAAACTTCAACCTAATTGATGAACTTTCAGTGTATGAAAACATTGAGTTGCCATTAATTTACAACAATGTAAAATCGAGCGAACGCAAACAACGTGTCACAGAAATCATGGAACGTATCGGAATTGCACACAGAGCAAAACATTTTCCATTACAACTTTCTGGAGGACAACAACAACGTGTTGCGGTGGCAAGAGCTTTGGTAACCAATCCGAAATTGATTTTAGCCGATGAGCCAACAGGAAATTTAGATAGTAAAAACGGTAACGAAGTGATGGAATTATTAACCGAATTGCATGCTTCAGGATCTACAATTATCATGGTAACACATTCATCTTACGATGCGCAATTTTCAAGTAGAATTGTCATGATGAAAGATGGAGAAATCATTTCAGAAAAAACCAATACAAGAGACATCGACGTCTTAGTTCAGTAACAAAAGTCAACCATTCATCAATCAAAAAACGAACTTATGTTACAAACTTGGATAAAATTATTTTTTAGAAACAGCAAAAAGAATTGGCTCAATTTGGTCGTCAATATCTCTGGATTAACACTCGGATTTGCTGGTTTGCTCATTGTATTATTATATTTTAATGACGAACTCAGTTACAACAATTGGAATCCAGATAAAGATGATATTTACAGAGTTTCCAACACGTCTAAAAGAAACGGAATTTGGTTTACGAGCACATCAGCAGAAGCGATTCTTTTTAAAAGCGATATTCCTGAAGTACAGGAAACCGTATTAGTTTCTCCATTTTACAGAAGCCGTGTGTTAATAGACGGAGAACGAAAAATATATACAGAGAAAATGACGCAAACGGAACCGAATTTTTTCGACTTTTTTCCGTTCACAATTGTAGAAGGAAGTACTGCAAAATTTGCCGAAAACAGAAAACACATTGCACTTTCAAAAGAATTAGCCACTAAATTTTACGGAAAAAGAAGCCCAATAGGCGAAATGGTAAAAATTGATGGGAACGATTTAATTATTGCCTGTGTGTACGAAGTGCCTGGAAACAGTCATTATGAATCAGAATTGTTGATGCAATTTAGCGAACCTTTCGAATTGCATTGGGGAAATTTTCAAAACGAATTGTTCTGTAAAATTACCAAAGATGCCAATATTGATGAAGTTCGACAGAAAATGAACACAGTCATTATTGATAAAAACATCAAGCCGCAATTGGCAGAAAACAATATGACCTTGGAAGAAGTCAAAGAAAAATTTGGCATCATGGAAGTAGTGTTAGAGCAATTGAGTACCATTCGTTTGCATCACAAAGCCAATCATGCTGGTCCTGGTGGCAAAGGAAACTATCAATTATTATTGGTTCTGTTAGGATTGTCTATTTTACTAATTGTGATTTCATGTGTAAATTTCATCAACTTATCGACCGCTTCAGCAAGTCAACGCGCCAAAGAAGTTGGTGTAAAGAAAACGCTTGGATTGTCTAAAAAACAACTCATTTTTCAATATGTATTTGAAATCTTACTGCAAGGATTAGTTGCCTTATTATTTGGATTGATTTTGGTAGAGTTTTTATTGCCCTACTTCAATCAGTTTATGGATACAAACATTACAATACTCAATGGCGAAATTCTCTTAAAATTGATTGGAATTGCCATACTAACTTCAATTATTATTGGAAGTATTCCAGCCTTATATTTGGCAAATTTTGAAGCGATAGAAGTCTTAAAAGGAAACTTTTCACGCAGTAAAAAAGGAGTGATTGCCCGAAACATTATGTTGGGTTTACAATTCTTAATTTCAGGTTTCTTTTTAATTGGTGTGTTGGTTATTTACAACCAAATGTCCTACATGATCAATAAAGATTTAGGCTTTACAAAAGAACAAACACTTGTCGTAAATGTATACAATATTGATGACGAATATAAAAAGTATGAGTTATTAAAAAATGCGATGACAAGTCATGAAAATATTACTGAAATTTCTACCAGTATGTTTGTGCCAGGCGATGGAAACGTAAACGGGACAAGTATTCGTTACAAAGACGAATCGTTCAATTCGGCATCAAATACGGTAGATCATAACTACATAGACTTTGCACAACTTCATGTATTAAAAGGAAGAACATTTTCAGAAGCATTTGCTTCAGATACGGTATCGAATATCATTATCAATGAAACGACAGCAAAACGTTTGGGCATTTACAATGATCCGATTGGGAAAAAAGTTCGTATTGGTTGGCAACCTGATGAAGATGAACGTCAGCTAGAAGTGATTGGAATGATTAAAGATTATCATTTTGATGGTTTTGATGTAAAAATAGATCCGATGTTTTTAATTCATTGGAAAACATTCCCGATGACTAAAAGATGGGTAAATGCCATACAGTTTAAAGTAAAACCTGAAAATATTTCACAAACCATTGCTGATATTGAAGAATTTTGGAAAGGAAATATTGATGCGAACTATCCGTTTGACTATAAATTTTTAGACGATCGATTTGCAGAAACGTATGAAAAGTATCAAAAACAACAAACCATGTTTTTAATTCTTTCTACGATAGTCATCATCATTTCGTTACTCGGATTATTCGCGTTAGCAACCTTAACTATTCAACAACGATTAAAAGAAGTTGCCATCAGAAAAACACTTGGCGCGTCTGTAAAAGAAATCATTTTTCAATTGGTAAAAAGTTTTTTGAAAATTACCCTAATTGCCGTAGTGCTTTTATTGCCAATATCGTATTACTTAATGCAAGGTTGGTTGGACAATTTTGTATATCGGATAGACATGCCAATTTGGCCATATATCGTAACGCCAATTATCTTATTGTTACTTGTGTTTGTTGTTGTAGGTGTAAAGGCGTTAAATGCCACAAAAATAGATTTAATCAAATACCTAAAATTCGAATAATATGTTGAAGACTTGGTTAAAATTATTTTTTAGAAACAGCAAAAAAAACTGGCTCAACTTAGTCGTTAATATCTCTGGACTAACACTTGGTTTTGCAGGTTTACTCATCGTGCTATTGTATTTCAATGACGAGTTGAGTTACAATGCTTTGAATCCTGACAAAAACGAGATATTTAGAGTAATTCATAACATGTCTGATGGAGAAGTGTGGGCAACAAGTACTACCATAGAAGGTGCAAAATACAAAGAAGAAATTCCAGAAATTGAAGATTATTATTTGGGGAATAGTTGGTATGATCATGCATTGGTAAAGGTAAATGGCAAACAATTGTACACCAGAGATATCTTAGAAGGAGCGCCAAATTTCTTTGACTTTTTTCCTTTTAAAATTATTCAAGGAAATACAACGACGTTCAAGCAAGCAAGAAATACGATTGCAATTTCTCAAAAACAAGCGGAACTCTTTTTTGGAAAAGAAGCTGCTATCGGAAGATCTGTAGAAGTATCAAATAGAACATTTACAGTGACGACAGTGTATAAAATTGAAGGAAAACATTACTTCATGCCCGAAATGGTACTTCAATATGAAAAAGAAACATTAAAAGGACATTGGGGAAATTTTTCAAAAACATTGTTTATAAAAACAGTTAAAAACCCTGAAATAGCTGATTTAGAAGAAAAAGCGTTGGCAATTTGGTACACAAACGAAGTAGAACCGTCCGCCAAAAGAGATGGAATTACGCCAGCGGAATTTATAGAAAAATATGGTACAACTCCTGTGTTTGAACCGCTAACAGATATTCGATTAAAAACTACGGCAGATGATGCAGGTCCTGAAGGAAGCGGAAATTACCAATTGATTCTTATCATGTTGTCACTATCAATTTTATTAATTGTCATTTCTTGTGTAAACTTTATCAATCTGTCCATTGCGTCAGCAACACAAAGAGCAAAAGAAGTTGGCGTAAAGAAAACATTTGGTTTGTCTAAAGGAATTTTAGTTCGGCAATACGCACTAGAAATAGTGCTTCAGAGCTTAATTGCATTCATACTTTCCTTATTATTGGTAGAATTTGTATTGCCTTACTTTAATGATTTTATGCATAAAGAAATTTCAATCTTAGAGATGGATTTATTGATAAAAGTTGCAGTATTGGCCATTTTAATTTCCGTATGTATTGGAAGTATTCCTGCACTATATTTATCTAATTTCAAATCGGTTGAAGTCTTAAAAGGAAATATTTCAAGAAGTAAAAAAGGTGTTTTTGCCAGAAATATTATGCTAGGAATTCAATTTTTGATTTCAGGTTTTTTCCTTACGGGATCAATCATCATCAACAAGCAAGTTGGATACATGGTTGAGAAAGACTTAGGTTTTAAAGGAGATCAAGTCGTTATGATTTCTATGAATTCATTTGAAGATCGTTATAAAAACTATTTGCTTGCAAAAAAAGAGTTGGTAAAACATCCAAACATTGAAACAGTTACGAGCAACTCTTTTATCATTGGCGGCGGAAGTGCAAACTCAACGAATTTTAATTACAAAGACATTTCTGTACAAACAAATGCAAACGCTATAGAGTACAATTATTTAGAGGTAATGAACATAAAACTTGTAAAAGGAAGAGCCTTGCAAGAAGAAATTGCATCTGATTCCATGAAAAATATATTAATCAATGAAACGTTGGCCAAAGCATTACACATTTATGATGATCCTATTGGGAAAAAAATAAGCGCAGGTTTTCAATCAGACGATAACGATGGTCAAAACTTGGAAGTAGTTGGCATGGTCAAAGATTATCACGTTACAGGTTTAGATGGAAAAATACCACCAACCGCATTTATGCATTGGAATAGTTTTGATTGGATGAAGCAAAATTTTTGGACAATTCAACTCAAAATAAAACCTGAAAATGTCAAAGAAACGCTAAGTTTTGTTGAAGACTATTGGAAAGAAAACATCGAAGAAGGATATCCTTTCAATCCAATATTTGTAGACAAACGTTTTGCACGCACTTATAAAAAATATCAAAAACAGCAGACACTATTTTTGATACTCACAAGCATTGTCATTATTATTTCACTGCTCGGATTGTTTGCTTTAGCTACACTAACCATTCAGCAACGTTTAAAGGAAGTAGCCATCCGAAAAACATTAGGCGCTTCTATAAAACAAATCATGTTTGAACTTGTAAAGAGCTTTCTAAAAATTACACTCATTGCTTCTGTCATTCTAATCCCGATAGCGTATTATTTGATGCAAAACTGGCTCAATAATTTCGTCTATCGTATCGATATGCCAATTTGGCCATACATCGTAACGCCAATAGTTTTAGTGCTATTAGTATTTATTGTCGTAGGCGTAAAGGCGTTAAATGCCACAAAAATAGATTTAATCAAATACTTAAAATTCGAATAATCATGGTAAGAACTTGGTTAAAATTATTCTTTAGAAATAGTAAAAAGAACTGGTTAAATACCGTTATCAATATCAGCGGTTTAACGCTTGGTTTGGTAGGATTGATCATTGTATTATTATACTATACAAACGAAAAAAGTTACGATCAGTGGAATACACAAAAAGATATTGTGTATAAAGTTGCACATAAATGGGGCGATGGACAAGTGTATGAAGGCGCAACGAATCCGGAAGGAAGAACAGTTAAAGAAATTGTACCTGAAGTGGTAGATTATTGCAATGTACATTCAGGGTACGACAGTCAAATATTGCGTTACAAAGACAGATCGATCTACGAAACTAAAATTGGTCGTGCAAATGCCAACTTTTTTGAATTTTTCCCTCACGAAATTATCAAAGGAGATGCAAAAACGATTCTGGCAACAAAAACTGCAATTGCAATTTCTACAGATCTTGAACAACAATTATTTGGAGAGAAAGATGCCGTTGGAAAAACCATAAAATACGGTAAAAAGGAATATATTGTTACAGGAGTTTACAAACTATCAACACCTTCTGTGTACATGCCAAATGCGATATTGCACAAACCAATTTCGAAAAGTAACAATTGGGGCGGATACGGAATTCATACCTTTTATAAAATTCCTAAAGGAACAGATCTTGCCACGGTAGAAAAGAAAATTTATGATGTTTATGTTGATAAATATTACAAAGAAGAAGCTGACGGACAAGGAATTACAGTAGATCAATATGTGTCTATGCAAGGTTCCTATCCGATACTGGAAAAGTTGGTAGATTTGCGTTTGCACGGACAAGGCGACGAAGGCATGATAGAAGGAAAAGGAAACTATTTATTACTCATTATCATGTTGAGTTTATCTATTCTAATCATTCTAATTTCGAGTATTAACTTTATCAATTTGTCCATTGCTTCTGCAAGTCAACGTGCCAAAGAAGTTGGTGTCAAAAAAACCTTAGGACTTTCAAAATTTAGTTTGCAAATACAATTTATCCTAGAAATCGTATTGCAAGGAGTTATTTCAATGTTTTTGGCGTTGATTGTGGTAGAATTGTTATTGCCAATTTTTAATACATTCATCAATAAAAATCTTTCCTTACAAAGTGTAGAAATCATTTTGCAAGTTGGATTGTTAGCATTATTTATTTCCATTGTAATTGGACTTATTACGGCATTATACATTTCAAACTTCAAAACAATTAGTGTCCTAAAAGGAAACTTTTCAAGAAGCGGACACATGATTTTTGTGCGAAATGTAATGTTAGGTTTGCAATTTGTCATTTCTGGATTCTTCTTTATTGGTGGTTTGGTTGTGTATGCGCAAGTTCATTATATGAGTACAAAAGATTTAGGATTTTCGGGAGAAGAAATCTTGGTGGTCGAATTTAATGATTCGCAAACGAGTAGGAGCAAACAATACAAGTTGCTTAAGAATGTATTTCAAAACAATCCAAATATTGAAGGTATTAGCTCTACGTTTTTAGTACCTGGCGACGACAATGATATTTCGTTAGATGTTACACACAAAGATGTTGTTGTAGACATAAAATTTATTCCGCTCGATTTTGGTCACTTGGAAATGATCAATACAAAAATTTCTAAAGGAAGATACTTCTCAAAAGATTTTGCTTCAGACACGATCAACAGTATTATTTTTAATGAAACTGCTGCAAAACGTTTAGGAATTGCCGATGATCCAATTCATAAAGAAGTGGAAGCAAATGGAAAAAAGTTCACAGTCGTTGGTGTGGTAAAAGATTATCATATTGAAGGATTAGACAAAGAAATTCGTCCAGTATTCTTTATGTACTATTCAGGTTTCGATTGGGTTCGTAGCGCGATGAGTACAGTTCAATTTAAAATAAAAGAAGGAAAAAAAGAAGCAGCTTTGGCAGAAATTGAACGTTTTTGGACGACCGAATTAGAACCTGGTTATCCGTTTTCTTTTTACTATTTAGACAAATATTACAGCAAAACACACGACATTTACAAAAAGCAACAAACCTTATTTTTCATACTCACGTTAGTCGTTATTTTTATTGCATTGCTAGGTTTATTTGCATTGGCAAGTTTAACTATTCAACAGCGATTAAAAGAAGTGGCAGTTCGGAAAACGCTTGGTGCTTCTGTAAAACAAATCATTGTACAATTGGTCAAAAGTTTCATTAAAATCACAGGAATTGCTGTAGTAGTATTAATTCCGATTGCGTACTATTTCATGCAAAACTGGTTAAATAATTTTGCGTATCGCATAGAAATGCCTTTATGGCCATACATCATTGCGCCAATCGTGTTAGTACTATTAGTTTTTGTGGTCGTTGGAATAAAAGCCTTAAACGCCACCAAAGTAGATTTGATCAAATATTTAAAATTTGAATAAGTAAAAAAGAATTCAATATATCTGCAAGCTACGTATAAACCCTTGATTTTAAAACGCGTATTTGTTATACTTTCAAATACGCGTTTTATATTGTAAGTTTGGTAAAACTGACCAAAACTATAATTGTATGCCAACTTCAGACCCTACACCAAAAACGCCTCAGCAAAATGAGGAACAACCAAAAACAACAACTGCATCAAAAGAGGTAACTCCGACACAAAAAAAACCAGCACCACAAGGTGTGCATAAAGGTGTTTCCGATAAACTCATGATGGAAATCAAGGAGGAATTAGAGAATATGCTTTCGTTTGCCATGCGGAATGGGAAAGTAATCAACACAGAATTGAATCCGTTGATTGAAAGTGATAATTTAGACGACTTAATCAACGCGCACAATATTTTAGCTAAAAATATTGCGCCAGCGACGCCAAAATCGATCAGATATTTAAGAAAATTAAATGCGGAAGATCATAGCGTAACTATTTTTAGTAAACTGCCAATCATTCGAAATTTAATCATACTTGCTTTATTTTTCTTAGTACTTTTTGTAGGAACTTCATTGTCAGATCAAGTTGATAATGAGTCACTTGCAAAAGGAGTTTTGGACAATGATGGCGCGCCGTTATTACTCAACTTATTATTTTTATGTGCCACTTCAGGTTTGGGAGTTGTCTTTTATTTATTGAAAAGTGTCAGCGTAGGCATTCAAAAAGGAACCTTAATGCCTGAACAATCGATCTATTACGTAGGTTTGATTGTGTTAGGAATCATGTCAGGTTTAATACTTTCCGAAATTGTATCAACCTACGACGGCGGAAAAAACTTAACCGTGTTCAATAGTTGTGTATTAGCACTTATTGGAGGATTTTCTTCAGATGCTATTTTTACCGTATTACAAGGAATTATCAGTAAAATAAAAGCTGTTTTCACTGGCGGCGATCAGAACTAATCATATAAATTAAACCCAATGAAAATATTCATAAAAAGTATAGTAACAATAGGAATTTTCATAGGAGTTGTATCCTGTGCTTCCATTCCTGCATCCACAGCAACACTTTCTCAGGAAGTGATTTCAGAAGCAAATGCAATGCATCAGCTCAATATTGCTTTGATCAATAAATTGTTTGAAGAACGAAAAGATAAAGTTGATGACTTTGTCAATAATCAATACATTCCTGCCTTTACCAAGAATTTTCAAGCTAAAATTCCACAAGGAGTAGATATAAGTGCCGAATTGCCAAATATCTTAAAAAATGTAATGCCTGTCATCAATAGAAAACGAGATTCATTACACAATTTATTAGATACTCAAAAGCAAGATATGATTACTTCATTAAATGAAACTTATGCAACCTATCAACAAGCAAGTACATCATTGCAAAACCTAATCAGTTCAGCTGTAAAACTAAAGCAATCTGAAGCCAATACTTTAGCTCAAATACAAAGCTTAACAGGAACCAATATCAATGTTGGGAAAATACAAGGTCAGCTAGATAGTTTATTAGTAAAAACTGGAAACGGTTTTGATAAATTACTAAAAGCTGAATCAGCAATTAACGGAAACTAACTAAAACCTAAAACATATGAGCGATATAGATTGGAGCAAGCTTGCAAATGAAGCAGCTTCTCAAACAGATCAACAGTTCAATACTACTATAGCAAGTCTAACACGTATGAGTATTACGGAAATAGATACATTCATTAAAGAAAGTCAAATAAGTAATGAAAATGCTATCAAAGTATTAAAAGAAATTAACAATGCTACGGCTTCAAATAATGCAAAAGCTGATGCGATAGCGAATATTGACAATGGTGTCAATTTCTTGGTCAGCTTGGCAAATAGAATTGTATAAAAAGTAACATACATTACGATTTTAAAAAGGCAACAATCTAACTTATAGGTTGTTGCTATTTTTTTTTATTCAAAATAAAATAAAAATTTCACGCAACCTTTTCTAAACTACTTCATCATATAAGTGTAATTTAAAAAATGATAAAAATGAAGTATAGAAGACAACTATTAGCATGTATATTATTGATAACTACTTTGGTCAGTTGTACTGTAGATTCTGTAGAAGAAACACCACAAAATGAACAAGTAAGTAATGTAGACGTTCTTTTAGGAACATGGAATTTGGTACGATCTTCAACTTTTGAAGGTGTCAACTTAGAATATCCAACAGGTGTAGTAACGTATACTTTTCAGGAAAATAATGTATTAATTGTTGAAAATAACGCGGTTGAAACAACTGATGCATTGCCAAAACCTTCTGGAAAATTGAGAACAGGAACGTTTTCATACACCTTCACTGAAAACAATGGAATCACGTTTTTGTCAGTTACCAATGAACAAGGAGCACAATCGGTCATAGGAAGTATTGTATTAAATCTCAATCAGACACTTACTATAGATCAGACCGCTTTAACTACGGGAACTCAATTTGACGATTATGCTTTAAATTTCGAAAAGTAGTACATCACATTCACAATATCTTTCACGAACCGAATGGCATCTATTCTACGGAATACGCTGTTCGGTTTACTTTTTCTAAGAAATAGTAAATAACTAGCTAACATTTGTTAATAAATATTATGTAAGGAATTCATATAAAAAGCTACTTTTGTTAAAAGGATTTACTAATTAGAAAAAAGAATATGTCAGATACGCAACAAGCATTAGATTGCTTAATCATAGGAAGTGGACCAGCAGGATATACGGCGGCTATTTATGCAGCTAGAGCAGATATGAATCCTGTAATGTATACTGGAATGGAACCAGGCGGACAGTTAACTACGACCACAGAAGTTGATAACTTTCCAGGATATCCAAACGGAACTGACGGAACTGCCATGATGGAAGATTTAAAAAATCAGGCAACTCGTTTTGGTACAGACGTACGTTTTGGATATGCAACTCGTGTAGATTTCTCAACGGAAGTTGGCGGAATTCACAAAGTATACGTTGATGATGGAAATGGAGAACAAGAATTCTTAGCAAAATCAGTCATTATTTCTACAGGAGCTTCTGCAAAATACTTAGGATTAGAAAGTGAAGAACGTCTAAAAGGTGGCGGTGTTTCTGCATGTGCTACATGTGACGGATTCTTCTACAAAGGACAAGATGTGATTGTTGTCGGTGGAGGAGATACAGCTGCGGAAGAAGCAACGTACTTAGCAAAATTGTGTAAAAAAGTAACCATGTTGGTGCGTAAAGACGAAATGAGAGCTAGTAAAGCTATGCAACATCGTGTAAACAATACGGAAAACCTTGAAGTATTATACAATACGGAATTAGATGAGGTTTTAGGAAACATGGTAGTTGAAGGTGTACGGGTTGTCAACAATCAAACACAAGCGAAACACGAAATTGCTGTAACGGGCGTTTTTATCGCTATTGGACACAAACCAAATACAGACATGTTTAAAGGCATTTTGGACATGGATGAAACAGGATATTTAATTACAGGCGCAAAATCTACAAAAACAAATGTACCAGGTGTATTTGCCGCTGGAGATGTACAAGACAAAGAATACAGACAAGCAATTACGGCGGCTGGTTCAGGATGTATGGCAGCTTTAGATGCAGAACGCTACTTATCATCTGTGGAAGATATGGTAGAAGCTTAAAATCTAGAAAAACATAAAATTAAAAAATGCGCTACATAATGTAAGCGCATTTTTTTTGGTTGTACTTTTTTAGATTCACTCTACTGTTCATTGCTATAAGAAGTACGTTTCTTCAAGTGAAAGCTATGGTTTTTTTAGTTTTTATCATTGGTTTGGTGTTGGTATTTTATTTTTATTCTATGAACTCGTTTAAATTTGATAAATGATAAATGATAAATGATAAATGATAAATGCTCAAATTATCAAATTGACACATTTTCAAATCTTCAAATTAATCCATTACTTCTTATGAACGCCTCCTGAAACAGATTTATTTTTCGATACAGATTCAGGATTTCCATAATAATGAACATCGCCACCACTAGAACTATTGGCAACCAATCGATCGGAAGTATTTACAGTAACGTCTGCGCCACTACTGGCAGAAGCATCACAGGTTTTTACTTCTAAATTTTTTGCCTGAATGTCACTTCCGCTACTTGCATCAGCACGTAACGAATCTGCTGTTCCAGAAATCTTAATATCCGCGCCACTTGAGGTAGAACACGAAACAGATGTTGCTTTCACTTCAATCTTTACATCTGCGCCACTGCTACTTTTTACGACCAAATCTTCGGTAACTAATATGTCTGTAGAATACACATCTGCACCGCTACTACTCACAATTTTATCAATTTCTGGTAAGCTAACATATACTTTTTTCGATTTTGCGCGACCAATATTTTCTTTAGCATGAATAGTCAATACGCCATTATTAATATCTGTTGCGATTAATGAAATAATATTTTCGTCTGCTTCTACTTCAATCGATTGTGTATTGCTTTGGGTAATATAAACGTCCATACCTTCAGAAGCTTTTACTTGTGTAAACGTTTCGTCGGCATCTCTTTCTTCAGAAACTACATTTCCGTTTCCGACTTTGCCAGTGTCAAAGCTAAAATTACATGAACTGACAAGTAAGCCAATAATGGCAATAGTGATAAATCGTGCGATGGTGATCATAATTTAGTTTTTTTAGTGTTTAATGATTTGATAATTGTACGTGTAAACAATCCACTACCAAAACTGTGATGAGCAGTTTTAATAGTATGTATGGATTGTTGAGTGTTCATTTTTGATTGATGTTTTTACTGTAATCTTCCTCATGTTTGTATGCAAATATTTATATTACACTACAATGAAGTATGAATTTAATTATTGTTGTCTTCCGTATTCACTTGAATACCGTTGCTGTCTATTTTTACTTTTAAATTTTCGTTTTCATTATCAATATTGATGTCAACGCCATCACTATCAATTTTGATTTTGTTTGTACCGCCGTCATCCTCTGACTTCAACTTTTCAAAATCATTAGGGCAATCCAAACAAATTAAATCGTCGTCAATTACTTTAAGATAATGCTCCTCTTGTCCAGTTTTTAAAATATCGCCATGAACAGAATAATTTCTATGGTATGAATTTGTATTATCATCAACATATAAAATCACGTCTTTTGGTAAATACACGGTAACTTCTACCTTTTGTTGATTGTGCTTGTCAGCAGGATCAAATAAGAAATACCCATTCAACTTCAATGTATTATCTTCAAAAACATAGCTGTAATCAATATTACGAGCACGTTGTTTTGCTTTGTCAAATGATACGCCTCCGGCTTCTTTTTCAATTTTAATGCGAGCATTGTCACTATCCGATTGTTTTACCACCAATCGTATGGCAGATGAATACAACAGAAGGTCATCATTTTGATCGTATACTTTTTCGTAATTGTTAAAATTTCGATGCAAATAAATATCATAATAGTCATTCCCCACCATTTTAATCTTCAAGGTGTCGTTGGCGCTAATTGGTAATTCGGTTCTAGTATTTACAGAAGCATCAATATGTCTGTGCATTGCAGCATTTGAAGCTATAATGATCGCCGTAATAATCGCTGCAAGCCAAGCAATAACCATGGCAATTTTTGCAGGTGTTCCAATAGATTTAGAATTCTTTACCAAAATGCGTATTCCTATAATAAATAGTGCAAATGCTGGTATTCCTAAAATTAACAACACTAACAATCCAAAAACCCATTTTGGCACTTCGCTGATCAATCCTAAATCTTGATAGTACAACCAGCCGTTTCCGAAGCCTACATTATTAAAGTCAAAGAAACTAACGCTAATAGCTGAAAAAATAATTCCGATCAACAAAGATGCAGCAGTAATGATAAAAATAACGCCAAAAAGTTTAGCGAAAATCTTTAAAATAACAACAATTACATCTCCAAGACTATCAAAGAAGGAACTCGCTCCGCTTTTGGCTTTTTGACCAACTTTTTCGAAGTTTACATCGCTAATTCGTTCCTGAACATCATCAAATCCTTCCTTGATTTTTTTTTCTATGTTTGTGATGTTCGCTGGCTTTCCCGCCATGGCAAGTTTTTCAGACGTAGTATTTGCCTTTGGAATAATAAACCATAAAATAAGGTATACTAAAATTGGCGCTCCAGCAGTAATAAATACAATAATCAACGCCAGAATACGAATCCACAAGGCATCAATTCCGAAATACTGTCCAAAACCTGCACACACGCCGCCTAAAAATTTATTGTCATAATCTCTATACAACTTTCGGTAGGTACTATTTTGACGATAGCCGCCACTATATGGTGTATCTTCAAAAATTTCGTCGTCCACCAAGTAATCTTCAGGTTGTCCCATAATTTCAATTACTTCTTCCACTTCTTTCATACCAATCACTTGGCGTTCACTTTTGAGACGTTCTGAAAAAAGTTCGGCAACTCGCGCTTCTATATCTGAGATAATTTCATCTCTTCCCTGCGAGTCAGTAAAGGAGCGTTTAATAGCGTTCAAATAACGCTGTAAACTGTTATATGCGTCTTCATCAATATGAAAAAACATATTTGCTAAATTTATATTGATTGTCTTATTCATTGGTTGTATTTTTTTGGCGTGTTACGAGTGATACGGCATTTTGTAAATTGTCCCAAGTGGTGTTCAGTTCTTTTAGAAATAATTGTCCAGTTTCTGTTAAACCATAATACTTTCGTGGCGGTCCAGAAGTTGATTCTTCCCAGCGGTAACTTAATAAACCAGCATTTTTTAATCTTGTTAGTAGTGGATAAATAGTTCCTTCTACAACAAGCATTTTTGCGTCTTTTAATGTTTCAAGTATTTCGGCTACGTACGCATCCTGATCTCTCAAGATGGACAAAATGCAATACTCTAACACACCTTTACGCATTTGTGCTTTTGTGTTTTCTATCTTCATGTTTTCATGTTTCTTTTAATGATTCTGTTCGTTTTTTGATTGATGATTGATTGATGTTACACCGAGCTAAATGAAGCGTGATTGATGAGATGCACTCAACTTAGCTCTAGTGTAGTTTGATTGATTGATGATATTTTTTATTTGATGAATCGAAATGTAAACGGATAATCGTAACGCTGACCTTCGTTTGCTTTCATTGCAGCAATAATGGTATATGCAATATTTACAGCAAACAATAACAAATGTCCAAGTCCTGCTAAAATTCCAATAAACGTTCCATGATGAAAATGGAATCCATCGCCAAAATTGATGGAAATATTAGTAAAGTGAAACATATCCCACGTATTGAAATGATGCAACCCAAAAATAATACTGATTGGAAACAGGAGCATTGCACCTGCAATACGATAACAAAGCAAGCTCAATTGAAAATTGATAACTTCCTTTCCATGATGATCTATAAAATCAGATTCCTTTTTATAAATAGACCAAAATATGATTGGAACTATAAAATTTCCCAACGGAAAAAAATACTTACTAAACGTCGATACATGTAAAACTGTAGCGACATTTCTTTGATGTTTTGTGATTGCAGAGTCCATTACCTATTATTTTCTTATACAAATATATGGTTAAAAAAAGGTATTATGCAAAACATAGTACTAAAATTTAACATAATTTAACATTTGATAAGCGTGTGAAAGTGATTCAGATTAGAGTTTAATTATCTGATAAACAATGTTTTAATTGAACATTTTAGATTCGAATTAATTTTTATAAAAAATAAACTAAAATTTAACTTTTCTCTGAAATCATTCAAATTTTTGTATTTTGGCAGGATGAATTTAATGTGAATGATACAAAATGGCTAAAAAACTAACTCCATCTAACATAAATAAATTTCTGTTGTTCAAACTTCCATCTGCGTACTTTTCAGGTGTGCGGTTAAAAGCAATTTCGGCACAAGAAGCAACAGTAACAGTAAAACATCGCTGGATCAATCAAAATCCATTCAAATCATTATACTGGGCAACTCAAGGAATGGCTTCCGAATTGGCAACTGGTGTATTGGTTATTCAAGGAATTGAAAATTCGGGCGAAAAAATTTCCATGCTGGTACAATCGCAAAACGGACACTTTACCAAAAAAGCAACAGGACGAATCAACTTTATATGTACAGATGGCGAAAAAGTAAAATCGGCAATTGATGCCGCTATTGCTACAGGCGAAGGGCAAAGTCTTACGCTATATGCAGAAGGATTTAACGAAGCTGGCGAGCGCGTTTCTAAATTTTCATACGAATGGGCATTAAAACTCAGAAAGAAAAAGGTGTAACAAATTTTGTTTTTCAGCATCTAATAGAAATCAATCAAAAAACAATATAAAATGACAGCACACGAAATTGACTACGAAATCTACGGAGCAGAAATGCAATATGTAGAAATAGAACTCGATCCGCAAGAAGCCGTTGTTGCAGAAGCTGGAAGCTTTATGATGATGGACGACGGAATTAGCATGAATACCATTTTTGGCGATGGATCAAATCAGGAAAAAGGAATATTAGGAAAACTATTCTCCGCAGGAAAACGAATCTTAACAGGCGAAAGCTTATTTATGACTTCTTTTTTAAACGACAGTAGTTTTGGCGTTCGTAAAGTAAGTTTTGCTTCGCCATATCCTGGAAAAATTATTCCAATTGACTTAACGGATTACAGAGGAAAATTCATCTGTCAAAAAGATGCATTTCTTTGTGCGGCAAAAGGTGTAACTGTAGGAATCGAATTTTCCAAAAAACTAGGTCGTGGACTTTTCGGCGGCGAAGGTTTTATCATGCAAAAGCTAGAAGGAGACGGAATGGCGTTTGTAAATGCTGGTGGAACCATGGCACGTAAAGAATTGGCGCCAGGCGAAACCATCCGAGTAGATACAGGTTGTATTGTAGGATTTACACAAGATGTAGATTACGATATTGAATTTGTAGGCGGTATCAAAAATACCATCTTTGGTGGCGAAGGTTTATTCTTTGCAACCTTAAAAGGACCAGGAATCGTATACATACAATCTTTACCATTCAGTCGTTTGGCAGGAAGAATCTTATCTTCAATTCCAAGAGGAGGAAACAGCAAAGGCGAAGGAAGCATCTTAGGAAGCATCGGCGATTTGCTTGATGGCGACAATAAATTCTAAGTTTTTTTATCTAAAATAGAAGCGTTCATTATCGAATTACGGTTTGTAGTTTAATAATGAACGCTTTTTTTACAGTACATTTACTTCATATTAGTCCTAAATTTATAAATCACGAGACTAACTTTTAGAATACCATGAAGTAAATCATTAATATTGAATTTACAAATTACCCAAAACTAATTTTACCCAAATACACAACCTACACATGAAAAAAAGTTACCTACTACTTTCCTTATTTTTCTTTATACAATGGAGTCAAGCTCAAATTGTGAACATTCCAGATGCTATCTTTAAAAATGAATTAATTAATATGAATTCTGTTGACATTGATGGCGACGGTACATTTGATACAGATGCAGACACAAACGATGACGGGGAAATTCAAGTAAGCGAAGCATTAGCTGTAACAAGTTTATCTGTTACGGGAAATAATCTATACAAGATTTCTGATTTGACAGGAATTGAAAGTTTTACCAATTTGACATATTTAAATATAGCTTATAACGAATTGACTTCTGTAAATTTGTCTCAAAATACCTCGTTAACTTCGTTAGATTGTAAAGAAAACTTACTTACATCTTTAAATGTAACACTTAACACTGCATTAGAATCTTTAGATTGCAAATTTAACAATATTTCAACTCTAGATGTCACCCAAAATGCTGCATTACATACATTAAAAGTGAGAGCTAACGAGCTTACATCTTTAGATATATCTCAAAATCCATTGCTTTACGAATTAGATTGTTTTGATAATATGCTTACAGCTTTAGACTTATCTCAAAACCCAGCACTTTATGAGTTAGATTGTGGGAGCAATTTGTTTACTTCCTTAGATTTTTCTCAAAATACGGCACTGTATAAATTATCGTTTGATGGAGACGTATTAACAAATGTGAATTTATCTCAAAATACGGCATTATATTTTTTGAGTTTTAGTGGTCCTATGTTGTCACAAATAGACTTATCTCAAAATACGGCACTTCATACTTTGGCAATTTCAAACACAATGATTACCAATTTAGATTTAAGACCAAACGTGAACTTAAACTTTTTTAATTGTATTACTACACCTTTAGCAACTATAGATTTATCACAAAGTAATTATTTAAGAAGAATTTACATGACTGATACAGCATTAACTTCGCTAGATATTTCAGCAACTAGAATTCGAGATTTATACTGTTTAAACAATCCAAACTTAACTTATATAAATGCTAAAAATGGCATTTCTTCATATGCTGATATCGATTTATTTGACGTAACATTTAATTTATCTGGAAATCCGCAGTTAGAATATATATGTGCAGATGAAGGTTTAGAAACAAGATCGTTTAGAAGGTTAGTATCTGCCCAAGTCAATTCATACTGCTCTTTTGTACCTGGAGGAAATTTCATTACTGTAGAAGGAAGTTCAATTTTAGATATAAATGCTGATGGTTGTGATGTGAGCGATCCAGTTTTTCCAAATTTAAATTTATTAGTAACCAATTGGTATACAGATATTGCAGTAATGGGCGGAACGAATGGAGATTATGCCGCTTATATTCAAGGAGGAACACAAACTATTACACCTCAACTAGAAAATCCAACGTATTTTACCGTTTCGCCAACTTCGTTAACAATAGATACATCAACAGCTACCAATCCTACACTACAAGACTTTTGTATTACACCAAACGGAACGCATAACGATGTTGAGGTAATCATCATTCCTTTAGAAATTGCACGTCCAGGTTTTGACGCTCTATATCAAATTACATACAAAAACAAAGGAACAACGACACGTTCTGGAACTGTACAACTTACTTTTGATGATGGTGTAATGGATTTCGTTTCAGCAAGTCCAATGGAAGATTCACAGGCGGTTAATACACTTACGTGGAATTATACAAACCTAGCGCCACTTGAGTCACGAAACATAACATTTACGATGAATATCAACACGCCAACGGACGTTCCTGCGGTAAATGGAGACGATATTTTGAGTTATGAAGTTATGGTAACGCCTACGGCAGATGATGAAACACCAGATGACAATGTGATGACGTTAGCACAAACGGTTGTCAATTCGTTTGATCCAAATGATATCCGATGTTTAGAAGGAGAAACGGTAACAACTGATTACATTGGGAAATATGTACATTATATAGTTCGTTTTGAAAACACAGGAACAGCTTCCGCTGTAAATATTGTAGTGTCGGATTATATTGATGATCAAATGTTTAATATTACGACACTAATTCCGATAGTATCAAGTCATCGAATGGAAACTAGAGTTAGAGAAGATAACGTAGTTGAGTTTATCTTTGAAAATATCAATTTACCTTTTAACGATGCTTCCAATGACGGTTATTTAGTATTCAAAATAAAAACACTGCCAACGCTACAAGAAAACGATACTTTTGATAATAAAGCAAACATTTACTTTGATTTCAATGCGCCAATTATAACCAATACGGCAACTACCTTAATTATGAATCCGTTAAGTATTTCTGAGGAAAATCTGGCAACAGAAAACATAACTATCTATCCAAATCCTGCAAGTGAACAGGTTCAAATTATAAGTAAAGATGCTTTGGAACAGATAGAATTACGCGCTATTGACGGAAGATTAATTACGGCTAAAAGTATACGAACAACAAGCTTTTCAAACACATTAGATGTGTCGTTTTTACCAAAAGGAATCTATCTCATGAATATTACTACAGCAAAAAGTAAGACAACTAAGAAAATAGTAAAACAGTAATTTTTAATTTTGTTAAATTTTTGTTTAGAATGATTAAACATAGATTTTTTTTACTACATTTATACAACTTAAAAATTAGCCTATACAACAAAAATACGCTTTAAAATTTTAACCTAAACCCTCGTTAAATATGGCAAGAGCGATGTTTGATTACACCAAGACTGTACTAAAAAAAGTAAGTTTTGAACCCTCATTATTTTGTAGAGAACTGCAAAAAGCTTTACAAAGATTATTACCACATGAGGTAGAAGAGTTAAAAATTTGGATAAAATCTCTCGTAACAAAAAATCCAGAACTAGACCAATGTTTAATCTATCTAACACCATAAAAAAAAGCCACGTACTGCGTGGCTTTTTTGTTTATATACTATTTTCTATTTTGATACTGGACTTATAATTTCAACATTGTGAAACGTGATGGCGCCACGAACAACGCTCATAATCACATTTCGTAACGCTTCAATAATTTGCATTTTCAATTCACTTTTATGAAATATCAAACTTACCTCACGTGCAGGTCTTGGTGCTTCAAAATGACGTAAATTTTTCTTTTCACTCTCCTTAATATCTAGCGTATGCAAATACGGAAGCAATGTCATCCCTAAATTTTCATTAGATAACTTAATCAACGTTTCAAAACTTCCACTTTCCAGCTGAAAATGATCTTCTTCAATACTTTTAGGTGTTTTACACAAATTAATGACACCATCTCTAAAACAATGGCCATCTTCCAACAAAAGAATATCATCAATGTCCAAATCTTCTATCTTTAACTCTTTCTTTTCATACAAACGATGCGTTTCAGTTGTATATCCTACAAAGGGTTCATAATACAACACGCGCTCTTTAATATGGTCATGTTCCAACGGTGTTGCCGCAATAGCTGCATCTAAATGTCCTTCGTTTAACCGTTGAATAATATTTTCAGTAGACAGTTCTTCTATTTTCAAATTTACCTTTGGATACTTTTTTATAAAGGTTTTCAGAAACATCGGTAACAAAGTTGGCATAACTGTAGGAATAATTCCCAACTTAAATTCGCCACCAATAAAGCCTTTTTGCTGATCTACAATATCTTGCATTCTACCAGATTCATTCACTACATTACGTGCCTGATCTACAATTTTTTTGCCTATTTCAGTCAACTGAATAGGTTTCTTACTTCGGTCAAAAATTTGAATCTCCAATTCGTCTTCAAGCTTCTGAATTTGCATGCTCAGTGTAGGTTGCGTTACAAATGACTTTTGTGCGGCAAGTGTAAAATTTTGGTGTTCTGCAACTGCTAAAACATATTGCAATTGTGTAATCGTCATTGGTTATAGGTTTGAGTGATAAAAGTATAAAAACTATCAATAAAACCTATAGTGAAAGCAATAATTCTTGGATAATTTTATAGTAAATACGAAAAGCGACACATAAGTGCCGCTTTTCTCTTGATTAAAACATGATTTGGTTGATGAAAAAGTAGTTTTTACAATACTATTTTTAGTGCAATATCTGTATCTGCAACCATAAACTTAGAAGGTCCAAATTCTGGCGGTCCGTAACTTAACTGATTGTTTGAAGTTCCGTAATCTTCTTGTGGCATTCCATTTTCTGCAAAATCCATACGTCCGTTGTCGTTTTCGTCGTGTACGCACGTAATTGCATAAGCTCCTTTTGGCACATTGGTAAATGTAACGGTTACTTTATTTCCTTCTATCGTACTTCCAGTAGCTTGAACTGGCTTTGTTTTCATAAAGGTTTTTTCTGTGTGCAATGCAAATAATACTTTTCCTTTATTGGTGCGTACTTTGTCAATCGTAACGGTAATAGTTACGCCTTCTGTATCAGAAGTAGCAGTTTGTGCTGTTGCGAAAAAACTTGTGATGAATACGATGATTAAGAGTAAATTTTTCATGATGATTGTGTATTTGATTAATGATTTGTTATTGTTTGATGATTCAAAAGTCTATAGAAAATCACAATGCGCATAAAAAAAACAACTGAATTGTAATTTTTGAATGATGAATTGTAAAAAATTGAACAAACGTATTACTATTTCTATAATTTGATTGCTAACAAGAAGTTTCATACTTTGTGAATTTACAATACAACTAATTGTATACATACACGTTATATAGCGTACAAAACCGAACTAATCATGAAACTAAACCGAATATTTTTCGTCGTATTTTTGGCATTATGTGCCTGTACGAATCCAAAGGAATCCACATATAATGGAAGTCCTGTAATCAAAGCTACCTCAGATTGGACAGCTTACAAAATAGATACCGATTGGTATCGCGGACAGTGGAGCATTGCACCGCAAGTAGCACACGATACGCTACAAGTTGTCTGTCATAAAAACAAAGAATCGTTTGAATTTATCACAGATATGGACACCATTGCGTTTGACGTATCAGCCAATACAACAAAAGATTTTTATGTGCAGTTGAATGATAGTACGTACGCGCATACCATTATACAAGGTGTTCCTCTTGAGTCAAATCAATTAAATTTTGATACTTTAAGAAATTCTGAAATACAGATAAAATATCAAACAGAAAAAAGTGCGTTTCTAGAAGAACTAAAGCAAACCTATGCCTTAGATTTCATTGATAAAAAGATGACGGATACAGAAATTGTATTAGCTGTACTCAACTGGACAAATAGTCGCTGGAAACATAACGGGAACAATTCGCCTTCAAAAAATGATGCGATTACCATTCTTAATGAAGCAAAAGCGGGCAAACAATTTCCGTGTTTTGCCTTTGCGATTGTATTAAAAGATCAATTGAACACTTTAGGTTTCAACGCAAGAACCGTTTACCTAAAAACACAGGATGCAGCCGATAGAAAAGGTCCTCCAGGACATGTGGCAACCGAAGTTTTTATAAATGATTTACAAAAATGGGTTTTTATTGACGGACAGTTTAACGTCATGCCAACACTAAACAATATTCCTTTAAATGCTGTAGAATTTCAAGACGCAATAAACAATGATTATGATAACTTTACGCTTGAAAGTTTAGCTGCTGAAAAATCTACAAAACGAAACTATGTAAATTTCGTCTATGACTATCTATACTATTTTGACACAAGTTTAGATCATCGCTATGAAAAAGACCAAAGACATACCATTGCTGAAAAACAGTCTATAATGTTGGTTCCTTTAGGTGCAAAAAACTTAACACATATTGACTTTTGGAATATGAACGTTGATTATTGCGTATATACAAATTCAATTAATGATTTCTACGCAAAACCAAACTAAATTCGATATTCGTTGAAGCTATACTTTTGCAACACATAACATAAAGTGAACCGAAGTTCACTTTATGTATCTTATCTAAACTATAGTGTACACTTATAGCGCGCACAACCAGCCTCCAATACATCTTTGATTTCCTGGACAATCGTCATCGGAAAAACAAAATGGTGGATGATAACCTCCATGTACTGATTTTTGTGCAGACTTTTCTAATTTTTTAGTTCCTGAAATATTCAAAATACTTTTCAACATACATTTAATGATTTAGTGTTAACAATACTTAAATATAGCGAATAGTATGATGAGTAATGTACGGAAAAACCGTAGTAATTATCTGTTTCATTGTAAGTTAGATGCATATTCCTATCAAGCTTAAAACGTTTTGTGATCTATCCAAAAGATGGCAAGATCATTTATAGATCAAAAAAAGTAAAAGTTTCGGGAACCTTTCAAAAAAATCATGCGTCTATATAAGTGTAAGGTTTCGTGAAAATATAAATTGAGTTTTACCAGTATTGTTCACATTGTGGCTCAGTTTTTCACATAAAAATTAGCGCTCAACTTTACGGTATATGATTATTTAGGTTAGACTATTCATACACAACAAAACAATTTACTATGGACAATGTATATAGTGTATGAAGTACAAGAAGCGAGTTTCGACTCGCTTTTTTTACGCTTTAAATTTCTCAATAACTTTTCAGCGTCAATCCAAAGGTTAAAAATTGATCTTCTTGTTTCTGATCAGCAATAACAATGCTTTCAAACGTATGTAAATAGTTAATTTTAAAGCTCAAAAACTTCCAAATCGGGAATTCGGCACCCAAATCGGCACGCCAACGGAAATTGTCACTATCTTCCAAGGAAGGCTGAAAATAACTTTCATGGCTCAAAATCACTTTGTCTTTAAACACATGATACTTTCCATTGAGCCAAACCGTTGCACGCATCGTATTTATCGTAGCATCGCCGTTATAGGCAGCTCCAGAACGATTGAAATTGGTTTCATCAAACGTAGTATGTTCAAATTCGCTTGTGAGAGAAACTTTGAGCCAACGCTTTTTATTCGTTAAAATTTGATATGTCACTCCAGCACCAACCAAATAACGAATGTCAATCTTTCTACGGAAGTTTGTACTCACAAATGCCAACGCCAACGGATAAAATCTGCGTTCAGGATTCAGGTATAAAAAATTCAAACTTAACACATCTTCATCTGCTTTTTCCTTTCCAAATTCTTGATAAATGTAGGAGTTTTGCGTTTTAAAAACCCATTTTTTAAATGGTTTGAAACTGAAGTCCGATTTTGCTCTGAAAATGACCGTTTGCACATTTCCTCCTTGCCAAAAACCTGTGAGCGAAAGATCGGCTTTTACACGCAATGTGTCACTTTCGTTAATTTGGGCACATAGGAAAATTGGAAAGATTAAGAAACAATATATAAGCTGTCTCATACGCGTTTTCATTAAAATTAGTCGTCCATTGAAGCCCGAAATATAATTAATTCTATTTCATGAACAATATCACGATTCAAAAAAATAAATATCAAACGTTTTCGCTGGAAAGATCATTGAAAATTTGATCCAACATTAATGAATTCACGCTAAAAATGATTCAAAAATATACATATTTCGCTATTGAAAAACTATAGGTAAGTTGGTTTTCGGAATTTTCACAATATGATACGGTTGCGTAATCACAGTTGTTGCATTTCCTTGCGGAGAAATATCAATGACAGTTACCATAACTTGTGTTGAACTTGAATTTACTTCAATATCCAACGCATGTCCGCCACTTCCTTGTATTTCATCAATTGCAGCGATGACGGTAAATGCAGAAAAATCAATTGCAGTTTCACTAAAAGAATCAGAAACAGTATTTACAGCATCAAATAATGTAATAAGTGCGTTCCAATCTGTTTCATTGGTAATCACAAGATTTTGTTGATTTACACCTTGAGAAGAACCTCCATATAAATTCCCTTTTCCAATAAGTGTCGTTTCAACAGCCGTCATGGTTGACGTTACGGAAGCATCTTCCGAACTACAATTGAATAACAAAAACGAAAAAACAATTATCAATATAGAATTTTTCATAATACAGGTTTTAATATATAATTAAAAGATACAATTTTCTCAGAAAGTTGCGTCACGTAAGTCAAAATTTATGATAAAACTTTATTCAGCACAAAATTTTCATAAGTATTAAATTTCATTGGAAAATCAACATTGCCAATAATTTTATAACTTCCAAACATTACAGTTTCAATGTATTCAAATACATGAATCTAAACGCATTGTAATCATCAATTACAATTCATCCTGAAATAACAACAATTCAGTAGTTTCTTTTTTCCCAACATGCGCTTTTGTGAGATATTTGAATCATCAATCAAAAACAATTCATCAAATCAATCAAAAAATGATCAGTATCGTATTTATCATCATTCAAAATTTTGCGGCGTATATAGCGGCAATCTTGTAAACAACAGCAATCATTAATTAGAAAACATCATCGACATGAAAAAAGTACTTGTAATTTTAAGTTTTATTTGTTTCGCATTCACTGTAAATGCACAAACGAAGTATGAAAAAGGAATGCAAAAAGCATTTGAATTGTTGCAACAAAACAAAGGTACAGAAGCAGCAAATTTATTCGAACGCATCGCAGAAGCAACACCAAATGAATGGTTGCCATCGTATTATGCTGCGCAAATAAACATCATGAGTGGATTTGCAATTAAAGACAAAAGCAAACTGACGCAACAACTTGACAAAGCGCAGAAACAACTAGATCGTGCTTCAAGCATTTCGCCAAACAATCCAGAAATCATGGTCATGCAAGCAATGTTATACACAGTTTGGGTAGCCTTTGATGGCGCAACCTACGGAATGAAATATGGCGCAAAAGTTGCCGAAATTTACGCAAAAGCGCATGCCATTGACAAAGACAATCCGCGTGTATTATTGTGTAAAAACGAATGGGATATGGGAAGCGCAAAATATTTTGGAAAAGATACCGCTCCGTATTGTGAAGCGTTTCAGACCGCTTTAGAAAAGTTTGAAACATATGAAGCGCCAAGCAAACTACATCCAAGTTGGGGAAAAGACCGTGTGGAATATTTAATTGCAGAATGTAAAAAGTAAGCAGTAAACGTTCAAAAAATCATTAGTATATTTGAGGGAAGCCATAAAACAATTCATAAAAATGAAAGAATTTATCAGAGTAGTTAGTGTCGGAGTTATCATAGCAGTATTGCTACTTGGCGTAGATTTAATATTCAGATATACTGATGGTGTTACAATTAAAATAAACCTGCAATTACTCATAAATTTCGGCTATTACTGTATGTATTCCGTAGCTATTAGTATTGTAAATTCATATTTCTTTGAATACATCAATCATAGAGTAATTTGGACAAATGCCAACAAGAAATATCGATTGCTTATCGGAATTGTAGGTTCAATTGTATTGACCATCGTGACGGTTTTTTTAGTACGAATGCTGCAAGAAATAGGAATTGAAGGAAAATCGTATAATGAATTTATTCAAACTGAAAGTTCAGCGTTTTATTTCAGAGTATTACTAATTACGATTGTATTTTCAGTGTTCTTTCATGCATTGTATTTCTACAAAGAATTACAAAAGAAGAAAGTTACGGAACAAAAAATCATTGCAGGAACGGCTTCCGCACAGTTTGATGCTTTAAAAAATCAGTTAGATCCACATTTTCTGTTTAATAGTTTAAATGTGTTAAGTTCACTAATTGATGAAAATCCGCGTCAAGCACAAAAATTCACTTCCGGATTATCCAAAGTGTACAGATATGTTTTAGAACAAAAAAACAAAGAATTAGTTACGGTTGATGAAGAGTTTACGTTCGCAAAAACCTATATGAGTTTGTTGAAAATGCGTTTTGAAGACAGTATTATTTTTGAAATTCCTGAAAAGGCAAGCAACCCAGAAAGTAGAGTAGTGCCATTGTCATTACAATTACTGTTAGAAAATGCTGTGAAACACAATATGGTAACGCCAGCAAAGCCGTTGCACATAAAAATATATGAAGATGGCGGGAATTTAATCATACAAAACAACCTGCAAGAAAAACAAATTGTAAAAAAGAGTAGTGGCGTAGGACTGAACAATATCAAACAACGATATGACTTGCTTACAGAGCGCCAAGTATACATTAACAAATCAGCGTCGGATTTTCAAGTAGCAATTCCGATGCTCACAAAACAAGTAGAAATTATGAGAAATAGAGCCATAGGAACAGGAGAAGATGAACTAGACGATCAATACTTAAAAGCGCGTCAACACGTAGAAAAATTAAAAGAATTTTACTATAATTTGATGTCATACTGTCTAGTAATTCCATTTTTGATCTTTATAAACTTACGAACGGTACCACAATTCCATTGGTTTTGGTTTCCAATGTTTGGGTGGGGAATTGGATTAGCTTTTCATGCCATGAGCGTGTATTTTGAAGATGGACGTTTTGGAAAAAACTGGGAAGAGCGTAAAATAAAAGAATACATGGAACAAGAAGAACGTAAACGATGGAACTAATAGACAACAATACCGTAAAAAAACAGTCTCAAACGACACCGTACGAAAGTGAAGCGTATTTGAGAGCAAAACGAAGACTAGACAATTTAAAAGGATTTTACAGACATCTCACGATATATGTGGTTGTGAATTCATTTATTACTTGGCAGCAAGTAGCATCGCAAATAGACAATGGAAAAAGTTCGTTAGAAGCCTTTCAAGATCATGGATCATATACGGTTTGGCTACTTTGGGGAATAGGATTGCTCATACATGGACTCAATGTTTTTCTAATCAATGGTATATTTGGACAAAATTGGGAAGAACGAAAAATAAAACAATACATGGACGATGCCGCAACTCGTACACGTAAATAATATAAAAATTATGAAAAGGTTACCACCATCAAAGAACTTTAAAAATTATACGGAAGAAGAATTATATCTTCAGGCACGTAAAAAAGTAGAGAAGATAAAAGGATTTTATGTACACTTTGCAGTATATATTGTGATAAACATAGTGTTGCTTACAATTATTGCTGCTAACATGGATGCAGGAGACAATTTCTGGACATTTGGACATTTTTCAACAGCAATTTTTTGGGGAGTAGGCGTTGCATTTCATGCACTAGGAGCATTTGGAACGAACCTATTTTTCGGAAAAAACTGGGAAGATCGAAAAATTAGAGAATACATCGATAGAGAAAAAGAACGCAGTAGCGGTTGGGAATGAGTCGTTTTTAGATGTAAAATGTTAAATGTAAAATTTTATATGTATATAAGCAGTTTCTATTTAAATTAACGAATTGACAAATAACGAATAACGAATATCGAATAAAGAAATTATAAATGTTGAATGCTGAATTTTAAATGTAAAAGGTAGTTTCGATTCAAATTAACGAATTAACGAATTAACGAATCAACAAATATCGAATATCGAATGTTGAATTTTAAATATAAAAGTACTTTTTAAGACCAAAGACCAAAGACCAAAGACCAAAGACCAAAGACCCATGACTCAACAAAGTCTAAAAATTTTACGTTTCTATTCAAATCAACGAATCAACGAATTAACGAATTGACAAATAACGAATAGCGAAATTATAAATGTTGAATGCTAAATTTTAAATGTAAAAGTATTTTTTAAGACCCAAGACCCAAGACCCAAGACCAAAAACCCAATACCCAAAAACAATGAAAGTAATCATCATAGAAGACGAAAAACCATCTGCACGTCGCCTAAATAGAATGCTCGAAAGAGAAAATATGCCTGTAGATGTAATGTTACACTCTGTTTCGGAAGCGATTGAGTGGTTTAAAAATAACGAACATCCAGATTTGATTTTCCTTGATATTCAGTTGTCTGATGGACTTTCCTTTGAGATTTTTGAAGTCATAGATATCAAATCGGCAATTATTTTTACAACGGCGTATGATGAATATGCTTTGCAAGCTTTCAAACTCAATAGTATTGATTATTTACTAAAACCTATTGACGAAGACGAACTTATTGCAGCGGTAGAAAAATACAAAGAACGCGCGCCACAAACACAAAATGTGCAACTCAATTTTGAAGACATTAAAAAATTATTGGTCAATCCGATTGAACGCACGTATAAAAAAAGATATACGGTAAAAGTTGGACAACACTTAAAAATGATTCCAATTGATGAAATAGAATGTTTTTACAGTGAAAACAAAGGAACATATTTGCATACAACGGAAGGAAGAAACTATCTCTTAGAAACTTCTTTAGAACACTTAGAAGACGAATTGTCGCCAGAAATATTTTATCGCGTAAGCCGAAAATTTTACATCAACATCAACGCGATTAAAGACATTGTAAGTTATACCAACTCACGTTTGCAAATAAAACTAAACAACTTCAACGAACAAGAAATTATCGTAAGTCGCGAACGTGTGAAGGATTTTAAAAATTGGCTGAATTAAGCGTGAAATTGTAAATGTTGAATGTTAAATATAAAAGGCAGTTTCGATTCAAATTAACAAATCAACAAATAACGAATATCGAATAACGAATAAAGGAATTATAAATGTTGAATGTTAAATTTTAAATA
>NZ_LBMG01000190.1 GCF_001005315.1 Kordia jejudonensis
TAGTTCTAGAAGAATAGTATTAACTATTTCGGTATCAATAGCGAGTTGAACTTCATCTTTTTTAGGTGTTTCTTCAGTGGTTTGACGATGTTTTTCTAATAATTTCAAAATCTTTTCCAGTCGTTTATCGCCTCTTTTATTCAAAAAACACAGCAATCCGAATAAGAATATTAATAATGCAATACAACCTATAATGATATACATGCGCGTTTCAAAAGCCTGTTGCTTTTGTAGCAACGTCTCCATGGTTTGTTGAACTTCTATTCTTTCCAGTGTATTTGCATAGCTATAATTTGGGATCAAACCATAAGCCATTAATGTGATGATATATGTATTTTTCATTGTTTACTTAGTTAAAAAAATTCAACGGTTACCGTATGCAATTCATAATTTAGAATTCATCATTCTGAATTATGTTTAAGTTCCTTTTCAAGTTCTTCATCTACTTCATTGGTAATTTTTGATTTTTCTTTTAGTTGTAGTAGCATTCGTATAAATATGATTACGACAATCACGATCAGTATTGACTCTACAATG
>NZ_LBMG01000191.1 GCF_001005315.1 Kordia jejudonensis
ACAACTCGTGCCGACAAACAAGCTCAATTGAGATTCAAACAATTACTTATTTAATTCCCATGTCATTCCTGCGAAGACAGGAATCCATTTTTCAGTTCAAATTACCGAAAACGCTAGCGCGAGTTTCACAACTCGTGCTGACAAACAAGCTCAATTGAGATTCAAAATAATACTTCTTTAATTCCGATGTCATTCCTGCAAAGAGAAGAATCTACTTTCAGTTTAGAAAGCATCTCGATACAAATTTCTTTACAAGAAATTCACTCGATGTGACGTTTTGCTTTCGAATTGTTAGAAAATTTGATTCCTTTGTCATTCCTGCGAAGGCAGGAATCTACTTTCCAAACGCTAGCGCGAGTTTAGCAACTCATGCCGACAAACAAGCTCAATTGAAATTCAAATAGTTACTTCTTTAATTCCTCTGTCATTCCCGCAAAGTCAGGAATC
>NZ_LBMG01000192.1 GCF_001005315.1 Kordia jejudonensis
AAAAAAAGGAAATCACAAACTGTTTCCTAAGCAACTAGCTGAGTTTTTCTTTTTTTACTTTACGATGAATAGAAATAAATTAACATAAAAATACAAGTTGATTTCAAGGACTCTTAAAGTATTACTTTAAGATAATTCTACAGCCCACCCTGTTATTTCGCTCTATAAAGTCAGCTTGAAAATTGAAGTAATATTTATTTTTTCAAGCGTTCTAATGATTAGAAGCAAGTACTCGCAATTTTAATAAAATCTTCTGTTTAGCAAAACAATTCATGAATGGAAGCCAAATTCTATTTTTGCAAAAAAAGTCAATTCGTTTTGACCTTTTTAGAGTTAAAATACTATATGTCAATAAGTTATTTTTTTTAGAGAAAAAAAAGTCTTTTAAAAAGTCAATACGTGTTGACTTTATATATTTTAAAATGTTTAAAATCAGAAGTTTAAACTTTTTTAAAAAAAATCAAAAAAAAAAGAAGTAAAAAAAATCAAAGAAAATTTTCTTTAAAAG
>NZ_LBMG01000193.1 GCF_001005315.1 Kordia jejudonensis
CCACAATTTTTTAAACGTTTTAGAATTTCAACATTAGACAAATTTTCGTTTGCTTTCCATTCAAAAGCTTTGCGTATTAATTTTGCTTTGTCTGAATGAATTAAAATAGGACGGTTTTGTGCATCCCTAGCATTTTTAAAACCTATTGGAGCGTTTCCGATATAGAAACCTTGCAAAAGGCGTTGTTTCATTCCTGTAACGGTTTTTTCTTTTCGTTGGTCGTTATCGTATTTGCTGAATAGTAAGTTTAAGTTTTGAAAGAATGTACCCGTAGATGTTTTGGTATCCATTGGTTGGGTTACAGATATTACATTGATACCTTTTGCCTGTAATTTTTCAACCGTTGTAATCGCGGTAGAACCCGCACGCGAAAAACGATCTATACTGTATACAATGATATTTGATATTTTCTTTTGACGTACATAGGTAAGCATTTTTTGATACTCCTTTCTATCGTCATTTTTAGCACTTTCGTTAGTTCCACCAAAATAGGCGCTTATTTGAAG
>NZ_LBMG01000194.1 GCF_001005315.1 Kordia jejudonensis
TGATATCTAATTGAAAGTCAAATTGATAACTAATTGATAAAATAGTTATCTGTAAATAATTAGTAAAATAAAAGTAAATAATGAGTAAAATAAGAGTAATTAAAAAGTAATTAAAGAGTCATTTTTCACAATTTCTAATTTGAGCATTTTGAAAGCATTGTCACAAGATTAAAAAATATGCCTTCATAGGTTTTAGGTTCAAGTTACAAAAGTGAACAAATGATAATCCGCTAATCTTTTAAACCTTTGTTTCTATATGTATGACGCATAGCCATGAAAATCAATAAACTTAAAAGTTTTAAAAATTCGATGAAAAATAACAAATCGATAAAATATCAAATAGTTACCTATGTATGAAAACATTCGTACCATCAAGATTGTAGCTGAAAGATTTCAGGATAAGAGATAAAGCGCTCAATGGAGCTATTGTTATGTTAGTTCGAT
>NZ_LBMG01000195.1 GCF_001005315.1 Kordia jejudonensis
CTTTTAAAGAAAATTTTCTTTGATTTTTTTTTGCTTCTTTTTTTTATTGCTTTTTTTAAAAAAGTTTAAATTACTGATTTTAAATACTTTAAAATATATAAAGTCAACACGTATTGACTTTTTAAAAGAATTTTTAAAAAAAATAATTTATTGACATATAGCATTTTAACACTAAAAAGGTCAATACATATTGACTTTTTTACAAAAATAGAATTTGGCTTCCATTCATGAATTGTTTTTCTAAAAAGCAGATTTTATTAAAATTGCGAGTACTAGCTTCTAATCATTAGAACGCTTGAAAAAATAAAAACTACTTCAATTTTCAAGCTGACTTTATAGAGCGAAACAAAAAGATAGGCTGTAGAATTATCTTAAAGTAATACTTTAAGAGTCCTTGAAATCAACTTGTATTTTTATGTTAATTTGTCTCTATTAATCGTAAAGAAAAAAATCGATAGTCTCTTAGGAAACAGTTTGTGATTTCCTTTTTTT
>NZ_LBMG01000196.1 GCF_001005315.1 Kordia jejudonensis
TACAGATTGATAGCAACATGCTTCCATGTTACACTGTGGTAGAATTACCTGTGATTGTACATCCATTACCAGTACTGACCAGCATGACGTTTGAATACACATTCTGTGAGTATGACAATGACAATGTGGGACAGTTTGATTGGGATGTGGTAAGCGCTTCGCTAAATCTATTAGAAGCACCACAGGATTTGGCAGACTTTACCGTGAGCTATCATTTAACAGCGGCAGATGCTTTGGCAGGAACGGCAGCACTTGTCAACGGATTTGAAAACACGATGGATCCACAAACGGTGTTTATCCGTGTGGAGAATACCGCTACGGAGTGTATCAATAGCAATAACATTGCGAGTTTAGAACTCAGTGTAGAGCCAATTCCAACGGCAACAGCACCGATAACACCTTTTGAGGTGTGTGCGGAAGATGAGATGGATCAGGATGTAGGAATCTTTGATCTGACTTCTTTGGATACAGACATTA
>NZ_LBMG01000197.1 GCF_001005315.1 Kordia jejudonensis
CAGGATATATCAATAAAATGCCAACGTTTGCATACCTTAATAAAACGACTGACGCGCCTAACACCTTCTTTTCTCCTCATAATTTCTCAATGACAGCACTAGAGAATGATTGGAAACGTTATTTTACCTATTTTGATAAAACAAAAAACAGTTTAGAGCTTACCGATGGGAGTTTTGTGGGATATGAAAAGGTTACTAAAAAAGAAATTGGTAATGGGTACTCTGTTTATAAATACACAACCTCAAATACATATCCTAACGTATCTGAAAGTACATACACTTATAACAACGTTGGTTTAATGGATTCGTTCTTAATCAGTAACAGTTCGTTTCCAAGTCTAAATGTGATTGATTATGATGTTAAAAGAGGAAAACTAATCAATGAACGACATTTTTCTGAAGAAGGTTATCTAAAACAATCTGTAAATTATGAGTACACCTATGATGTATTTGATGTCCTTGATCTAA
>NZ_LBMG01000198.1 GCF_001005315.1 Kordia jejudonensis
CTGATCATTCCCCTATTTAGAGGACAGTATATATACTAAGTTAAGTTAATAATCATAGCAATGAGAAATAGAAAACATTTTAGTTATACATCTATTGCACTTGTAATTTTACTTTCATTATCTAAATTTTATATTAGTGGAAATTTTGCTGATTTAATATTTTACATTATTTGCACAATAATGTTGGTTTTTATTCTATTTATATTTTTAAAATTTAGAAAAAATGACAAGTTACTTGATACCCCAAGTAGTTATAAAATTAGTAGTACAAAAACACTTTTACTATATAATTTAGATAAGTTAATAATGGTAGCAATTATTTTTTGGTTTGTATATACATATTACATAGATGATAAATATGTTTTCACAGATTACCTCTTTTGGGGTACATTAATTTTATTGTGTTTATCATTATTTAAATTTAAAATAATTAATGAGTAATTTATGTTTACTATTAGAGTT
>NZ_LBMG01000199.1 GCF_001005315.1 Kordia jejudonensis
TTTCATGATTTCCGTAACGTGTTCAACCTTACGCCAAATGATTTAATGGATAAAGGAGAAGCGTATATTGCAAATTATGTTTCTGTATTTAAAAAACGTATATCAAGTAACACAACTTTAGATAGTGTAGTTCAAAATGATTTTAAAAGTATATATAATACTGAGGTATTTAATCCTAAAAAGTATACAGCTCGGACAAAGTATGGCGAAAGTATTGTAGTTACTTACAAGGCAAAACACGGAACATATGAATATGAATGTATACAGCAGTTTTATAAGTATAAAGGATTTTATTATAAGGTATCATATGTAGCTCAAGATAAATATTTTGACACCTACTACGATGATGCTATTGCCATTATGAAAACGTTTAAAATCGCAGAATAGTTCCATTTTTAATTTATCGTAAAACTAAATTATGCTATTAGAAGCTCCAATTGTAAGGATTGGAGCTTTTT
>NZ_LBMG01000002.1 GCF_001005315.1 Kordia jejudonensis
ATGCATTAGAAAAACTAAAAGAAGACAAGCTATTTCGTTCGTATGATATTAAATCCATTGCATCAGAATTGGGTTTTAAATCCCCTGATTCCTTCTCAAGAGCCTTTAAAAACAAAACGGGCATCTATCCGTCGTATTATATTAAAAATATCAACAAAATCAATAGTTCAGAAAGTATTTAACAACCTTTAATTCGATAATAAACGGTTGTTTTACTTTGTTTTTTAACAAGCTACAACTACTTTCGATCACTCTAAAACATATTGTCATGAAGAAACAAAAAAAATTAAAATTAGGTAAAATTAGTATTGCAGGAATTAGTACATTAAACTCAATTGTAGGTGGTGCACCTGATTCAATTGTAATATGTATAACACGTGATCAAGCTTGTCTTACTGACCTCTGCAATACAGATACTGGAGGACCATGTTCAACCACTCTACACACAAGAGCGAATAGCGATTATTGTGGAGGAAACGACCCTAGTCAAGGAGGAGAGATTTGCTAATAACTTGTATTCCAAAATTATTAAAAGCGCATAAACCAAGTTTATGCGCTTTTTTTTCGGAATGCTTTTTGTGAGTTTTATTATTAACTTATAAGATCAAAACTATGAAAAAAAACAAAGTACTTAATCTAAAAAAGAATACCATTTCTAAATTTCAGTCGCTTAAACTTACAGGTGGAACAACTATCAAAACTAAAGCAGAAAGTGATTTTTGTAGCTTAAATGAACTAAGCCAGCCAGGAAAAGTTTGTTAAGACTCCCTTACATTGAACAGTATTTTAAAAGCGCATAAACCAAGTTTATGCGCTTTTTTTATCATCTCAACACATTCCCCAAAATTTGTTTTTGATGATATATATGTTTGTTATTGATTACAGTGTAAAACTATACCGAAAGATTCATGTATCCAACTAAAATAAACTACGATTCGATAATTATAGGTGAGATAATAAAGATTTTAACTATTGATTTTCAAATAATTAAACTAAAACCCATGGTAATTTTTACGCAATAAAAAAAGTGAGTCTTTCAACTCACTTTTCGTATAAATTCTTAAAAATTTTTCTTTCTAAAAATGGAATCCAAATGCACCTGTGACTCCAAATTGTCGTGCATCAATGTTATTTTTGTAATTTCCACGGAAGTTAAAGTCAATTCGGAAGACTTTAAAAATGTTACCAATTCCAAGTGAATATTCCCAATATATTTGATTGTTTGGTGCAATTCTTTCTGTAGTAATACTTCTAAACGGTAAGCTTTGAAATGCGGGTATATTCATGTCTACATTTTCCTGAGAAATACTTCCCCAAACACCTCTAATCCCCACAATTTCACGCAAATTCAGCTTTCGCAAGAATGGAATTCTCGAAAAAAGACGTCCATTAAAGTTATGTTCTACGTGTAAAGAAGTGTAAGTATCAGTTACAAATTCGTAAAAGTTTAGTTGTGAAAAGGTATTATGAATGGAAAAATACGCTTGATTTCCAGGAACAACATTTAACAAACTTAATGGCACAGTTCCAAATGTTTTTCCTGCTTCTAAAGTGGTGTATGTACGTCCAAAACCACCAACTTGAAACGGTTGCCTGTAAAACAATTGTACTCTAGAGTAATTAAAATCACTATTAAATAAACCTTCTACGCCTCTACTATAATTTAAATAAATTCGTGGAAAATCATCATTCACTATTTTTCGTTCCACACCGTGACGAATGGTTTTTCTTCCAGGTGTCATATCAATAGAAAAGTTCACTTCCGATTGTACCAATCGATCATTTATACCATTTGGTGCTTGCGGATCTATATATGACAAACTAAATGTAGTTGGCGAAGCCGATCGCATGGTTTTATAGGAACTTCCCAAACGCATGGTTATGTTTTTCCAAGGTTCCATTTGTATGGCAAATGTAGATAAATTAATATCTGTTAATCGATCACTATTTCCGCTAGCAAATAATGCTGATGAAGCAAAACTTCTTCCCAATACATTGTCATTTACTGTTAAACTTACACCAGTTTGCTCTACATCACGACGATTTCCAGCAGAAATTATCAAACGGTTTTTAGGATCTAACAACCACTTTCCTGAAATTCCATATTTAAACTTGTTGTCTCTAAAACCATAAGCGCCATAACCTTCAATTCGCCATTTATCATTAGGGCCGAAATACGTTCGTCCACCTGCACGCACACGAATTCCTTCAACATCATTGAACCCAAATGTTGAAAAAATTGGTCCGTAATCAAGATTGTATTTGTCAAATTCGACATAACCCGAAGCCAAAATTGAAGCCAAACTGTATAAACGTTTAAATTTTGGAACTGTCTTTAAAGTATCCAGCATTTTATAAACGCCTTGTTCGTCCTTATTCAACTTTTCCATTCGATTTTCTTGCCAAAAAGCATCATCACGTTCGTAAATCTCTTCGTTAAACGGATTGATCTCTTCGCTATAAAACTCTGCAGGTTTCTCTTCATCAAACACGTAATTATCATACAATGTTGTACGTTTTCCATATACACCTTTTGATTTTTCTTTTTTGTTTAAAGCAAAATCAGACAGCATATAATCACGCTTAAGCAGAAATACAGAATCATTAATTACATCGAATTCTTGTTCTATGTAAATTTCCTTTACCCAGTTAATATTGGCACTTTTACTCGCTTGAAGATTTATTTTTTTGATGGCAAATGTAGAATCGTTTACCCAAAAATCGCCTTTAAAGGTCAATTCGTTCTTACGTCGTGGATAAAATATAATATTATAACAATATTTATTGTCAATATAGGCTGTATCAGCTAATACATAATTGTAGGTGTTGATTCCTGTACGCGATAATGGACTTGTAAAACTCTTGTCAAAAAACTTTAAATAATTATCATAAATATCATAATCGGCATACAAATCTTTGATAAAAGCAGTAATGGTTTCATTGCTACTAAAACCTGAATTTTTGTTCCCTAAAAGATCTTCTTTGACTTTATTTTTTACATTATCGCCATATACTTTTGAAACGGCTTCATTGATAAAAATAGGCAAGTATGTTTTTCCTGTAACGCTGGAAGTATCTATTTCTTCAAAAATAAATTCCATGCCACGAAACAGTCTGCTTTTCATCATGGCACTATCAATCGTATTCAAGTCAAACTCTACTTTTTCATACTTATCGTAGGCATATTGTTTAAACTGATTGACTCCATTGAACCGTTTTCGCTTCCAAATTTTTCGTAAAATATCAATGGCAGGATTGTTCTTCTTAGACTGTTTCCCTGAAACGACTACAACAGCTTTTAGTTTTTCTCCTTCTTCAAGGACAATTTCCATTTTGTAGTTAATGCGCTTCTCTAACTTGATTTCTTTCGTTGTAAACCCAATAAATGAAACTATAATAACATCATATGTTTTATCTGATTCTAAATAAAAGCGTCCATCTTCATTACTAATCGTTCCTTCAATTGAATTTTTGAATACAACATTTGCAAAAGGAACAGGTTCGCCTGATTTATCTTTAATGAGTCCACTTACTTTGGTCTGCGAATATCCTGTGTAACAAATAAATAGGGCTAAAAAACAATATAGGGTAGTCTTCAAATTCTTATGTTTTAAAAAACAAAAACTTCATCAACAAACATGCCGATGAAGCTTTTTTTATGTTAAAAGTACTGTTTTACTTGTACATTACTTTTTTGACAGCTTTAATCACATCGTTGTGATTTGGTAACCATTCTTCCAATAATACTGGAGAATATGGTGCTGGCGTGTCAGCCGTATTTATTTTTTGAATTGGCGCATCTAAGTAATCAAATGCTTGTGCTTGTACTTGATATACAATTTCAGTAGACACATTTCCAAAAGGCCATGCTTCTTCCAAAATAACCAATCTATTTGTTTTCTTCACAGAAGTCAAAATGGCATCGTGATCCATTGGACGAACTGTACGCAAATCGATAATTTCACAAGAAATTCCTTCTTTTGCTAATTCGTCTGCTGCTTTGTAAGCTTCTTTGATAATTTTACCAAAAGAAACAATCGTAACATCCGTTCCTTCACGTTTTATATCTGCAACGCCTAACGGAATTGTATATTCGCCTTCAGGCACTTCTCCTTTATCTCCATACATTTGCTCAGATTCCATAAAAATAACTGGATCATTATCTCTAATGGCAGTTTTCAATAATCCTTTTGCATCATACACATTAGAAGGAACAACAACTTTTAAGCCTGGGCAATTTGCAAACCAGCTTTCAAAAGCTTGTGAATGTGTTGCTGCTAACTGTCCAGCTGAAGCTGTAGGTCCACGAAATACGATAGGAACATTTAACTGTCCGCCTGACATTTGACGCATTTTTGCGGCATTGTTGATAATTTGGTCAATCCCTACCAATGCAAAGTTAAACGTCATGAACTCAATAATTGGTCGGTTTCCGTTCATTGCCGAACCAACTCCGATTCCTGCAAAACCTAATTCTGCAATTGGCGTATCAATAATACGATCTGCTCCAAACTCATCAAGCATTCCTTTTGAAGCCTTGTAAGCTCCATTATATTCGGCAACTTCTTCTCCCATTAAATAAATGCTATCATCTGCTCGCATTTCTTCGCTCATAGCTTCGGCTACCGCTTCTCTAAACTGTATTGTTCTCATACAATTATTATTGTTTTAAAAAAGTGAAAAACAAAAATAACAATTAATTCTAAAAATGAGAATACCAAAATCAAACATTTATCAAAGTGAGTCGTTTTTGTGATTTCTTCAGTAAATCCAAGAAAATATTATGCATCTTCTTTATTTTCAGTGCTAAAAATTGTTAAAAAATCTTCTTCATACTTTTTCTACACGCAAATTAATGCAGAAATATGACCGCTTTTGAGATTTTTTACACAAATAAACGAGCTTTTGCAAAAGCATTTTATCACAAAAACTTGATAAATTAGCCTCAAACACAGTTAAATATTATTAATAATGGAAAAAAGTAGCCTGAAAATAAAAAATAATTAAAATTTATTATGCACGCACAGTATTTTTAGAGAAATTATCAGTATCTTCGTAAAAAATTTCAAAAAACACTAAAAACATATATATCAATGAAAATATTAGTATGTATTAGTCACGTGCCTGACACTACTTCAAAAATCAATTTTACAGAAGGAGATACTAAATTTGATACTACTGGTGTGCAATTTGTGATTAACCCAAATGATGAATTTGGATTAACTCGCGCCATGTGGTTCAAAGAAAAACAAGGAGCATCCGTAGACGTTATTAATGTTGGAGGAGCAGAAACTGAACCAACACTTCGCAAAGCCTTAGCTATTGGTGCAGATAAAGCAATTCGTGTAAACGCAGAAGCAACTGACGGTTTTTTTGTTGCCAAACAATTAGCCAACGTTGCAAAAGAAGGTGGTTACGATTTAGTAATTGCAGGTAGAGAATCAATTGACTACAACGGTGGAATGGTTCCTGGAATGTTAGCCGAATTAATTGATGCTAACTTTGTAAACAACTGTATCAGTCTTGAAATTGATGGAACTGACGCAAAAGCAGTTCGTGAAATTGATGGCGGAAAAGAAACTTCAACGACAGCATTACCATTAGTAATTGGTGGACAAAAAGGATTAGTTGAAGAAAGCGACTTACGTATTCCAAACATGAGAGGAATTATGATGGCGCGTAAAAAACCTTTAACAGTAGTTGATGCTACAGATGCTGGAAAAGAAACTACAGCTGTTAAATTTGAAAAACCAGCACCAAAAGGAGCGGTAAAATTAGTTGACGCTGCAAACATTGATGAATTAATTAGCTTACTTCACAATGAAGCAAAAGTGATTTAATCGAAAGACAAAATCGAATTAATGTTTCAATCATTTAATCTTTAAATCATTAAATTAAAAAAATCATGTCAGTTTTAGTATATACAGAATCAGATCAAGGAAAACTCAAAAAAGCAGCTTTTGAAGTTGCTTCCTATGCAAAAGAAGTTGCAAACCAATTAGGAACTACTGTTACAGCAGTTACTATCAATGCTGAAAACACTGCCGAATTAGGAAACTATGGTGTAGACAAAGTATTAACTGTATCAGCAGACAACTTAAAAGACTTTAACTCAAAAGCATACGCTTCGGTTTTACAACAAGCAGCACAACAAGAAGGTGCCAAAGTAGTTGTGGTAAGCTCTAGCGCAGACAGCAAAACATTAGCGCCAAGCCTAGCCGTAGGATTGCAAGCTGGTTACGCTTCAAATGTAGTTGCTGCACCAACAAATACAAGTCCGTTTACCGTAAAAAGAACCGCATTTACAAACAAAGCATTCAACTTTACAGAAATAAACTCTGATGTGAAAATTGTTGGCGTTTCTAACAATGCATTCGGATTGGTTGAAAATAGTGGTGCCGCTACAGCGGAATCGTTCTCGCCAAGTTTAGACGACTCGTTATTTGGTGTAAAAGTTGACAACGTAGACAAAGTAACTGGAAAAGTTACCATTGCAGATGCAGACGTAGTCGTTTCGGCAGGAAGAGGATTAAAAGGTCCTGAAAACTGGGGAATGGTTGAAGAATTAGCAGACGTTTTAGGTGCTGCAACAGCCTGCTCAAAACCAGTTTCTGACTTAGGATGGAGACCACACGGAGAACACGTTGGGCAAACAGGAAAGCCTGTAGCATCGAACTTATATATTGCTATCGGAATTTCTGGAGCTATTCAGCATTTAGCTGGAATCAACGCTTCGAAAGTAAAAGTTGTCATCAATACTGACCCTGAAGCTCCTTTCTTCAAAGCAGCTGATTACGGTGTTGTAGGAGATGCGTTTGAAGTTGTTCCAACACTAATCGAAAAATTGAAAGAATTTAAAGCGAATAACGCATAATTTTTTTTAAATTGTGCCCAACTAAGGGCTGTCTAAAATGGGAAATCCCTTCTTTTAGACAGCCTTTTTTTATGTTCATGCATTCACAAACAAATGAGTTTAGTAAAACTAAATATTAAAGGAATCTCTTATAGTCAAACACAAAATGGTGCATACGCGCTTATTTTGAATGAGATTGATGGAGATCGAAAACTACCTATAGTCATTGGCGCTTTCGAAGCCCAATCTATTGCCATTGCGCTCGAAAAAGAAATAAAACCACCGCGTCCACTTACACACGATCTTTTCAAAAACTTTGCAGATCGGTTTGATATTGTTGTCAAACAAGTCATAATTCACAAACTAGTTGATGGTGTTTTCTATTCGAGTATTATCTGCGAACGCGATAAAATTGAAGAAATTATTGACGCGCGAACTTCGGATGCAATTGCCTTAGCGCTTCGTTTTGACGCTCCTATTTTTACCTACAAAACAATTTTAGACAAAGCTGGTATTTTCTTAAAATTGACTTCCAAAGAAGAGGAAGAAGCTGCTGAAAAAGAAAGCATCGTAGTCGATGAATTATTTACGGAAGAAGAAGCCGAAATTGTTGAAAATAATCCTGATAATGGATTAAAATCGCTTTCACTTCAAGAATTATACAACATGTTAGATGGCGCTGTAGCAGACGAAGATTACGAAAAAGCTGCCAGACTCCGCGACGAGATTTCTAACCGAGAAAACAAAAAATAAAAACCCTTTTCATATGCGAAAATTTGTAGCAAGTATTCTTACTGTTTTCTGTGTGCTTTTTAGCGTAAATGCACAAGAAATTGACGGTACATGGAACTTTAGTAGTATTCAAAATTCGTTACAAGAAAACATCATTCCTGTTACTAAAAATGATCAATTGAAGCTTGAAGCAGGAGAATTTAGCTATCAACTTGCCGCAAAAAATAACCTAAAAGCGAGTGGAGATTATATCTACCAAAATAAATTATTGGTTTTTTATTACAATGAACCAAACGATACCATTCGTAAATACAAAATTGCCACGCTTACCGACTCTACCTTAGTATTTACAGAAAAAGGAGTTTCCTATCATTTTGAAAAAGTAAAACAAAAAGAAGAGGCACAAGTAACTGCAACGACTGATGCAACAGTTTCAAAAATAAAACCGAGTGAAGGATTTAGTACATCAAGTTTATTAAGAGGAATTCTAGGAATGTTCGTTTTGCTTGTAATTGCATTTTTATGCAGTAGCAATCGAAGAGCAATTAATTGGAAAACAGTTGGATTAGGTTTAGGTTTTCAACTTATTATTGCTATAGGCGTTTTAAAAGTAGGATTTATTAAAACAGGATTTGAACTTGTTGGAAGATTATTTATTGAAATATTAGAATACACCAAAGCAGGAAGTGAGTTTCTGTTTGGCGGAATGATGAATGTAGAATCGTTCGGATTCATATTTGCTTTTCAAGTATTACCCACAATTATCTTTTTCTCTGCACTAACATCCGTTTTATTCTATCTCGGTATCATTCAGTTCATTGTAAAAGCATTAGCCAAATTACTAACCAAATTACTCGGAATTTCTGGAGCTGAAAGTTTATCCGTTGCCGGAAATATCTTTTTAGGACAAACGGAAGCACCATTATTAATAAAAGCGTATTTAGAACGAATGACACGTTCCGAAATCTTACTCGTTATGATTGGAGGAATGGCAACTGTTGCTGGAGCCGTTTTAGCAGCATATATAGGCTTCTTAGGTGGTAACGATCCTGATTTACAATTGGTGTATGCCAAACATTTATTGGCTGCTTCCGTAATGGCAGCACCAGGAGCCATTGTGATTTCAAAAATATTATATCCACAAACAGAAAAGATTGATAATGACGTTAAAGTTTCTCAAGAAAAAATTGGTTCAAATATTTTAGATGCTATTGCTAATGGAACTACTGAAGGATTGAAACTAGCCGTAAACGTCGGAGCCATGTTATTAGTATTTGTAGCGTTTATTGCTATGTTAAATGGTATTTTGGGTGGTGTTGCAGGTTTTGATGGTATCACGATAGAATCTATGAATATTAATTGGCATTTTACATCGCTTAATGAAATTATTGCAGCAAATACACCATACGATTCGTTATCATTAGAATTTATTTTAGGATATCTCTTTGCGCCATTAATGTGGTTAATTGGTGTTGATAGTCAAGATATGTCACTCATGGGACAACTATTAGGAATCAAATTAGCTGCCAGTGAATTCATTGGATATATTCAGTTAGCTGAATTAAAAGATGCAACGAATGCTGTACATTTAACGTACAATAAATCGATTATCATGGCAACATATATGTTATGTGGTTTTGCCAACTTTGCTTCTATCGGAATTCAAATTGGTGGAATTGGCTCGCTAGCACCTGGACAACGTAAAACACTTTCCGAATTTGGTATTAAAGCACTTATCGGAGGAACCATTGCTTCTTTAATTTCTGCTACTATTGCAGGAATGCTGATTGGATAATACATACAATTTATTTAACAAAATATAAAAGCACATTTTCCATTAAAAGAATAGAAAATGTGCTTTTTCTGTGTAAAAAAACTATAAAAAAGTTTCTAGCTCAAATAAAAAATAGTAAATTGTCGTTTCAAAACGAAACATTGCATGAACAAGATAGCGACACATACCAAGTTTGAAAAATCTACAGCTGACTTTTATAAAATCTTAGATGAAATTATTCAACCAGATATTGATAATTTCGTCCCTATTCCAAAAATTAAAAACAAAGCTGCATCCGTTGGCGAACAAATTATCATGTATACGAGTTCTAAAACTGCTTCAACGCATGCCTCACATACAAAAATACCTGAAATAGGTTCTACTCGTAGAAAAAAAGAAACTGCTGAGCTTTATTTCTCGTATTCCGCTATTGATACGATTACTTCTGCTCGAAGTGGTGTAAAATTCAACGATTTCAAAAAAGTCTATGATTTAATGCAATTGTCCAATACTAAATGGGCAGAAATTATTGGCGTTAGCGAACGTACCATGCAAAGTATTTTAAAAGACAAGAAAAATTTAGATCAAAATAAATCTGAGAAACTTTTGTCATTTTTAACTTTAATAGAATACGCCTTAAATGTGTTAGAAAGTAAAGAAAATGTAGAAGAATGGCTTGGTTATAAATCGCCTGCATTACAAGGAAAATCGCCTATTGATTATGTTGATACATTTCAAGGTATTACCATGCTGCGTGAACAATTATTCAAAATTGACTCAGGTAACTTGGTATGATAGTTTATAGAGTTTGCGGTTCTAAATACGCGAATGACATTTCAGGTGAAAGTTCAAAAAGACAACGAAGTAATCGCTGGAATTCCTTTGGAACTCCTATGCTATACACTTCTGACAGTCCAGCTTTGTGTGCTGTAGAAATACATCAATATCTTCCTCCTTCTTTTATTCCAAAAAACTATTCATTGCTTCAAATTGAAGTTCCTGATGTTGAACATTTGCTGGTTGAAGACACATTTTTTAAGGACGAACAATGGATTGATCAACTATTAGTTACACAGAAATTCGGAGACTTTTTTATTGAAAAGAACGAACATTTAGTGATGAAAGTTCCTTCGGCTATGATTTCTTCTTGTTTTAATTATTTAATCAATCCGATGCATAAAGATTTTAATAAGGTAATCATCACAAATACTAAGACGTTTCCAATGGAAGGAAAGTTATTCAAAAAGTAAAGAAAATTGTAATTTTTTACGGTTGATAACCTATTGATAAAATACAAATGCTTTGGTTCAAAATCAACGTGTTTTTTTTATTTTTACACCCTACAAAAATTGTATCGCATCATAAAAAAGAAATCAACATGAGACAATATTTAGACCTCGTAAAGCATGTGCTGGAAAACGGAAATGAAAAAGGAGATCGTACAGGAACGGGAACAAAAAGTGTATTTGGATATCAAATGCGTTTTGACTTGAATGAAGGTTTCCCAATGGTAACGACGAAAAAATTACACCTAAAATCGATTATTCATGAGTTATTGTGGTTTATTAAAGGCGATACGAATGTAAAATATTTACAAGAAAACGGTGTACGTATTTGGAATGAATGGGCAGACGAAAATGGCGATTTGGGTCCTGTATATGGACATCAATGGCGTAACTGGAATAGCGAGAGCATTGACCAATTGTCAGAAGTTATTGAAACGCTCAAAAACAATCCAAATAGTAGACGTATGTTAGTTTCCGCTTGGAATCCGAGTGTGTTGCCAAATACAAAAGTGTCTTTTAGCGAAAATGTTGCCAATGGAAAAGCTGCGTTACCGCCATGTCATGCATTTTTTCAATTTTATGTAGCTGACGGCAAATTATCCTGCCAATTGTATCAACGAAGTGCTGATGTATTTTTAGGTGTTCCTTTTAATATTGCTTCCTATGCGTTACTAACCATGATGATGGCAAAAGTATGTGGCTACGAATATGGCGATTTTGTTCATACTTTTGGCGATGCACATATTTATAGCAATCATTTTGAACAAGTAGAATTGCAATTGACAAGAGAGCCTTATCCATTACCAACCATGAAAATAAATCCTGAAATCAAGAGTATTTTCGATTTTAAATTTGAAGACTTTGAGTTGGTAAACTATCAACATCATCCACGAATTAAAGGTGCAGTCGCTATTTAAATTAACTTTCTCACATCATATTATATGACGTATAAAAACGTATGTATCGGAGTACTTTTTTTCTTTACAACATTTGTAATTTCTCAAAATAAAGAGAAAAAAACATCGTTTAGTGCTGAAGTAATCACCGTAGAAGGTTGTCAATTTGAAGAAGATGTCTATCAATGTTCTACCGAAAAGTTGCAACGCGCTACATTTCAATTCTTACAACCCGCTGATGTACTCAATGTGGCAAAAATTACTGAAAAAGATACAATTTTGGTCAATGTGAGTCTTACTACAAATAAAAGTGGAGAAATTCTTGAAAAAGATTCTTTCTTAAATTTTTATGAAAGTGAAATGAAGCCTTTAGCTGTTGAAGTTACAACGCCAATAGAAGAATTTGAAATTGAATTGGCATCTGTGTCTAAAAAGCAAAATGGTTACATCTCAAAACATTTATTTCTTAAAATAGATCGAGAAAATAATGTATTTATTCCATTGTATGATTATGTTCCGAAACGAATTCCATTTAGTGGTCCTGAAGTTGGAGTTATTTATCCTGGATGTAGTAGTGCAAAAACAAATGAAGAACGAAAGCGTTGCATGTCTACAAAAATCTCGCAATTTATAGCAAAGCGATTCAATACAAGACTCGGTAAAAAGTTAGGTTTAGATGGTGTTCAGCGAATTTACGTAGTTTTTAAAATTAATTTACAAGGAAAACCTGTTGACATACGTGCACGCGGTCCACATCCAAGATTGGAAAAAGAAGCGATTCGAATTATCAAAAAACTTCCTAAAATGATTCCGGCTACTATTGAAAATATTCCTATAAGCGTAGCGTATACACTTCCAATTGTTTTTACTGTACGAGGAAAACGTTCCAATTGAAAAGGTAGATGATGCAGTATTCTACGAAAAATATATGCTAAAAAATCATTTTAAATTACAAGTGTATTTACAAGAATGATTCGTAACTTACTATTTCAAGGAATTTGAATATGATATTATTAGATTTCAATAAAAACTACATTTTAGATAATGGTTTTGTGCAATTGCGTCCGCTAACTATGGACGATTTTAAACACCTACTTCCCTATTCGTTAAACGAAGCCGAATTGTGGAAATATTCCCTAACACCTGCAGATGGCGAAGAAAATTTAAGAAATTATATGCAATTGGCAATTCAAGCCCGAATTGACAAAAAAGCATATCCTTTTATTGTGTATGACAAACGGTTTAACACCTATGCAGGTTGCACACGTTTTTATGATTTTCAACAAGAACACCAAGCCGTTTCCTTAGGTTATACATGGTATGGAAAAGAATTTCACGGTACTGGATTGAACAAAAATTGCAAATTTTTACTACTTCAATTCGCATTTGAACATATGAAAGTGCAACGTTTAGAGTTTAGAGCAGATGCAAACAATAAACGTAGTATTGCAGCCATGAAAAGTATTGGTTGCAAAGAAGAAGGTATTTTGCGGAGTAATTGCCTTTCTCCAGAAGGAAGACGCGACAGTATTGTGCTCAGTATTTTAAAGCACGAATGGTTTAGTCGTGTAAAAAGAGAACTTGCTAAAAAATTATAAAAACAACACCTCAACTATACGTGTAAGATGTTGTTTTCATATTCCTAGAAAAGACTATAAACTTAACACGCCGTTTTCAGCAGCTGCAAAATCATTCCATTTGTAAGCATCTGCTTGCTCGTCATTTTTATAAGCGCCATCGACTACATATCTAAATTCGTATTCGCTGCCCTTTTCTAAATCTACCGTTCCTTTAAACGTTCCGTTTTTTAACTTTTTTAAGCTGGTAGCTTCTGTATTCCATTCATTAAAATTTCCTACTACAGAAACTGAATCTGCTTCTTTTGCCGCAACGCTGAATGTAACTTTACATACAGGTTTGCTTTTTAAATATTGCTTCTTAATTGCCATAATTTCAAGTGTTTGTTAAATTCAAATGTATAGAAGAAATTTCCACTGACAAATGAATGATTTCACAAAAATGAAAGAATTATCATTTTGACAAAAAACACAATTCAAAATCAAAAAGAAATCAAAAAAAAGCAGCTTTAATTAACAGATATTCAATGGCATTTTAACAGGTTTTCTTCCTGATTTTCAACGACATCGTTTTCGTTATTTTTCAAAAATCGTACAAAAACACAACATACGTTCATCTAAAAAAGTTGCATTTCATGGTAAAAATTCATCTTTTCGTATCAACAGAATGTAGTATTCAAAAAAGAAAAGTATCTTTAGGGTATTAAAATTATAAAGTGATGAAAAAATTTATTATTCCTATTCTATTTTGTTTAATTGCACATGTTGGTTTTGCACAAAAAGCAACAAATACATCTCTAGCAAAAGTATCAGCAAATGGAACTGTTCATTATAGCTTAATAGACAAAGCGCCAACATTGGAAGGTTGTGAGAATATTTCCGACGCAAAACAACAAAATACATGTACTGAGGAAAAAATTCAAGCATATATTCAGAAGAATTTTACGGCATCCATTGCAAGATCGATTTCTGCAAATAGAAATATTGCTGGAAACAAAATATATGTTCGCTTCATTGTAAACAAGCAAGGAGTTGCAGAAAATGTAGGTGTGCGTGTATCAAACGAACAAATGAAAGCAGAAGTAGAACGAATTTTAGCAACATTGCCTAAATTTTCAATAGGAATGCATCAAGGAAAAGCTGTAAAAACTTCATTTACTTTTTGGCTTCAAGCAGATACATTGTTAAGAAATGCTGCAAAATAAAAAACTGAATACTTATGTTCGGTAAGAAAAAGAAACCTACCACTCAAATTGATCAAGAACAATTAGCGCTTATTGAAACGGCTCAAAAACGTATCAAACAAAAAAAGCAATTATACTATCACTTGGTCATCTTCATTATTGGCTCTGCATTTTTAGTGCTTTTAAATGTTGTTTTAGGATATGGACAAGATGTTAAGTTATTCAATACGGACTGGTTTGTCTGGGCAGTATTGGCTTGGTTGTTCCTATTTTTATTTCATGTGTTTAATGTATTTATTACAAACAAATTCATGGGGAAAGATTGGGAAGCCGCACAATTGGAAAAATTGGTTGCCAAGCAAGAATATCGCATTGAAAAACTAAAACAACAATTTTTACTACAAGAGACTGAAATTGCGAAAGCAAAAGCAAAAAAAGAAATTGCCAACGCACCAAAACCCATCACAGACCGACAAAATGTATCTCTAATTGTTGCGGCGGCTGAAAATAATGTCATCGGAAAAGACAATGATCTTATTTGGCATTTAAGCAACGACTTAAAACGATTTAAGCAACTCACTTCTGGTCACTACATTATTATGGGACGCAAAACGTTTGAAAGCTTCCCGAAACCACTTCCAAATCGTACGCATATTGTTATTACACGACAAGAAGACTACAAAGTTCCTGTGGGAGTTATTGTTGTTGACTCAATTCAAAAAGCGATAGAAATTGCTACAGCAAATGACAATGAACCTTTTGTCATTGGTGGTGGAGAAATATACAAACAAGCACTTCCGTTTGTAACAAAAATTGAATTAACGCGTGTACATCATGAATTTGAAGGCGACACCTACTTTCCTGAAATTAATTTAGACATATGGAAAGAAGTTGCCAATACTTTCCACACAAAAGATGAAAAACACGAATACGAGTTCTCTTTTATTACCTATGAGAGAATCTAAAAACGATTAATATCTACTTTAATGAACATCCTTATTTTCTTAAAAAGAAAAATAACAGTTTGCGTTATTTTAATAAGCCTATTTGTAGGTGAAAATCTATACAGTCAAAACAAATGGATAGCTTTTTCTCAAAGTGTTGAGATAAAAACTGATAAAAAATTAAAATTCAGACTTACGGGTTCTGTGAAAGTAAAAAATAAAGGAGACATAACTTGGGCTTCTCTTTGGGCTAGAGTGGACAACAGTAATGAAGAAATTGGTTTTTTCGACAACATGGGAGATCGTCCTGTTACTTCCAACAAATGGGCTACATATACAATAGATGGATATATCGATAAACATTCGGAAGATTTGGTGTTTGGAGGAATCTGTAGTTCTAACGGAACATTTTATTTTGATGATTTTAAACTTTTTATAGAAAATATGAATACTGGAGAGTTAGAAGAAATAGAAATTTCCAATGCTAATTTTGAGAATACTCCTAAAAGCTTAAAACTAACTGGATGGTCTTTTCGATCTGACAAAATTAGCACCAACTTTAAGGAAGGTTTTGCTTTTGATTTGGTAAAAGATGATGCTCAAAAAGGATATTCATTACATATAGAAGGGAAAAATATCAAAGTTGACAGGGAAAGTATAATTGGTACACGTGAAGGATATACTCCACAAATAGGTACATTAGTTTCAATGCTTAATAACTTAAGTGATCGTGTAGAACGTGTCGTTAAAAATTTAAATCAAAAACAAATAGATCATTTACATGATGAAAAAGCAAACTCTATTGGTGCTTTAATTATGCATTTGGCTGCTGCCGAGAAAATTTACCAATTATATACGTTTGAAAACAGAGGTTTCAATGAAGAAGAGGAAAAATTTTGGGGACCTGCATTAAATCTTGATGATGCAGGTAGAGAAACGTACACAAACCATGATGTTGAGTACTATCTGAAAATTTACAAAGAAGTAAGAGCTGTAACTCTTGAAGAACTAAAAAAACGAGATGATGATTGGCTCAACAAAATTAATCCTGCATATGAATCTAACAATCACTATTATTGGTTTCATGTTATGGAGCATCAGTCTAGCCACTTAGGACAAATATTATTTTTAAAGAAGAGAATTCCTGAAGAGTTAAGCATCGATTTAAACAAAAAAAAGAAGATAGATTAATCTTAAAAAGCAGATTAAATAGCTTGGCAACAAAGATTCTATAGAATTGTTTATTTTTGCCAAACAATTCTAACAAAAATGACTACTTCTTTTATTAGAAGAAACAAAATACATACACATGAAAGCATATATATTTCCAGGACAAGGCGCACAATTTACAGGAATGGGATTGGATCTGTATGAAAAATCAGATGTAGCACAACATCTTTTTGAAGATGCAAATGACATTCTAGGATTTCACATAACAGACATCATGTTCGAAGGTACTGCGGAAGATTTAAAACAAACCAAAGTTACCCAACCAGCCATCTTTTTACATTCTGTAATTTTAAGTAAAGTATTAGGCGAAGGTTTTCAGCCAGAAATGGTTGCTGGACACTCTTTAGGAGAACTGTCTGCTTTGGTTGCCAACGGAACATTAACGTTTGAAGACGGTTTAAAATTAGTCTCACAACGTGCATTAGCCATGCAAAAAGCTTGCGAAGCACAACAAAGTACTATGGCAGCCGTTTTAGGATTAGACAATGAAGTGGTTGAAAAAGTATGTGAAGAAACTCCTGGAATTGTGGTAGCAGCAAACTATAACTGTCCAGGACAAATTGTAATTTCAGGAGAAATTGACGCCATAAACGCAGCTTGTGAAACCTTAAAAGAAGCTGGCGCTAGAAGAGCGTTGGTATTGCCTGTTGGTGGTGCTTTTCACTCGCCATTGATGGAACCTGCACGTGAAGAGTTAGCAGCAGCAATTGAAAACACACTATTTAATACTCCTAATTGTCCAATATATCAAAATGTGACAACTACGGCGGTGACGGATGCATCCGAAATTAAGAAGAATTTAATTTCACAATTAACGGCACCTGTAAAGTGGACACAATCAATACAGCAAATGATTACTGACGGAGCTACTTCATTTACAGAAGTAGGTCCTGGGAAAGTATTGCAAGGATTATTGCGTAAAATTGATCGTTCGGTAGCAGCACAAAGTGCTACTTTTGGTGACGAATAAAACAAATTAAAAAATTGCTATGAAAATTTCTAGAACCTTCCGAATGTTGTTGATTTTCGGACTTATTCTGATGAATGTTGGTTGCGATCAGGTTTCTAAATCCGTAGCACGAACGCACATCAGTACTGGCGAACATATTTCGGTACTTGGGGAATATGTGACATTGACAAAAACTGAAAATAAAGGTGCTTTTTTAGGATTTTTATCTACATTGGAAAATCCAATACTAAGAGCAATACTTTTAATATTGCTTCCAGTTGCAGTATTATTTTTTATTTTACGAATGATCATCGTCAACACAGATTTAGATAAATACATGATTTTTGGATTGTGCTGTATTATTGGTGGCGGAATCGGCAATTTGTACGATCGTATTTTATACAGTTCAGTAACTGATTTTATGTATATTGATTTGGGCGGAATTTTTAAAACAGGAATTTTTAACATGGCGGACGTTTCCGTGATGCTTGGAACAGGGTTTCTCATTCTGTCCTTTGTCAAACGAAAAGAAGTTTCGATATCATAAATTATAAAAGCGACTGCCTGAAAAGCTAAATTTTCGTCAAATTGAACTTGATTCAATTTCTCATAACCATTGAAAATCAATACAATGATACTCAGAATTGATGCTGAATCAAGTTCAGCACATATTCAGAATGACGCTTTTTTTATACTTATTAGACAGCCGCTTTCTTTTGGCTTCCATTTTTTACTTTTCTACAAATAGCTTATAGAGGAACACTTTCACATTCACTAGGAAGTGCACCATTCATATCTCTTGATGTATGTGGTTGGTGAGTTTGACAATCAATCGCATCCGTTAATGCGTCTTTTGGACAAAACCAAGTATATCCTGGTAAACCGCCTTTAATTGTTAAATTAGAAATTGACTTTTTGTTTAATGTCAAACTGGTTAACTGCCTTTTTTTCATTGTTTGTAGTTTATAGATTTATAATTTATTTGCATCTAAACTATGAAAGAATACGACATGTAATGAAAGTCAATTGCTGAAAAGGAAGTTTGAATTGCTAAACTGTAACTCAAACAGCAATTTCTCATATGCTACACTAAATCAAAATGTTAACTACGGTATTCCCATAAACAATTGTCATTCTGTTTTTATATTTTGAAAGTATTATAAACCAAAATACTTTTAATCATGAAAAAAAGAAGCACTAAATCGTTGAAACTTCGCAAAAATTCTATTTCACATTTAAACCATGATCAAATACATGGTGGTCAACTTATACAAATTACAAAAATTAATGTCTGCGGCTCACAAATTGACGCTTGTCCGTCTGCGCTTAGTTGTACGTTTTTCCCAACATGTCAGACATTAAACAATACATGTCCAACATTTAATTACGTATGCCAATCATTGGTAGAATGTCCGATATAAACAACTTAGATAAGTATAAAAAATTAACGAATTGTTCTTTTCATTCAATGAAGAGTTTCCAATAATTTACGGTATTCCCGTACTTATATCGTAGTTGATTTTTATAATTTAATACTTGCAATAAACTTAAAACATTATAAATTATGAAAAAAAGAAGTGTAAAATCATTAAAACTTGGCAAAAGTTCAGTTTCCAAATTAGGAAATCAACAAATTAAAGGAGGAACTTTACAAACAACTTCCGTAATTATTACAAAAACAGGTTGTACCTCATTTATTGATGCTTGTCCTACAGCTTGGTGTCCACCAACAGTAGATCCAAAAACATGTCCTTTTCCATATTAAGAATTGTTTACCAAAATCTGTTTGAAATGAAAGTTGAACTATTATAAACCAGCTTTGCGCCAAATGGATTTGATACATTTTTACAAACATTCCTATAAATTTTAAAAATATAAAATCATGAAAAAAAGAAATGTAAAATCATTAAAGCTTCGTAAAAATTCTATTTCTAATCTGGAAAACAGAAAGCTTACAGGTGGTCTAAAATTAACAGATACGTGTACGTCTGTTGTTGATAATTGTCCGTCTGCTTGGGTTTGTCCAACCGACATTCCGTTTCTTTGCAATCTTCCTTTTTAGGAAAAGAAATTGATAAGAAAAAGAGGAGCAAATGTATATTTGTTCCTCTTTTTTTTATAGAAAAATGTACGTGTTTAGTGCGAATCAATTCTCCTAGTCTTCATCACAAATACTATATTTTTTTCATTATATCAATACCTTTGATGATCTCTTTGTTTACCGTTAGTATAGTACCTAGACTAATATCGATCGTTAAAAACAGGTATTTTTACCGAGATATGTTTGATAAATTATCTATACATTTGAAAACTAACCAAATACTAATCATTATGAAGAATTTATTTTTTAAAGGCTTATCGCTCGTCTTAGTTTTAGCGTTTGTTACGGTTTCCTGCGAAGAAAAAAAAGAGAAAGGAAAATATACAACGACAACTGATGATGTAGAAACCGCTTCGGCGCAACTTGTTATGAACACTCCCATAAACACTAAACTTCCTGCCGATGTATTACAATCGTGTACAGTAAGTAGTTCAGATTTTAGTTCTTGGTTTGCTTCTGCAACTGTTTCTAAGGATGGTGCTGTAAATGCTGCCAATTCTGTAACTGCCGTACATGAAAATAATTGTGATTTTTACAAATGGTCTGAACAAATGTTTTTGTGGGTTACGTCCCCAAATACCTCAGGCGATTATAGTAGTGGAACTGTGATGGAATCAAGTAGCTTTTATACCGTATCTACCGTTAATAACGATACACGTACGTTAATACCTCATGAAACAGGAAAACTCATAACTGCAGTAGCTAATGCTCAAAAAAATGACAGACTGTTTGCTGATACGGAAGAAGGACAAGCTACAGATGATGTATTGATGGCTCAAAATGGTTCACTTATTTATTATATAAGTATGGTAAATGATGTGTATGCGCAATACTTGAATGGTGTTGCAAATAGTGGAGGAAGCGTAAGTGGAAGCGAATTCCCTACAACTCAAGATCAACTAAATACAATTATTGATTTTGCAAAAACACAAGGAATTACGGTAAAAGATCCTAATACCTTAACAATGGAAATTAAAACTTCGTGGGTAGATGCCAGTGAATTAACGAATGTTAGTGATTATATTACCATGAATGCTATTGTTCCGACATATGATACAAGTGATGATATGAAATGGGTTCCAAATGGTTCAGCGCAAAAAAAGTTAGCGATGATAGGAATCCATATTGTAGGAACCATTGATGGACATCCTGAAATGGTTTGGGCAACTTTTGAACATGTCAATAATGCACCTAATTTGGAATATACATATTTAGATACATCAAGTACTACGAAAACACAACCAGCGGATACTGGAAATGATTGGTTATTGAATGGCGATAGCGCAAGTGCAACCTACAATCAATCACATATGAAGTATTGTAATGAAAACGAATTAAAAGCAAAGAGTTGTGATGAACTTAATACTATTTTTGCAAGTTCAGGCAATACTATTAGCGCAAGTAATACCAAAATGACAAAACCTTGGGGAGTTGCTAATGAAGGCGCGCCTAATCCTGAAAATAGTTCTCCAGCTGCATCGAACAGTGAAGTAATTTCTATGAATAATAGTGTTTTAGGAAAATTAGCTGAAGGTGATTTACGTAAAAACTACATTTTTATTGGAGCTACTTGGACAGATAGCGGAGCAGCACCAACTGGAGAAAGTTATTCTACAGCAAATTCAGGTTCTGGTGTGGCTATAGGAACGAGTCAATTAGCAAATAGCACTATGGAAACGTATGCACAAAACGGCGCTGGATATGCGCAATATGGAAGCTGTTTTAGTTGTCACTCAAATTTTTCTAGCCCAGGTTTAACGCCTTCGGACTTAAGTCACATATATGCAGAATTACTAAAAGGAGAAACTAAATAATAATTTTTATTTTGAAGTAAATTTTTAAATACATAAAAAAGGCGGTCTAAAAAGCTAAATTTTCGTCAAGCCGAACTTGATTCGGTTTCTCAAAATCATTGAAAATCAGTGTAATGAGATTCTGAATTGAATTCAGAATGACGCTTTTGTATACTTTTTAGACCGCCTTTTTACTTATTTTATTGCTTATATATTTTTCCGTCTTTCATCACAAATACGACATTTTCCATCGTGTTGATGTTCTGCGTAGGATCGTCATTAACAGCAACAATATCAGCTAAAAATCCTGCTTTTAACTTTCCTAGTTCATCTTCCATTCCTAGAATTTTTGCATTCGTTACCGTTGCAGATTGAATGGTTTCCATAGCTGGCATTCCAGCTTCTACCATAAAACCAAATTCTTTTCCATTGAGTCCATGTTCATATACTCCAGCGTCCGTTCCAAAAGCGATTCCAACACCTTTTTTGTAAGCTTTGGCAAATGTTCCTTGAATTTTAGGTCCAACTTCTAACGCTTTTGGTACAATGATATCTGGATAATACCCTTTTATTTTTGCTTTTGCAGCCACTTCTTTTCCTGCGGTAATGGTTGGAACTAAATACGCATCATATTTTTTCATGAGTTCCATCGTTTCGTCACTCATTAAAGTTCCATGCTCAATGGTTTTTACACCACCAATAATAGCGCGTTGCATGCCTTCATCTCCATGTGCGTGCGCTGCAATATGCATTCCATAATCTTTTGCAGTTTCACAAATCACTTTGATTTCTTCTACTGTAAATTGTGGATTGCTTCCACTTTTCGCAACACTTAACACGCCACCAGTAGCCGTAATTTTAATGACATCAGCACCATTTTTATAACGTTGACGCACTGCTTTTTTTGCATCACTTACATTGTTTACCACACCTTCTTTTGGTCCTGGATCGCCAATAATTTCTTTTCGGTTTCCATTGGTTGGATCAGCGTGTCCACCAGTTGTAGCTAGTGCTTTTCCTGCGGTAAAAATTCGTGGACCAACTATTTTTCCTTGCGCAATAGCATTTCGCAATGATATATTGATTCCTGTTCCTCCCAAATCGCGCACAGTAGTAAAACCTGCTTGTAACGTTGCGTTTGCAAAACCAACGGATCGAAATGCTACATCGGCATCATTTAAGGTATATTTTTCTATGTATGCTTTCGGATTGGTTTCACTTTCAATATGAACGTGCATGTCTATTAATCCTGGCATGACCGTTTTCGATTTTAAATCGATAACAATAGCTGTTGAATTTTCAGGATTTACATACCCATTTTGAATTCGTGTAATCTTGTTTCCAGAAACAACAATTGTTTTTTCCGTGAGTACTTTTCCATTTTCTGTATCAATGATTTTCCCACAATGAATATATGTCTCTTGTGCCAATGCAATGGTAGAACACATTATTCCTAGGAATAGTATGAGTAGTTTTTTCATCTAATTGTATTTATGGTTGTTATTTGGTTTTTCGTATTTTCTGTTCCCATTGCCAAGCGGAAAGCATAGCTTCATCAAGTGTGGAAGTAGCTTTCCAACCTAGAATTGTATTTGCTTTTGTCGTATCTGCATATGCAGAAATTACATCTCCTTCTCTCCTATCTACTATTTTATAGTTTAATTTTTGCTGGCTTACACGCTCAAAACTTTCAATAACTTCTAATACAGAACTTCCTGTTCCTGTTCCGATATTGAATACTTCAAAAGACGTTTCATGCTGTTCATTTAGTAACCTTTTTAAAGCAATTACATGCGCTTTCGCGAGATCAACCACGTGAATGTAATCACGAATACAGGTTCCATCTTCCGTTGGATAATCGTTTCCAAAAACCGCTAATTGTTTTCGTAAACCAATTGCCGTTTGTGTGATAAAAGGTACCAAGTTTTGCGGAACACCATCTGGCAATTCGCCAATAGCAACACTTGCATGTGCGCCAATTGGATTGAAGTATCGCAAAGAAATTACTTGTAAACCTTTGGCAATTTTGGCAGTGTCTTGCAATATTTCTTCTCCGATTTGTTTGGTATTCCCGTAAGGAGAAAATGCTTGTTGAATTGGCGCATTTTCCGAAATCGGCATTTTTTCGGCTTGACCGTATACCGTACACGAAGAACTAAAAATGAACGCAATATTTTCTTGATGCTGAATTTGCTGTAATACCGTTACCAACGTAGAAATATTGTTTTCATAATATAACAACGGATTTTCAACACTTTCGCCAACCGCTTTACTTGCTGCAAAGTGAATGATTCCTGCGATATTTTGATGTTTTTGAAAGAATGAAATTGTAGCTTGTTTGTCGCGTAAATCTAATTCTTCAAACTCGGGACGAATTCCTGTTATGCTTTCTATTCCATCTAAAACTTTTACCGAAGCATTTGATAAGTTATCGATAATGATGACTTCAAATCCTGCCGTTTGTAACTCTACAACTGTATGAGAACCAATGTATCCTAATCCGCCAGTTACTAATATCTTTTTCAAACTTATCTGATTTAGGGTTTTTAGGTGTTGGCTGTTAAAAGTTTCTTTTATGTATGAATTATCCGTTTACGAAATCTAAGATTGTTTTTGTGATAAATGCTATTTGATCATCTTCCAATTCGGTATGCATTGGCAATGATATTACTTCCTTTACCAATTGATTCGTCACAGGGAAATCTGCTTCATTGTAACGTTCGTCTTTGTATGCTTTTTGCGCATGTAACGGAATTGGATAGTATACGCCACAAGGAATTCCATTGTCGTTTAAATGCTTCACCAACGCATCTCTATCCACATCAACAACACGTAAAGTATATTGATGAAATACATGACAGTTGCATCCAGTACAGATAGGATTTTCGCATGATTTCGAGATTTGTGGTGTCACAATTTTATCGTTTCCAGCAAACGCTGTATTGTATTTGCGAGCTGCATTTTGACGAGCTGCATTGTATGCGTCTAAGTTGGGAAGTTTTGCACGTAATATAGTTGCTTGGATAGAATCTAATCGAGAATTTACACCAACTACATCATGATGGTAACGTTTGTACATTCCGTGATTTACAATTCCTCTGATGGTATGTGCTAAATCGTCATCGTTGGTAAAGATAGCACCGCCATCGCCGTAACAACCTAAGTTTTTTGAAGGAAAGAATGAAGTTGAAGCTACATGACCAATTCCACCTGCTTTTTTGACACTTCCATCAGCAAATGTATAGCTTGCGCCAATCGCCTGCGCGTTATCTTCAATGACGTATAAGTTGTGTTCTTTGGCAATTTCTTGAATGGCATCCATATTGGCACATTGTCCAAATAAATGTACAGGAACAATGGCTTTTGTTTTTGGTGTGATCGCGTTACGAATGGCAGCTGGATCAATGTTGAACGAATCTTTTTCCACATCCACTAACACAGGAGTTAATTGCAATAATGCGATTACCTCAACGGTAGCAGCAAAAGTAAAATCGGCAGTAATGACTTCATCGCCTGGTTTTAGTCCAAGTCCCATCATCGCAATTTGCAATGCGTCAGTTCCGTTGGCACATGGAATTACGTGTTTTACGTCTAAATATGCTTCTAATTCTTTTTGAAATGCGTGTACTTCAGGTCCGTTTATGAATGCAGATGACTCAATTACATCTAATACGGATTGATCAACTTGGTCTTTTATTTTTGCGTATTGACCTTTTAGGTCGACCATTTGGATTTTCTTCATTCGTATCTTTCTTTTGTTCTAACAATATTACAAAATTGTACAACGATACCCAATGAATTTAAGTGAAAGAATGTATTTTAGCATCAAACTTTTGTCATTTGTATTTTATCTATAACATATTAATCTACATTACGGGGTTCTTCCTAAATATAGTTGCACTATTTCATAAAAAACTTGGACTTTTTGTGACTGGACGAAAGACGGTTTTTGAAACTTTAGCAAACCAAATTGAAACTACAGACAACGTTATTTGGTTTCACACAGCTTCTTTGGGCGAATATGAACAAGGTTTGCCTGTTTTAGAAGCTTTGAAAAAGCAATATCCAACACACAAATTTGTACTGACATTTTTTTCTCCTTCTGGTTATGAAGTGAAAAAAGATAGTGGCGTTGCAGATGTAATTACCTATTTGCCATTAGATACGAAAGCGAATGCCAAGCGTTTTTTAGATTTGGTAAAACCAACATTGGTTGTGTTTGTGAAGTATGAGTTTTGGCCAAATTATTTAGCGGAGTTAAAGAAGCGTACGATTCACACCATTTCTATTTCTACTATTTTTAGGCCTTCTCAGGTGTTTTTTAAATCGTATGGTGGCTGGATGCGAAAGTCGTTGCATGCGTTTAACCATATTTTTGTACAGGATGAAGCTTCAAAAAAGTTGCTTTTATCTATTAATTATACAACTGTAACAGTTAGTGGCGACACACGTTTTGACAGGGTTTTAGAGATTTTAGAACGTGATAATTCGTTGCCGTTTGTAGCAGATTTTAAAGGAAATTCAACGTGTATTGTGATTGGAAGTAGTTGGCAAGAAGATGAAGCTATTTTTGTGCCTTTTATCAATTCGTCTCCCAATGATTGTAAATATATTATTGCGCCGCATAACATTAAACAACAAGAAATTCTGAAACTGAAACAAAGCATTACCAAATCTACTGTATTGTTTTCAGAAATGGAACAGCATGAAAATTTGAATCAGTTTGATGTGTTTATTGTAGATACAATTGGAATTTTGACTAAAATTTATAGTTATGCAGATATTGCTTATGTTGGTGGCGGCATGGGAACTACAGGATTGCACAACACGCTAGAACCTGCCGTTTTTGGAATTCCGGTTGTGATTGGCAAAACGTATGCTGGATTTAAGGAAGCTGAAGATTTGGTACAACTTGGTGGTATTATTTCTGTGAAGCATCAAGATGAGTTTGCAAATACGATGACACGTTTGCTTACAGATACAGATTTTAATGAAGAAGTTAGTAACATCAACCACAACTATGTTCATTCTCATGGAAATGCTAGTGAAATTATCATGAATTATCTATCTAAATTTTAAGATATCTTCAAAAAGTTACCTTTTATCTATAAAATTGACAATTTTACAGTGTGTTAAAAAGATGTTAAAGCATTCTTTGTTTATCCGTAAAAGAAATCTTAACATTGTTGTACAATTAACAATAAATAAGATCAGAGATGAAAAAAGTAATTTTAAAAGTAGCACTTGCAGTTGCATTGGTATTTGGTGTAACTTCATGTGAAGAAGTGAAGAAAAAGACAGACGAAGCTGCTGAAAAAACGGAAGCTGCTGCAAAAAAAGCTGGAGAAGAAATTGAAGAAGCTGCCGAAGCTACAAAAGAAGCCGTAAAAGAAACAGCAAAGGATATTGAAGAAGCAGCAAAAGATGCAAAAGATGCTACTGAAAAAGCGGTAAATGATGCTGTTGATGGAGCAAAAGAAACTGCTAAAGATGTAAAAGAAAGTGCTGAAAAAGGCGCTGAAAATGTAAAAGATGCAGCAAATAAAGCTGTGGAAGATACGAAGAAAGCTGCTAGTGACTTGAAACAAAAAGCTACAGAAAACTAAGCATAACTTAGTTATTTTATAAAAGATAAAAGCTTCTCCAATTGGAGAAGCTTTTTTTATGTTTTATACTATTTTAAGGGTTCTGTACAATAATTTCTACATGTATTATTTGTTAAATCTGTACAGTTTTCGCAAGAATATAAAGGACAAGAAAAAGTATCTGTATCTAAATTCAAACCACCACCTCTTTTGTTTTCAAGGTTAGAGATTGATTTTTTATTCAATGCTAAACTTTTGAAATTCTTTTTTTTCATAATTTACTATTTTATAATTAAACAATGACCCAAATCTATGGTGTAAATCTATCCAAAAAAAGGAATATGAGTCGCTATTTATATATTACGAGTCCGTAACATTAAGTCATGCTTATGATTTATAAATTGCAAGTGTTTGTGAAAAATTAAAACAGCAACTAATACACGATCAGTTGCTGTTTTTTTTATTATTTAGTATGTACGATATGGTAAATTTGAGCTTATTTGATAATCATTTTTCTAGTCACTTTGATTTCTCCGTTAGAAGTTAAGCTGTAGATAAACATTCCTCTTCCAATTTCATTTGAGTTGATACTTACTTGTCCTTTTTCACCAGATATATTGTAATCTCTGATAAATTTACCTGTCATATCAAAAACAGAAATTGTTGCTTCTGTACTGCTTGGCAAAGTATAGTTAATTACTGTTCTACTTGTAAAAGGATTTGGTCTGTTTTGATCCATAGAGAAACCTACATCTTCAAGACCTTCTACCGTTCCTTTCTTTTCTATAGCGTTGCCATTTTTTAGTGCTTCTAGTTCATTTTCTAATGAAGCTACTTTTTCGTTCATTTCATTTAAACTTGATGTCAAAATTGAAATTAATCCAACATAGTTTACGGCTTTGTATTCAAATGTACCAGCTTCTTTTTCATCTTTCCCAATAATTGGTCTGTTGATCGTTGTTACCAATTCAGGAAATACTTCTTCAATGTTTTGAGCGATGAATCCGTGTTGTACTTCAGAAGGTAAGTTTAAATGATCATTTTCTTTAAATGTATATGTAACTGCATCTAACTGTGCTAACTTGTCTAATACATTTTCTTCATTTTGAATATTTTCTTTTAACTTTCTATCAGAAGCTGTAAATGTTCCTGTTACGGTAACATTTCCATTAAAATATCCTGCAAAACGGTTTGTTGTTGTTGGAGAGCTTCCATAAATAGCTGCACCAAAACCAGTAGGATTACTTACAATACTTCCAATAAATCCTTGAACACCATAGGTACTTCCGTTAGAACTACCTGTTACTCTTGCACGTACTCCTGTACTTTGAAATGCATCACTTACATTTACATTGACACCTGTATCACTGTAAGCTCCTCCTTTGTGATTTACATCGACACCTGTTTTTATGTAGCCCGAAAGCAGATTGATAGCTTTCATTTCTGTAAAGTAACTACCTGTTGTAGTATTGTTTCGTACAATGAAACCTGTTTTAGTACTACTTCCTGTCAAAGTACTGTAATCGATACCAACCATTGGTTCGTTGGAAGCTAGTGGTTTTCCAAAAAATGTTCTCCCATCAAAAGTCATGGTTGCATTTAACGTAGATGATGTTGAAGTAAAACTTGTAGCAGATCGAAACTCTAAGTTACTCTTCGTAGTATCTCCAATCCATTGAATTCTCGGATTATCGTCACCTACATCTTGATATCCCATAGTTAACGCTCTATTTTTTAACTGAAAACGCAATCCGAATACTTCTTGAGTTCCCGTGTTGAGTTTACCTATAGAAAACCACTGACTCGAATTGAAGTCAAATGCTGTTCCCGCATCTAATTGTGTTACCAAACCTGGTCGGAATCTAAAAATTTCCTGTCCGCTAAATTGTTGTGGAATCGGATTGAAAATTGAAGAAAACACAGATCCTGATGATTGGTTTTGCGCAAAAGTTATTCCCGCAAAGAGTAAGGCTAATAGTAAAGTAATTTTTTTCATGGTTAAATAATTTTTGATTAGTTTGTTTAAATATATTTCTAAAACATTAAACACAATTACGGTTTAACCGTAAAAATGACTCTGTATCAGATAATTATGATTTTTTTAACATGCTGAAGTTTTTCGTAAAATGATAAAAAAGGAAGCGCTATCGTATGATTTGAAAGGATTTTTTAAAAAAAGTATTGTATTGAAAAGAGGCTTTCTAAAAAGTATAAAAAACGTCATTCTGAACTTGATTCAGTATCAATTCAGCATCTCATTACACTGATTTTCAATGGATATGAGAAACCGAATCAAGTTCGGCTTAACGAAAATTTAGCTTTTCAGGCAACCTCTTCAATTTTTATAGTACGTTTTTATTAAATAAAAATTATCGGACAATCATCTTTTTAGAAATGATTATTTCATTGTCTGAGATTAAGGTATAGATAAATATTCCTTTCCCTATATCGCTTGAATTGATCGTCAATTGCCCTTTTTCATCAGATAGATTGTATTCTTTGATAAACTTCCCTGATAAATCGACAACTGCAATTGTTGCTTTTGTATTACTAGGCAATCTGTAGTTTATAACGGACTGATTTGTAAACGGATTTGGTTTATTTTGCTCCATGGAAAAACCTGAATCGATAGTATCATCTAGATTGTCTAAATCGCCTTTATCCGTAAGTCCAACTTCCCTTCTCATGTCTTCTAACTGACTTTCTAGCGTTGCTACTTTTTCATTTAATTCTTCAATATTGGCTGTTGATTTTTCATTTAACTCTTTGATACTTGACGTTAAGATTGAAATAAGTCCTGTATAGTTTACCGCTTTGTACTCGTATATTCCAGCCGGTTTATTGTCTTTATCCATAATAGGCTTTTGAATCGTTGTTACCAATTCAGGATATACTTCTTCAAGGTTTTGTGCCAAAAATCCGTGCTGTAAGTCACTTGAAAGATGCAATTGATCATTTGATTTAAATGTGTAGGTAACCGCATTTAACTGTGCTAATTTTTCCAACACATTGCTTTCGTCTTTAATATTGTCTTTTAATTTTTCATCAGAAGATGTAAATGTTCCTGTTACAAAAACATTTCCATTAAAATAACCTGCAAATCGATTGGAGTCTGTTGCTGAAGTACCATAAATAGCGGCGCCAAAAGCAGGATTTTTCACATCAGCGGTACTTGATACGGATCCAAAAACACCATATGTTGGACCATCACTACCATTATCAGTTACAAGTGCTCTTACACCTGTATTCTGAGTTCCTCCATCTAAACGCACATTAATTCCAGTATTATCGAAGCTAGAACCCGTAGTACTTTCAATATCTAAACCTACTTTACTAAAGCCTCCAGCATTGTTTATGGATCGTATTCCTGTCATAAAAGCACCATTTTGACTCGCATCGGTTTCTAAAGTTAAACCCACACGCGAAGAAGCGCCACTGACTACTGTATAATCAATACTAACTTTTGTATCAAATGCAGATAATGGATCTCCAAAATACGTTCTTCCATCATTTGTCATCGTTGCTACGAGTGTAGAACTAGTAGATGTAAAACTGTTTGCAGCTCTAAATTCTAAAGAAGTTGTTGAAGCATTGGCATTGCCAACCCATTGAATTCTTGGGTTTATATCACTTAAATCTTGATATCCCATAGTTAATGCTTTGTTTGGCAATTGAAAACGTAAGCCATATACATTTTGACTTCCCGTGTTTAGTCTTCCGATAGAAAACCATCTACTATTTGTAAAACCAAAGCTCGTCCCTGAATCTAGTTGAGTTACTAAACCAGGTCTGAATCTAAAAATTTCTCCTGTTCCAAATTGTTGTGGTATTGGATTGTTGATGGTTGATTGTACGGGATCAAAAGATTGATTCCGAGGAACAGGCTGTGCTATAATTTGCGAAAAACAAATTGTAGTAATAAATAATGCAAAAAGTAATGTAATTTTTTTCATAAGTTGATGTATTTTTTGGTTAACATGTTTAAATGTAGACTCAAAAAACTAAACAATAGTATGGGATAACCGTAAAATTAAACCATTAATAATCAGTATTTTATAAATAAATTATTTCATTAATGACATAACAATTGCAGAAATATTGCTGATATAACTACATAAAAAAGCCGAAGTTGTTGTTTAACTTCGGCTTTCGTTTTTTATTCTTACATACATGAATAAAATTATCGAATAATCATCTTTTTAGAAATGATTACTTCATTCCCTGAGATTAATGTATAAATAAATATTCCTTTTCCAATATCGCTTGAATTGATAATCAATTGCCCTTTTTCATTAGCTAATTCATATTCTTTAACAAACTTTCCTGATAAGTCTACAACAGCAATCGACGCTTTAGTATCGCTTGGCAACCTGTAGTTGATTACAGACTGATCTGTAAAAGGATTTGGTTTGTTTTGCTCCATTAAGAAACCACCATCTATAGTACCTTCATCATCTTCTACTTTAGATTTTTCATTAGATTGTGCTTCGTATCTTAAATCTGCCAATTCACTTTTTAACAACGTCATTTCTTCGTTCATTTCTTTTAAACTAGATGTCAAAATTGAAATCATTCCAATATAGTTTACAGATTTATATTCATATATACCTAGCTCTTTATTATTTTCATCCAAAATAGGCTTCTTAATTGTAGATACTAATTCTGGAAAAACTTCTTCAACATTTTGAGCGATGAATCCGTGTTGTAAATTTGAAGGAAGATTTAATTGATCATTTGGTTTAAATGTATAATTAACAGCATCTAACTGAGTTAATTTTTCCAACATATTTTCTTCAACCTTAATATCATTTTTCAGTTTTCTATCTGAACCTGAAGAAAATGATCCTGTTACTACTACATTTCCTGCAAAATAACCTGCATATCTGTTTGTCGTTGCTGCTGAACTACCATATATACCTGCTCCAAAACCAGTAGGTGTTACACCACTAGGTCCAGTAACAGATCCTCGTACACCATTAGAGCTACCGCCACTTGCTTGACTTCGCACAGATGAACTTACTCCTGTATTATAATATCCATCTAACAAGCTAACACTAACACCAGTATTCCCGTAAGAACCACCATCACTTCTAATGCTCATTCCTGTTTTTATGGTACACGAAACATTGTTGATAGACTTGAAACCCGTAATTGTATAATAATTACTTTCACTTTTACCGTTTTCAACAGTTACACCTGTTCTGCTATTGGTAGCAACATCGCTATAATCCACGCCAACTTTTGTTTCACTAGTTGCTAATGGAGATCCAAAAAAGGTATTTCCTTCATTTGTCATTGTTGCGACTAATGTAGAATTTGTAGATGTAAAACTATTGGCTACTCTAAATTCAAAATCCGTTCCTACGGAAGAGCCTGCGCCTACCCATTGCAGTCTAGGATTTGTATCGTTAATATCTTGATATCCCATAGTTAATGCTCTATTTGGCAATTGAAAACGCAAACCGTATACATTCTGACTTCCCGTATTTAGTCTACCGATAGAAAACCATCGGCTATTGGTAAAACCAAAACTACTTCCAGAATCTAACTGTGTTACCAAACCTGGTCTGAATCTGAAAATTTCCCCTGTACCAAATTGCTGCCCTATGGGAAAATTAATTGACGAACTAACACTTCCAAAAGACTGGTTAAACCCAAGCAATATAGGTGTCGGCGAAGGTGCTGGAATAGGTGTTTGAGCAAAAGAAATTGCTGTAAAAAAAGAGATTAAAATAAACGTAATTTTTTTCATGGTTAATTGTTTTGAATTAATTTTGTTTAAAAATAATCTCAAAAAGTTAAACAAAATTACGGGATAACCGTAAAATTAAATCATTAATAATCAGTATTTTATTAGTATAATCGTTGCATTAATGACAAAAGAATCGCAGAAACATTGCAGAAATCGTAATAAAAAAATTTCAGATATGATTGCATAAAAAAAGCCAAAGTCTTATCAACTTCGGCTTTCGCTTTTTGTGCGGGTGAAAGGACTCGAACCTTCACACCGTGAGGCACTAGATCCTAAGTCTAGCGTGTCTACCAATTTCACCACACCCGCAAATGTGGGTGCAAATATAAAGAAGATTTTCAATTTTCAAAGCAACTCGCAACTATTTTTACCTCTTTTTTTAGTACATTTGAGTATCTAGATAAATTCAATATACTTCATGAATACTATAAAATCTTATGTTGAAGCGCATAAAACTCGTTTCATTGATGAACTCATCGAACTTTTAAAAATTCCCTCAATAAGTGCTGACCCAGCCTACACACAAGATGTAATCGATACCGCAGCCGCAATCAAAACAAGTTTGGAAAAAGCTGGTTGCGATCATGTTGAAATCTGTGAAACACCTGGTTATCCTATTGTATACGGTCACAAACATATTTCAGATGATTTGCCAACGGTCTTAGTATACGGACATTACGATGTGCAACCGCCAGATCCATTAGAACTCTGGGAAAGTGGTCCTTTTGAGCCAATCATCAAAAAAACAGACATTCACCCAGAAGGTGCTATTTTTGCTCGTGGTTCATGTGATGACAAAGGACAAATGTACATGCATGTAAAAGCGTTGGAATTAATGAACGAAACCAACCAATTGCCCTGCAATGTAAAATTTATGATCGAAGGCGAAGAAGAAGTTGGTTCCGAAAGTTTGGCTTGGTTTGTAGAACGCAATCAAGAAAAACTTGCCAATGACGTCATTCTAATTTCCGATACGGGCATGATTAGCAATACGCAACCTTCCATTACAACAGGTTTACGCGGATTGAGTTATGTAGAAGTTGAAGTTACAGGACCAAACCGTGATTTACACTCAGGTTTATACGGAGGCGCAGTCGCTAATCCGATCAATATATTGACAAAAATGATTGCTTCCCTACACGATGAAAACAATCATATCACCATTCCAGGTTTTTACGACAACGTAGAAGAACTATCTGCGGAAGAACGCGCTGAAATGGCAAAAGCACCATTCTCCCTTGAGGAATATAAAAATGCACTCGATATTGACGATGTATACGGAGAAAAAGGGTACACAACTAACGAACGGAATTCCATTCGTCCAACACTAGATGTCAACGGAATTTGGGGCGGATACACAGGCGAAGGCGCAAAAACCGTAATTGCGAGTAAAGCTTATGCTAAAATTTCAATGCGTTTAGTACCAAATCAAGATTGGCGAGAAATTACAGAATTATTTAAAACACACTTCGAAAGTTTGGCTCCAAAAGGCACAACCGTAAAAGTAACGCCACATCATGGCGGACAAGGATACGTAACGCCGATTGACAATATTGGCTATCAAGCAGCGAGTAAAGCCTATGAAGATACTTTTGGCGTTCCTGCTATTCCACAACGTTCTGGCGGAAGTATTCCGATTGTCTCTTTATTCGAAAAAGAACTGAAAAGTAAAACCATTTTGATGGGATTCGGACTTAACAGCGACGCAATTCACTCGCCAAATGAGCATTTCGGAATCTTCAATTATCTCAAAGGAATTGAAACCATTCCACTATTTTACAAATATTTTACTGAACTTTCTAAGTAAAAAACACATACAATCTATAAAATCCGCTTCGTGCGGATTTTTTTTTGGGCGTTTCCCAAGGGTCAGGCTATCGGCAGTCGCTCTCTTCGAGGAGCTTCAACAAAGCCTCTATCCTTAACGCGAAAGTAGAACCTACCTATTAATATTAAGTTGTAAAGATAAAAATATGTAGGAACAAGTTTAGTGCTTAATACTCACTACTCCAATCGCAACACTTATTGAAACGAACTATTTTACCTCTACATTTGTAGAATTAAATTTTATGTTCTACATTTGTAGAGTAATATTACACTACTTGGTATCTCCTGAGCTGTTTTTACGTTGATGTCGACCAAAGTAAAAACATTCATTTGTACCAATACCTAAAAGATGAACTAAAATTTTTGACTTGTGAAACTATCGAAAACTGAAGAACAATTGATGCAACATTTATGGAAGCTCCAAAAAGCATTCATGAAAGACATTTTGGAACAATATGATGAACCAAAACCAGCAACCACTACAATTGCTACGTTGCTAAAACGTATGACAGACAAAGGATATGTTTCCTATACAACGTTTGGAAAATCAAGAGAATACTATCCATTAATAAAAAAGGAAGACTATTTCTCCAATCATCTAAACGGATTGATTAAAAACTTCTTCAATGATTCAGCATCACAATTTGCTTCTTTCTTTACCAAAGAAACCAACTTGTCCGATACTGAATTAAAAGAATTGCGAAAAATTATCGATCAACAATTAAAAGACAATAACCAATGATTACTTATATCATCAAATCAGGATTGTGTATCGCACTAATTTTGCTGGTATACAAAGTACTTTTAGAACGCGAACGTATGTACAAATTCAATCGGTATTATTTACTCTTTGGCTTGTGTTTTGCACTAATTGTACCATTCATTACCATGGAAACAACGCTTGTAATTCCTGAAACGGAAAGTGCTTCAATGATCAATTTCGAGCAACCAAATCTTTCAGAAATACTTCCTGTAACACAAACAACTGCGGAAGTACCAAGCGGAATTCCTACTTGGATGATCGTATTAGCAAGTGTTTATAGCATTGGCTATTTGGTATTCTTTTTACGTTTCATGAATAATATTTATCAAATCTTTTATAAAATTACGCGAAATGCAAAAGCATTGTACAAAAAAGCATCGCTCGTTTTACTAAAAGAAACAACACTTCCACATACATTTTTACATTTCATCTTTATTGAAAAAGAAGCGTATGAACGGCAAAATATTGCTGAGGAATTGTACACACATGAACTCGCACATGTCACGCAAAAACACACATTGGATATTATTTTAATCGAATTGATTCAGATCGTATTTTGGTTCAATCCATTATTAATTTTTTACAAAAAGGCAATTCAGCTCAATCATGAATTTTTAGCGGATGATGCCGTACTAAAATCAAACATTCAAATTCCAAGCTATCAACAATTATTACTCAACAATGCTAGTTGGAATCATAACTTATACTTAGCCAGTAATTTAAATTTTTCTGTAACTAAAAAAAGACTTCAAATGATGACAAAACATACATCTAAAATTCGAGCTTGGCTTTTTGCTGCACTCACAATTCCTGTTTTTATTGGCGCACTATTTTTGTTTAGCACAAAAGTAGCGGCAAAAGAAACTACGTCAGCAACTATTGAAACGCCAACGGAAGCGGTAATTATCATCGATCAACAAGATCCAAAAGAATATTATTACCAAAATGCAACCTTTATTTTTGAAAAAGAAGATGGTTCCAAAGTCAAAAAGAAATATGCGCAATTAACGCAGGAAGAAAAAGCCTTATTGCTGCCTGTTCCAAAAACGCCAGTTGCGAAACGTCCGACAGCAAAACTATTAAACGACTGGAAAAGCAAAGAAGGATTTGCCATTTGGCTCGATGGAAAAGTGATTGAAAACAACGAAATTTCAAACTATGACATTGTTCATTATACAGGAAGTCGTGTGGCAAAAAATGCGCGAAGCAAGCGTTTTCCACAGTTGTATCAAATGCACTTATACACTGCGAAAGGTTTTGAAGCGTTGAAAGCTGAACTATCGAATCCATTATCGAAAAGCGCTATATTGTATTTCAAAAAAGGAAAGCACAACAAAAAAGTTGGTGCTAGCACCATACAACGAACGGTAAAAGAAGAACTTGCCAACGCCGACAAATTATCAATTACATATGTTGATGAAAAGAAGGAATCAAACGAAATGAAGTTTCCTGCCAAAGAAAAAAGACAAGGAAATAGAAAAGACATCGTGATTTATATTAACAAAAACGGAAGGTTTTTAGTGAATTATGAGCACATCTGTGATTTAAAAGAACTGAACAAATACATCCAAGCTGAACTTTCAAAAATTAAACACAAAAGAGCAAGAACTGGGCTCATTATTTACGATGGTTACGAAAAAGAAGCGCTTACAACACCAATTGCAAACGCAAAAAAAGCACTAAAGGAATTCAAAATTCGTCAAATTGAGACGATCAGTTCTACTGATATTCCGCCACCGCCGCCGCCACCAGCTCCAAAAGTTCCTACTATTAAAGAGGTAAAAACTGGGGAAGTTCCTAAACCGAAAAAACCAGTGGTTATTGAAGTGAAAGAAACAGCATTTCCAACTGTAACCGAAGCAAGGTCTAAAGATATTGGTAAAATGCATGAAAACATTAAAGGTCAAAACGTACAAACCATGACTATTAATGGTAAAAAGCACTACTATATCGTAAAAAATGGCGTAAAATATATCTACAATGAACAAAGTCAATTGGTTGACGAGAACGGAAACATAATTCCGCCACCACCGCCACCGCCAGTAGCACCAGATGCTAAAAAAGCTGCCGCTTGGGACGGTAAAGAAGTGCACGCAGGTTATACGGATATTAACGGGGAAACATTTTATTTTACAATTAAAGACGGGAAAAAACTACTATACAATCGTTTTGGACAACCTGTAGATAAAAACGGGAAAGTATTGCCGCCACCGCCACCAAGAAAAAAAGGAAGCGGTAAAACAGTCGCAGTTGTCAAATCGATGCCTGCGGTAACTGCTGATAATATTGTGAATCATATAAAAGTAATGAACAGACACAATGCTGTATTTTATTTTAATGAAAAACGTATTACGTATAGAGAAGCGTTGCGTATGGTTCGTAAAAATAAAAACCTCAAGGTATATTCAAGAACTGAGACTGAAAATAGTAGTGCTTTTGTAAAGTTATCAGATTCGTAATTTTTTGAGTGCTTGAAACTATAAAAAGTTCTTTTGTATAATTTGAATCCTAAAATATACAAAAGAGCTTTTTCTTTTATGTATCTTTAAAAATCAGACATCAAATTAAAACCTCAGCATGAAACCAATCCTTTTTTCACTTCTTTTAGTCCTTTGCATTTCTTGTACTGTAAAAGAACAAAAACCAGCTTCAATTAAAGTTAACGCGCCTGATATACAATTTATTGAAGTAAGAAATCCGATTGACGATTTTATCTTGTGGAATGAAAAAACAGATACTATTTATAAAAATGAACAGGATGAATTTGTATTTACGAAAACCATTGAAACTCCTGAATTTATCAATGTTATTATTGGACAAAAAAACCTGAAAGCGATTCTGTTACCTGGTCAACGTATTGAAATTATTCCACAAGATTCTGCCTATGTTTTTACCGGAAAACATAACGCTGGAATGGAGTTTTTGAATAGTGTTGAAAGACCGTATTTTACGATGACTGAATCTAACAAGTTTAAAAATGATACCTTAGTTACGCAAGTAGTAGAAAAAATCAATTTGTTGAAAAATGCAGAGTTAGAAACATTACAAAATAGTATCGACACTAAAAAAATTGATCCTAAGCTGGAAGAAATATTGAAGAAGGAGATTGACTATTTTTATGCGATGCGAACTGCTCAAATTGTAACAACGAAGCAATATTTTCAAACTACCATTCCAGATGATTTTTTAGCGCTGTTTGAAGAAACTGTTACTACGTATCCACTTGAAACCGAGTACAAACCAAGTTTTTGGAATACGTATGCAAACACTGTTTTGAAAGAGCATGCTACCTATGAAGTACTTTCGGAAGGAACGATTACGAAAGATTCTTTGCAAAATTATTACACAAATGATAAGATGCATCCGTTTCACTATAACTTAATTCGTACTTATGAAAATCAATCCGTTGCCGAAAAAGCTGCGGCAGCATATATTATCGAAGAAGCCAAACAAACTAAATTTGAAAAAAGCTTGATTTCTGTATTTGAACAGTTTCAAGAAGATTTTCCAAATAGTGTATACACTCCATATTTAAAACCTGATATTGATAAAATTCGCGAATATCATTTGAAAATTTCAGGAGAAATGCCCGCTGATGTAAAATTCTATGAAAATGAAACGGTTGCAAGTTTAACAGATTTACTAGCAGATTTAAAAGGCGAACCGTATTATATAGACCTTTGGGCAACTTGGTGCAGTCCTTGTAAGCGAGAATTTAAACACAATGACACCTTAAATGCTTTGTTGAAAGAAAAAGGATATAAAAAACTATACATTTCTTTAGACAAACCTGAAAAACGCACCAAATGGGAACAAGATATTAAGTATTTTGAATTAGATGGTTTGCACTTATTAGCGAGTCAGGAATTTTTTGTCGATTTTGAAAAAAATCACTCTTTAGTTGATGGATATGTGACCATTCCTCAATATTTGATTGTGGACAAAAAAGGAAATTTAGTGACCAATAATGCACCAAGACCAAGTGATATAGCGAAACTTCGAGCATTTTTAGAAAAATAAACACTGCTGACATAGAAAAAAGTAGTCACGAGTTTGTAACATTTCTACAAAACTTGCGTTCTTATAGTATCATCAATCAAAAGACTTTTTTATGTTAAAACAATTTTTTCTCGTTTGTTCGGGCGTAGACCTCGACTTGGTTCGCGATTGTAGCGATGGCGAACAAACCAAATATGCTGGAATTGGCGCCACGGTTTTCTTCACTGCTTTAATGGCTTTTATTGCAAGTAGTTACGCTTTATATACCGTTTTTGACAATGCGTTTGCAGCTGTAGGTTTTGGACTCGTTTGGGGATTGTTAATTTTTAATTTAGATCGTTTTATTGTTTCTACACTTCGAAAAAGAGACAACAAGTTTGATGAAATTCTCCAAGCAACTCCTCGAATTATTTTAGCGCTAATTATTGCCGTTGTCATTTCCAAACCATTGGAATTAAAGATTTTTGAGAAAGAAATCAATCAAGTGTTGTTGGAGCAAAAGAATGAATTAACACTGGTGAATAAAACACAAATTGCACAACAATTTACACCTGAAATTGAACAAATTAAAGGAGAAATTACACTACTGAAAAATGAGGTTGCTGCCAAAGAGAAAGAAGTAAAAGACTTATACGAAACATATATTTCGGAAGCAGAAGGACGAAAAGGTACCGAATTGGTTGGAAAAGGTCCTGTATACAAAGAGAAAAGAGAAAAACACGATGCTGCGTTGTTAGAATTACAAACGCTACGCGCAGAAACAAATACCAAGTTGGCTGCTAAAGATCAAGCGATTGTTGATTTGATTGAAAAACAAAAAACACAAGAAGCAACGACGCAACCTATTATTGAAGGTTTTGACGGATTAATGGCGCGTGTGAATGCTTTGGGAGAATTGCCTTGGCTTCCTTCCTTTTTTATCTTTTTATTATTTTTGGCTGTAGAAACATCGCCAATTTTCGCAAAACTATTTTCCTCTAAAGGAGAATATGACTTGAAATTGCAAGATGCGGAAGACGCAGTAAAAACTTGGGTTGCACAAAAAGTAGATCAGCGCAAAACATTATTAGATACTGATATAGCACTAAATAATAAAGTGTATGCTGATATTGCGGAAGAAGAAGAATTGTACGCACACAAACGCAAAAAAGCACGTGAATTGATGAAGTTACAAGCCGATGCTTTTTTCAATTTACAGAAAAAACAATTCTAAGTCAGCTCTTAATTGCTCATACTTTTTAGATGTCTAATCATGCGTTGCTGCGCTTTTGCTTGGGCAATTTGTAAACTAGTTGCAAATTCACTCTCAGCGATAGCTCTGTATAGTACTTTGCCATTTTTGTAGACAATCCACCAATATTTACTTTCTTGGATGTACTCTGCTTTTAGATGATAGCCGTCATCGGTAATGACTTCCTTGAATTTTTTATTTCCTTTCCATCTCATGGGTTCAGTAGGTTAATTTCTTGAGATAAAATATAAGAAAAATATTGCAATTATTTCAAGGTGCTGACGCTAAATGTTCTATATGTGAGAAAAATGACCTTTAAACCCTTATAATTTGTTCTAAATTATAATAAGTTTAGACGCTGCATCAGTTCTTTTTTGTTCGCTCTGCTTACAGGAATAACGTCTTGTTTTATCAATACACTATTGTCTTCTATATCAACAATTTTTGTTGTATTGATAATGTAGGAACGATGTACTTTTAAGAAAAGAGAGTTTGGTAATTTTTCTTCTATCTTTTTTAGTGTAGAATGTACAATGTAGTTTTTGTCTTCGGCTTTAATTTTTATGTAATCACCTTTTGCTTCAATCACACAGATATCAGGAATGTTTATTTTTACCAAACGACGATCGATATTTACATACAAATCGTTTCCTATGCTTGCAGTATCGTCAGAAGAAGTTAATACAGGCTCTTCAGTCTTTGCAGGAGCTGTTCTATCTTTCATGCGTTCCACAGCTTTTGCAAAACGTTCTGGCGTAATTGGTTTTACTAAATAGTCAACAACACAGTCGTACTCAAAAGCATCCAATGCAAAATTTTTATCGGAAGTGGTCAAGATGATTTGTGGTGGATTTTTCAAGGTTTGAATAAAATCAAATCCTGAAAATGTAGGCATATGAATGTCTAGAAAAATAAGATCAACTGTTTCTGAGTTTAAGTATTTGATCGCGTCAATGGCATTATCAAATTCTTCCTCAATAACCAATTCTTCTATTTTTTTACAGAGCTGTCTGGTAATTGCTCTTGCTGCAGCTTCATCGTCAACAATTATACACTTCATAAGTAGGTAGGCTTAAATTTTGGTTAAAAAATCTTCCATGTTTTGCAGAATTCTCATAAACGTATCGTATCCACTTGAATCATCATTTTTTAGCGCTTCTTCAAAAGAAACGGCAAACTCATAGCTTTTTTCAAGTCCCAAAATACTAATTTTATGTTTAATTTTATGTACGAGCTCCGCAGAATTTTTATAGTTTTTATTCTGGATGCTTTGCACGAAAGCTTCTTTTTCTACAGGAAGTTCTCTTTTTAGGATGGCTATCATGCTGGTTTCAAACTCTTCGTCTCCGTCAGACAGCATTTGTATGTAGGATAAATTTGGTGTATCTAGCTGCATATTATTTTTTTATTGTAAAAAAGAATGTAGTTCCCTTTTGTGCTTCAGATTCAAGATAAATTTCGCCATTGTAGAGTTCTATAATTTTTTTCACGATAGATAAACCAATTCCTGTTGATTTGCCTTTTTTATCAAGTGTCTGAAATATTTTAAATATTTTGTCGTGATAGCTTTTGGCAATTCCAACTCCATTGTCTGCAACCGCAAATTTCCAATAGTCTTTTTGTTCTTCAAAACGCACTTCAATTTTCCCGTTTTCTTTATCAATATAATTAATTGCATTACTGATTAGATTTTGAAATAATTGTTTGATGCGTGTTTTGTCGGCATTAATCGTTGGTAAGTTTGTTGGATATACGAACGCAATATGATCAGGAATGTACAAAATGGTTTCAATTTCTTGCAAAACTTCTTCAATAGCAACATTTTGTCTGGGCAAGCTGTTGTTGTTTGCAATACTTGAATAGCGCAAAATTCCATCAATAAGCGCATCCATTTGCTCTAGTTTGTTATTGAGTTTGTCAAAAGTTTCGGTCGCTTCCGCATCTAAAACTTCTTCATAATCTTCTTGAAACCAAGATATTAATGCATTTATACTTCGCAAAGGAGATTTTAAATCGTGCGAAACAATGTGTGCAAAATCTTGCAGTTCTTTGTTACTACGTTTTAAGTTTTCTAATAGTTCTTTGTTTTGATTTTCTGCGGCAATTGTGCGTTCTAAGTTTGCGGCATTTGTCAACTGAATTGACACTAAATCGGCAACATTTTTGAGTAAGCGTAAGTGTTGTTTTGTGAAAAAGTTTTTTACTGAGTTTTCAGAATCTATGATTCCTATAACTTCTCCGTTTACGATGATTGGTACGGTAATTTCGGAATGTCTTCGCTTGTCGTCAACAACATATCTTTCATCATTACAGGCGTCATGTATTAACTCAGCTTTTCCTGTTTGTGCAACATGCCCAACGATTCCTTTGCCAAACGGAATGAATATTTTGTTAACAATTTCCTTTTGTTCATTTACTTTTGCACCGTAACCTGCAATTTGTTCTAAGACTTGGTTTTCTTTGTCTACCAAGTATACTACACAGTCTTCAAATTCTAAGTCGCGCGCAATTACGTTTGCAATTTCCCAAGCAATGTCGTGAAAATTTAGTTTTCCTATAAATGATCGAGTGAGATTGTTGAGTGTATTCAACATTAAACGTCTTTTGTGTTTTTCGGTAATGTCTTGCACAAAAGCCAGTTGGTATTTTATGTTACCTGATGTATTTCTTATCGCAGTCACGTTTGTTTTGGATAGAAAAAAAGTACCATCTTTTCGTTTGTAAGTTTCTCTAAGATCGTACCGATCAATTTCGCCAGCAACCATTTGATCATAATACATATTCGATTCTTCACGTGCTTCAGGAAATGATAGCTTCGCTAGTGGTACTTCAAATAATTCTTCTTCCGAATATTGTGTGAATTCTTGAAATGCTTTATTGGTTTTAATGATTTTTCGATCTTGTGCCAACACAATTCCTGCTAAAGAGTTGTTAACTATAGCGGCTAATTGCTCTTGTTGTTCGTCAAAAATTTTCGTGCTTTCTTTGGCTTGTGTGATATCGCGTACAATACCTTGTGCAGCAATGATACGTCCTTCTTCATTGTAGATAAGACTCGAATTGATTTGAACCCATTTTACTTGCTTTTCCTTAGTATATACGCGAGCTTCATAGTTTTCAAAAGATCCATCTTCAATTAGTTTTGCAAAGGAATTCATGGCATATTCGAAGTCATCTTTGTAAATGATATTTAAGACATTGAGCTCTTCTTTTTTGATATCGTATCCAAAAAGTTTGACAGCCGCATCGTTCATTTTGATAACGTTTCCCATGATATCCATGAGAATAAAAGAGTCGAGAATGTTTTGAAAAACGCCATCAAATTCGATGGTTTTTTTCTTCAAGGCTTCTTGCACTTCTAAAAGCTCGCTTGTACGATGTAGCAAAAGAGATTCTGCTTTTTCGCGTGCTTTTTTTTCGTTTTCGAGCGCTAATTTTAGGGTTTGGATAGGGTCTTTCATTAAACGCAAATCTGAATGGATTCGTATTTCGAGATGAATATACTAAATTCCGTATACTTTTCAGATGTTTAGCCTAATTAACCGATGATCTACACACTTTTTTGAAATGTATTGTTGTAAAGAAATGGGAAGATGGATGTTTTTTATTTAGAGACTGATAACTTCATTTACCATCCAATAATCGATAACACGTTGAATTTTAACAATGTAATCTTCGTAGCGTAATGGTTTTATGATGTAGCCTGCGATTCCAAGTTTGTAACTTTCCAGCATGTCTTTGTGATTGTTAGAAGTGGTTACAATAATTGCAGGAATGTAACGCAAATGCTCATCCGCCTTGAGTTCTTTTAAGAATTCAAGTCCGTTCATTTTTGGCATATTCAAATCGAGCAAAATGACGTTTGGAAGCTCTTCCTTTCTTTTTAAAACGGCTAAAGCTTCTTCTCCATTTTTGGCTTCAAGTATCCGATGTTTAAAGCCCAATTTTTTTAAGGATCTTTTAAACTTCATTACTTCAATCTCGTCATCTTCGATGAATAAAAACGAAAGATTTTCTACCATTGGCGTTATTGTTATATCTCCAATCACAACGTAAATTTCTTATTTATATGTTAGAAAGAAAGTATCTTTCGATTAAATTGATTCTAAACAAGTCGAATGGTACTTTATGATAGATAAATGGTTTGTTAAATAAAGTGTTTTTCGTCGATTACGTACTGTTTTTACTGATGTTCTCATAATGCCTTTCTAAATCTGTAGGATTATGAACACGTTTTAAACTTGGTGGATATTTTTCCAAAAGTCGTTTTGGACGCAATGGTCGTTTGGTAAAATTTCCGCCACAATTTGGGCATGTATTTTTTAAAATAGTCGTCACACATTTTTCACAATATGTACATTCAAATGTACAAATTAATGCATCAACAGCATCTGGTGGCAAATCTTTGTTACAGTGTTCGCAATTTGGCCTCAGTTCTAACATGTATTTTTTAGAATTTTAATGGTTTTTCAATTCGGCTTGTTGCTTTTTTGTCATGCCACTTACCACTAATTCATATGAATGATCTATGAGTTGCTGTACAAATTCAGTTGACAGTTCGTGTTGAAACAATTCAATAGTGTTCCAATGTTTTTTACTCATATGAAACCCTGGAATGATACTTTCGTAGGTTTCCCGAAGTTCAATCGATTTTTCAGGATCACATTTTAGGTTTACAGCACCTAAGCCTTGCTCCCATTTTTTTAATGAACTGAGTGCAAACATTTTTCCTAAAACCTTAAATACTAAGGTGTCTTGATCAAAAGGAAATTCTTCTGTAACGGCAGGTTTTGAAATACAGTAATTACGAAGTAATTCAATATTCATTGCATTTAATTTGTGGCAAGATATAAAAAAGCGATGAATACGAAAATTGGCAAACTTTACTAATTATTGATATTTGTCTTAGTGATCGTGTTGCTTTTATTTTTTTCTTGATTTCCAACTTTTTGAATTGGCGCGATATCTAAACTAACAAGAACGTCATTTAGATAGTAAACTACTTTATCAACCAAAGATTTCTTTTGCATTGCTAATTATTTGCAACAAAGATACAACAAGAATTTCTGAGTTTACGTTATGTAAGTATTAATTCAGCATAAACTTCATGCGAAATTAAGGCAATTAACGTGCTTTTAGATACGAGATATCATCTTCTAGAAGTGCTAGTTTTGAATAGTCTAATTCCCAACCGATCGTTTCTACTATTTTCTCAATGATAAGTATGGCATCAAGTGCTTCTCTTTTAGCAGTTTCAATCAATCCGCTATCGGGCACTTTATCAATAATATATTGTTTTGCTTCTTTATTTAAAGCTGTTAAATCTTCAGCACCAAATTTGTTTAGCAAACCATCTTTTTTATCATAATAGGTAAAATCTGTTTCGACTGATAGAATTTGAGGTTCTGGAAAATGAATAATTTGAACTTGCTTTTTTTCTGTATCCGCTTTTAGTTGAAGTTTTTTCAAATCGTACCCAACACTTGCTTTAGCTTTTATGACAATAAGCGCTCTTTTTTTACTTGGTATAAGCTTTAGAAAGTGCGCTGATTTGTTTTCATAATGGTAAATTTCACTAAAGTCACCTTCAACCGTAGTCAACTTACAAACACTTCTTATTTTATCTAATAATAACTGTGATTGTCGTGTTGTTAACTGTTCCCTTTGTTTCTTTCCTAAGTAATTGTAAATGAAATATGAAACAATTCCTCCAAGTAATAGTGCTAAAAATATATCCATATAATGCTCGTAATTACAATAACTATACCTTAATTATTGCACGACAAATTTACATTATTTTTAAGCAATTGTAAGAAACGGTGTTGTTTTATGCTAAAATACTCGAATTTATATTCCTAAAATTCTATTTCGGATTTCTTGTGTTTCTTTTACATCTTCCTGCGTTCTGATAAATAGTTCTATGATTGCGTTTTCAATATCTTCATTTTCGTTGAGTCCATTGAAAACATTTCGTATCATTGAAGAACCGTATGGCTTTCCATTTCTACTCGTAATTTTATTTTCTTTTAGGATTTTTAAGACACCATCTGTATAGTGATATCCCAAGATTTCTTTGAGTTTTCTTCTTTGTTCTTTGTGTATCATTTTAGATTCTTGAATTTATCCATATATTTACTAATTGTTATATTAATGCTGAACTACTATTGATTTTATGACGCTTGTAGTAGCTTACTCAATACAATTGCAAACTATTTTCTATAAAATTAAACATTTTATAGTATAATTTCTAATTATTATGAAAATAATCGACAGAATTCTCCTCTTTATTCAATATAAAAACTTAAGCATGCGTGCGTTTGATATGTCTATAGGCGTAGGAAACGGCTATACAAGTAAGCAATCAAAGTCAGGAGCTTCTGTAGGCAGTGATGTATTGGAGAGAATAATCGATATATATCCAGATTTGAATCCATTATGGTTAATTACAGGAAAAGAGCCTATGATTTTATCTGTAGATACTTCTAAAGAACCACTTCCTGAGTATGGAAAATCTATAGATGAAATTCTGGAGAACAAAATTAAACGAATTGTTAGCGAACAGCTCAAAGACTTTAGCGCTAAGCTGGAAAATTTTCCAACATTGGATCAAATTAGTAAAGAAATTCAGAAAAATTTAAAAGGAAAATAAGCTACTTCCTACTTCAAAAAAATGCTACTTTCAGCTACAGAATAGTGCAACTACAGTATAAAATTAGTCACTTTTCTAAATATCTAAACGAAATATGTATATTTACAAATTGATAAACTTGTGCTGTTTTACTGTCAGTTTATATAACATATAGCATATATTCAATCTTATTTTCTATAAAATTTGATTTTTATATGGCTTAAATTCTCTATCATGAAAATAATTGATCGAATTGTAAAATTTATAAAACATAAAAATCTAAGCATGCGTGCTTTTGATAATTCTATTGGTGTTGGCAACGGTTATACCAGCAAACAAGCCAAAACAAAAGCTTCGGTTGGAAGTGATGTATTGGAAAGAATTATTGAAAAATATCCAGAGTTAAGCCCACTTTGGCTCGTTACGGGACGCGGCAAAATGATTATTGATCCTAAGCAACCAACAACGGACGAATCACCTTTGGAATATGGTAAAAATATCGATGAAATTATCGAAAATAAAATCAAACGGATTGTTAAAGAACAGTTTCGAGAGTTTAGCGATCAACTTGAAAACGTCCCTACTTTGGAACAAATAAGTATCGAAATTCAAAAGAATTTGAAAGGTCAGTAGTTATTTTTTTATCTTATACAAAACTGGCTTACTTGGCGATGCATCATTTTCAAAAGGTGCAATTTGTAAGTTTAGATAGTACGCGCCATCTTTGATACTATTTGCTACGTAAATAAACTCTGTAATGGTAGCTTTCATACGAATTTCGCCATCAGTATTCCAAAAAGCATTGTGCGCCAACAGCGCTCCACCATCTTTTTCCTTATCAATACTCGGAAGATCTATCAACAAATGATTGATTCCTTTTTCTCGAAGATATATAACAGCTTCTTCCGAGAAGTATGGCGGATTTGTATGCGAATATTGCATGCTTTTTTTATCCGTAAAGTTTGGAAGTGTTCTAATGACAATGGCTTCTCGTTTTTTATTTCCGATAGCAAATTGCAATTGTTTTTTTGAAATTACACGATCTTCTCCTTCTCGTTCAGGAACTACCGTAATTACCTCGGCATAAAAGAAAAATCGTTGTAAATGTTGATTTATAGAATGAATTTCCTCTGTTATATGTCCAACACATTCTGTATGCGTTCCGTGTGCATGAGGATTGAAGTGAATGTTATTAAAATTGACATCGCCACCTTGTTTTACATTTCCAATCCAATCATCCGTTTTTACAGGAAAAATCTTTGGTGCTTCAACATACCAAGCATTTACATTGTCTTTGGAAGCATGCAAAGGAATTGAAATGTCTAACGGTTTTGATAAGTCAATTTGATGCTTTACGGTTTTGTGTTGAATGGTACAAATCATGTGCGTAGGCTTTGGTTCGTTTTTTCAAAATTACGCTAAAAAGTTAGATTATACCTTAAAAAAGTCAGAAGCAATGCCGTCGCATAGAAATTTTCCTTTTTGTGTCGTTTTGATGATTCCTGCTTCTTGTTGAATTGTTTTTTCTGTAAGATGTGTTTCCGCACATTGTACTGTGTGCAATTTGTAATGTTCGCCAAATTCTTCTTGAATATACGATAACGAAATTCCCCAAATGGTACGCAAACCCGTCATTATGTATTCGTTGTATTGATCATCTAGCGAAAGTGTTTCAATCGTTGAAGGTAATATTCCTTCTTGAATTTTCTTGATATATAGTGCGTTGTTTGCCACATTCCAGCTTCTGGTTGTTTTGCTAAACGAATGTGCGCTGGGTCCAATTCCGATGTATTTGGCACCTTTCCAGTAAGAAGTGTTGTGCTTTGATAAATATTCAGGTTTCCCAAAGTTTGAAATTTCATAGTGTATGAATCCTTTTTTTGCCGTTTCTTCCAACAAAACATTAAAATGTGCCAGAGATTCTTCTTCAGAAACATTTGGATAGGTTCCTTGTCGGATAAATTTTTCCAACGCCGTTTTCGGTTCTACTGTGAGTGCATAACTTGAAATATGTCGAATGCCAAAATTGAAAGCAATTTGAAGATTTTCTTTCCATTGTTGCATGCTCATTGTGGGAATTCCGTAAATGAGGTCAATTGTAATGTTATCAAAATACTGTGTCGCAATTTCCAAACAGTGTTTGGCTTCTTCGGCTTTGTGCGCCCGATTCATAAGTTGCAAATCATCTTCAAAAAAAGATTGAATTCCGATACTTAATCGATTGATTGGAGAAGCTGCTAGTTCTTTTATTTTTGCTTCCGATAAATCGTCAGGATTGGCTTCAAGCGTAATTTCAGGAGTTTCTATTACGGTATATTGTTCTTGAACAACTTCTAAAATTTTGTTCAATTCAGCTAATGATAACAAACTTGGCGTTCCACCTCCGAAATATATGGTTTCAATTAAAACATCTTTCAATTCATCTTTACGAAGTTGCAATTCTTTGTGAATGGCTTCCAACATCACATCTTTTTTAGCTAACGAAGTTGAAAAGTGAAAATCACAGTAGTGACATGCCTGTTTGCAAAATGGTATGTGTATGTAAATTCCAGCCATATGATTATAAAAAAGAAATGATTCGTGCTGACTTTCCTAAACCGAAAAGTTTGTGTAAAAATACGGCGAAGTCTTTAGTTACAAAGAAAATATGTTAATATCTAGAACAGCGTACGGCAATACGGATCATGACAAGTATAAATATAATGATGCTGAGAGCCGTTCGCCACGGAGAAACTGAGTTTCCGCTTTCATCTACATAGTCACCTGCAACCATTGCAGCTTCACGTTCTTTGATTCTTTTTTCTTCTTTATCATCTTTAACAAAATCAGGACAGGTATTTGTAAATGTAGGCTTTTCATTGGTTAATCCACAAACAATACCTTGAGAGGAAGAAAAGGATTTGTTGACACATTTTTTACAGAATTCTAATTGGTAACTCATACAGTTTTAATTTGGTTATGTAGCTAAAATATCAAAATCATTCAATATTTGTTAAAATTTCGATTTACTTTTTTACTCTTTTTTCATTTTGCTTTACAAAACTTGCCCAGCCTGAATAATTTTTTCCAATTTCTACTTTACCTTGATTGTAAAAGTGACAAACTGCAGCTGCCAAGCCATCTGTAGAATCTAAGTTTTTTGGCAATGTTTTTAAACCCAATAAGCTTTGTAACATTTTGGCAACTTGCTCTTTGCTTGCATTTCCATTTCCTGTGATTGCCATTTTTATTTTTTTGGGAGAATATTCTGTGATAGGAACTTCTCGCGATAAACCAGCCGCCATGGCAACACCTTGAGCGCGTCCAAGTTTTAGCATTGATTGTACGTTTTTACCAAAAAAAGGCGCTTCAATAGCAATCTCGTCAGGATGATAGGTGTCAATCAGTTCAATGGTTCGTTCAAATATTAATTTTAACTTCAAATAATGATCTGAATATTTTTGTAATTGAAGTTCATTGAGTTGTAAAAACTGCATCTTCTTCCCTACAATTTTTATCAAACCAAAACCCATAATTGTCGTTCCTGGATCAATTCCTAATATGATTTTTTCTGTCTTCAATTATTTTTTTTAGAATGTTTTTGGTAAAAATTTGATATTTTTCTTACAATTTTGTTAGTTTTACCTTGCTTTTAGTCTTGCGTAGTAAAAGTAATGGATTATATAAATTTATGTAACGAAATGCTTTTCTTTGCAGCATGCGCTTTACGGAATCTCACAAATCTAAGCAATTCTTTGCTTTGGTCATAAAACTTGCCATAGTTATTGGAGCGACTTATTTTATATATGATAAGTTGGTTCATAACGAGCAATTGGATTTTGATATGTTTAGAGCGCAACTGAAAGCATCAAACTTTATGAATATATCTATTATTTTGATACTTTTAGTAGCTACTTTTTGCAATTGGTTTTTAGAAATTTTAAAATGGAAAACGCTTGTTTCTCATCTTAAGAAAATTTCTATTTGGGAAAGTACCGCACATTCTTTAGGTGGACTTACTGCATCTTTGTTTACACCTAATAGAGTTGGAGAATATGGCGCAAAAGCATTGTATTTTAAAAAAGCAGAACGGAAGCGAATTGTAGGTTTAAATTTTCTCGGAAACGGAGCACAATTAATCACAACAGTCGTATTTGGTATATTCGGATTTTCCTTTTTTGTGTATCAATTTCATATAGAATTGCCTTGGTATAAAATTACCCGAATGCTCACAATTGTGGGACTTTTTGCGTTTATTTTTTTCTTAGGAACCAAGCAAAAACGATTTCAACTCAAAGGCTATTCATGGGAAAGTTTGAAAAATTTTATTCGAAATATTTCACGAGATATTCACATTAAAAATCTTAGTTTTTCAGTGGCTAGGTATTTAATTTTTTCGCATCAATTTTACTTTTTAATATTACTTTTTAGTGTTGACATTTCATATGTAAACGCCATGAGCACTATTACAGCCATGTATTTTATTACGTCTATTATTCCGATGCTTTTTATTTTTGATGTGGTTGTAAAAGGAAGTGTTGCTGTTTGGCTTTTTAGTTACTTACAGGTTTCTGAGTTGCATATTTTAAGCGTTGTAGCACTGATGTGGATTTTAAATTTTGTACTTCCTAGTGGTATCGGAAGTTACTTTGTACTGAAGTTTCAACCTTCTTTTGCAGAAGATAAAACTGTCTCATTATGATAGATATTCTTCTGTGTTGCAGTATTGCAATCTACATTGTCATGATTGGCTGTTTTATTGTTGGCTTTTGGAAACAACCTACAATAAAACAACAAGAACATATAAATCCTGTTGTTGATTTTTCAGTAATTATTCCTTTTCGAAATGAAGCTTCAAATTTGCCTGCTTTGCTTGAATCGATTACACAGATACAGTATCCGACGACGAAAGTTTCTTATTGGTTTATTGATGATGATTCGGAAGATGATTCAAGTGAAATTATTGAACGTTTTCAACAAGAACATCCAGAAATTAATATCTCAGTTTTAAAAAATAAACGTGTCTCTAGTTCGCCTAAAAAAGATGCCATTCGAACAGCAATTCGACAAATTAAAAGCAATTGGATCATTACGACAGATGCCGATTGTATACTTCCGACGAATTGGTTGCAACTTTTTAATCAGGAAATTTTCTTGAAACGCCCAAGAATGATTGCTGCGCCAGTTTCGTATAAAAACACAGCTTCATTTTTCTCGTATTTTCAGTTACTCGATTTTTTGAGTTTGCAAGGAACAACAATCGGAAGTTTCGGTCTAAAAGCTCCTTTCATGTGTAACGGCGCCAATTTAGCCTATCAAAAAGAAGCTTTTTTAGAAGTGCAAGGATTTGCAGGAAACGATACAATTGCCAGCGGAGACGATGTTTTTTTACTTGAAAAATTCATTAAAAAATGGCCCAATAGAATACACTATTTAAAATCGAGAGCTGTTGTTATTTATACGTTTCCAGTCGCTACGTTTTCTGAATTAATTTCACAGCGCATGCGTTGGGCTTCTAAAAGTGCAAAGTACAGTTTAGCTAGAGGAAAATTGGTTGGTGCTGTTGTTATGTTGATGAATATACTTATTTGTTTGCTTCCGTTGTTACTACTTTTTACTAGTGTTTCTTGGCAATTGATTGTTTTGATTCTAGTCCTAAAATTTTTAGTTGATAGTCTATTATTGGCACAAACATTTCGATTTACTGGACAGAAAATTCGATTCCTATATTTTATAATAAGTGCTTTTTTATATCCGTTTTTTACAGTTTTTGTGTTCTTGAGTTCTCTATTTACGTCATATACTTGGAAGAATAGAGCGTTTAAAATGTAATATTGGTTATATTTTAAAACATTCTTTACACTTCATGATACAACCGTGAATCGAATGCAAATTTCTGAACTTTTACGACTTTAATTTTAGGGAAATCTACATGTCTTGGATTTAAAATATAATTAAATTCATCTCTAACAATTGCAGATGGAACTTTAAGAACAGCTTGTTTATTATATTCAACAAACTTTGTAAAAATTTCTTGTGTTTTACTATTGTATGGGAAAGTATTCCAGTTTTTGGGCAATTTTTTTAGTTCAAAAACAGAAACATCGTCTGGAATTTCGATGTGAACTAAAATTCGATCACTAGGTAAATCTTCCGTAATGTCTAAATGCATTACAACTTCTAAATACGAAAGCGAAATATGTTGTGAAGTGTATATGGCACGCGTTCCAATTTCATTCCATCGACCGCCGATTTTTTCAGCGCCAATTCCTGAAAGCAACTCGTTTTTACGTTTTGCTCGGTCTATTCTGTATACAATCATTAGGCAAAAATTCCGTAATCAATACGTCTAATTTCATCAATAACTAATTTGACGCCGTAACTTGTATCAAGGAGTGAAAATGGTGTTTGACTTCCTAAAACTTTGCTTTTTTTATTTAGCCATCGTGTGAATTTTTTTTCATCGCCGAAAACTTCAAAACCTTTTGAGTATACTTCTGCAATTTCAAATAAGCGCTCACTAACTTCTTTGTCGTAACTGTTTTTTTTAGATAATGTAGAATAGGATGCAGGAACTATTTCTGATATTTTTGTGAGTGGCAAAGCAACACGCAAACTAAATTTTTTTAGCTGTGAACGTGTGACTCCTGTTCGTGTGGCATGAATGATTTTTAGTTTGTTTTGGGGAGAATCATTCCTGTTATCAATGTAACTTGTTAATGTAAGCGCTTCCATATTTTAGTTATTTTACCTATAAGTATGCGTAAATTTACGAATATTTTTTCGGAGTGCTATCATTTCCTTGAATTTTTTAGTATTTTTAACAAAAAACAACACATGAGTTTATTTGGATTATCGACTTCTAATCCTGCTTTTACAGGTTATTTCTGGAATAGTGATGGCAATAAAAAGGTACGCAAAAAAATGACACTTTCGGGTGTTGTGTTAAAATCAATTTTTTGTTTGCTGCTCGTGTGTGCTACTGCAAGTATCACATGGAAACTACATTTTGATGGTGTTGCTATAAAATGGTATACAACTGCTGGAATTATCGTAGCCATTGTATGCAGCATTTTAATTTCTGTACGTCGTGAATGGGTTGCTTGGCTCACAATTATTTACGCATTAGCCAAAGGATTGTTTGTCGGCGGATTTAGTGCTTACATGCATGCTAGTTATCCAAATTTACCTATACAAGCTGTCATAATTACCTTGGTTACGTTTATCATAATGCTGTTACTTTTTATCACAAAAATCATCATTGTGACAAAAAAGTTTAGAAGTGTTGTAATTACAGTAACGACAACTATTTTCATCATTTATATTGTTGCCTTTATTTTAAGCTTTTTTGGTATTCAGGTTACGTTTCTATCGAGTACTTCGTGGTTTGCAATTGCTTTTAATATAGTTGCTGCCATTTTTGCTTCCTTGAGTTTACTGCTCGATTTTGATTACATAGATCGGTATATGGGAAAAGCTAATAAATCATACGAATGGTTTGCCACTTGGGGATTGTTGGTAACGATTATTTGGTTGTATGTAGAAGTGTTGCGCTTGCTGCGAAAATTGGCAATTCGTTTCTAATACCAGTTATGATTTGAAATTACTGTAAAAGAAAATGATGATTTTTTTCTTTATTCGAGTTTCAAAAATCAACCATAGCCGTAGCTACGTTTTCTTTTTTAAAGGAAGAAGAAAGGAAAAAAGAGCGTTTTATTACGGTAATTTCAAGTTGTAAATGGTATAAGAAAAGAACTATTCTTCCACGTGTAAAATAATAGGCAAGATAAACTTTGTTGCGACCTGAATGCCGCGTTTGTTAGCTGGATAAGCTTTTGGCAAACTGTTGATACTTTCGTGAAGTATACTATCTAATGCTGGCAATTGTGCAGAAGTTAACGAGCTTTTCTGAATCTTTTCAATTTGAATTATTCCTAAAGTATCAATGTGTAAAGAAACCTGAATGGTATCGTGAATATTTTTAGAAACCACCAAATTACTGACTGATAAACGCTCGTATATTTGATCGGTTAGTGTTTGAAAAAAGCAATCTTTTTGTGCTTCTTTCTCTAAATGATCGCAACTTTCAAATGATGGAAATTCATCTACAGTATCCAAATTGATACTCTTTTTTTCTTCTGCCACTATGGTTTCTTCTTTTACAATAGTGCTATTGATGTATTCACACGAAGTGCAAACCAAAAGTAATAGACCGTATTTCCAAAGATGTTTCATGACTGTAAATATCATGAAAAATACAACTTTTAGATATTTTGCAATAATTTTCCGTTAGATTATTCTGATTTTAAATGAATTTCCTGTTTCAATTCGCTAATACGAGCTCTTGCCAGCTTTTGCATACGCAATTTTGCTGTTGGGAATTTCTTTAAAAACAGTTCATACATTTTCAGTTTTTCTTTTAAATCGGCATATAAATTATCGGCACATAAAGCAAGTTGAAATTGTGCCGCTTCATAATCTGGATTTTCGCGCAAAGCAATTTTAAAGTAGTTCATGGCTTCAGTATGTTGTTTCCGATCAAAAGCCACCAATCCTAAAATATAATAATCGCCCGAACTGTCTAACATTTTTGCTGCAATAGCTTGTGAAGCGTGATGTTCTGCTTTTTTAATTATACCATCTTGATAGTATAATTTTGCCAATTGCGAATGGTAAAAGTAGTTTCCTGTATCGCGTTTTAAAGCTTCTTCATAATAGGCAATTGCTTTGAGAATTTTTCCAGAACGATATGCCGCAAACGCAGATTTTTCATAAACATATTGTGTTGCTTTGTTCCGATTGATGATTTTTTCAAACCAAACTAAGGCCGTTCTATATTCCTTTAAAGCATAATGTAATTGCGCATTAAATCCTGTAATCTTCAAATCGTCAGGATTGTTTTTTAACCCAATTTTGATAATTTCCTGTACGTTGTCAAAATTTTTACGCTCCAAATGATAAACGATCAACTTGTGAATACTTTTTTGATGCTGCGAATCCAATTGAAAAGCGGTTTCATACGAAGTAACGTAATCTATATGTTGTAGACTTTCTTTTGCCAAACCTATTTGATAATGAAAGTTTGGATTCAGCGTGTCTTTTTGTTTTAATTTTTCAAAGATTGCTAATGATTTTTCAAACTTTCCTGTGGTAAAAACTAATTTTCCATAATCGTACAACACCAATGTATTTAGTGAATCGATTTGCAATGATTTTTCATAGTTTTCAATGGCTTTTTTACTGTTTCCTAACGCTTTGTATGCTTTTGCAATTTGAACCGTTGCATACGCTTTATTGTCTAATTTCTCGTACGCTTTAATTGCCTTGGAGTAGTTTCCAACACGATACAAACTATCTGCGGTAGATACAGATAAAGTCGGAGATTGCGCTCCGACTTTACCACTAATGATACACATAATGTATAAAATTATTATTCTGTTCATGTTGAAAATTAATTTATTTTAAACATGATTGGCAACATGTATTTTACGTTTGTAGGTTTGCCATCTTTTTCTCCTGGTATAACTCTCGGTAACGATGTAAGCACACGTTTTGTTTCTTCTACCAAATCAGGATGTGGCGCTCTTATCGAAACTTCCGATACTTCTCCGTTGGTATCAATGATAAACTTTGCGTATATTCTATTAATTCCTTTAAGATTTAATGTTTCTGCTATCTCCACTTTGAAGTTAGCATTTACGTGACGTTGTACATTTTGACTCATACATTTTTTTAAATCTTCTTGTGTTGCTTCATTTTCACAACCTGGAAACACTGGCACTTTGTCAAGAGACTTCAAGTCAAGTGCTTCTTTTTCCAATTCGCTCATACTCGCAACCTCTTCTCTACTTTTTGTTACAGAAGCCACATATTCTTCGTAAGATTGTCCAGAAAATCTAGGACCTTCACTGCTGCTGAGTAACTTTGAAGCTTCTTTATACAATACTGTTTGTCTGTCAAATTGTTCTTCAGTTAATATATCATTTGGCTTATTTTCTTTGTGAATAGCTCCAATTTTCTCCATAATAATTTGAAGCTGTTCTTTCTTATCAGCATCACTCATAGCTTCTACTTTATCTTCAGTATCAGTAACTGTGGTATCGTCACATGATGTGTATAATAAGGAAACAATGAATACTGGAACTAATACCAAGTATTTTAATTTTAAAATTTGACGGGATTTTTGTTTTGTTAACATAATGATTCGTTTTTTAATTAATGAATGTTTAAAGAATTGATTGGTAAACGAAAAATGCTGGGTTTGAAAGACTTCAGCCAACAATTTTTCATAATAATCGGATGTATTATTTTCTTTTACTACAGAAGCATCGGCAATGTATTCATGCACTTCTGAGATACGTTTTTGATAGATATAGACTAACGGATTGAACCAACACAGAATGCGTAAAAGTTCAAAATATAATAAGTCGAGTGAGTGTTTTTCACGAATGTGAACCAACTCGTGTGAAAGAATATCTTGTAGTTTTTCTTCTTGAATATCGCTTCCGATAAATACAAAATTGAAGATGGAAAATGCTGCGGTACTGTTCGGTATTTTGATGATATTGTAATTTCCTTTACGGACAACAATTCCTTTTAATTTTAATCGGATTAATTGTACAATTTTGTAGATAAATAGTACACTACTCACTCCAATTCCTATGATGAGATACCAATTCCAAGATGGCGCAATAACCTCAACTGCTTTTCCTGGTGTTAGTACAATTTCTGGCAACAAGATGATATATTCTTGCGGAACTGCATTTTGAAAACTCTGAATTTTTATAAATGGCAGTGCAAATGAAATCAGCGAGGAAAAAATTAAATACACTCTGTTCCACTGGAAAAAGGTTTCTTTTTTAAGAAATAGATCATACGCTACTAAAAATAGCAACTGAAACGCAACAACTTGAATGAGATATTGTATCATGATTTCTTTTTATTTTTTTCAACTTCCTTTAATATTTCTTCTAATTCTGAAGTATTGATATCATTTTTCTTCATAAAAAACGACACCATACTTTTAAACGAACCTTCAAAATAACCATTGACTAATTTTGAAATAGACTGATTGCTATATTCCGATTGTGCCAATAATGGAAAATACACATGTCCTTTTCCTACCTTTTCATAACCGACAAATCCTTTGCTTTCTAAAATTCTAACTATAGTAGAAACCGTATTGTACGCAGGTGTTGAACCTTCAAAATTTTCAATGATGGTTTTTACATTTGCTTTTTCTAGTTTCCACAGAATTTGCATGATTTCTTCTTCCGCCTTCGTTAATTGCTTCATTTTCAATTGTATTTTTCAACTAAATTATTAGTTCTATGCAACAAATATAACTAAATATTTAGTTTAAACTAATTTTTTAGTTCAAAAAAATGTAACAATTTTTAGTTGCCTGCGTCTTACTTAAAAAAATAGCAATGGATATTTTCTTTACGATTGTTGGCTTCTGTTTAATGCTTCTCGGTATTGTTGGCAGCTTTCTTCCTGTAATTCCTGGACCGCTGACAAGTTGGTTTGGCTTGCTTTTTTTATACCTTACAGATGCCGTTCCAAACAATTGGACATTTTTAGGCATTACCTTAGTAATCGCAGTTATTGTTTTTGTGTTAGATTATATTATTCCCGCTATTGGAACCAAACGTTTTGGCGGAAGTAAATATGGCATTTATGGAACTACGATTGGTTTGGTTATCGGATTGATATTTCTAGGACCTTTCGGAATTATTATTGGTCCGTTTGTTGGCGCTTTAATTGGCGAACTGGCATTTGCAGATAAAGATACAGACAGCGCTCTAAAAGCTGCTTTTGGATCTTTTTTAGGATTTTTATTTTCTACTTTATTGAAGTTTGTGGTTGCAGTTGTTTACTTCGGATTTTTTATGCGTGATTTTTGGGAATACAAGAGTGTTATTTTTTAACTCGTATTCCCTAAAACTTTTCTTTTTTAGTGAACGTTAGTTCGATGTATGTGATTCAATTCATATTTGTAATTGAGCTTAGAAACTCTTTGCTAAATACCACATTTTCTGTGTTTTATTTTCATTTTCTTTGCTTTCCCAAAGAAAAGAAACAAAAGAAAGGGAACTTTTCCAGAGGTATTTTTAGTTTTTCTTTTTGAAAAAAAACTAAAACCGCATGAATTTCCCTAAATTTTTTCCAAGGATTCAAAAATTTTTAACGGAAAATCCCTGCTATACTGCGGAAAAGACAAATATTAAACGAAATTTTTACGTCGAATTCACGTTAGCTATTTATTTTAGAATCTTCACTTTACAACCCGTTTTCCAAGTTTTAAATTCATCTCCGTAATATAAATACGCTGTACTGGCAGGAGCTTGATAGTTTCCAGCCACATCTGCTTTTAAGTCCAAGCGAATCGTTTTGACTTCGTTAGCTTTGAAAGAACGCCAATAGAAAACCAAATAGTTGTCAAATATTTCGTAATACGCTACTTCATTTTCTTCTATTAGTTTTTTTAGTTGCCACGGTTGTGGAGTTATTCCAGATGGAATCCCAATTACAGCAGTTCCCATACCTAAATTTTCACTTTTTTTATTCGCTATATTGATTGCCATACTTACATTATCGCCAACCGTAAACGCTTTATCAGCAATGATCGTTTCTAGTTTTAATGGCGCTTCAACAGAAGATGCTGGCAACGAACTGTCATAATTAATATTCAAAGCATATGGAAATGCGCTTTTTGGATTCGAATAGGTAACTGTTACATTTTGAAGACCTTCCGTAAGGTATTGATCAATATTTTTGAGTACGATTTTACCGTTTTTTGCGATGTTTAATTCACTATTTAAACGATTTCCATTAATCATTAATTCTATAAAATTACCTTTTACTAATAGTTTCGCTTTTTGTGTTTTTGTGTATTCGATCAATGCTTTTAAAGCGGTAGCTGTTGCTTGTGTTGCGCCAAATCGACTGTTTTTTCGCTTACTAACTAAATATTCAATTCCTTGAGCGATTACTATTTCGTGAGCTGCATTTTCTTTTAATAATGCTAGCAAAGAAAAAGCAACCGTTTCAATATTTTTTGAATCGCCATACGAACGTGTAATCGTATTTTTTACGGGTAATTTTGAGAAGCTATACGTTTCTATATTTTCTTTGATTTTCTGAATCAATTTTTTAGCATTTTCGTTTTTACCTAAATTAAAACTTGCGCATGCCAACAATGCCATTTTATAGGTGTCATTACTTTTTAAAGCATCTTTAAGTGAATGTTGGTATTCTTTTTCGATAGATACATTTATGCCGGCTTCACTTATAGCATATACAATGTACGCGTTTGCCACATCATCTGGCGAACTGGCAAAACTATCATAGCCTTTGTTTGTTCTGTTGAATCCGCCTTTTCCATCTCTTCTACTCATGAGCCATGCGACTGTTCTATCAATCATTTTTTGGTCAACTCCATCAAAGACTTCTTTCATTTCAGTAAATTCTAAAATACCATATGCTGTCAATGTTTCGTGTGGTGGCGTTTTTCCAAACCATTCAAAACCGCCTTTTTTTGTTTCAAAACCAATTAATCGTTGGTAACCTTCCTGAATGAACTCTAATGCTCGTTTTTCAATTGCTGGATTGGTTTTATTTGTTTCTTTGAGATATTGTAACACCATAATATTAGGATACGTCGCCGAAGAAGTTTGCTCAAAACAACCGTATGGTTTTCGGATCATTCCTTCAATACCATCCATCACATCACCAATTATATCGGTATAGATTGTAAAATCTGCTTCCAAACTTCCATCTACAACATGATCTATTGAAAATTCAAAAGATTGTGATTTGGATCCTGAAACGGAAACTTCTGTTGGAAAATAAGGACTTAGTATTGTTGCTTCTCTTTCAATGAAATCTGTTATTTTTTTCGATTTTAACTCAATTCCAATTGTTACTTTTTCAGCTTTTTTTACAGGTTTTACTTTTATGTATTTTACAATACTACTGTTTGCTTTTACACGAATATTTCGATCATACGACTCTAACAGTTCAAGAGCTGCTGGAAGTTTCATATCTAGTGTAGCTTCTATAGCGTTAGTTGTTTCATTTGTAATGGTAACTGGTAAAACCACCACATCATTTAAAACCATGTAATTTGGCGATTTGAAATCAACATTTAATAATTTCTTTGTCGCATACGCTTTCTTCTTTCTTCCTACCAAACCATTATAGCCAATACCTTCTGCAAGTATTTGAAACGAAGTAATTGCATCAGAATTATAAAATTCAAACGACGCTTTTCCGTTTTCATCCGTTTGTACTACAGGATTCCAATAGATCGTTTGCCTAAAATCTTTACGTTCTTGTGGCAACTCTTTACTATCATATTTTGGAATATAAAACTGTTTGGCATAATATAAATGAGTAGGTTGATTATTCTGAAAATTTTTAATCGCATAATTGTTATATTTTGCTTTGTTCAATTTCTTTTTACTCCAATTGTAGAAACTTCCTTTTTTTGTAGTAACTAATATGACGCCATTTGAAGCTGCACTACCATAGAGAGAAGTTGCTGCTGCATTTTTTAACACAGCAATATGCTCTATTTCATTTGCATTTAATTTCGACAACACTTTTTGATCATAAGGAACGCCATCAACAATAAATAAAGGCTGATTGTTGCCTTTTATGGAATTCATTCCTCGTAATATAATCGCTGTATTATTGCCAAAAGCCTTATCTGCATTCAAGACTTTTATCCCAGCAGCATTTCCTTGTAATAATTGTCCTAAAGATTCATTGCTGCGTAATTCTTCTGATTTTACTTCAACTACTGAAGCTCCTATATTGCTTTTACTAACAGTGCCTCCATATGCAACCACCACTACTTCATCCAAACTTGAATCTCCAGTTAAAGAAACCGAGACTTTTGCTTTTTTCTTGATTTTTTGTTGTGTTGGATTCTTGAACTTGGAAGGAGATGTGTTTACATCATTTTTTTCTTGAATATTTTTTGTTTTGGCATTGCTTGCATTCGTAACAATTCGTTCTTCTTCAATGATCGTGAGTTTCCTTCCATCTTCCGCATAGGCAATTAAGGTTAAATTTGTGGCGTCACTAAACTTAAAAGAAAAATGTCCGTTTTTTGCACTTTTAAAGACTAAAACTTTGTTTCCAAATTGATCAAATAGTAATAAGTTGGCTTGAACAGGATTCCCTTTTTTATCAACAATTTTACCCGATTGCATAGTGAATCGCTCAGGTTGGTATTGTGCTCCTTGTATTGAAATTGGCGCCGTTATATAATCTCTCCAACCATGTGTAAGCATTACATAATTTAAGGCTTCATATGATTTTTCTTCTTCTGGATTGAAATAAAAATTTGGCTCGTGTATTTTAGCTTTTAACTCTGATGAAACCAACAAGTATGACAAAATATGATCTTGTTTATCATCCGCATAGGAAAGTAATTTATTATCAACAACAGCTACCGATATATTTGACGGAATAGGATTTTCGTCTTTGTCTTTTGTTGTAATTGTTACGTTTACTTTTTCACGTGTTAGGTAATTTTTTTTATCAAGTTTAATGTCTACTTGAAGCTGTTTATGTGCGTTTAAAAACGCAAGTCTTTCTGCTAATGGTGTATTATTTTCATCAATGATTCTAAACTTTGTAATTCCAATAGGAAATTTGCTTGTCTGTATTGTAATAGCATGTTCATTAGCTGTTATTCTTTTTTTAAATAATACAGTATCAGCATTCAACACTTCTATATACAATTGTTTGTCAAGGTTAGCGTTTACTTGAATTTTTGTTGATACACTATCGGTTTGTAACGTGAAATTTACCCCTTTTTGATAAATTTTTGGAAGTGCAATTTTTTCCGTGGAAGTAAAAGGAGCTTTTATGTTGGCGAAGTATTTTTTCGTTGAAATAGGATTCAAATAAAAAGCGCCCATTCCATCATGAAAACTTTCAAATGAAGTTACGATACTTCCATTCTCGTCAACAATAGTTCCTTGTACATCTACAGGTTTGCCAAATTCATCAATAGCTTTGAAAGCAACTCTGTTTTTTGCATTATATAGTAGTTTTCCACTTTCTGGAAAAAACTGCAAGTCAATAGTATCCAACACCATTGGAACACTTCTAGAAATAGATTCTGTAGTGCCTTTGTGCGGAATTAGAACATTCAACACCACATCTCTTGTAGCGACATCATTTGGAAGTTGAAATGTTAAATTAGCTTTTCCTGCCACATTCGTTTTACTCGTTTTAGCGATGACAATTTCTCCTTTTATGGAAACTTCATATGAGATTTCAGTATTGGTTAGCGGATTATTTTTTAAATCTTTTGCTTCAAAATTAGTAATCACTGAAGATGATTTTCCATATCCTTTTTTCCCAAAATCTAGTGTTAATAGTACATTCGGTTTTACTACTTTTTGAATTGTAATTTTTTTGGTAAAGAAAGCTTCTTCTCCATAATTCTGCATCCAATTGGTGTACATTCGTAAGGTGTAGATTCCGCCTGCCCAATTTTTATCTATTGTAAAATCGCCATAAGCATATCCTTGATTAATTGCTAATTTTATCGTTTTTACGGTACTTCCTCTGGGCGAGATTAATTCTGCATACATCGCATCATTTATCGTAGAAATTGTATGATTTGCACTCACAATATAAGATTTGAACCATATCGTTTCACCAGGAAAATAAAAGGGTCTATCCGTTTGTGTATAGATTTTTTCTAAGTTTTGAGTTGCATCTTGTGCATTTGTCTGCATTGCAAAACTTGTCAACAATACGATACAAATTATTTTTACAATACTATTTTGTACTATTTTCATAGTTTAAATTTTTATGTTTAGTGTCAATCCAACTTCACTTAAAAGTGGTGTATTGAAAAAATTAAGTTCTTGTGCTGAGCGATTTCCATACAAAGCGCCATACGGTGAGTTTCCTCTAAATTTTGACCACGTGAATAGGTTTTTTGCGTACAAACCCAGTTTACATTCCCTAATAAATGTTTTACTTCGATACTGATTTTCAAAAGAATATGAAATGTCTAACGATTTTATATTCACATAGCTTGCATCTACAATGGCGTCTTCAGCTACGCCTTCAAAACCGTAACGAACAAATCTATTTTCCGTAATAGGATTCGCAGCATTGTAAAAGTCAACAGGAATTGTATTTGGATTTCCTTGTTGATTCACTCCATTGAAAATAAAATTGGTAATGTTTCTATCTGTGGCCGATTGTTGTGAAGTTCCAACATAGTTAAGAACATTTTGAGTTCCATTCCAAATGTCGCCTCCTTTTTGAATATCAATGACAATATTCAATTCAAAATTTTTCCATTCAAAATTATTGCTAAACCCTAGATTATAATCAGGAATTGGATCGCCAATAATTTGAGGAGTTGAATTTACTAAAGGAAAACCAGCATCGCCAATTACCACATTATTTTGTGCATCTCTTTGATATGCAGAACCTACGATGACACCTGCAGGTTGACCAACAATTAAATTTTTAGAAGTAGTTGAAAATCCAGCAATAGGAATGCGTTCTTCATCATGTAGCAGCCTTTCGACTTCCGTTGTATACGTAGCAAAGGAAATTTTGGGTTTATAGTAAAATTCGTCAGCTATTCGTATTCTTGAATCGATATTAAATTCAAATCCTGAACTTTTAATATCGGCTACATTATCTAAGATAAAAACGTCGTTATTGATGATAGGAAACACGCTTCCCTTTGTTTTTGAATTAAAGTAGGTAGCCTCTACATCTGTTCGCCAACCATAAGAAGAAAATCCAAATGCAAGGCTTGTTTCATAGTTTAAAAGTTCTTCTAATCTGACATTAGAATTGATAAATAAATCATTGTTAGTCGTATAACCTAAACTTTCTTGTGGAGAAATGAGTAAACTGTTATGACTTAAATTGTTGTAATAAAGCGACGTATCATTGACATCAAAAGAGACATTTGAAGACACTGAGAATTGGTAGATATCTCCATAAATGTCTAGTAACTCTTTTAAATCCAATCGCGTGTTGAATGAAGGTAAAAACCATTTGTTATTTTGTACAGACGAGTAATAGGAGTTATTTACAAGTGTAAACTTTAATTTGTGATCCAATTCATATTTAAATTGATTCAGCAATCGGACTACACTTCTTGATTTTAATTGATTATTTTCAACAGTACTTGTCGCATTTTCATAGGAGAAAGGATCAAAACCTGAAGCTGTTAACAGTGAAAAATCTAAATCACTAAAAGTGTAATTAATAACTGATTTTATATCGATTTCATTATTATCACGCTTAAAATATCTAAAATTAGCGACAGCATTTAGGTTATGTTGCTTGATCATTTTATCGCTTGCAAAACCATCTTCAAAACCTGCTGTGCCAGTTACTGCTCCAAATTTTTGTTCCTCATTGGTATGTCTGTAATTTAAGTTTCCTTTTAAAGTGATATCGTCTGAAATATCGATTTCATTTTGAACACTGGCAACAAAAGATGTATTCTGAACTGCATTTCGGTTCGTATTCAGTAACCATTCTGGATTATTGAATTGTGAGTTAAAACGTCTTTGTGTATTGTCTGATAAAATAGAACCTTGATTGTTACTAAATGAAGGTGGCGTTGCCCATAAATTCAACAGTAAATTTTGCTGAAAACCATTAATATTTGGTTGGTTATTTCTATCCGTTTGATATACCAAAAATGCTTCCCAACCGAGTTGATTCGTTTTTTTATTCCTTTTATAATTTAATGAAAGTTTGTTACTGAAACTACGTTCTCTGTTGTATACATCTTTATAATTTTGATTGAAAAAGTCAAACCCAATTTGTTCTGAATCAGTGGATACATTAAAGAATAGTTGATGTGAATTGACAATTACATGTTCAAACAATGAGTTGTTATAGGAATTCGCTGGAACTCCATTTCCGTTTCCCATATTGACCAATTGTCCATTGGTATCGTAGTTATAATTGGCGCCATTAAACTCAAGCGAATTTAATGCCGGACCATACGAAAATATATTTCCTGTTTCTGCTCCTTGAAATGCAAGTGTTCCCGCAACTGGAATTCCTTGACTGAAAGTATTCTGCAATTCTGGAAGGTTTCTTTCGTTGACAAATTGAACTCCAAAACTCGCATTGTAGCCAACTTCATAAAATAAATCTGGACTAAAATAAGTCAGTTTTACGTTGTCTTTTTTAACATCAATATTTCTGATTCTATCATACTGAAAATCGCCGCTATTTTTATTGTATGTCCATTTTGAGTTTTCTATACTTTGTACTGCATCTCCTTTTTTTGTTACTTTTTTGACAGCGTTCAAATACGCATTCGATTGTATTTTTTTTACAGTTATATAACTTAGTTTTTCGTCCGTAGTTTCTCCAAACATTTCAGGAACAACCCGAACTTCTTTTGTCGCCATTCCTACAAAAGCAAAAACTAGGATGTCATTCACACTACATTCTATAGTATAATTTCCGTCAAAATCTGTGTAAACGCCATTCGAAGTTCCTTTTACAACAATATTAACTCCAGGCAAAGGCAAACCGCTATCATCTGTTAATACTCCAGAAACTTTTCCTTGCTGTGCAAATAACATGGATGAGACGAACAGACTTACCACGACTAGTATTTTATTTTTTAAACTCATTGACGACTTATATTTTTGAAATATTAATTTCTTGCATCAAATATATTGACACATTTTAAGATATAAAATCAATAATGAGTGAATAGCCGTTTCTGTTTAGGGAAGTGTTGTAAAGGTACTTATTTACATTTTATGTGAATGTATCTGAGATTATAGCTCTTTTTGTAGAAAAAATTGGAGTACATTCATAAAGATCCTGCTCTGCAGCAGGATGAGTTCAACTTACAACTTGCTGCGCATCCTTCGGATTTCTATAAAACTAAGTTGTAAAATAAATACTGTAAAGAAAAATTGAAGAATATTCTTGAAGATCCTGCTATGCAGCAGGATGAGTTCAACTTACAACTTGCTGTGCATCCTTCGGATTTCTATAAAACTAAGTTGTAAAATAAATACTGTAAAGAAAAATTGAAGAATATTCTTGAAGATCCTGCTCTGCAGCAGGATGAGTTCAACTTACAACTTGCTGTGCATCCTTCGGATTTCTATAAAACTAGGTTGTAAAAAAATGCTGTAAAGAAAAATTGGAGTACATTCGTAAAGATCCTGCTATGCAGCAGGATGAGTTCAACTTACAACTTGCTATGCATCCTTCGGATTTCTCTATAGAACTATATTGTAAATAATACTAGAAATAAAAATTGGAGTACATTCATAAAGATCCTGCTCTGCAGCAGGATGAGTTCAACTTACAACTTGCTGCGCATCCTTCGGATTTCAGCAAGTTGAGTTTCACTCAAATAAAAAAGCATCCCAATCTTCTATAAAGAAAAAAGGAAAGCTTTTCATTGGTTTAACTACTAAACCAAGGTAAATCAAGGATTTACCTTAAACAACACAACTAAATCATTTTGCCAAAAAAAGCTTCTCTTCGAAAGAGAAGCTTTGAGCAATTTTAGCGGTCTGGACGGGATTCGAACCCGCGACCCCATGCGTGACAGGCATGTATTCTAACCAGCTGAACTACCAAACCGTTGCTTGATTGCGGATGCAAATATACACCACAATTCTATTTATGCAAACATATTTGAATAAAAAATTAAACTTTTTTTCATCTCTCTATGCAAACTTTTGTCTTTCAACTAAATACGTTAACAATATTTTTTCAAAATTTTTCGTAATGTCTGCAGCAACATACTTAATTTTATATTGCGCACATTTCATTTTTAATTGTGAAAAATACGCTGACACCGCTTTTTGATAGTTTTCCTGAACAGAATCTGCATATAAATCTATATGTTCTCCAGATTCTACATCAATAAATCGTTTGGGTTTGTTATCAAAATCGAAGTTTAATTCTTTTTCTGAATCAAATACATGAAATAAAATAACTTCATGTTTGTTGTATTTTAAATGCTGTAAGGCTTCAAATAGTTTTTCATCTTCAACACCATCTTGAAACATATCCGTAAAGAGGAAAATAAGGCTTCTACGGTGTATTTTCTCCGCAATTTGATGCAAATAGGTGTAGGTGTCTGTTTTTTTATTGATTCGCTTTGTAGTAACCGTTTTATCAAGCGCATTTAATAACAATTGATGATGCCGTTCGCTTCCTTTTTCAGGTGCATAAAAATCGTAATTATCAGAATACACACTTAGTCCAATCGCATCGCGTTGCTTTTTTAAAATATTCATCAACGAAGCTGTTGCCAATACTGAAAAACCAATTTTATTCAAGTTTTCCAACGATGGATTTTCAATAGTTGGATAATGCATTGACGAAGAATTATCTAAAATGATATGACATCTTAAATTGGTTTCTTCCTCATATTTTTTTGTGTATAATTTATCCGTTTTTGCAAATAATTTCCAGTCAATATGCTTAGTACTTTCGCCTTGATTGTAAATTTTATGTTCAGCAAATTCGGCTGAAAATCCATGAAACGGACTTTTATGCATTCCAGAAATAAATCCTTCAACTACTTGTTTTGCAAGCAATTCTAAGTTTTTAAATCCTGAAGTTTTATTAAATTCTTGTTGTAAATTCACAAGTGTTTTTCTTTAGTAAAATATATTTTTATGAAATATACTGATTTTTAGTGTTATGCAATAGTACTTTGAGTTAAAGTAAAGGTAATATTTAGCGTGAAGTTTACCTCATCAAATAATAATCATATACTTTAAAAGTTTTAGCAGAATCCTGAGTTTCATTAAATAAAAAAGGCTTGACAATTGCCAAACCCTTCTATTTTTATGATACAAATTATTCTATTAAGCTAATAACTTGTCTAAAGCTTGTGTGTATGTACTTTTCGGTGCAACACCAACTTGACGTCCTACTAATTCTCCGTTTTGGAAAATTAATACAGTTGGAATGTTACGCACTCCAAACTGCGCTGCATATCGTTGGTTAGCATCAACATCTAACTTTCCAACAACAGCTTTCCCATCATACTCTTCTGCAATTTGATTTACTACAGGACCTAACATTTTACAAGGTCCGCACCAAACTGCCCAAAAGTCAACCATTACTGGTTTGTCACTATTCATTACTATTTCTTCGAAGTTAGCATCTGTGATTTCTAAAGCCATAATATATGTATTTTTAAATTTTAAATTTATTTTTTAAGTTAATATGCAATATTAGTCAAATATTCTGCCAAAACTTACACCACAAGTATACATTTTGATTATACATGAATTGGTTTTTCTTATTATTATTTAACGTCAGTTTGATATAAGTGATTCAATTCATATTTGTAATTGAGTTTAGAAACTCTTTGCTAAATACCACATTTTCTGTGTCTTATTTTCATTTTCTTTGCTTTCCCAAAGAAAAGAAACAAAAGAAAGGGAACTTTTCCAGAGGTATTTTTAGTTTTTCTTTTTTGGAAAAACTAAAATCGCATGAATTTCCCTAAATTTTTTCCAAGGCTTCAAAAATTTTTAACGGAAAATCCCTGCTATACTTCGGAAAAGAAAAGTATCAAACTAAATTTTTATGTCGAATTCACATTATATAACAAACAGCAAAAGAGTCTTCCCAAAATGATATAACTCGATTTTCATTTTTCTACTTTGAAAGAATAGGAAGAAATTAAATCGTCATTAATGTATAAATGCACATCGTAATATCCTCTGTATTTAAAAGTATGCTTTAACGTAAGTTTTTGATTTTCAATAGCTACAAATTCTGGAGTTACCTTGTTTTCATGTTCGTTTTTTTCAACAATTAAATATACCTCATCTTTTTCTACAGGTATTTTTAGTTGATATGAAAAGGTAACTTTTTCATGTTGTTTTACAGTATTGTCCAATGTTTTTGGTGTAATGTGACTTCGAAAGTACGTATATGCATTTCCATAAATTACAGGCGCTTCCAGAAACATGTCAAATGTTGGTTGCTTATTTTCTAATAGAAACCACTTTTTATCTTCAGGATGATGATTTACAGAAAATAGTTTTGGATCGGCAAGAAAGAAGCCATCGTTGTATTGAAATTGAAAACGATACGACGTCGGATTTGGCACGCCGCTTGCCCAAGTTGGATCGCAGAGATACCATTTGTTATTGAGTTTTACAGCATTCCATGAATGATTTGGCGCATACAAAGATGCAATTTCAATGGTACTTGTACGTGCGTATCCATTGACAATTTCACATTCTATATCGGCCAAATTTGCCAATTGTTTGATAAGATATGCGTAGCCAGTACAAACTGTTCTATTTTTTTTGACAAGTTTTTGAAAGGCAATTTTCTTGAATTTTTTGTTCCACTCGGCAAGTTTCAAACTATCATCTTTATACTGTTTGCGTTTTCGCATGTTGCGTCTAAACATGCTGTAATCGTTTGAAACATTACTGCAAACCCATTTAAAAATAGCTCTAAAGCGTTCAACATCTGTTGTGAGTTCAGATGTAAGCTTGTATGATAGTAAAGGTAAATTGGAAAGATTTTCATCTTTGTATTTCAATGCAATTTTATCTGCTTTTTCAAAATTTATCGCTTCAAAATCAGCAATTTGTGCATTGGACTGAAATACAAAGATGAATAGAAATATGTATATTATTTTCATTAAAATACTACTGTAGTATCTTTAATTACTACGTTTAGATTTGTAACGCTTTTCAGAATTTGGTGCTCCTGTAAATTCGAATACTTCTTCGTAGATTGTTAATTCTATAAACGTTGTATTGTCTTTAATTTTGAATTCTTTGGTTTTATAACCTACGTAACTAATGAGCAATACATCGCCCGTTTTTAGTGCCACTGGAAAAGTAAATTCTCCTTTTTCATTGGTCACAACGCCCATGTTAGAATCTTTTAGCGTAACATTGGCACCAAGAATTGGTCCTTCGTCATTGCTTATAACTCCTTTGATCGTTTTTCCTTTTTGAGTTGCAGTGTTCGATTGTCCGTGCATTGGAACAAATGCAAAAATGGCAAATACTAACAATGCAGTATACCATAATTTTCGTGTACTTGTGAATTGAATCTTCATAATGCTAAATATTTTAGTTGATCAAATTTATGATTTGAAATACGCTTAAAAAAACGTTATTGAGTAAACGTTCACTTTGAATGAGTGAATGCAATTTTTATACAATTTACAACTTTCAGCCGATATCTGTTTGATTCACAATAATTTTAACTCAAATTCTTTAAAATGTGTGAAATGTATTTTTGCACCTTTTGCAGCGAGTTTTTCTCGATTATCTTTACCAATTCCTATAAATTCGAGCCCCAAATTGTTTGCCGTTTTTACATCCCAAACGCCATCTCCTAAGGAAATAACACGTTTGAAATGATTTACATTGAAATAGTTTTTTGCTTTTACGATGGAAGCATGTACAATTTCTTCACGTGTAAAATAGTGTGTGGATGTGACTAACAATTCTTCCTCAAAACGAATATTTGCGGCATTCAACTTAAAAAGTACTGGTTTTAACAACGAACCTGTTTGATGTATATTTTCGCTATCGAGCAAGGTTCCATCAATGTCAAAAACGAGAAGGTTTTCTTTTTTCATTGCGAGTTCTTTAACCAATCTTCTGCTTCTTGGGTATACCAATTTTTTGAAAAATTCTTAGCATTTACAATACTTTCAAAATGATATCTAGCTTTTACCTGATCTCCTTTTCTATCATAATATGTGCCCATGTATGAATGTAAATAAGGGTTTTCAGGTGTTTCGCTTAGTAATTTTTCTCCTATTTGAACTATTTGAGCATCAAATTCATTGAATTCGCCAAGTTCCATATAAAAGGCTACATCTTTTAAGAATATAAGGTTGTGAAGTAAATTTAAATCTGCATAAGCTACATAATCTGGATACTGCGAAAAAACTTTCTTTAGTAATTTGGCACTTGATTGTAATTTTTTAGGTTGAAATCTCGCCATATAGGATTCAGCCAGCGCTTCTGCTAGTATTTTTTTTCTATAAAATTCTTGATTCGAAAAATCATTTTTTGATATTTCATCTGGATTTTCAAACAACTCCATTTCATCAAGTTCAAATATGTAATTCTTTAAAAAACTCATCACAAAGAGCGAAGAACTCGCATCTCCGTAAATTAATCGAGCAGGATCACTTAAAAGATTCGTGTTGGCAAGTACTGTTAAAGTGATATTTTCAGCAGGTATTTTTAATAAAAGACTCGAATAACAATCATATTGACCATACGCCCAAACAATATCTATATTCTCAAATTGTTGGTTAAAAATGCCATATCCATACGGTAAATTGCCATTAAATGATGAAAACATCTTTTCTTTTGACTCCTGTGATATTAGCACGTTTTGATCCAAAGCGGTATTGAAAATTGCTAAATCATTGAGATTTGAAACAATGCCTGCTGAAGTAGAATATCCAAAATCTATAAAACCATTTTCAATACCATTGTTCAACATATAAGGTTTTGCTACTATTCGTTTTTCTTGCGATAACTGTGCTGAATCTTTAAGTAAAAAAGTGTTTTTGAGTTTTAGTGGCGATATAATTTCTTCATCCATTACTTCAACAAATGACTTTCCAGAAACGTGTTCAATTACTTGAGTTAACAGTCCAAATCTTGAACTATAATAAAACTCCTTCCCTACTTTTCCTTGTGAAGTGTGAGATAGTACATGTTTTACAAGAACGGAATCTTCAAAGATAGGTTCTGACAAATATGTATTAATGGGCGCGTCTAATGAAAGTTTTTCTTGCGCTACAAGTTTCATAATCAAAACTCCTGAAAACACCTTTGTTATCGACGCAATTGGAAATAACACTGTAGAATCTAATTTAGTTTGGTTAGCTACATCCGAAAAACCCAAGTAGTTTTGATAGATGATTTCTCCTTCTTTTTCAATGGAAACTGCTAATCCAGGAATTTGGAAATAGTCTTTTAATTCCTGAATTTCAGAAGTAAATTTTTCTACGTTTCGATGTGTATGAGTTTCTAATTCTGAACAGCCAAAAACCATTAAAATCAAAATAACCAGTTTTAATCCTAAAATCGTTTTCCAGTATTTCTTCATAAACTCTAATTAATCCGATATTTTACATCTTCAGCTTCTAGCGCATCTAGTAATTCTTGTGTAATATGTACTTTTTTCTTCTTGCTTGGCGCTTGTAGTTTTATCTTTTCTTTCGCTTCATATAAAGTAAAATGCAATGATTTATCGCCTTTGTGTGTTTCTAAAATTTCATAGATAAAATCTAGCTTTTGCTCTTCTAACTTATTCACATCCAACTGAATCGTTAATTTTCGCGCAGTAGCGTCCATCACGTCTTGTAATAATTGCATCGAATTGAATTGAATTCTAGGATCGCCACGTTTTCCCGTATCTTTATTGACCCAACCTTCTTTTATGAATGCTTTTATGAATACGAATGAATTTGGCACAAAAAAGTGTCTAAATTTTAAATAATCTTCTCCGAAAATCCTGAATTCATACGATTCTGTATAATCTTCAACGGTAAATAACGCCCAACCTTTTCCATTTTTAGAAACTCTATGTTGCACATCTGTTACAACGCCCGCAAAGGGAATTTCACGATTGACATAGTTTTCCATTTGGGAGAAATACGATAAGTCGCCTTTACAGAAAAATTTCATTTCCGCTTTAAAATCATCTAGCGGATGCCCAGAAATATAAATCCCGACAACTTCTTTTTCGCGTGCCAATTTTTCCATAGTTCCCCATTCTTCACATGGTGGCACTTTTGGTTCTTCTATTTGTACTTCGCTTGCTTCTCCAAACAAACTTACTTGAGCTGAATTTTGATTTTCTTGAAATTTTGCTCCGTATTTTACAGCTTTTTCTAAGAATGTAATGTTGTCATTTTCGGTGTGAAAATATTGTGCTCTGTGTGTATTTCCAAACGAATCAAATCCGCCCGCGAGCGCTAAATTTTCAAATGCTTTCTTGTTTGCTGCGCGAAGATCTATACGTTTTGCCAAATCGAACACAGACTTATATTTTCCTTCCGAACGTTCTTTTACAATTGTTTTCACAGCGCCATGTCCGACACCTTTTATGGCACCCATTCCAAAACGAACGGCACCTTGATCGTTTACCGTAAATTTGTAGAACGATTCGTTTACATCTGGACCTAAAACGTCCAGTTTCATACGTTTGCATTCTTCCATAAAGAATGTTACCGTTTTGATATCGTTCATATTGTTAGAAAGTACTGCCGCCATATATTCCGCAGGATAATGCGCTTTTAAATAAGCTGTTTGATAGGCAATCCAAGCGTAACATGTAGAGTGCGATTTGTTAAATGCGTAGGCTGCAAATGCTTCCCAGTCTTTCCAAATTTTTTCGAGTTTGTCCTCGGCATGTCCTTTTTCAGAAGCTTGCTTGATGAATTTAGGCTTCATCTTATCAAGTACAGCTTTCTGTTTTTTACCCATCGCTTTACGCAAAACATCGGCTTCACCTTTGGTAAAATCTGCTAATTTCTGCGACAGCAACATTACTTGCTCCTGATAAACTGTAATTCCGTACGTTTCTTCTAAATATTCTTCACAGGCATCTAAATCGTACTCAATATCTTCTTCTCCATGTTTTCTGCGAATGAAACTTGGAATGTATTCCATTGGACCTGGACGATACAAGGCGTTCATTGCAATGAGATCGGCAAACGTTGTTGGTTTGAGCGATTTCATGTGTTTTTGCATTCCAGGCGATTCGTACTGAAACACTCCTACCGTTTCTCCTCGCTGGAATAGTTCATATGTTTTTTCGTCTTCTAACGAAATGTTATCGATATCAATGTCAATTCCGTGCTTGTATTTTACAAGTTTTACGGTATCTTTTATTAAGGTTAGGGTTTTTAGTCCTAAGAAATCCATTTTTAGCAGACCTGCATCTTCCACAACTGAGTTGTCAAATTGTGTACAATACATTTCTGAATCTTTCGCCAATGCAACAGGAACGAATTTTGTAATATCATCAGGTGTAATGATAACTCCACATGCGTGAATTCCTGTATTACGCACCGAACCTTCTAACACACGTGCCATGTTGACGGTTTCGGCTGCTAATCCTTCTTCTTCAGAAATATTGACCAACTCATTGATGAGCAATACTTCTTCTGAACGGAATTTTTGTTTGAGTTCTGCTTCTGATTTTCCAAAAATCTTTGCCAGTTTTGTGTTTGGAATCAGTTTGGCGATTCTGTCCGCTTCACTTAATGGCAAATCTAACACACGTGCAGTATCACGAATAGATGATTTTGCTGCCATAGTTCCGTATGTGATGATTTGCGCAACTTGATTTTCGCCATATTTATCAATTACATAATCCATCACACGACTTCGCCCTTCATCATCAAAATCAATATCAATATCGGGCATCGATACACGATCAGGATTTAAGAAACGCTCAAAAAGTAAGTCGTACTTTATAGGATCAATATTTGTAATCCATAAACAGTATGCAACTACCGAACCTGCCGCCGATCCACGACCTGGACCAACCGAAACGTCCATATTTCGTGCTTCGCGAATAAAATCTTCTACAATTAAGAAATATCCTGGATATCCTGTCTTTTCAATGGTTCCCAACTCAAAATCGAGTCGTTCTTCAATTTCTGGTGTAATTTCTCCATAACGTTTTTTGGCACCTTCGTATGTTAAGTGACGTAAGTATTTGTTTTCTCCACGCTTTCCTCCATCGTGCTTGTCTTCTTCAAACTGAAATTCTTCAGGAATATCAAACGCGGGTAATAGGACATCACGTGCCAATTCAAATGGTTCAACTTTGTCAATGATTTCTTGTATGGAAAGAATGGCATCTGGCAAATCTTTGAACAAGGTTTTCATTTCGTTTGGCGACTTGAAATAGTATTCCTGATTTGGCAATCCATACCGATATCCACGACCGCGACCAATTGGTGTTGCTTGTTTTTCGCCATCTTTTACACATAATAAAACATCGTGCGCAGTAGCATCTTCTTGTGCAATGTAGTAAGTGTTATTTGTTGCAACGAGTTTGACATCGTGCTTTTTTGCCAATTTGACTATGACTTCATTGACACGATTTTCATCTTCTTGATTATGGCGCATGATTTCCACATACAAATCATCTTGAAAGGTATCTTTCCACCAAAGTAGTGCTTCTTCGGCTTGCGATTCTCCCATGTTTAGTACTTTGTTTGGAACTTCTCCGTAGAGATTTCCTGTAAGTACCATGATATCATCTTTGTATTGTTCTATGACCTTTTTGTCAATTCGTGGCACGTAATAAAAACCTTTTGTGTACGCTATGGAAGACATTTTTGCCAAGTTGTGATAGCCTTTTTTGTTTTTGGCTAAAAGCACAATTTGATATCCGTTGTCTTTTCGGGTTTTATCTAAATGATCTTCACAAACGAAAAATTCGCAGCCAATAATAGGTTTTAGCAGTTTTGCATCTGTAGTTTCTCCTTTTGCGGATGCTTCCTCAATTTTTGCCTTTACGGCTTTATTATGTGTATTGACTTGCTTTACAAAATGAAACGCACCCATCATGTTGGCATGATCGGTAATGGAAACTGCTTGCATGTTGTATTTTGCTGCCGCTTTTACTAAATCGGGAATGCTTGCTGTTGATTGCAATACCGAGAATTGCGAATGGTTGTGTAAATGTACAAATTCGGCATTTTGTAAAGCTTCAAGGTTTTCTGCAATTTCTTCTTTGGAAATTCCGCCATCGCCTTGTTCTTTTGCCAAACGTTTCCGAATTTTCTCAGAAGCTTTTTTAAGATTGATATGCTTCAATCCGATCATTTCGATCGGTTGCGGATTGTTTTCTGAGAAACGTTCAAAGTAATCTGGTGCAACATCTAATTGCTCCACCGTATATTCTTTTCTTCGAATGAGTTCTAAGAAACAACGTGTCGTTGCTTCTACATCGGCGGTAGCGTTGTGCGCTTCGCCAAAACCTACTCCGAATAGGTATTGGTGTAATTCCGTAAGTGTTGGAAGTTTAAATTTTCCAAAACGTCCTCCTGGCAATTGACACAAACTAGCAGTTGCTTCTGTACACGTATCTAATACGGGAAGTTCTTGCAGTTTGTTTGCAACATTTCCGCGATAGAATTCTGCGCCCATGATGTTGACATCAAAGCCCACATTTTGTCCGACTATAAATTTTGTTTTGGACAGTGCAATGTTGAATTTCGCCAATACTTCTTCCAGTGAAATTCCTTGTTCTGCTGCGAGTTCAGTAGAAATTCCGTGAATTTTTTCCGCATCATACGGAATGTTGAATCCGTCTGGTTGTACCAAATAATCTTGATGTTCGATAAGGTTTCCCAATTCGTCATGCAATTGCCAGGCAATTTGTATACATCGTGGCCAATTGTCGGTGTCTGAAATTGGTGCGTCCCATCGTTTTGGTAATCCTGTTGTTTCGGTATCAAATATTAAGTACATATGTTGCTTTTGTGTGGCGGAGATTCAAGCGATAAAATTACAAATTTATTTCTTCACTTTGCTATGAAGTTATGAACACCGTATTAGTGGTTGAGCGGCATGTTGGAGCTCTTTTTAGCCATAAAAAAGGAACTCGGATTTGTAAAGTTATTAACTATTTTATGGCTAGAAAAGCGACTAGCGAAGACACGACCGCACTTTTTCGTGGGGAAATACCAAAAAAAATGATTTTAAGTGGTTGTGTTTCAGAAAATATAGTATTTTTGCAAGCTCATTAATAATAGAGGTCGAGAACCTCACAAATTAATTTTTTATGCCTGTTAAAATTAGATTACAGAGACACGGTAAAAAAGGAAAACCTTTTTACTGGATTGTTGCCGCTGATGCGCGTGCAAAAAGAGATGGTAGATATTTAGAGAAATTAGGTATTTACAATCCAAACACTAACCCTGCAACCATTGAATTGAATGTTGATGGTGCTGTAACATGGTTACAAAACGGTGCTCAACCAACTGATACTGCACGAGCGATCCTTTCTTATAAAGGTGCTATGTACAAGAATCACTTACTTGGTGGAGTTCGTAAAGGTGCTTTGACTGAAGAGCAAGTTGATGAAAAGTTTACTGCTTGGATTGAAGCTAAAGAAGGAAAAGTACAAGGTAAAGTTGAGTCGTTAGCACAAGCTGAAGCTGATGCAAAAGCAAAAGCTTTTGAAGCAGAGAAAGCTGTAAACGAAGCTCGTATTGCCGCAAATGCTCCTGTAGTAGAAGATGCAGCGGAAGATGCTGGAGAAACTGCTTCTGGTGAAGAAGAATAAATTATAGACTTACATATAATTTTAGCCTAGTAAATACTAAATTTGCTAGGCTTTTTTTATGATATAGATATGCGAATTGAAGATTGTTTTTATTTAGGAAAAATTGTTAAGAAGTATAGTTTTAAAGGCGAATTGCTTGCAAAACTCGATACAGATCAACCTGATTTGTATGATGACTTGGATGCTGTTTTTATACAGCTTGGACGTGATTTTTTACCTTTTTTTATTGAGAAATCGTCGTTACATAAGTCAGATTTGTTACGATTGAAGTTTGAAGATATTGATACGGAAGAAGATGCCGATCAGTTACTGAAATGTGAATTGTATTTACCATTGGAGTTTTTGCCCAAGTTGGAAGGAAATAAGTTTTATTACCATGAAATCATCGGTTTTACAGTGGAAGACGCGTCTTTTGGCACCGTTGGTAAGATTATAGGTGTGAATGATAATACGTCGCAACCGCTATTTGAGATTGCACATGAATCGATTGAAATTTTAGTTCCTGTGAATGATGATATTATTAAGAAAGTAGATCGTGAAAACAAAACCATTCATATTGAAGCGCCTGAAGGTTTGATAGATTTGTATTTGGAATAAAAAAGTATTGTGATGATAAAAATGGCGGAAGTCGATTTGAAAACCAAATACGGAACTTTTCACGAAGTTTTGTTTTATGATGGACAGAAAGAAGCTATTGCTTTTTACATGGGTAATATTTCGGAACATGATGCTATTTTATGTAGAGTACATTCGTCATGCATTCATGCTCATATTTTTAATAGTATTGAATGTGAATGTCGAGAAGAAATGGCAATTGCACAACAATTGATTCAGCAAGAAGGGCGCGGAATTATTATTTGGCTTGAACAAGAAGGAAAAGGAAATGGACATTATGCTTTGCTAAAAAGTATTCCTTTTAAAAGAGCAGGAATGCCACAAGCAGAAGCGTATGAAGCGGTAGGTTTTCAAAAAGATGCTAGAGATTTTTCGGCTGCAGCCAAAATTTTGAAAGCGTTAAACGTAAAATCAATTACGCTGTTGACCAATAATCAAAAGAAAGTAAACGTACTTTCGCAACACGGAATTCACATTTCGCAAACAAGAGACCTAAAACTTTAATACGATTTACTCCAAAATACAAAAACGAGGAATTTCCTCGTTTTTGATATACTATTTAAAATTTAAAGGCTTTTAATTACCAACCTGCATTTCCTCCACTTGCTTGCGCTTCGCACATTGGACGATGTACGGAAAGTCCACAACCTTCATGTAAAAATGTCACAGGTCCTTTGTCTGGTCCAACTGGAGCGTCATTCCCATTATTTGGCGCCGCTCCTCCAAGAGCATTTGCAGCATCTAATGTTGAAATTCTTTCTTTGACTAACGTTAACTTTTTGATCTGTTTTTTCATTATTTAATTTTTTTTGATTTATATACTTTTCAGTTCATGCTTTTGCTGTCTGTTACCCAAATTATAGAGACAAACACAAAAAACTTCATTTATATACAACTAAAAAAGCGAGGAAATTCCTCGCTTTTTCTTTGTATTATCATTTACTTTCTAATATTGACAAGATCCGCATGAGTCATCAAAATATGAATTTGGATAACATATACATGCCGAATAGTTTATAGAAGTTCCACAACCTTCACGAAGGAACGTTTGTGGCTTTGCAGGTTCTGGACCATAAGGTTCTCCACCATTATTTGGTGCAGCCCCACCTCTGATTCTTCTCCCATTTAACGTGGAAATCGTTTTTTTAGAGATCATTAACTTTTTTGCCTGTTTTTTCATTGTATAAAGTTTTTTAGATTAATACACTTTTTAGTTACTACTTTTGTAATTCTGTTACCCTCGTTTTATTTTTTTAACATATGAACAAACCTTTTCGATTTAAAGAATTTACTATTCAGCAAGACAAAACTGCCATGAAAGTTGGAACTGACGGCGTTTTACTTGGCGCTTGGACTTCTGTAGAACACAATCCGTTTGCTGTGTTAGATATTGGCGCAGGAACTGGTTTGATAGCGCTTCAACTGGCACAACGTTGTCACGCAGAAGTCATTGATGCTATCGAAATTGATTATAATGCATACGAACAAGCCGTGGATAATTTTGAAAATTCTCCTTGGAGCGATCGATTGTTTTGCTATCATGCGAGTTTGGATGAATTTGTTGCAGAAATTGAAGATACGTATGATTTAATTGTGTCCAATCCGCCATTTTACACAGAGAATTATAAAACGGAGAATACACAGCGCGATACAGCACGTTTTACAGATGCGTTGCCTTTTGACGAACTTTTGAAAGGTGTTTCAAAATTACTAGAACCGACAGGCATATTTTCTACTATTATTCCATGTAAAGAACAGGAACATTTTATCAATCTGGCGGAAGCCAATGGATTGTTTCCTCACAAAATATGCAATGTAAGGGGAAATCCTAAAGCCGATTTTAAACGTAGTTTGCTATCCTTTTCTTTTCAAAAAACGGAAATCGTTACTGAGGAATTAATTATAGAAACAGAGAGACATCAATATACAGATGCTTATATTTCACTAACGAAAGATTTTTATTTAAAATTATAACAATTTGTCTTTGTTTTGTGAGATTTCATTAATTACTTTTGTGAATGCGATTTACAAACATTGCGTACATTTGAGTATAAAAAAATGCTATAAACATACAGTCCATGAAACCAGATTTATTCCAAGCTCCTGATTATTACAACTTAGACGAGCTATTGACAGATGAACATAAATTAGTTAGAGACGCTGCCCGCGAGTGGGTAAAAAGAGACGTTTCGCCTATTATAGAAGATTATGCACAGCGTGCTGAGTTTCCAGAGCAAATTATTGATGGACTGGCAAATATTGGTGCTTTCGGTCCATATATTCCAGAAGAATATGGTGGCGCAGGATTAGATCAAATTAGTTACGGATTGATTATGCAAGAGATTGAGCGTGGCGATTCTGGAGTTCGTTCTACCGCGTCTGTACAATCATCATTGGTGATGTATCCTATTTGGAAGTATGGAAATGAAGAACAGCGTCAAAAATACTTGCCGAAGTTAGCTTCTGGAGAATGGATGGGATCTTTTGGGTTGACAGAACCTGATCATGGAAGTAATCCTGGTGGCATGACCACGAATTTTAAAGATATGGGCGACCATTATTTATTAAATGGTGCTAAAATGTGGATTTCAAACTCTCCGTTTTGTCAAGTTGCAGTAGTTTGGGCAAAAAATGAAGAAGGAAGAATTCACGGATTAATTGTGGAGCGCGGTATGGAAGGGTTTACTACACCTGAAACGCACAATAAATGGTCATTGAGAGCTTCTGCTACAGGAGAGTTAATTTTTGATAATGTAAAAGTTCCTAAAGAAAATTTATTACCAAACAAATCTGGTTTAGGTGCACCACTTGGTTGTTTAGATTCTGCACGTTTTGGTATTGCTTGGGGAGCAATTGGCGCAGCGATGGATTGCTACGATACTGCGTTACGCTACAGCAAAGAACGTATTCAATTTGGAAAACCTATTGGTCAGTTTCAATTGCAACAAAAGAAGTTAGCTGAAATGATTACTGAAATTACCAAAGCTCAATTATTAGCTTGGCGTTTGGGCGTAATGCGTGAAAATGGTACGGCAACTTCTGCGCAAATTTCTATGGCAAAGCGTAATAATGTTGAAATGGCATTAAAAATTGCTCGTGAAGCACGCCAAATGTTAGGCGGAATGGGAATTAGTGGCGAATATTCAATTATGAGACATATGATGAATTTAGAAAGTGTTGTGACTTATGAAGGAACACACGACATTCACTTATTGATCACAGGTTTAGATGTTACTGGATTGAATGCTTTTAAATAAAATAAACAATATACATATATAGACAAAAGGAGCGATGATCGCTCCTTTTTTTGTGCGCATTTTTTACCGTTGCTTACTGACATTTATCATATTTCTTTTGTTAAAAAAATATAATATTAGTAGTACTAAAAAGGAACTATGTTGACATCAGAAGATTTTCAAAATTTTAAAAATAAGCAAGCGTTTATGCAGCTTTTTAAAACGAAGGAAAGTGATACAAAAGTGCAGGAAATATTGAACTCTATTCGTTATGAAAAAGAGTTGCTTCAACTTCAAGGCGAATTGGTAGATTTACAACGTTGGGTTGCTGATCATGGCAAACGCGTATGCATCATCTTTGAAGGAAGAGATGCCGCTGGAAAAGGCGGTTCTATTCGTCGTTTTGTAGAACATTTAAATCCACGCTCAATGCGAGTTGTAGCGCTAACAAAACCTACCAATATTGAACGTGGACAATGGTATTTTAGACGCTATATAAAAGAACTTCCTAATCCTGGCGAAATAGTCTTCTTTGACAGAAGTTGGTACAACCGAGCTGTTGTAGAACCTGTAATGGGCTTCTGTACCGAAAGAGAATATCAAAAATTTATGGTACAAGTCACGGAATTTGAACACATGTTGTATGAAGACGGTGTAATTCTTATCAAATTTTGGTTTTCTATCGCAAAAGAAGAACAGGAAAAACGATTCATTTCAAGACTCAATAGCCCATTGAAAAGATGGAAATTTAGTCCTGTAGATCAGGAAGGACAAAATCGTTGGGACGATTATACTTTTTACAAAGAAAAAATGTTTAGCAAAACGCACACGACAATTAGTCCATGGATCATTATAAAAACCAACAATAAGAAACAGGCTCGATTAGAAAGTATGCGCTATGTACTTTCTAAATTCAATTACAAAGAAACTGACAACAACGCCAAGCAACTTATCATTCCAGATCCAAATATTGTACAACGCTATCATCGAACTGCAAAACAAATCGATTAATTTATGGGAACAAAACTAACAGATAGAGAGTTAAAAAAATTAAACTCTAAAAAAGGTTTGAAAATATTCTTAAAAGAAGACAATCCTTCCATTTCCAAAGTTTTACGAACACTTGCATACGAAGAACAATTAGTAAAATTACAAGAAGAGCTCATAAAACTCCAAAACTGGGTTGTTGAAAATAATAAAAAGGTACTTATTCTTTTTGAAGGAAGAGATGCGGCTGGAAAAGGTGGTGCTATCAGAAGAATTACAGAACATTTAAATCCAAGAGAATTTAGAGTTGTTGCGCTTCCAAAACCGACTGAGGAAGAAACTGGTCAATGGTATTTTCAACGCTACATTAATCAATTACCAAAAGAAGGAAAGATCGTCTTTTTTGACAGAAGCTGGTACAACAGAGCTATTGTGGAGCCTGTAAATGATTTTTGCACTAAAGAAGCGTATGAAATATTTATGAATCAAGTAAATGATTTTGAACGTATGATTACTGAATCAGGTATTATACTAATCAAATTTTACTTTTCGATTTCTAAAGATGAGCAAGCGAAACGTTTTGAAGATATAAAAACGAGTATTGTGAAAAAGTGGAAATTTAGCAATGTAGATCGAAGAGCTTTAGAGTTGTGGGATCAATATACCAGTTATAAAAAGAAGATGTTTCAAAAAACGGATACAAAGATTGCTCCGTGGATTATTGTAAAAGCTAACAAGAAATCAAAAGCTCGGATAGAAGCTATTGCACATATTTTAAGACGCATTCCGTATACAGGGAAAAAGCTGAATAACTAACTTGCATTTTTTAACAAATCGAACAAAGGGCAGCGTTTACAGCGTTTGCCCTTTTTATATTTTTTACAGCATTTGCTTTTACAATTCTTTACAGGCTTAATAGCATGTTTTTTTGGCTTCTTTTGAATTTTTTCAATATCAATTAACAAAGACATAAAACGACTGTTTACATTTCGAGTACAAATATAATTATTTAAATTTAATCTAAATAAAACTGTATGATTTTTGCGTAAAAAATTTTTAGGTGGATTTTCAAGACTTTAAAAGTTTGGGAAATCCCTTTTTAGGTTTAAGGAAGTTATTTTAATTACTAAATGAGACCCCCTAATTTCTCAATTTAATACATAACTAACTTTTATATTTCTCTAAGTTTCCTCAGCAACACTAAAAAAAAAAGGGAGTAATCACAAGAATGATCTCCCTTTTATCTAATAGAATAATACTATTATAATGAGATTCCCCTAAACCTCAATATGTTTGTTGCTAAATTAAGACATATGAAAAACTCTCAATAACAATAAACACTACTTGTGTTACGGTTTTACCGTAATTATAATAAGTTTGTGTGGTTTAAAATTATAATTCATTAAAAAACAAATAGTTACACTATTTAGAAAACTATATTTCACGAACAGTATCCTATATTTTGCTTAAAATTTAGTCAATTTACTTACTATTTGTAATAACTAAGTACGGTAAAACCGTAATTACAGAAATAAAAAAAGCGAACCTAGCGGCTCGCTTTTAATAATTCATTTCGTGTAATCCATTAGAATTATAGCGGAGTATCAACTCTAGCATCAAAACCAGATGGCTCCATTGGTGCTTGTTGCGCTGGCGCACAATAGTAATACGAAGGACAACCTCCTAAACGAGAATCGCACATGTGATTAGAACATGCTGCAATTAACGTGTTTGTTGGACAACCATTCGTAACACAAAGCATGTTTCCACTGGCTGCTCCTCCAGTTACTTCGTCTGAAAGGTTAGACACTAATTTTTTGTTTAAGCGTAAGCTTTTCAAATTCTTTTTTTTCATGATTCCTATATTTAATGTTTCAATGGAGCAAATCTAGGAATGATGACATATCCAAAAAGAAGGGAAATCACTAGAATCAATAGGTCTTTTTCCCTTTTTTAACGAAAATAAACTTAAAAATTAGTTAGCAAACCATTCCGTCAATAGACTCTACACCACATTCTGTAATGATTTTAGTTCTTGTTTTTACAGTAGGATTGCATCTTTCCACCGACACAAGATCTGCATTATTTAACTCACCACCGTTAATGTTGTAAGGATTCACTAATACTGCAATGCTTAATTTTTTTAGATTTAGTTTTCTGTGTTTTTTCATCGTGTTATAGTTTTAAGGATTATTTTTTTATACTAGCATGATTACATTTAGAATCAGCTAAACTGTTACTCATTTGTGATTTTATTGAGATTTTTAATGTAATAAGATGGATAAATTCCTGTTCTTTTTTTGAATGCTTTAGAAAACGATTCAGAGGTACGAAAACCAAGCTCCGAAGCTATTGATTTAATATCATATGTGCGAAATTTTGAATCATTTTTTAATTGCACTAAAACGTAATCCAACCGTAAATCAGTAATATACTGAACGAATTTTTTCTGTTTATGCGATTGTAATGTTTTAGATAAATATGTACTATTCGTGTTAATTTTTTTAGCTACATAATTCAGTGAGCATTTTTTTTGAAGAAACATTTTTTTAGCTTCAAATCGCTCAAGTCCTTTCAAAATCTTTTGAATATTTTCATCTGTAATTACATAATTTTGCAATTGCTGTTGCGAAGTATCTTGTGTGGTTTCTTTTGCTTTTAATTCCTGTAAAACTGCATCAAATCGATCCTTATTCACGCGTTCTCTTCGCTTGTAATAGTAAAATCCGAAAATAGAAATGATTGCCAATCCTAGAGAAATATAAGTTAGTGTTCTTGACTTTTTTTCTTGTTGTTGCGATTCGTTTCGTAACTTTTCAATTTTAGTTTTAAATGAGGAAACATCATATTCTTTGTAGATTTTCTCAGAAACTTTATGTTTCAAAATATCATTTACTGCATCTTTCTCTTCGTATAATTTGAAATATTCTAATGCTTTTTCAGTATTATTTTGCTGTTCATAAGATTTAGCCAATAAAATGTAGGTTTCCTGAATTGAAGGCGAATTCACATCTTTTTCATTGACAAGTTCAATCACTTTTTCCAAATAACGAATTGCAGTATCATACTCATTTTGAAGAAAAAAGTTTTTCCCCATATACAGATATAAAACGGTCAGTTGATTTTGAAAACCCAATGTATTAATTTGCTTTTCTACCTTTATAAAATCTGCCGCAGCCGCATCATAATTTCCCTTTGTTTGCTGTATAATTGCCTGTAAGGTCAGAAAAATAGAATTTCCTTCCATATCATTTAACACCAAACTATTCTCCAAACCTTTCGTATTGTAAGACTGTGCAGAATCTAAATATTGCACTTTATACTTTGGAAATTGAGTTGCTAAATTTGTATACGTATTACTCAAATTTATAAGTGTATTTAAGTAATCCATAGGGTATTTTTCAATAGGCAACACTGCATTTTGGTACAATTGAAGATTTTTCTTTGCCAAACTTGCCGCTTGTTTGGGTTGCCCAACTTGATTCTTAATCAATGCAATACTATGACGAATTTCAGCAAGTTTTGCAATATCATTTCCTTCTTTCGCCAATTCGTACACTTTTGCATACATATCGCTCGCTTCATCGTACTTATCCGAGTCATAAAAAATAGAACCTTTAAGGTATAAACTATTGATATATTCTTTTGAATGCGAATTTGCTTCTGCGTTTTCAATGGCAATATCTACATAATAATGCGCACTATCTTTTTGCTCTAAAACGCTGTAAATCTGTGCAGTTGCATACGCAGATTCACAAATATGTACATTGTCATTTTCTGCTACAGCTTTGGAATAATACGCCAATACATACGTTTTTGCGCGTTTAGGATTTTCATACAGATTTGTTTCTACCAAGTTTTTCAATGCCGCAAGCGAAAAATTTCTTAAGGAATCATTGGGTTGCTTCATTTCATTCTGAGCATCTACAACAAACAGGGACAATGAAGAAAAAAGAATAAAACATAGTATTTTCATAATTATTAAAAATACTATGTTTTGATAAAAATTGTGATATCATAACTAGAAATTTTTGATACCAGCAATCTTTACTAAGAAGGAAGTTGCCTGAAACGCACATTTCAGACAACCTTATTACTTGAAATTATACCTCTTGTATATCTGCTCTACACGGGTGAAAAATAACTGGTAACGAAATACAATCTGTCATTGGAATAGAAATATCACAAGCTTCTTGCGTACATCCTACAGTTGGACACGAAATTATTGACCAACAAGGAACAAAACTAATTGACTCTGCTTGTCCACCTACGGCATTTCTTTTTTCTAAGTTAGAAATCGATCTTTTGTTAAGTTTTAAGCTTTTAAGGTTCTTTTTTTTCATACTATTTGATTTTAAATTAAACTGATTCAAACCTAACTAACAATGGACGAAATGAAAAGAAACAGAAGTCGTATTTATTTAAATACTTGCAATAAAAATGAGTGGTAATATACTGAAAAACAAGATTTTGAATCGAAAAAAAAGGCAGCACATTCAAATTATGAATAGCATTTATTTTACAAGAATAAACACTACGAATTTGATTAAAATATACGTTTTAGTGAATGTAAATAGTGAAAAAAAAGAATGCATTTAAAGTTTCTAAAAACTGTATTCCATAAAAAAACCCTTCAAAATCAAAAAAGATTAAGAAGGGCTTTCGTACTCGAGGCGGGACTTGAACCCGCACGGCCCAAAGGCCATTGGATTTTAAGTCCAACGTGTCTACCAATTCCACCACTCGAGCGTGGATTTTATATTGAGCGAAAAACGGGGCTCGAACCCGCGACCTCAACCTTGGCAAGGTTGCGCTCTACCAGCTGAGCTATTTTCGCAATTTGTTAAAGAGCGTGCAATACTACTACTGTATTGCGGATGCAAATTTAACACATTTCTTTAAATACCAAAACGTTTTAAAGAAAAAGAATAAATTATTTTTTAATTCACTAGAAATCAATCACTTTTTTTGGCGCACCAACATACGTTTGATCTCGTTGAGCTTCATTAACGCCTCAACAGGTGTCAATGTATCAATGTCTGTCATTAAAATTTCTTGTTTGATTTCTTCCAATAACGGATCGTCCATATTGAAAAAACTCAACTGCATGTCATTTTCTACCTTTTTTAAATCGTCTGCCAATTCTTCACTTGAATGTGATTTTTCCAAACGCTTCAATATTTTATTGGCTTTGTGAATGACTTGTTGCGGCATTCCAGCCATTTTTGCTACGTGAATTCCAAAACTATGTTCGCTTCCACCTTTTACCAATTTACGCAGAAACAACACATTGTCTTTTAATTCTTTTACAGAAACATTGTAATTCTTGATGCGATCAAAAATCTCCGTCATTTCATTCAATTCGTGATAATGCGTTGCAAATAAGGTTTTTGCACGTGACGGATGTTCATGTAAATATTCCGAAATTGCCCACGCAATGGAAATTCCGTCATATGTACTTGTTCCACGACCAATTTCATCTAACAGCACCAAACTACGTTCTGAAATATTATTCAAAATGGAAGCCGTTTCGTTCATTTCTACCATAAAAGTAGATTCGCCCATCGAAATATTATCGCTCGCACCTACTCTTGTAAAAATTTTATCTACCAAACCAATTCTAGCGGAATCTGCAGGCACAAAACTTCCCATTTGCGCCAAAAGTACAATCAATGCTGTTTGACGTAATATAGCAGATTTTCCACTCATATTTGGTCCTGTAATCATGATAATTTGTTGTGTATCTCTATCTAAATACACATCATTTGCAATGTAACTTTCGCCAATTGGCAATTGCTTTTCAATGACAGGATGACGTCCATTTTTGATTTCTAAATCAAACGAATCATCAATTTCAGGATATGTATACTTGTTTTCTTTTGCCAAGGTTGCAAATCCGCACAAACAATCTAACTTCGCAATAATATTTGCGTTTTGTTGCACTGCTTTTATGTACTGATTGATCCAAACGACCAAATCCGAAAAAAGTTCCTGTTCTATCTGTGCAATTTTCTCTTCAGCACCTAAAATCTTCGTTTCGTATTCTTTGAGTTCTTCCGTAATGTAACGCTCCGCATTGACCAATGTTTGCTTCCGTGTCCATGCTTCAGGCACTTTTGCTTTGTGTGTATTTCTAACTTCTATGTAATAACCAAAGACATTGTTCGACGCTATTTTCAACGATGGAATTCCTGTCGCTTCACATTCGCGTTCAAGCATTTTGTCCAAATAATCTTTTCCAGAGAAGGCAATTCCGCGCAATTCATCCAATTTGTCCGAATAACCACTTGCAATCGCATTTCCTTTTAAAATGTTGACAGGCGCTTCTTCATTGAGCGTTTCCTTGATTTTAGATCGAAGTAACTCACATTCATGAATCGTATCTCCAATTACTTTTATTGCTTCATTAGCACTTTTGCTCGTGATTTGTTTGATAGGAATGATGGCTTCCAACGAGTTTTTCAATTGAATCACTTCTCTTGGCGAGATTTTCCCCGTGGCAACTTTGGAAATTAAGCGTTCGATGTCACTAATTTGTTTGATATGATGCTGAATTTTTCCCAATTCTTCATCTTGATGCAACAAAAAACTTACAACTTCATGGCGTTGTTTTATCTGTTGACTATTTTTTAACGGTAATGCCAACCAACGTTTTAACAAGCGTCCGCCCATTGGCGAAATTGTCTTGTCAATAACATCTAATAATGTGATGGCATTGAACGAAGTTGAAGCATATAATTCTAAGTTTCTAACTGTAAAACGATCCATCCAAACGTATGCATCTTCTGCAATTCGGGCAATGGATGTAATGTGTTGTAGTTTGTTATGACGTGTTTCCGACAAGTAATGCAACACTGCTCCTGAAGCAATAATTCCTTCACTTAAATCTTCTACACCAAAACCTTTAAGTGAACTTGTGTCAAAATGTGTGATGAGTTTTTCTGTGGCAAAATCTGCTTTAAACACCCAATCTTCCAAATAAAATACATGATGATTTGTGCCAAATGTATCCGAAAAGGCACGTTTTTTCTGTTTCGGAATTAAAATTTCGCTCGGCTTGAAGTTTTGCAACAGTTTGTCAATATATTCTTCTGAGCCTTGCGTTGTCATAAATTCTCCTGTAGAAACATCTAAAAAGGAAATTCCTAAGAGTTTTTTCCCATAATGGATGGCACACAAAAAGTTATTCGTTTTTGCCTGCAATACTTCGTCATTAAACGCGACTCCTGGCGTTACCAATTCGGTTACACCACGTTTTACGATCTTTTTAGTTTGTTTTGGATCTTCCAATTGATCGCAAATTGCCACACGTTCGCCCGCTTTTACGAGTTTTGGCAAATAGGTGTTGAGCGAATGATGCGGAAATCCGGCAAGCTCTACATTATCGCCACCATTATTACGATGCGTGAGTACAATTCCTAAAATGTTTGCTGCTTTGACAGCATCTTGTCCAAAAGTTTCGTAAAAATCGCCTACTCTAAATAATAACAACGCATCAGGATATTTTCCTTTGATACTATTGTATTGCTTCATTAGAGGCGTTACTTTTTTCGCGGTGGTTTTTGCCAATGTTTGGTTTTTTTAGTGTTATTTTTGCAGCAATAGATGAATTGCGAATTTAATAAATTCAAGGAAATCTCACGAATTACCTATGAGAAAACTTAAAAATAGTGAACTAAACCGATTGAGCGTTGACGAATTTAAATCGTCACAAAAAACTTCTTTGATTGTTATTTTGGACAATATTCGAAGTTTAAATAATATTGGTTCGGTTTTTAGAACCAGTGATGCGTTTTTGATTGAGAAAATTTACTTGTGTGGAATTACTGCAAAACCGCCACATAAAGATATCCGCAGAACCGCGTTAGGCGCTACAGATTCGGTTGCTTGGGAATACCGTGAAGATACGCTAAAATTAGTTAACGAGTTACAAGAAAACGGCGTAAAAGTAGCTGCTATTGAGCAAGCTGAAAATGCTACGATGTTGCATGAGTTTGCTCCTGATAAATCAAATACTTATGCTTTGGTATTTGGAAACGAAGTCAAAGGTGTGCAACAAGAAGTGGTTTCGGCTAGTGATTATGTGTTAGAAATTCCGCAATTTGGCACCAAACATTCGTTGAATATTTCCGTAAGTGCTGGTGTGGTGATTTGGGATATTTTTGAGAAACTACGTTTTTAGATTGTTGGATTGTTGGACTTTTAAACAGATTCCGCATCAAGTGCGGAATGACAGATAGATAAGAACCAAGCGAAGCGACCAAAAAGAGATTCCCGCCTTCGCGAGAACAGGCCAAAAAGCGAAGCGACCAAAAAGCAAAGCGACCAAAATATCGACCTAAATATCGACCTAAATATCTACCTTGTGAATTTCCGAAATGATTTTCTGGTAATCATTTGAATTAGCGACAAAGTCTAAATCAGAAACATCAATGATTTTTACGTTTAAATCTTTGTGTGTTCGGATGAATTCTAAATATCCATTGTTGATTTTGTCTAAGTATTCCGAAGGAATTTTTTGCTCGTAATCGCGCCCACGCTTTTTTATGTTTCGCAATAAACGTTCTGTATTTTGATAGAGATACACGTACAAATCTGGCTTTGGAATTTCCTTGTACATAATATCAAACAACTTTCGATACAACTTGTATTCTTCACGCTGTAGCGTCACTTTTGCAAAGATTAATGATTTGAAGATATCATAATCTGACACAATGAAATCTTTGAATAAATCTAACTGCGATAAATCGTCCGAAATTTGTTGATATCTGTCAGCCAAAAACGACATTTCTAGTGGAAACGCATAGCGTCCGTTGTCTTCATAGAATTTTGGCAAAAACGGATTGTCTGCAAAACGCTCTAAAATCAATTTTCCATTGAAATCTTCTGCAATTTTGGTAGCTAACGAGGTTTTTCCCGCACCGATATTTCCTTCTATGGCAATGTAATTGAACCGTGAAAAATCTTTCTTCCCATCTGGATTTTGTAGTGTTTCTTCACTTTTCTCAATTCCATCGAATGAAATGAATTCATTCAATTGAGCAACCGTTTTTTTATAAGTTGGGTGAATTTTACTCGGTGCAATATCACACAACGGCTGCATGACAAATTTACGTTCGTGCGCTAACGGATGCGGTAATTTTACCAATGTAGAATCTATAATTTCATCTTCATAGAAAATAATATCAATATCAATAGTACGATTTTGATAGCCTTTTTTGTCATTTCTGATTCGTCCTAATGAAGCTTCTATTTCCAAAATTTTTGTCATCACTTCCGCAGGTGACATTTCGGTACTTACACACAAACAAGCATTGTAAAAATCGTCCCCTTCAAAACCCCAAGATGGTGTTTCATAAATAGGTGAAACCTTCAAAACACGTCCAATTTCCTTAGAAAGCTTTTGTACAGCGTTTTGCAAATGTGCACGTCTATCGCCAACATTACTTCCTATAGATATATATGTAGTGTGTAACAAATGTGGATGAAATTATAAGGTTTTGCGTGCTAAAAATTGATCCGCCAAATATAATTAAAATATATGGATAGCATCGTCAAAAAGGTAGGATTAGCAATCTTTTTTCTGCTGTTGAAATAGAATGAAATCTACTTGGCTTTCGGTTTAAAAATGTAATTGACAATATTTTCACAAAAAGTGTAACGTTTTATGATAAATGCACACTTACTTCATAATTATGCGATTAATCAATATTTTTACAAAAATTTACAAAATATAAAAGCTATGAACTTTTTAAAACGTGTACTATCAACAATTATCGGAGTTGGTATTTTCTTTGGAATTTGCTTCTTTTTGCTGATTCTTTTAATTTCTATTTCAGGAGGATCGGACTCTGACATGATTGTCGTAAAAAGTAATTCCGTCTTAGAACTTAATCTTGACAAACCTATTAATGATTATGCAGGAAAGTTTGATTATGGCGACTTGACATTTTTTCCAAATGAGCCTGATTATGATGGTTTATTCAATATTATTGATGCTATTGCATATGCAAAGAACGATGATAAGATTAAGGGAATTACAATTTCAAACAACAGTATTATTGCTGGAATGGCACAAACAAAAGCTATCCGTGATGCGTTGGTAGATTTTAAAGAATCTGGAAAATTTATTGTAGCGTACGGAGATTACATTTCACAAAAAGATTATTACTTAAATTCAGTTGCAGATACAATTTACTTAAATCCAGTGGGCGCTTTAGATTTTAAAGGTTTGGCAATGGAACGCATGTATTACAAGGAGTTTCAAGAAAAATATGGCGTAAAAATGGAAGTAATTCGTCACGGAAAATATAAAAGTGCCGTTGAAGGTTATATAAGTCAGGAAATGAGTGACGCGAATAGAGAACAAATTTCTGTATTCTTAAATTCTATTTGGGACGAAATGCGAAAGGAAATAGGAGAAAGCAGAAACCTAACGCCAGAGCAACTAAACACCTTAGCTGACGAACTAGCAGGAAGAACTGCAGAACTTGCGTTGAGTTCAAAATTAATAGACAAAATTGGATATCAAGATGAATTTCAAGCGGGCATTCAAAAAGCGATGGGACAAAATAGTGATGTAAATAGTATTGATATTTACGACTATGCGGAATATGCTGGTAAAAAACCAAAATCGACAAGTGCTAGTGATCGTATCGCGGTTATTTATGCACAAGGAGAAATTATATATGGCGAAGGAGATGAAGCAACTATTGGACAAGGTGTTATTAACAAAGCGTTAAAGAAAGTACGTGAAGATAAAAATGTAAAAGCAATTGTATTACGTGTAAATTCGCCTGGAGGAAGTGCTTTGGCAAGTGAGTTGATCTGGAGAGAAATTGAAGTGACGAAAAAAACAAAACCCGTAATTGTTTCTATGGGAGATTTGGCAGCTTCTGGCGGATATTACATTGCGTGTAATGCCGATAAGATTTTTGCCGAACCAAATACCATTACAGGAAGTATTGGTGTTTTTGGAACGGTTCCAAACATGCACGAATTGGCTAATGACTTAGGAATTAACGCAGAACAAGTTGGCACTAATAAAAATGCTGTTGATTACAGCGTTTTTGAACCAATGACCGACGAACAACGTGCCTTGATAAAAGAAGGAATTGAAGACATTTATGACTTGTTTACACAACGTGTTGCAGATGGAAGAAATATGACACAAACTGGAGTAGATGAAATTGCACAAGGACGTGTTTGGACAGGAAACGATGCCTTAAAAATTGGATTGGTTGATGAAATTGGAGGTTTAGATATGGCTATCTTGGAAGCTGCAAAAACAGCTGGAATTGAAGAATACCGCATTAAAGAATTGCCTGTGTATGAAAAAGATTTCCAAAGTATCTTAGATCAGTATACTGGTGGATTTATTCAATCTAAAGAAGCTATCTTAAAAGAAGAATTGGGAGACAAACATTACATGATGTTACAGAAGATGAAGAAAATGACGCAGATGGAAGGACCACAATTATTATTACCATACGACATAGAGATTAAATAATTTTGTTAGTTATTAATCACTAAAAAAGCCTTTCCAGTACAATGGAAAGGCTTTTTGTTATGTAGTAATTCTACTATTTGTCATAACATGCTGGAACCGTAGAAGGTGCTGGACCAGTAGTATTACCGCACGCTAATGTACAAGCAAAGCTACAAAACCTTACACTTCCTGGACAAAAAGTATTGTCGCTTACTAATCCTCCTTTTACTTCGTTATCAACCAAGTTAGAGATTTTGTTTTTGTTTAATGATAAACTTTTTAAATGTTGCTTTTTCATAATAATAATTTTTTGTGATTAATATTGAGACGAATCTAATTCAGTTTCAACTCAAAACAAAATACTTACAATCAACTATTTATAAATAACGAGTCGTGATTTATATATGACGACAATGTGTATCATTGAAAAAGTCTTTCCCCAAAAACACAATACGCCTACCTGAATTTATTTGTTAATTTACTGATGGAATTATTAAAAGAAAGGAAGATGTAGGACAAAAAATTGCCTGCTGAAATATCCTTCACAGACGCTTTATCAAATAAAAAAAGGTTGCCTAAAAATATAGACAACCTCTACTATGCAATACTATAGTACATTTATAAAAAATTACTTTTTATTACATGCATCATCTGTTGGCTTTGGTTGCGTATCCGCAGTACATGTTACACTTATATACGTACAAAGAAATGTTATTGGAAGTGACGTACCACCTAATAACTGTCCATCAACTAAACTAGATACTTTTCTTTTGTTTAATACCAACGATTTTAATGTTCGCTTTTTCATAATAATAAAATTTTGTGATTAATATTGAAACAAATTTACGCTCCAGAAAAGTAGCTTCAAAGCACATACAATCCACTATTTATAAATAACGAGTCGTGATTTACATATGACGACAACCACAATATTACTTCATAAAAAAAGCCCTTTCAATTTCTTGAAAAGGCTTCTATTTAGAAGTTCGGTTGTAACGAAAACTACAAATTAAAAAAAATTAATTTACGTTTACCGCTTTTAAAAAATAATTAGTCTGGAGCTTGAAGATCAAGATCTTTAGGTGCAGTAGTACAAATATAAGAAGCGCCACCGCCACAGTCGTTTGTACAATTTCCTCTAGAACAATTCCAAGCTGTTTGAAAAGGCGTACATCCGTCAGTACATCCATTTGTAACTCCTCCTCCATTAATTTTTTCTGGATTTAAGTTAGAAACTGATTTCTTGTTTAATGCAAGTCCTTTTAAATCTTTTTTCTTCATAATTATAAGTTTAAATTTAGTTAATTAAAGTTGATCAAATCTAAAAAACTGAAACCTGCCTAAAAAGTTTTTCCTCTCGGGTTTTATGAATTCCGAGCCTATATTTTCATCAAAAAAAGCGCATAAAAACTAGTCTTATGCGCTTTTTTTAAATAGATATTTATTTATACTGTTAATGCATCGTCTGGTGCCTGTATTGTATGACAAATACGAGAAACACCACCTGTACAATCTGCCGTACAATTTGCTTGTGTACAGTTGAACCACGTTTGTGCTGGCGTACATCCATCTGTACAACCGTCTGAAAATCCGCCACCATTGATTGCGTCACTATTTAAGTTAGAAATTGATTTTTTATTTAATTCGAGTCCTTTTAATGCTTTTTTCTTCATAATATAAAGTTTTGTGAGTTGTTTATTTTTTTACTTATTAAATATGATCATTTTGTGCTTGTAATGTGTCGCAAATACGAGAAACACCACCTGTACAATCTGCCGTACAATTTGCTTGTGTACAGTTGAACCAAGTTTGTGCTGGTGTACATCCATCTGTACAACCATCTGAAAATCCGCCACCATTGATTGCGTCACTATTTAAGTTAGAAATTGATTTTTTGTTTAATTCGAGTCCTGTTAATGCTTTTTTCTTCATGATATAAAGTTTTGTGAGTTGTTTTTTTACTTATTAAATATGATCATTTTGTGCTTGTAATGTGTCGCAAATGCTTGAAGCGCCACCGTGGCAATCTGCTGTACAATCTGCTTGTGTACAGTTTAACCAAGTTTGTGCTGGTGAACAACCGTCTGTACAACCATCTGAAAATCCGCCACCGTTGATAGCTTCTTTATTTAAGTTAGAAATTGATTTTTTGTTTAAAGCGAGTCCTTTTAATGCTTTTTTCTTCATGACATTATAATTTTAAATGAGTTAATAATTTAGTGTGTTTGTTATTTTTCAACAAGGCTAAACTACTCATGTTCAATCAGCTAAAAAAGCCATGTATCGTGGCATTTATAAATATCATCATGCTATTTATGAATTCGTAGCACGTGTTTAAGTGCAGAGAAAAATTTTACAAAAAGAAAGTTTAGTATCTTTACAACATGACGATAGCAGACAAAAAATTAGCTTCAAAAATATACTTGTATTTAGCAGCACTCTTTATTACTTCTTTGGTTGTTTCAAATTTAATTTTTCAAAAATTTTTCTATTGGTATCCATTTGATATTGAGATTTTTGGAGAAAGTTTGTTTAAAATATCGGTAGGATTACTTCCCTATCCAATTACATTTTTGATTACAGATGCCATTTCTGAGATTTACGGAAAGAAAAAAGCAAATCAGGTGGTAATTGCTGGAATTTTTGCCTCTTTTTTCTCGTTAGGAATTATTTATGTCTCGCAAAATGTTCCTGCTTTACCCAATTCGCCCGTGAGCGATGAAACATTTACACAAGTATTTGGAAACGCACCATTAGCCGTATTTGCGTCGATGTTGTCCTATTTGTTTGCTCAGTTTATTGACATTCAACTGTATCACTTTTGGAAAAATTTGACCAAAGGAAGACATTTATGGTTACGGAATAACTTTTCTACATTTGCTTCTCAATTTGTAGATACATTCTCCGTAATTACACTTTTATGTGTATTTGAAATATTGCCGTGGGATTTATATTTGGGCTTACTTGCTAGCGGATTTATCTTTAAAGTATTAGTCGCATTTATAGACACTCCTTTTTTATATTTAATAGTATATATATTCAGAAAACGTTTTGGCTTGGAAATCGGAGAAGAGATTGATTTAGATAGTCATACCGCATAAATTTTTTATTTTTTTCCAGCTAAATTTTGGATGAAACTTGCCAAAATTAACTCAAAAGATTCTAATGTTAACGCGAATGCTGTAATTGGAAAAATTTATCATCTTCTTAACAGTGATTTTTTTAAAATTCACTTTCTTAGATTCTCAAAAAAGAGGAAAGCATGAACGTGAAAAAAATATTGAAAATAACTGGAATAACACTCCTACTATTAATCGTTGCCTTACTAACGGCACCCTATTTATTTAAAGATAAAATCATTGCTATGGTAAAAGAAACCATCAATGAAAATATAAATGCGCGTGTTGATTTTGCCGATGCTGACGTGAGTTTTTTTAGAAATTTCCCGAAAGCTTCGATTATTTTAGATGATATTTCGGTAATAAACAACGCTCCATTTGAAAACGACACACTATTTTTTGGTAAAGAAGTTTCAGTAACTACAGCTATTGGCGAACTTTTCAAAGGTCCAAACGAAGCGATTCAGATTTATAGCTTCACGGTTGATGATGCCAAATTAAATATTCTTGTTGACGAAAACGGAACAGCAAATTACGATATTGCAAAACCTAGCGAGACTGTACAAACTGCGGAAACTGTTTCAGAAACGTCCGATTTTAAATTCAACATAGACAATTATCATATCCTTAATACAGACATTAATTATTATGATGCAAAAAGCAAAACTAAACTTGTACTGACAGATGTGCAGCATGAAGGTTTTGGCGATTTTTCATTGGATACATCTGAATTGAACACTACCACAAATGCGGAAGTTTCTTTTGGAATTGATGGTATGAATTATATTGAACAACAACAAGTTGCACTGGAAGCGTTGATTGGAATGGATTTGACAAATGGAACATATACATTTCTTGAAAATGATGCTTTAATCAATCAATTGCCGTTAAAATTTGATGGTTTTGTAAAAGTAAATCCAGATTCGCAAGAAGTAGACATCACATTGCAAACGCCATCTTCGGATTTTAAAAATTTCTTAGGTGTAATTCCAAAAGCTTATGCAAAAAACATTGAAAGCGTGGAAACGGCAGGAAATTTTGAAGTTTCTGGAAAAATTAAAGGACTTGTAACCGAAACCACTATTCCTACTATTGACATCAAAGTAGTTTCTAATAATGCTTCTTTTAAATATCCTGATTTGCCAAAAAGTGTTCAGAATATTAACATTGATGCACAGCTAAAAAATACCACTGGAAAAACGGAAGATACATTTCTAAAAATTGGCAACTTAGCCTTTAAAATTGATGAAGATTCATTTCGTGGAAATGGAACAATTGCGGCATTAACCACAAATCCAAAAGTAAATGCTACCATAGTTGGAAAACTGAATTTAGGAAATATCTCAAAAGCCTATCCAATAGAACTAAACAAAGAGTTAAGTGGAATTTTAGATGCCAATTTGACGACAAATTTTGACATGAATTCCATTCAAAAAGAACAATATGGAAATATCAAAAACACGGGGAATCTTTCCATTTCTGACTTCTTATTTTCGTCCAAAGATGTGGTAAATCCGTTAGCAATTTCAGAAGCTAAAATTGACTTTATTCCTGGAAAAATTTCTTTAAAAAAGTTTGATGCAACAAGTGGAAAAAGTGATTTTAAGGCAACAGGAACAATTGAAAATTTACTTGGTTTTTTATTTAATGAAGGCAAACTGAAAGGAAACTTCAATGTAAATTCAAACAATTTTTATGTAAATGATTTTATGGTCGCAACCGAAGAAGGAAGTGAAAATAAAAGTACTGAAATTACCGAAGGAGAAGCCTTAAAAATTCCAGCTTTTTTAGATTGTTCTATTTATGTAAATTCTAACAAGGTATATTACGATAATATTATACTAGATCAGGTAAAAGGTAACTTAGTCTTAGAAGACGGAGAAGCTATTTTAACTGATGTTACTTCTGAAGTATTTGGCGGAAGAATCAAAATGTCAGGCTTGGTTTCTACAAAGAATACTACACCAACTTTTGCGATGGATTTAAATATGGACGAGTTTGATATTTCAAAATCATTCAACGGATTGGAGTTGCTTCAAACTATTGCACCTGTTGCCAAAGCATTGAACGGAAAGTTGAATACAACAATTTCATTACAAGGAGATTTAACCCAAAGTTACACACCTAATTTGACTACAATTTCTGGTAACGCGTTCGCGGAATTGATCACGACGACTTTAAAATCTACAAATATTGATTTTTTCAACACCATTAATGACAAACTAACGTTTATCGATTTAAATAAAATAAACATAGAAGACATCAAGGCAAAATTATCTTTTGATGATGGAAAAGTAAGTGTAAAACCGTTTTCGTTTAACTATAAAGATATTGATATTACCGTTGCAGGAAGTCATGGTTTTGATCAATCGTTAAATTACGATGCTACTTTTGAAATTCCTGCTTCGTATTTAGGAACGGAAGTCACAAAATTACTATCTGAAATCAAATCGGAAGAAGCAAAAAGTATCAAAGTTCCTGTATCTACTAAAATTACAGGAAGTTATAGAAGCCCAAATTTTACTACAAATTTAGTAAGCGCGACAACAGATTTAGTCAAAAAGTTGGCCAAACTAAAAGCGCAAGAAGCACTTAGCAACATCAACACAGGAAGTGATACTGTTGATGGAATTTTGGGTAATTTAATCAAAGGAAACGATACAAAAAAAGATTCTACCGTTACCACGCCCAATTCTACAGGAGATAAAGTAAAGAGTGTTTTGGGAAGCTTATTGGGGAATCGAAAAAAGAAAAAAGAAGCGGAAGAAAAAGCAGCAGCACAGGAAAAGAAGCAAGATTCTGTGAAGTAAGATGTGGATTTTGTTTATTTGTTGAGTTGTTAATTCGTTATGACTTTCATTTTTCAACTTCAAATTCAAATTCTTTTTTCTAACTAGTGTAATGATTCCGAAAAACTTCCTACCAATACCTCATGGATTTTATTTGGTATTTCATTATCGGTGTTTTAGTAACATTCTTGGGCGCAATTCCTTTAGGAACAGTTAATATTTCAGTCATTAATACTACAGTACGCGTAGATGCACGAAACGCAATGAAGATAGCATTAACGGCTGGAATTGCAGAAATTATCATTTCATTTTACGCATTGCATTGCAGTATGGTCGTTGCTGATTTTATAGATATGAATCAGTGGATTCAGATGGCAATTGCGGTTGTTTTATTCTTAATTGGTGGCGTTTTATTCTTCAAAAAGAAAAAAGAAACACAGGAAAAGAAGTTCAAAATGTCCAAATACATCACGGGATTATTTCTTGGATTGTTGAATCCGCCAGTATTAGTATATTGGATTTTTATGATTTCGTATCTAAACAAAAATGCTTTCCAACTCAATATGAATACGTCATTAACAATTCTGTTTGTCTTCTTTTCAGGTGTGTATTTAGGAAAATTGTTAACACTTTACGGATATAGCCGATTTAGTGTTTTGATTAAAAACAAAGTGCAGAATATTGCGGCTATGATTAATAAAGTGATCGGTATTTTGTTGTTTGTGATTGGAAGTATTCAGTTGGTAAAATATATGTTTAGTTAATATGGAATGGTGGACTGTTAGATTTTTAGATACGCTTCGCTTTGGTAGCGCTGACGCTGTTGAAGTTTTTGGTAACTAAATTTCAAAAGCATTTAGATTTCAAAGTAGCTCTCGATGTGTTTTTTGTTAATTCGTTTAAAGTATTGTCATTCCGCACTTGATGCGGAATCCACTTTTTTACGAAATAGATAGATTCCTGCCTGCGCAGGAATGACAAATTTAACTAATACCTAAACTCACCACAAAACCTTCATTTCCGCGAACGTTGAACACGGTATTGTCTTCAAATATTAAATATTGTCCTTTGATGCCTTTTAAAACTCCTTCAAAGCTTGGTGTTTTGGAAAGATTCAAACTTTTTACTTTTTCAGGATACGAAAGCACGGGGAAATCAAGTTCTACCACTTCTCTATTGTTTAAGAAATACGGTTGCGCTTCCGCTGGAATAAACGCTTTCAATTCTTCTCGCTTCTCGGCTAAATCGGCATCTTCATTGAGATTTTGAAGCATTTTTCGCCAATTTGTTTTATCGGATACATGTGATTTTAGCGCAACTTCCGTGATTCCTGCCAAATATCTATTTGGAACTTCTGCAATTTCCACAGCTTTTACAGCTCCTTGATCTATCCAACGTGTTGGCACTTGTCGCTTACGAGTGACTCCAACTTTTATTTCACTCGATAAAGCCAAATATACAATATGTGGTTGCAATTGTACTTTTTTCTCGTATTCCAAATCACGATCTTCTACATCTAAATGTGCTGTGCTCAATTCTGGTCGCATGATCCAATCGCCAGCCGTTGGAATTTCAAAAAAACAGCTTTTACAAAACCCTTGACGGTAAATTTGCTTGTCTAAATGACAATTTAAACATTCAAATTTCTCAAAATTTAAACGTAGTGTTTTATTAAGTAATTGGTTCATATTCAAGAAATCATCTTCAAAATTTAGGTAATATTGAATCGGTTTTCCGAACTCCGTTTGCATTTTTGTTAAAACACCTTGATACATCATTAAAGATTTTTGCTATTTTTATTCACTTAAAGTATGATTGCGTTAAAAGCAGATCGTTGACGAAAGTATAAAACTTTTTGCTTGCAACCATATTTTATCAACTAAAAACAACCGAATAACGTACACATAATGCCAATACCATTAGTAAATTCTATCGCTTCGTGGTTTTTAAAAAAACGCATCTCTCAAATAGAGCTTTTTTTACAAAACCCGCATGAAGTACAGTTGGAGTTATTGATGTCATTACTAACTACAGCAAAGAAGACGGAAGTTGGCAAACAGTACGATTTTGCAAGTATTACCAATTATAAAACGTTTACCGAACGTATTCCTGTCACATCTTACGAGCAAATTCAGCCAATGATTGAACGTTCACGCAGAGGCGAAAGCAATATTTATTGGCCAAAACCAATTCGATGGTTTGCAAAATCGAGCGGAACTACAGATGCGAAGAGTAAATTTATTCCCGTAAGTGAAGATTCATTAGAATTGTGTCATTATGCCGCAAGTAAAGATTTGTTGTGCATGTATTTAAACAATAATGAAGGTTCACAATTATTTAATGGAAAAAGTTTACGCTTGGGCGGAAGCAAAGAATTGTACGAGCAAAATGGTACATTTTTTGGCGATTTGTCAGCAATTTTGATCGATAATTTACCGCTTTGGGCAGAATTTAGCAGTACACCAAGCAACAAAGTTTCCTTAATGGGCGACTGGGAAGTGAAGATTGATGCAATTATTGCCGAAACCTTAAAAGAAAATGTGACAAGTTTGGCTGGCGTTCCTTCGTGGATGTTGGTTTTGTTGAATGAAGTCATCGTACAAACACAAAAAGCACATTTATTTGAAGTTTGGGAAAACTTAGAAGTATATTTTCATGGTGGCGTAAGTTTTGTCCCATATGAAGAACAATATCACAACTTATTACCAAAACCAGATTTTAAGTATTATGAAATTTACAATGCTTCCGAAGGTTTCTTTGCGATTCAAGATCGAAACAACTCAGACGAGCTTTTATTAATGCTTGATTATGGTATTTTTTACGAATTTATTCCGATGGAAAGTTTTCATTTTTTGGATCAGAAAATAATTCCATTATCAGACGTTGAAGTTGGCAAAAACTACGCGGTTGTTATTACGACAAATGCAGGTTTATGGCGTTATATGATTGGCGACACTATCCGATTTACCTCAACAAATCCATACCGAATTAAAGTTACAGGACGCACAAAGCATCATATCAATGTGTTTGGCGAAGAGCTAATTATTGAAAATGCGGAAGATGCGCTAAAACGTGTTTGCATCGCGACAAAATCGGAAATTGTTGAATATACAGCTGGTCCTATTTTTATGCAAAATAAAGAAAAAGGTGCCCACGAATGGATTATTGAATTTAAGAAAAAGCCAGAAAATATTAGTGAATTTGCCTTTTTGTTAGATGAAGCTTTGCAGAATATCAATTCGGATTATGAAGCTAAACGATTTAATAATTTAACGTTAAACAGCTTGAAACTTCATGTGGCACGTCCACAATTATTCTACGATTGGTTAAAGAAAAACGACAAGCTTGGCGGACAGCATAAAATTCCTAGATTGTCCAATCAGCGTGTGTATTTGGACGAATTACTGCAAATGAACAGTATTCAATAAAACATTGTTTTTCAGCAACCTACCATTTTTCTAGGTAGAAATACTTGGTTTTTATTTCATTTATCTTTCCTAAATTACCACTCGTCGAATTTCTGTGTCTTTTAACCAATAAAAAACAGGTAACAAAATTGCTACTCTATATTTGAGGTATCAGATTATTAATATAGTACAATACCCAATTTTAGAATGAAAAAGTTTACACCTACAATGTTGCTTTTGTTAGCAACATTTACTGTAACTTTCGTAACTGCACAAGGGCCAGAGGCAGAAGCGTTAGACGACAGTAACTTCTACACAGAAACGACCAAAAAAGAATTCGCAAACAGAGCTATTAAGGCATTAGATCCAAACGGATTTATGTACGAATTCGAAAATTTAAATATCAATACTCCATATTCTGAGCATGCAACTGCTTTTTTTAGAGATAAAGTTATTGTTTCTTCAGCGAAGAGAATTGGAGGTTTTACAAGCAAAAAAGATGGTTTCTACAATTTATATTGTGGAGATTTAAATCAAAAAGGAGATATTAAAAATTTAGTGAACTTCTCAAGAGCTATCAATACCAAAGAAAATCACGAAGGTTCTGTAGCACTTTCAAATGCACAAGATGTTGTTTTCTTTACAAGAAGTGTTGAAGAGAACGGAGAATACAATTTGAAGATTTTTAGAGCAGAAATGATTGAGTACGAATGGACAAATTTTGAAATGTTACCATTCAACATGGAAGGATATGCTATTGAAAATCCTGTTTTATCTCCAGATGACAAAACAATTTACTTTTCAGCAAACATTCCAGGTTCAAAAGGAGGATTTGATTTATTTTCTGTTGCAATCAACGAAGATGGAACATATGGAACTCCTGTAAACTTGGGAAGCGAAATCAATACACATAAAGATGAAAGATTTCCATACGTTATGGGAGACAATAGTGCTTTGTACTTTTCTTCTAACGGACACTACAATTTAGGTGGTTTGGATATTTTTGAAAGTAAAATTATCGATGGAAAATTTAATTTCCCTGTAAATATGGGAAGTTCTTTAAACAGTCCTGAAGATGATTTCGGTTTCTTAATGGATCAGTCAAATTCTGGATTCTTTACATCAAACAGAGCAGGTGGAAAAGGTGGAAACGACATCTACTATTTTAAGAGAGAAAAAACATTACAATCATTACAAGGAACTATTGTTGATTATAAAACAAACATGATTTTACCAAATGCTACTGTAACTGTAGTTGATGCGTATGGACGTATTGTTGATAAAATTAAAACAAACGATCAAGGTATTTTTACCACAAAGGTAATTCCTTACAACTCTTATACGTTACACGCTTCTAAAGATGGTTTCATTGAAACTGACGAAGATTTCGAATCGTACAGAGGAGATGATTTCACACATAAGTTAACTATTAAACTTCCACAAGCGAAAGCTGAAATCGTAGAAGTTGAAGAGAAGTTAATGATTAAAATTGAAAACATTTATTTCGATTATAACAAGTGGGTTATTAAAGACGAGTCAACATTATCTTTGAACAAGATTATTGAAGTGTTGAATGAAAACCCAACAATGGTTATTGAAATCAATGCACATACAGATACAAGAGGAAAAGCTGGTTATAACTACACGTTATCAAACAAAAGAGCTGCTTCTGCTAAAAAATATTTAATAGAAAATGGAATTAACGCGAGTCGTTTAGTTTCAAAAGGATACGGTGAAACACAGCCACTTGAAAAGTGCGGTGCTAACTGTTCAGAAACCCAGCATGAAACAAACCGTAGAATCGAGTTTGTTATTGTTGAGTAGTACTTAGTAATAAACTGATAGATAGAAAAGCGCTTGTGAAAACAGGCGCTTTTTTTATTATATATTAGACCTCTTATCTATTTTGAAATCTTTAATTTTTACTTACTGTTTTGTTTTTTTATATCATATTTCCCAACTCTTAATAATACAGCAATTAATAACAACATTTTATCTGAATGATATTCGCTTACGTGATAAAAACAATGAGCTACATTATTTCTCAAATTTAAGCCCCCATCACTAGAGAATAAATAATTAAAAAGCAGCCTATCATCCTCATTAAAAAATTCAATAATTATTTCATTATCAAAAACATTATGGATATAAGCTTCTTGCATTCCTTTCTCTCTATTAAGACTAGTAGGGACACCAACTCTTTCGCAGAAGCTTCTAAAAATCCCTTCCATTTTTAAAGTTAAACTATCAATACATAAAATAAAGCTAGGCTTATAATATTTAGTGCTTTGCCAAGCTTGTATCTGTAAGTAAAATTCGATTATTGCTGGGCTTATTTGCTGAACTAAATTAACAAGTTTTTCATCTCCCCCTAGATCGTATTGTATATGAAGTTTTCCAATCCATGTTTTTTCAACTAAAAAACCAATTAAATTTTCAAAAGTAAGTTTGCCAGATTTAATGCCAAATATTAAAATATAGTGCAGATAAGGTAAAGCACTTATTTCCAAATGAAATTGATAAGACTCAAATACTTTTCTTAATTCTTTATTATTTGCTTTTTGATTTGTTATATTTTTATTCTTATCGAAACTAATTGTCGTTGCAAAATCTAAAAAAGTATTCCCTTTTTTCTCAGAAGCTTTGATCACATCGTTATAATCAGGAAAAAAAGTTCCCGACGATACAAATCTATATATATCATGAGAACTTTTTTTTAGAATATTTCTAGCTTTAATTTTTATATTTTCTTGATGTTTTTTTAATAAATCTTGAATTTCTTCCGTATAAGAAATTGTATGAGTAGGTAGTTTTATTTGAGGTTTTAAATTCGCATAAAGTATTTCCGCTTTTTTACGATATTCTAAATTACCTGATAATTTGAATGCTTCTATTGCTTTAGCATGGTAATCCTGTTTAATCCAAAACTTTTCTTCTTGAGTTATCTCTTCTGCCATTCTTAGAAAAGCTAATCCAATTTCATTTTGCCAATTTTTTGTATCTGACTTTATTTTCGCAGCAATTTTAATTGCTGACGGTAAATACTCGTTTACAAGAAGAAAATCTTCTTTTCCTCCTTTACTTTCCTCCAATTGTGTTTGAAATAATGAAAGAGTATTTTCAAAATCTTTAGGTTTAAAAATCTTTTTGCATGACAACATATCTTCAAGAATACTATGAAGAGTATAAAACTTTAATCTTTTTGCCTTAAACAATAAAAAAATGGTTAATTCCTTCAACTTAGTCTTGTCTGATTTAACCTCACTACTTAGCAATACTAAGATTTCAAATAATTCTCCTATTTGAAAAGAGTTATCTTGATTCCCATAGATATCGTCTAATTCATAATACTTACTTATTGAAAGTATATAATTATCAATAGCATTCAAAGCATACATTAATCGTTTTATTCCTTTAGGACATTTCCATAATAAATGATTATATCGAGCAAGTAGAATTGAATTATTTGAAGATTTTATTCTTTCTTTCAGATATTCAATTACATCAATTTGAAACTTACTTAAATCAGGATATTTATTTATCTCTGATTCATCTTTTTTGATAGAGTAAATTTGAGAGAACAATCGTTCTCCCTTTATTTCAAACATAAAACAATCGATTTCCCATTGGGATTTTTTCTTTTCATCTTCATCTTTAGTGTAATCTCTATACTTTACCCAAAGATTTACTAAGTCATAATTTCTTCTCAAATCAAAGACATTGTCTTCTATAAATTGGAACACATCATTTATTGATTGAAATTGTTCTATGTTGATATCTCTATGCTTAATTTTCATATAAGAAACACTTGATTCAAATTGTAATATTCTAATTCAACTGTCTTTAAAGTTAAGACAATAACTTACACAAAACAATGTGGTTTCCCGTAAAAACTCTCAAAATCACTTATTTTTTATCACATCAGATGTTATATCTATACTGAGGCTTATTTAATCCTTCAAATCAATTCATTAAAGTATCACTCTAGCTTTGCTTAGTATTTTTAATCAAAATATATTTTAATCTTAATAGTGTTCGATAAAACCATTAGAAAATTATACATGATAGTATCATATGATACTATCACGCGTTTTTTATAGAGTATAAAGACAACAAAACGCACATTCAAGATTGAGAATGTACGTTTTAGTATCGTTTAGTTGTGTCTTGTAATTATTTAGTTGAAGCTGTTTTATCTTTCTTCAACATTTTTTTATAACGACCATTTCCAACATAGGTATAAATTAATTCAGATAGATAGAACTTGTCATCACGCCACGAGTCGCCCAAACGCACTACAATGATGTTTTCCGTTGGATTCACATATACATGTTGTCCAAGTATTCCGAGCGCGTTGTAATCGTCTCCTTGAAAGTAAGAAACATAACGACCACTTTTTAGTTTGTTAGATTTTAAGTATTGTTTATTATTTGCTTCTGCATACGCTTTTCCTTCTTCGGCAGTATCAAATACATCATAGTGTGAACTTGTCCACCATTTGTTTTTGTATCCAAAGTGTTGGTTTATTTTTTTACCACTATCCGTTTTAGCAACCCAAGCGGCTGGCACTATCTGGACACCATTGTATTTTCCACCATTGAGATATAAACGTCCAAACTTTGCAAAGTCTTCCGCAGTAGCATTGAGACAACAGAATGCTTTTACCATTTTGTTACGCTCGCTATCAACCGTCCAAGTAGCATCAGATTTCATCCCTAAAGGTTTCCATATTTTTTGCGATAGGTATTCCTCCAAAGGCATTTTTGTAACACGTTCTAAGATAACACCTAAAACTTGCGTGTCAATACTTCTGTAATTGAAACGTCCTGGTGCTTCTTCAATAGTCATTCCGTTGGTAATTTTTGTACGAATATTGGTTCCGTAGTATAAACGTGCCATTCCTGTAAATGGATTGATGCGTGGATATTCGTCAAATTTGATTCCACTTTGCATATTCAACAAGTGTTTTACCGTGATGTTAGCAAAGTCTTTATCTTGTTTTAGCAATTCTGGCAAATAGGTTGTAATTGGCGCATTTTCGTCTAGTAAACCTTCTTCTTGTGCTATTCCTACCAATGCTGATACAAATGATTTTGCAACCGAAAATGAGGTTAGTAATGAGTTTTCATCATATTCGTTAAAATACTTTTCATAGATAATTGTATCATTTTTGATAACCATGAACGCATTTGTGTTGGTTCCTTCCAGGTTTTCATCTAAGAAAGACGCTAAATCTGCATCCGTTTTTGCAGCAAATATAAAGTCATCTTGACCTTTTTCGACAGTTACCTTTGGTTGCCATTCATTGTCTGTAATGTCTGCTTGACCATGACGAACAGTTCTGTAGATCATTGTGCAACTTTCGCAATATATTGCAGTAATTAGGATAAGTGTTAAGGCAGTTATTTTAAATATTGACTTTTTCATAACAAATTGTTTTTATTGTTTCAACAGTTCAATATTCCGACTTTATCCTAGTGTTTACAACTATTTGTGGCGAATGGATCGGTTTGAGTGGTCGATTTTTTTGCCTTTGGCGAACCGTTTATTCTACGGGATTAATGAAATGTTGCACCAATGCCTTTTTGTAGGTTTTGGAAACAGGAATTTCGGTCACATTTGGCTTTAAGATCAAAATAGTTTGTGCAGATTCACGTTTCCATTCTAAAAAGTGAGCAGGATTTATTAGAAACGAACGATGTGTTTTTAGCAAGAATGGAAATTGAGCTTGCAAGACAGATATTTTGTTTCGAAAGAGATCGCTTTTCAATTCATCTTGTAATAAGTAATGTACTTTTACATAGTTGTTTGCCGATTCAATAAAAACGAGTTCCGCTTCTTTTATGTGTAATACTTCAGCTTTGTTTTCTCCTTTGATGACAATGTTTGTTTCTTTCGGCTCGACCGATATGGTTTCCGAATTTGGTCTATTTCCAAACATCCAACGTAAAAATAGCATAACTGGAAGAATCAGGAAAACTGTTGGAATGACTTGTTGGAAAAAGAAGTATGAAAATTTGTGCGCATACGGATCATTTTCTAACAGGATGAATTTGAAAAAAGCATATCCAATTCCTCCTGAAAAAATCATCATTGAAAGTATGAATAGTAGTTCTTGAACGATGCTCCATTTTCCAGAAAATTTATATAAAAATCTCTGTATGGGAATGGTAATGATATAGGTTAGAATTCCAACCATGGCATATCCGAAACACGCTAATAGTCGTTCTGCTTTTGGCAATTCGTATAGATCAAAAGGTTCTACATAGTAGAAAAAGAGAAATAACCAAAACCCAATAAAAAATCCAACCAATAGCTGTTTCCGTATTGATTGGATGTAAAAATTTTGTATCTGCATTATTTACTAGAAATTATTTACGATACTGCTTTTAGTTTTTTGATGGCTACTTTTGATAGCTTTTTCTCAGCGTATGTTTTGCTGATTTTCAGTTCTTTTTCATCAGATCCTGGCAATTCGAACATCGCATCCGTTAAGATCGTTTCACATAACGAACGTAATCCACGTGCACCAAGTTTGTATTCTATTGCTTTTTCTACGATGAATTCTAACGCGCCTTCTGTAATATCAAACTCAATATTATCCATTGCAAATAATTTTGCATATTGTTTGATGATTGCATTTTTTGGCTCCGTTAAGATCGCACGTAATGTGTTTGCATCTAACGGATTCATATGCGTCAACACAGGCAAACGACCAATTATTTCAGGAATTAAACCGAAATCTTTTAAGTCTTTTGGAATGATGTATTGCAACAGATTGTCCGCATCAATTACCTCTTCATCTTTGGAAGCACTGTAACCAACGGCTTGCATATTCAATCGTCGTGTAATGACTCTTTTGATACCATCAAAAGCTCCACCCGCAATAAATAAGATGTTTTCTGTATTTACTTCAATGAATTTTTGATCAGGATGTTTACGTCCTCCTTTTGGCGGAACATTTACAACCGTTCCTTCTAAAAGTTTTAGCAACGCTTGTTGTACACCTTCTCCAGAAACATCACGTGTAATGGATGGATTGTCACTTTTACGTGCAATTTTATCAATTTCATCAATAAATACAATACCGCGTTCAGCTTTTTCAAGATTGTAATCTGCGGCTTGTAATAAACGTGTTAAGATACTTTCGACATCTTCTCCTACATAACCAGCTTCTGTTAAAACGGTAGCATCTACAATAGCCAGCGGAACATTTAGCATACGTGCAATGGTTTTTGCCATTAACGTTTTTCCTGTTCCTGTTTCTCCAACCATGATGATATTACTTTTTTGAATTTCAATACTATCACTTGATGGTGGTTGTAACAGTCGTTTGTAGTGATTGTACACGGCAACCGACATTACTTTTTTGGTGGCTTCTTGCCCGATGATGAATTCGTCTAAGAATTCTTTGATTTGTTTTGGTTTGCGCAGTACCAATTCTGATGATAATTCATCATTACTGGCTTGTTTTGATTCTTCTAAAACAATTCCATGCGCTTGTTCAATACATCTGTCGCAGATATGAGCATCTAAACCTGCGATTAACAGATTTGTTTCTGGCTTTTTTCTACCACAGAATGAACATTCTAATTCTTCTTTCGCCATTATTTGTTGTTATTTACTTGTAGCGCTTTTAGTTTATTCTCTTACAAGTATTTCATCAATCATTCCGTATGCTTTTGCTTTGTCGGCTTTCATCCAATAGTCACGATCAGAATCGTTGTAAACTTTATCGTAATCTTGCCCTGAGTGCTTAGAAATGATTTTGTATAATTCTTCTTTTAGTATTAAAATTTCTCTTGCTGTAATTTCAATATCACTCGCTTGTCCTTGTGCACCTCCTAATGGTTGGTGAATCATAACTCTTGAGTGTGTTAATCCTGAACGTTTTCCAGCTTGTCCAGCACATAATAATACAGCTCCCATAGAAGCAGCCATTCCTGTACAGATAGTTGCTACGTCTGGTTTTATAAATTGCATTGTATCATAGATTCCTAGACCAGCATATACGCCACCACCTGGAGAGTTGATGTAGATTTGAATGTCTTTAGACGAGTCTACACTTTCCATGAATAGTAATTGTGCTTGTACAATATTTGCAACTTGATCGTCAATTCCTGTTCCTAAGAATATGATTCTATCCATCATTAAACGTGAGAAAACGTCCATTTGAGCAACGTTCATTTGGCGTTCTTCAATAATATATGGTGTCATTCCGACAGGGTTTGTAAATGTAGAAGGAGACATACGACTTACTATTTTGTCGTAGTACATATTGTTGATACCGTGATGTTTAGTCGCGTATTTATGAAATTCTTTTTTATAATCCATTTGATGTCTTTATATTTTTTGATTAAAAAAGGCGCTAAAATGTTGATTTTAACGCCTTAAATATAAGTATTTTATTTCTTAATGACTATCTCCGTATACTTCTTTAACGAAGTTTTCGTAAGTCACTTCTTTCTTTTTAAGGTTTGCCTTTTCTTTGAAAAGTTCTAATAGTTTTTGACTTAGCAACTGATCTGTTAATCTTCGTACCTCATCTTGGTTCGATAAAATTCTTGCTGCGATGTCGTCTAACTCTTGATCACTTGGGTTCATTTGTCCAAATTGCGCCATTTGCGCTCTGATCATTTGTCTTGCAAATTCTTTTAAGTCTTCAAACTCAACTTTTACTTCATTATCTTTAACCAAACGGTCTTGAATGAGTTGGTAACGCAATCCTTTTTCAGATTTTGTGTATTCTTCTTCAGCTTCTTCTACAGATAATTCTTTTTCTCCAGCAGACTGAATCCATTTTTTCAAGAAACCATCAGGTAAATCAAATTTCGTATTTTCAATTAAATCTTCTGTTACATCATTAAGTAAACGTTGATCTGATTGTTGCACAAATTGTTTTTCTGCATCTTCTTTGATCTTTTGTTTTACTTCTTCTAATGTATTTACATTTCCTTCACCAAATAATTTATCGAATAATTCTTGGTTTAGTTCTGCTAATTCTCTTGTGTTTGCTTCGTTTATTTTGAAAGAAACTTCAATATCTAAATCGTGTGCATCATCATGAGAAACTTTTAAGAAGTTCATTACATCATGATCGTCATTGAACAATCCTTTTGTTTTTAAGGTAAGTGTATCTCCAACTTTTGCACCAACAAACTTGTTTACGTTTCTTTTTCCTTTGATTTTATCCAAACCAAAAGTTACGCTGTTTTCAATTTCTTTTTCTTCGTTTGTAAAAACACCTGTTACTTCTGACTCTTCAGTAACTTCGTCTTGACTGATAAGTTTTCCGTATTGTTTTCTGATATTTTCTACTTGCCCATCGATCATTTTCTCATCAGCAACGATATCGTATTGTGTAACGGCATTTTTCTTTAGGTCAACATTAAATTCAGGAGCTAATCCTAATTCAAATTCGAAAGAGAAATTTTCAGCGTCCCAGTTGAATTCTTCTTGCATTCTTGGCAATGGATTTCCAAGGATATCTAGTTTTTCTTCTACTAAATATTTGTTCAATCCTTCTTGTAATAATTTGTTTACTTCATCAACAAGTACTGCTTTTCCGTACTGCTTTTTTACCAATCCCATTGGTACATGACCTTTTCTAAATCCTGGGATGTTAGCTGTTTTTCTGTAGTCCGTTAAAATTTTAGTTACTTTGTCGTTGTAGTCTTCTTTTGCAATTTCAACTGTAACAACCGCATTTAGCGCGTCTATATTTTCTCTTGTTATATTCATTTCTTTTATTATGATATAAAAATTGGCTTGCAAAAGTACATTATTTTTAGAAGCGAATCAAGTTATTTAAGTATTTGTGTATCAGTTTATTTTTACTGCAATTATAGAAATTAGCATGTGAATTATTTGTGAATTGAGTTTTTCACGAAAGATGCTATAAAAAAAGCACCGATTTCTCAGTGCTTCTTCAAAATTATATTTTATGATCTGTACTACTAGTTCGTTGGAACTACAGTAACTCCAGGGTAATATCCGGCAGTAACTCCAGGAACATCTGAACCATATTTTTCGTTGATTACTCTAATGAATTCATTTGCTACAATTGCATATCCTCTAGAATTTGGATGTACACCATCTAAAGAGAATACTGCTGTAGAGATAGCATTTGAAGAACCATCGAAGTAGTTGTTTGTATAAATTTGTCCATCAGCTGTACGCAAACCAGAAACTAATACTTCTAGTGTTGCTGCCATGTCTGCAATTGCTAAGTCTTTCTCAGTTGCAATAGCTATAATTGCATTATTGTAAGCAGTTCTCGCATTTCTTACCAATTGAATTTCATCTGCCGTTAATACCCAATTATCTGCTAAAGGTATTCCTACACCATTAACACTTGAAGGATCGTTTGGATCTGCTTGTGTTCCGATAAAACCAGAAGAAGGCAATATAAGTAAGTCGTTTACTGTTGACATTCTGTAACTTGGAATTCCAAATCCTGAAAGGTTTGTTAGATCTTCATCAACAATTACAACTGGATTTTGTCCTGCTGCAAATGTAATTGTACGTTGTGCAGCTTCAGCAGCAGTAATTAAACCATTTCCAGCTGCAAATTGCAAGCCTCCATTATACGTTGCATAAGCGTTGTTTACAAATGCTGCCGTTCCTGCATCCATTGGCACAGGATTGTAAGGTACTGTTGTAAAGTAAGGAATAGAGGTTACATCAGGAAGTGTAGCTACCACTCCTTTTGCGCCGTTTGCTGTTAATGCATCTACTAAACCTTGGTAGGTGAATGCAAATACACCTGGATCCGTAATATCGTTTCCTCCATACCCTAATACATTCGGATCTCCTGTTCGGTCTACACCAACTCCACCTGAAGTTGCATAGGATAAGATGTCATTGTTTCCAATCCATAATGTAAAGAATGTTGGGTTTAACGACGTTGCATCTTCTATAACTGTGATATTTGGACTTGTTGCATGTCTAACAAAGTAAGGATTTGCTGCTCCAAAAGCTAAGTTTTCAATGTTTCCATATCCTGGTGCTCCTAAATGGAACGATTTTGCTCCTGGAACTCCCATATTATTGTATGCTGTTTGTTGCAAATTTGATACTTCAACTGTTGAAGTAACATTTAAGTTTTCAGGACCACCTTCACTCGCATCAATTACTAAACGTGTTCCAAATCCTGGTAATGGACTTCCTTGTAATAAAAATCCTCCTGCATCATTTACATCATCTTCAAAAGATGGTTGTGTAAATGTTCCTCCGCCAACTAAAGCGAATTTCTCTGCCATAATATTTGGAAATGAATTTTGTTGTCCACTTCTAAATACAGTTCCATCCATGTAACCAGCAGTTAGTGAATTTCCAACGGCTACAAATGTTGAAAAGTCTGCTGATCCACTTGTATATGCTCCACTTTCGTCAATTGGATTATCGAATTCTGGTTCACACGCGAATAATCCTAAAGCTAATATTGCTAAATATTTTATATTGTTTTTCATCTTTATTCTGCTCTTTACTATTATAATTTATATGAAACTCCGATTCCTGCTACTAAAGCATTTGACTTGTATTCTCCTGCAAAAGACAATCGCTGTCCTGCTTCTTCAAAATAGTCATATGAGTTTTGAATTTCATTAGAATGTACATATAATACAGATGCGTCAATTGCCCATTTACTGTTTAGGTTATACGAAAATCCTGCTGTAAAGTTTACAGAATCTGGTCGTGGCGTTTCTGGTGCAAAAAATCCATCTCTAATTGGCGACTCGTCAAAGTAGAAACCTGCTCTTACAGTTACTTTTTGAGTTGCTTCATATTGTGCTCCAATTTTGTATATAGAAGAGTTTTTGTAAGCTCTTGGGTTTCTTGATAAACCTGCCGAATTGAAAAACTGAACATCTAATGATTGGTATGCATCCCAGAACGTTCTTGTATAATCAAAAGCAACTAACCATTTTTCACTTGGTTTAAAAGAAGCTCCGAAAGTTAATTCGGCTGGCAACGGTAATGACGCTGTAAAATCGCCATCAGCAAAGCCTGGTGCTAAAGCTGCTGGTAAGTTTTCAAAATCAGCTGTTCCATCTCCTCTTTCTACATCCATGTCAATTCGTGAACGGTAGTTAAATCCAAGTGTGAAATCTTCCGTTGGACGAAACATTGCTCCGACAGAATATCCCCAAGCGTTGATTCCTGAAGCGTCAATTGTTACGTTTGAACGTACACCGTTTTCATCCGTTAAACTTCTAGATAAGTTTCTGTTGAAGTTTACAGCTCCAGTAACATAAATTGGTCCACCACCAACACTTAACTTGTCGCTAATTTTAATGGCAATTGTTGGCTGCACAAAAATGGCAGACAGTTCAATATTGTTTACCAAGTGCGAACCTTCCCAATCTGTTGGCCATTCTACTCTACTTCCGTAAGGTGTATATATAGCGATTCCAGCAGATAACCAATCGTTAATTTTGTATGCTCCATACGCGTAAAAAGGTGTTCCCACTGGATTGTCAGCTTCTGACGAATATCCGAACTCTCTATTTTGATATGATGTATTTGAAAGTACTGCTGCTGCTCCTAATGACACATTTAGCTTTCCATCTAAGTATACCAAACCAGCTGGATTAAAGAAAGCCGATTCAGCGCTTGTTACTACAGCAACTCCTGTATGTCCCATAGCTAATTGTTTATGACCTTGTACTCCGACTCTATATCCTCCAGCGTACATTACCGAAGCCGAAAAAGCGATGGTCAATACCAATAAAAGTTTTTTCATAATAATTAAATTGATGATTTAAGGTTAAATTTTTGTAAAATCAGTGGTTCAAAATTAGTACAAATTATGATATACACAAGATTTAAACGAATTTATTATGCATTCATAGTAAATTTAGAACGATTTTTAAGAATTCAAAAAAGAAAGCGTTTTTTCTAAAAATTGTGTAGGGTTTTCCGCATGCAGCCAATGTCCCGAATTTGAAACCTCTTGAATGGTTGCTTTTGGAAAGTATTGATGAATTAATAATTCATCACCAATTTGTATGTATTCTGACTTGTCTCCTTTTAAGAAAAGTGTTTCTTTTTCATATATTGTATTGCCCGAAAGCGCTTCTCCAATTTCTTCTACATTATTAATAAGTACTTGAAGATTCACGCGTAAACCCAAGGTTTTGTCTACTTTCCAATATAGATTTTTTAGTAAAAACTGTCGCGTACCAAATTCAGGCACAAATTTTTCCATGATATCTTCCGCATCTTTTCTACTAGCAAGCATTTCCGCTTGAAGCGCCGATAAACCTGCTAAGATTTGTTCGTGATGTGTTGGGTAAAATTTTGGACTGATATCAACAATAACAAGTTTTTCAACCATTGCAGCATATTTCATTGAGAATACCATTGCCGTTTTTCCACCCATGGAATGTCCTATTAGTGAAATGGAAGTCAAATTGTAATGATCGCAATAGTGTTTTATATCTTCCGCAAGGATGTCATAGTTAAATTCATCTGAATGAAAACTACGACCGTGATTTCGTTGATCTACAAGATGCACTTGAAATCCTTCCTTCGCGAACTTTTTCCCTAATGTTTTCCAATTGTCAGACATGCCTAAGAAACCGTGAAGTATGATTAGTGGTTTGCCTGCTTCTCCAATGATATTTGAATGTAAAATCATTATTTTAGTTTGTTTAAATACATATTTACCACATTGTCTATTCCTAAATATATAGACTCTGCAATTAAGGCATGACCGATGGAAACTTCTAATAGGTTTGGAATTTCTTTTGCGAAGAATTCAATATTGTCTAAACTTAAATCGTGTCCTGCATTGACACCAATTCCCAATTCATTGGCACGAACAGCACAATCAATATACGGTTGAATCGCCTTTTTATTTCCTATACTGTATTCGTGTGCAAATGCTTCTGTGTACAATTCGATACGATCGGTTCCAACATTTTTGGCGCCATCTATCATTTCTACCGTTGGATCGACAAAAATAGACGTACGAATTCCATTGTTTTTAAATTCTGCAATTACTTCTGTTAAAAAGTCTTTGTGTTTTATAGTATCCCAACCTGCATTGGACGTAATGGCATCAACCGCATCAGGCACCAACGTAACTTGTGTAGGTTGTACTTCCAACACTAAATCCATAAATTTCTGAATTGGATTTCCTTCAATATTATATTCCGTATGTACAATTGGTTTTAAGTCTCGTGCATCTTGGTAACGAATGTGTCGTTCGTCTGGTCGTGGATGAATTGTAATTCCTTGCGCACCAAAATTTTGCACATCTTTAGCGAACTTTACTAAATTTGGCACATCGCCACCTCTAGCGTTTCGTAACGTGGCAATTTTATTTATGTTTACACTAAGTTTTGTAGTCATTGCGTTTATATTTTATAACTCTACGCAAAAATACAAAGTTCGCATGCTTAGAAGTAGTTATTTTTAATTAATTTGCGCTCACAAATCTTTTGTTTATGAATATTGCACACTACATTCTTAATGATGTTACTCCTCTGACTGTGAAAGATCAGGTAAAAGAAGCGCAATTGGTGTTTAATCAACTTACTTTTTCACACATTCCAATCATGCAAGATGGTGTGTATTTGGGTTGTTTGTCTGAAACAGATTCACATTGTTTTGAAGCAGACAAAGCTATTGATGAATATCGTTATGCATTGGAGCAGTTTTTTGTGCGCACACATACAAATTGGATTGACGTGTTGGAAGCTTTTGCGCAAAATTCAACGAATGTGATGCCAATTTTGAACGAAAAAAATGTGTATGTTGGTTATTACGAACTCAATGATATCATCAATATTTTTAATGATACGCCATTTTTACACGAACTTGGAAGTGTTTTGGTGGTTGAAAAAGGCATTAAAGATTATTCATTTAGTGAAATTAGTCAAATAATAGAATCGAACAATGCGCGTTTACTCGGTGCGTTTATTTCGAAAACAGAAAATGATGTTGTTCAGGTGACCATTAAATTGAATAATGCTGGACTGAACGAAATTGTGCAATCGTTTCGACGCTACAGTTACAATATTGTATCGGAATTTGCAGAAGATGCATACATGCAGAATTTAAAAGAACGATCGGACTATTTAGATAAATACCTTAATATATAGGAGAAGAAATCATGAAAGTTGGTATTTACGGGCAATTTTATCATAAAGATTCAGGAGAATACATTCAGTATTTACTTGAAACATTACACCATTTTGGCATAGAAATTCATGTTGAAAAACATTTTTATGAAATTTTCTCTTCCAAACTAAACATTTCAAAAAAGTACAAAACATTTTCTTCGTATGATGATTTGGACAATTCGTTCGAATTATTTTTAAGTCTTGGCGGCGATGGAACTATTTTGAGAACCATCACGTTGGTGCAAGATTTAAATATTCCCATCTTAGGAATTAATACAGGTAGACTTGGTTTTTTAGCCACTATTCAAAAAGAAGAAATTAAAGAAGCTATTTCTAAAATTATTGGTAAAGAGTTTACCGTAATTGAACGAAGTGTATTAGCCGTAGCAACTTCTCCCGAAAATGAAGATATAAAAAATATGAACTTTGCGTTGAATGAAGTTACGGTTGCCCGAAAGGATACAACTTCGATGATTACCGTAAAGACACATTTAAACGATGAATATTTAAATTCGTATTGGGCAGACGGACTTATTGTCGCAACGCCAACAGGTTCTACAGGATATTCGCTAAGTTGTGGCGGACCCGTTATTACGCCAGACAATAATAGTATGGTGTTGACACCTATTGCGCCGCACAATTTAAACGCGCGTCCGTTAGTTATTCCCGATCATACTACCATACAATTAGAAGTTTCTGGACGTGAAGACAAACATTTAATATCGTTAGACTCAAGGATTGCGACGGTAAACATAAATACGATAATTACAGTAAAAAAAGCGCCTTTTACGATCAAACTTGTTGAACTAGAAGGACAAAGTTTTCTAAAAACACTTCGAAAAAAGCTCCTTTGGGGAGAAGATAAACGAAATTAAAAGCAATAAAATCCTGCAAATTATGTTTAAATCCCATAGGTTGATTTTTACAATTGCCTATAACAAAAGAGAATACTATATTTGCAAACTTTTGATACTATGAAGAGACTCGTCTTAATGTTGGTTGCTTTTACTTTAACCCACGCAGCAAATGCACAACTCCATGAAATTGGAGCGTATATTGGGTATAGTAATTTTATTGGTGATGTTGGTGCTACAACCTACATTAACCCAAACCACCTGGCGTACGGAGCTATTTACAAATGGAATAGAAGTGAAAGACATTCGTTTAGAGCTTCCATTACACGAACACAGCTTGAAGGAAAAGATATTAAATCCGATGATCCAGCACGACAAGCACGTGGATTACAATTTACAAATACCATCACAGAGCTATCTGTAGGATTAGAATTTACCTTCTGGGAATTTAACTTGCACGACCTTGATCCTCAAGGAACTCCATACTTATATTCTGGAATTTCTTACTTTAGCTACGATACGCTATTTTTAGATGACGGAAAAATTGTTCCTTACGGAGATGATAGTACCTTTGCCATCCCGATGGTTTTAGGATACAAAACCACAATTTCTCCTAGTATGATTTTAGGTCTCGAAATTGGAGCACGATATACATTTACAGATGATATTGATGGAAGTAATCCTGTAAAAGACAAAAAAGACTTTGACAATTTAAAGTTTGGAAATATAAACAGTAACGATTGGTATATGTTTATGGGAGTTACCCTAACCTATACTTTTGGAAAAAAGCCCTGCTTCTGCTACTAGCAAAGCATGCAATTATAGAAATGAATTTAGTAGATCAAATACAAAAAGACTTTTTGCCAAAACATTTAGCCATTATTATGGACGGAAATGGGCGCTGGGCAAAACAGAAAGGCAAGCTTCGTGTATTTGGACATGAAAACGGAACAAAAGCAGTTCGACGCACTATTGAAACTTGTGCCGAACTCGGTATACCTAATCTTACCCTATATGCATTCTCTACAGAAAACTGGAATCGACCAAAATTAGAAGTAGAAGCATTGATGCGATTGTTAGTTTCTTCTTTGCGTAAAGAATTAAAACAACTTGTTAAAAATAACATTAAATTACAAGCTATCGGAAACCTAGATTCGCTTCCTAATAAGGCTAAAAAAGAGTTATTTGAAGTCGTTGAAAAGACTAAAAACAACACGCAAATGACGCTTACACTGGCGTTGAGCTATGGTTCAAGAGCTGAAATAAAAAATGCTGTTAAAGAAATATGTAATAAAGTTAAAAATAATATAATTTCTATAGAAACTATTGACGAATCAATTATTAATCAGCATCTTTACACGCAAAATTTACCTGATGTAGATTTACTTATACGCACCAGTGGTGAGCATCGTATAAGTAATTTTTTGTTATGGCAAATAGCATATGCTGAGCTTTACTTTACAGATGTACTATGGCCAGATTTTGACAAAAAGGATTTATACGAAGCGTTGATTAATTATCAAAATAGAGAACGAAGATTTGGAAAAACAAGCGAACAAATTAATTAGAATTTTAATGCAAAAAAAGTACCTAAAATTATTTTTACTAGTATCATTACTGTTTTGCAGTATCGCGACACATGCGCAGGAGACGACGTTTGATAAAGGAAAGAAGTACACCATTGGCGGTATTAAAGTGACCGGATTGAAAAGTTATAACGAACAAACCGTTGTAACCTATACCCAATTAAGAGAAGGACAAGAAATCTTAGTGCCAGGAGAAGAAATTAGTGGAGTTATTAAAAAACTCTGGGGATTAGAACTATTTAGTGATATCAATTTCTATATAGAACGCATCGAAGGTGACAAGATATTTTTAGAACTAAATATCAAAGAATTGCCGACACTTTCAGAAGTAGATGTACGCGGTTTAAAAGAAAGTAAAATTGCGACAATTATTAAAGAAACGGACCTTAAAAAAGGGAAGAAGATTACGGAAAGTTTTATTGCGAATACAAAAAACTACATTCAAAATAAATATAAAAAACAAGGATATTATCGTACTAAAGTAGATATCACTACAGTGGAAGATACGGTAACTACGGAGTCCAAAAATGCCATGAAAATGATTGTAAATATCGATCGTGGTAGCAAAATAAAAGTAAAGAAAATTCGCTTCACTGGGAATGAGCAATTCAAGGACAAAAAGCTACGAAAAGCCATGCGCAACACGAAGCAAAAGTTCTTTTTACGAGTTTTCAAATCTTCTAAATTTATCCCAGAAGACTACAAAGAAGATTTAGCTTCTATTATTGAAAAATACAAAGAAAATGGATTTCGTGATGCCAGAGTTACTAAAGATTCTATCAGCTGGAACGACGATAATACGATCAATATAGACATTGCACTTGAAGAAGGTAGAAAATACTATTTCGGAGACATTACTTTCTTAGGAAACTCAGTATACACGGATGACGAATTAAGACGATTATTAGGAATCAACAAAGGAGACACTTATAATGGTGTATTACTTGAAAAACGTATTGCAGACGAAACTGATCCTGATGCTGACGATTTAACAAATAAGTATCAAAACAATGGATACTTATTCTCTAACATTAACCCTGTTGAGGTTTCTGCTAAAAATGATACCATCAACTTTGAAATTCGTATCATCGAAGGAAAACCTGCCTATTTCAACAACATTACAGTTGTAGGAAACGAAAAAACAAACGATCATGTAATTTATCGTGAAATCCGTACGAAACCAGGAGAACTATACGGAAAGGAAAAAATTATACGTACCATTCGTGAATTAGGACAATTAGGTTTCTTTGATGCTGAACAAATTAAGCCAGAAATTAAAAATCCTGATCCAAATAGTGGAACTGTTGACGTTGAGTTTAGTGTTGCAGAACGTGGAGGAAGTCAAATAGAACTACAAGGTGGTTATGGTGGTGGAGGTTTCATCGGAACCTTAGGACTATCATTCAACAACTTCTCTATTAAAAACCTATTTAATGGTGATGCATACAAACCTTTACCTACAGGAGATGGACAAAAACTATCCTTACGTGCACAAGCAAGTAGATTTTTCCAAACCTTTAGTTTCTCATTCACAGAACCATGGTTGGGAGGAAAAAAACCTGTACAGTTTACAACATCTTTATCACATACTGTACAATTCTTATTTAACCCACAAACAAATAATGCTGACAAAAGCAGACGTTTCTTAATTACTGGATTATCTGTAGGATTGGCAAAACGATTAGCTGAACCGGATGATTTCTTTGTATTATCGCAAGCGCTAAGTTTTCAACATTACAACCTAAAAAATTATAACACAGGATTATTTACCTTTGGTGATGGATTCTCAAACAACTTCTCATATACAGCTGCATTGAGTAGAAACTCATCGGGTCCAAACCCAATATATCCAATGTCTGGATCTGACTTTTCCATCAGTGCAAAACTTTCTTTACCATACTCTTTATTTAACAATGTAGATTATGGAGATCTTGAAAATCAAGAAGAATTCCAAGAAAGAGATGCCAATGGAAATTTCTTAAATGCTAATGCCGGGCAACCTGGAGAACCTGCAAATTTAGGTCCTACATTAGAAGAAGGAGAAGTACCGATTGTTGACCAAGGAAAAGTAGATCAAGAAAAATTTAAGTGGTTAGAATTCTATAAAATTAAATTTAAAGGTGCTTGGTACCAACGAATTGTTGACAAATTAGTCCTAAAAACAGAAGCAAATTTTGGTTTCTTAGGTGCGTATAACAACGACCGAGGTATTATTCCTTTTGAGCGATTCTTCGTTGGTGGAGACGGTTTAGGACAGTTTAGTTTAGACGGTAGAGAAGCAATTGCACTTCGTGGATATCCAAATCAATCACTTTCTGATTTAGATGGAGGTACTATTTACAATAAATTTTCGTTAGAGTTACGTTATCCGATTACTTTGAAACAAACAGCATCGATTTATGGGTTAACATTTTTAGAAGCTGGTGGATCATTTAATTCGTTTAAAGAATATAGTCCGTTTGAATTAAATCGCTCAGCTGGAGCAGGATTGCGTATATTTATGCCAGCATTCGGATTATTAGGTATTGATTTTGGATACGGATTTGACCCAATTCCAGGAACAACACAACGAAATGGATGGGAAACACATTTCATAATCGGGCAGCAATTTTAAGCCATTTTTATTTTTGGCACGATATTTTCTATTAACAAACCGACACAGTATGAAAACTAAAGTTCTTTTATTATTAACAATGCTTTTTGCACTATCATCACAAGCACAAAAACGTGTAAATGGTGCAAGAGTTGGCTACATCGATATGGAGTACATTTTAGAAAATGTAACTGCGTATAAAGAAGCAAATACACAGCTTGAAGCAAAAGCGCAACGCTGGAAAGCTGAAATGCAAAAAAAGCAAGGTGAGATTGATCAAATGAAAAAAAATCTCAGCGCCGAGCGTGTATTACTCACAAAAGAATTGGTAGATGAGCGTGAAGAAGAAATTCAACTATTAGCAGAAGAATTAGAAAAATACCAACAAGATCGTTTTGGTCCTAATGGTAGCTTAATGATTCAACGTCAGAATTTGGTAAAACCAATTCAAGACCAAGTATTAAACGCGGTTCAAGACATTGCTAAGAAAAGAAGATATGATTTTGTATTTGACAAGTCAGCAGATGTTGTAATGCTCTATTCTTCAAAGAAATTTGATATTAGCGATCTTGTATTAAGAACGATTAATAGAGATGTAAAACGAGAAGGAAGAGCAGCCAAACTCAAAAAGCAAAGTGAAAAAACGAAGTTTGATGATACGGAGAAAGAAGTAGATCCTGAAGTAGAAGCAAAAAAGCAAGCAGTTGCCGATAAGAAAGCGGAACGTCAAAAACTACTCGATGAGCGAAAGCAAAAACGTTTGGAAGATCGTGAAGCGAAGAAAAAAGCATACGAAGAAAAGCGTAAAAAATTAATCGCTGATCGTGAAGCAAAGAAAAAAGCAGCTGAAGAAAAACGAAAAAAACGCGCTGAAGAAAAAAAGAAGAAAGAAGAAGAACGCGAGCAGCAGAAAGAAGAAAATGAAAATGAAGGCAGCGGCGGCGCAGGAAATGGAAAATAACAAAAATTAAATATAAATAACACTTAAAGTAAATAATTGAAATCATGAAACAAATGAAAAAGCTAATAGCTATTGCAGTCTTATTTTTTGGAGTAGTAAGTTTTACAAATGCACAAACTAAAGTTGCCCATATTGATACGCAAAAATTAATTAGTGCAATGCCAGAAATGAAAGCTGCTAAGACAGAATTCGACAAGTTACAACAATCATTAGGAGCAGATATTGAAGCGTCAATTACAGAGTACAGAAACAAATTAACTCAATATACAAACGAAGCGCCTACAAAAACTGATGCTGAAAATGCTAGTAGAAAGCAAGAATTGGCTGAACTAGAAGCACGTATACAAGAAGCAAGAGCTGCTGCTGACAAAACAACACAGCAAAAGTATATTGATCTTACAAAGCCTATTCAAGAAAGAGCTTTGGCTGCAATTCAAAAAGTTGCCAAAAGTCTTGGTTATGCTTACGTTTTAGATGCAACTGCTGGTTCAGGATTACTTCTTGCAGATGGAAAAGACTTGATGGCAGAGGTTAAAAAAGAATTAGGCATTTAATTGCAAAAAACTCAAAAAAATTCATAATAATTTATACTATTTCTTGTAAAAATATGTTATTTTAGAACTAACATTAAAATATATATTATGAAGAAAAAAAGTTTAAAAAATTTAGGATTAAAAAAAGAGTCAATCTCTAATTTAAGTAATACTGTTACTGGTGGAGAAAGAGGAGGAGAAAGTACAAACATGTTTTGTCCTACTACATATTGTAGTCAATTCACTTCTTGTGACTTCTGCCCAACATCAGTATGTGACACGCAAGTTACATGCCCAACATGGGTTACTTGTGACTGTCCTGTTCTAACTGAATAAAACAGAGAATAAAGTAAATGGAAAAGCCGCCTATTGAGCGGCTTTTTTATTGGAAACATTTAGATAACTAAAAAATGCTGCTTGAAAATTTTCAGACAGCATTTTTAGTTTTCCCTCATATCATTTTAATGACTAACATCCACCATGACATGTGCGGCAATGTAACGGATCACTTAGTGGATGATTATTTGTCAAACAATTATTGGTACCACAAGCGGCAGTGCCACAATTATAGGTTCCGCAGTTATTCGTTCCACAATTTCTAGTAGGACAATAAAAGGTAATGTAACCACCTTTGATGTCGCCTAAGTTGGATACATTTGTTTTCCCTAAAAGCAGTTTACCAGTCAATTTCTTTTTTTTCATAATACATATGTTAAATGTTAATAGTATTTCAAATATAATTGAGAACTATACTGTTTATATCCTACATTTTGTACGATTTTTACCATACATAAATCTTCTCCTACTAAAACAGACACATTCCTATATTTATTCGTATTCTTTTTTTTCTTTTCCCTATTTTTACAACTATGAGTAATTCTCCTATTGGCATATTCGATTCTGGCATTGGCGGCACTTCTATTTGGAAAGAAATTCACAAGTTGCTTCCCAATGAAAACACTATTTATTTAGCAGATAGTGTACATGCACCATACGGACCAAAAGGAAAAAAGAGAATTACAGAATTAAGTATAAAAAATACTGAGTTATTATTAGCCAACAACTGTAAACTTATCGTAGTGGCCTGCAATACCGCAACGACAAATGCTATAAAACAACTTAGAAATACGTATGATGTTCCTTTTATAGGAATTGAACCGGCCATTAAACCTGCCGCTTTACAAACGAAATCCAACGCGATTGGTATTTTAGCAACAAAAGGCACACTATCAAGCGAATTGTTTCACAGAACGTCTGATTTGTACACAAACGGCATTAATGTGATAGAGCAAGTCGGGGAAGGATTAGTGCCACTGATTGAAAACGGGCAAATAGCATCTCCAGAAATGGAAAATCTATTAAAAGAATATCTGCAACCTATGCTAGACGCAAAAATTGACTATTTAGTTTTAGGATGCAGTCACTATCCGTATTTAATTCCTACGTTAAAAACAGTACTTCCTAAGCATGTAAAAATTATAGATTCAGGCATCGCTGTAGCGCGACAAACAAAAGCTGTTTTGGATAGACATAACTTACGAAATGCTTCTCAAGAAAACGGAAATTGTACTTTTTACAGCAATGGAAATCCAGATATTTTGAATGATATTCTTCAGAACAAATATCCTGTACTAAAACTCGATTTTTAATCTTCTTTAAACCAACTTGAATAATGGACATAATTGTCTGCAATCCGATTGATCTCGCCAGAAATTAATTCGTCACTAATATCTTTTACCTTCTTTGCAGGAACTCCAGCATAAATGCTACCAGAAGCTACATGCGTATTTTTAGTCACTACTGCTCCAGCTGCAATAATACTGTTACTTTCTATCACGCAATCGTCCATTACAATACTTCCCATTCCGATCAGTACATTGTCATGAATTGTACAACCGTGAACAATAGCATTATGGCCAATAGAAACATTATTCCCAATCGTTGTGGGCGATTTTTGATACGTTGCATGAATGACAGCACCATCTTGCACATTGACCTTATTGCCCATTTTTATAAAATGAACATCGCCGCGTAGGACTGCATTGAACCAAATACTACATTGATTTCCCATAGTTACTTCTCCGAAAATTGTAGCATTTTCAGCAATAAAACAATCGTTTCCAATTTGTGGATGTTTTCCGTTGACAGGTTTTATAATCATGGGGTTTGGGTTTAGTTGTTTAGTTGTTTAGTTGTTTAGTTGTTTAGTTGTTTAGTTGTTTAGTTGTTTAGTTGTTTAGTTGTTTAGTTGTTTAGTTGTTTAGTTGTTTAGTTGTTTAGTTGTTTAGTTGTTTAGTTGTTTAGTTGTTTAGTTGTTTAGTTGTTTAGTTGTTTAGTTGTTTAGTTGTTTAGTTGTTTAGTTGTTTAGTTGTTTAGTTGTTTAGTTGTTTAGTTGTTTAGTTGTTTAGTTGTTTAGTTGTTTAGTTGTTTAGTTGTTTAGTTGTTTAGTTGTTTAGTTGTTTAGTTGTTTAGTTGTTTAGTTGTTTAGTTGTTTAGTTGTTTAGTTGTTTAGTTGTTTAGTTGTTTAGTTGTTTAGTTGTTTAGTTGTTTAGTTGTTTAGTTGTTTAGTTGTTTAGTTGTTTAGTTGTTTAGTTGTTTAGTTGTTTAGTTGTTTAGTTGTTTAGTTGTTTAGTTGTTTAGTTGTTTAGTTGTTTAGTTGTTTAGTTGTTTAGTTGAAACTAATACTTTTACATTTAAAATTTAATATTTTTTGTCACGAATTCACGAATGATGTTCTTGGGTCTTGGGTCTTGGGTCTTGGGTCTTGGGTCTTGGGTCTTGGGTCTTGGGTCTTGGGTCTTGGGTCTTGGGTCTTAAAAAGTAGCTTTTTTACATTTATAATTCAGCATTCAACATTTATAATTTCAAAATTCGTTATTCGTTATTCTTTGTTCTTTGATCTTTGATCTTTGTTTATTCGTTGAGTTGAGGAGTTGAGTTGAGTTGAGTTGAGTTGAAACTCATATTTTTTCATTCAACATATAAAATTTAACATTTACAATTCATACACTATTTAAAATACGACAATAAATTTGCCTTTTTCGTGGCAGAAACCATAACTTCTTTTCCATTGCTTAATACTACACTTCCGCCTTTTCCTTTTTTATATTTTACAACTGCATTTACATTGACCAAGTATGATTTATGAATCCGAGCAAAAGGATATTGACTCAATGCTTCTTCAAAATACTTTAGCGTTTTACTTACTACAATTCTGGAGTTGTTAATGTATATTTCTGTGTAATTGTCATCTGCTTTGCAATACATAATATCAGCCACATTCAACACTTCAAAACCATCTTGTTGTGGAATGGTAATTTTTCCATTGATCGTATCAATCTTGGGAGAAAGAACGGTATCTGACAAACTATCTTCTTTGGTTTTTATTGCCATGACATGATCTACCGCTTTGATAAGTTCGTCAATCGAAATTGGCTTTAATAAGTAATACGAAGCATGACTGTTTAGCGCTTCAATCGCATAATGATCGTACGCCGTAACAAAAATAGTTTCAAACGAACGATCGCCTACTTTTTCCAACAAATCAAAAGCATTTCCGAAAGGCATTTCTACATCTAAAAAAACCAAATCTAACTCGTGATTTCGAATGAGCACCAATGCATCTTCAATATTTGATGCTTCGCCTACAATTTGAATATTTGGACAATATTTGCCAACATATTTTTTAAGGATTTCTCTACTAATTTCTTCGTCTTCAACAATTATTGTTTGCAGTTGCATTTAGTCTTTTTTGAGTGTTAATATTACTTTTGTTCCTTGTCCGTCTGCCGATAAATCAGCAATCGTCACATCTACTTTATCTTTGTACATGTCATTTAAAATGGCAATCCGTTTTTTAATGTTCCCCATTCCTTTTGACTTTTGACGGAGTTGATTTTTCGTTTTCAATTCCATAGAGCGCTTCCGTCCTATTCCATCGTCTTCAATGGTAATTTGAAGCATTCCATCGTCTTTTTTGAAGATAGAAATGTTAAGCATTCCTTTTTCTTCTTTGTAACGCAATCCGTGCCAAATAGCATTTTCAATATAAGGTTGTAATAGCATTGGCGGAATTTGAAAGTCTGAAACCTTCACGTTTTCATCTACAACAATTGTATATTCAAACTTATCCTGAAAACGCATGTGTTCTAAACGCAGGTACAACTCCAACAATTCTAATTCTTTGGAAAGTGGTATAAAATCTTCATCAGAATTCTCCAAAACGGCACGCATTAAGGTAGAAAATTCAGAAAGATATCGATTTGCATTTCGTTCATCATTGATGGCAATATAATTGTTTACAGAGTTTAACGCATTGAAAATAAAATGCGGATTCATCTGCGTTCGCAATGATTTTAGCGCTAATAAATTGTTTGCCAATTTTTGTTGCTTGCTATTTCGATACAATAGATAAATGGTAAAAACGAGCAACGAAATGGCAAATATTAGTGAGTAAATGGTGTATTTCTGACTTTGATTTGTTTCTTCCGCAAATTCTTTTTGAATGATGTTATTTTTTATACGCGCTTCACGCAACTCACGATCAGCTTCCAAACTTCGTATCCGCAATTGGTTGTCTTGAATTCGTTTGGCAAATCGGCTTGCTTGCGAAATTTCTTGTTCTCTTTTCAACACCAATTCATTGACCACTTCTACATACTCTTCAAATACTTTTTTGGCTTGATCAAAATCGCCTATATTCTCTAAACTTTCCGATAGTTTACGTGTGGCATCTTTTTTAATGATTAAATCTTCTTTTTTGCCTGCTTCAGAAATACTTTTTTCAAAATACGGAATCGCTTCATCATATTTTTCTTGTAATAAAAAGGCGTTTCCAATTTTATAATTAATTTTTTGAGACGTAATCAAAGTAGAATCTGCGACCGTTCCTGACAACGTTTCTTCTTCAATTCCTGACTTTTCTAAATCCTCCAAATTCTGCTTTCGCAATTCAATTTCTTTATCAAATGAATTTGTGGTATTGTAAAAATCGGCTACTCTATTTTGCTCTACAATCGCTCTGCCTTCGTTTTGTTTTTTTGCCAAACTCAACGAATTGGAGAAGTATCCTTTAGCCGTTTGAATTTTTCCTTGTGCAGCGTAGTTTTCGCCAATTTTAGAGTTTAAGTCTGTGATTTTTGGCGTGATTAAATCTTCTTGCGCAATCGCCAATCCTTTGTTGTAATTTTCTAATGCTTTGTCATACTCTTTTAATGCTTTGTAGGCATCTCCCAAACCTTCATATACAATGGTTTGTTGATAACGAGACAGATTATTTCGCAAGATTGTTTGAAAAGAAGTGATTGCTTCATCATATTCTTTATTCAATAATTGTGTGGTTCCGATAGCAATCCACAAACTTGAAGTACTATAGGTATTTAAGGCAATTCGATAATTACTTATTGCCAAGTCATATTGTTTCCAATACACATAAATATCGCCCAAAACTGCATATGAATCGGATAGTTTCTTGTCATCTGAGCTATCGTACAGATTCTCTAAAGATTTCTCCACATATTGAATACTTTTATCAATATCCTTTTTCTTAAACAATACCGCAGAATCGAGTAAAACACGATGTGAAGTTGTACTTCCTTCTCGTTTTAAGGTTTTTTCCTTTATCACTTCGTCATAACCTTGCACAAGAACTTCAATGCGTTCATCACTGGTAATCATATGGTATTCTCTACCAAAACTTGGATGTTCTATAATAAGTTGATCGCCCAAACGTGTTCGTATCGTAAATTGACCAGAACTATTGGTTTTTGTTTCTTCTCCACCAATTATCCGAATCACAGCAAGAGGAATTGGAGTTCTTTTTTCGTAACTCTTAACTTCTCCTCTTACGGTAAATATTGTGTTTTCTTTTTTTTCTCTTGATGTATTTTGTGCTGAAAATTCATGAAAAGAAAAGAGGAATACAAATACGAATATGTATGTAAGATGCTTCATTTTTGTGTTTAAGAATGATAAACTTACGCACTTTCAATGATATACTAAAATGCAAGCTTCGTAAAAACAGTGATTTTACCTATTTTTTGCTGTATTTTATGATGCTTCTCTCAATAATCGGTAAACTACACTCATTGAAATTACCCGTTGGCTCATTACTCATTTTTTTCAACTTTGTTTGCAGGTACTTTTAGCATAAATTTTTAAAAGTCATCATGAAAAAAATAAATTTAATACTGTGTTTTTTGGTTACACAATTTACAATTGCACAGCATTTAGGAAATTACGATCAGAATGTTTTAATTTCAAGACAAAATATAGCCACTTCGAGCGCTAAGATGGGAAATGCACAACGGTATGGACATCAAAACGGAAATCCGAGAAGAGCTTTAAATCCAAGCGCAAATATTACTATTGATGTGCACGCGCTTTTAAATGCGAAAGCAAGTTCGTACACGGCAATTTTTAATGTGGCACAAATAGGACCTTCCGCAGATGCCACAAGTACATTGATGAATGAGCGCGTTTCAAATATTAGAAAAGCACTGTTAGCAATAGGAATTAAAAAAAGTGACATCGCTATCGACGTTATTTCTTTTGTGCCTGTGTATGAAATTGAAGTGACAAAAAAATTGTTTAGCACAAAGTATAACGAAGTACCAAAAGGTTTTGAGTTGCAACAAAACATTCATATTCAATTTAAAAAAACACAACAATTTGAGAAAATATTAGCGGCTTGTGCTTCTAATGAAGTGTACAATTTAGTGAAGGTTGATTATTTTATTGAAAATATAAGACAAGTGTATGAAAAGTTGCAAACGCAATTAGTACAATTGATTCAAGAGAAAAAGGCATATTACAAGTTACTTGGTTTTGATTTATCAGATTACAATGCCGTTATAGCAGATGATAAATATTGTTATTTCCCAAAGGACTTTTATAGAAATTATCAAGCCTACAACAGTATTTCGTTTGAAGCTTTGAAAAGAAATAAAGGTGTCACAAAAGCAAAAAAGCAAACTTCATATTACTACCAACCACTTTCATATGAAAACTATGACGTTGTGATTAATCCTTCCATTTTAGAACCCGTTGTGCAAGTAGGCATGCAAATAAAATTAGTGTATTCGCCAAAACCAAAAGAGCAAAAACAAGAGCCAAAAACAGAGATCAAAACGGAGCACAAATATTATGTAATTTCTCCTGACGGGAAAATTGATGTAAAACCATTAAATACAAGTTCTAACTAATTACTTACAGAAATAAACAAAACCGCCATTGTTTTAACCAGATTTTGAATTAAGAACTAAAAACGAATAAGAGATGAAAAAACTAAATCTAATTTTAGCAAGCGTAGTACTTTTTACGATGTCTTGCAAAGGAAATTCAAAGCAAGACACTGCATTTGCAGACAATGCAACTGTGGGAACAAAAACGGTAATTGAAACAAGCGTTTTAACAGCCAAGAAAAAAAACACCATTAAAGTTGCACTGTTGTTAGATACGAGCAATAGTATGGATGGCTTAATTCATCAGGCAAAGGCGCAATTATGGGAAATTGTAAACGAACTGTCTTACGCTAAATGTGATAACGAAAAGCCAAATTTGGAAATTGCATTGTATGAATACGGAAATGATAATTTACCTTCCTCAGAAGGACATATACGACAGGTATTAGCCTTTAGCAACGATTTGGATGAAATATCTGAGAAGTTATTTTCATTAACTACACGTGGCGGAAATGAATTTTGTGGACATGTAATTCAAACTTCGATTGATCAGTTGAATTGGGGAACCAATGACAAAGATTTGAAATTACTTTTTATTGCAGGAAACGAACCATTTACACAAGGCCGTGTGAATTATAAAGATGCCATCACCAATGCAATTGAAAAAGACGTCGTTGTCAATACAATTTTTTGTGGCAGTTATGAGCAAGGAATTTCAGGAATGTGGAAAGATGGTGCGGTATTGGGCAAAGGCGATTATATGACCATTGCACACACACAAAGTATTGTACATGTAAAAACTCCGTATGATAAAAAAATTATGGAATACAACACCAAGCTAAACAAAACCTATATTGGCTATGGTAAAAAAGGATCTATAAATACACTTCGTCAAAGTGCGCAAGATGCGAATGCAATTTCAGTAGATGAAGAAATTGCGGTGGAACGTGCGGTTTCAAAAAGTTCAGGATTGTATAAAAATTCATCTTGGGATTTGGTTGATGCTGTTGAAAATGACGAAGTAAAGATTGAAGAACTGTCAAAAGCTGAATTGCCACAAGAATTGAAAGGCAAATCAAAAGAAGAAATTGCTACGTATGTCAAAAAGCAACGCGATAATCGAAAAAAGATTCAGCAAGAAATTCGCAAACTTGATGCGCAACGTAAATCATTCATTTCAAATTTGCGCAAAACTGACGCTACTAAAAGTGATTTAGAAAGCGCAATCATCAAAGCTATCAAAACGCAAGCGGCACGTAAAAATTATGTGTGGTAAGCTCTTTAGACCGCTGCGCTGTTAGATGTCAGATTGGTTAGATTGGTTAGATTGGTTAGAAAATAAAAAGGCTTGCAACATTGCAAGCCTTTTTTGATATCTAAAGTTTTCTAATTTCTTAATTAATTGCAGGACAGTTACAATCGTATGGATCTCTGCTGTCTCCGAAGTCAAATCCTAAGGTAAGTTGGTGGAATCCTCCGTTGGATAATACAATTGAATTTGCTTGATACGAATATGTATAAGCAAACATAAATTTCTTATAATTTACACCAACAAAAGGCGTAATGTATTGTAGTTTTTGATTGTCAACCTGTGTTCCGTTTACGAATTCAGCTCCGTCTAAACTTCTTCTGTATGATAATCCTCCCCAAATTGAACCAAACTCAACATCTTTGTATACTTTCATATTTAAATCTACAGAAGATTCTTGTGTTTCATCTGCATATTGAAACATAATTGAAGGTTCATATTGCCAATCGCTATCATATCCACCAAAAACATATCCTGTAGATGCTAAATAGCGACGTTGATTTTGTGATTCAAACTGCTCAGAAAATAAATCTCTTTTCGTTGGCAGTGCATTTTTGATTGTTAAATGCGCATAAAAGTCTAAGAAATAGTAAGAAGCTCCAAAGTCTACATTAAAATATGTAGCATTTGCTTGCGTTCCGCCAATAGTTGGATCAGGATTGTTGATAATATCAAAACCAGTTTCATCCAATGTACCTTGTGTAAATCCTGTACTCAATCCAAAAGATAATTGATTCAAGTCAACTCGGTTTCTTGACAATAGTAAGTGATATGCAAATGTTAAATAAGCTCCTTGTTGAGAGAAGTTACCGTTTGCGTCATTATAAATAATAGCTCCAAAACCAACTTTGTCGCCAACTCTTGAGTTGAAACTTAAGGTTTGTAATGAAGGTGCATCTTCAACATCAAACCATTGTTGTCTTGCGGTTAACCTCAATTTGGCTGCTGATGAAGCTCCTGCCATTGAAGGATGAATCAAGTACAAATTGTCCGAAAGGTAATCTGAATAAACGGGAATTCCATCTTGAGAAAAAGAACATTGCATTCCGAATGCGATCGCAACAATAGCTAAGTATTTTTTAAAATTCATTAGTGTTTATCTTTTTGTGTATAAAGTAATCGACATCTATTTATAAATGATCGAACACTCAATGCAACTTATTATTTGATAACGAGGCCTTTTAAATATTGTGTTTCAGTTAGTTATATGCAATACTACCGCTAAACTGGTGTTTTTACATTGTAAAATGCTACACATTTGGTCAAATATATAAATTATTTGATAAGAATGTAATTCTTATCTCAATTTATTATTCGATGTTAGCACTAAGAATCCTATTTTAACAAAATGATTTCTTTTAACTAGCAATTTTAAGGCGTTAATTTATTAAAAACGTATTTATTTCTTAATTATTTTAACAAAAAAATAAAATTATTATAAACTAAAGTCCAAACCTATACAATTTCCTTCACTATTGCATCACAATACAACGATAATAGTTATTTTTGTAAAAAAAATTATCCCATGAGTGGTATCACTATAAGTATTGAAAAAACAAGTAATCCTGCGATCATTAAATTTGAAGCAAGTACATTTTTAACAAGACACAATAGTTACGAGTTTAAAAATATTGATGATGCAAAAGATTCGCCTTTAGCGCAACAATTATTTTACCTTCCATTTGTAAAAACAATCTTTATTTCTGGAAATTTCATTGCCATAGAACGTTACAATATTGTAACATGGGAAGATGTTCAAGAGGAAGTTGCCGAACAAATTCAGCAGTATATTAACGAAGGAAAAGAAATTATTAGTGAAACTGCAACTGCAAAACGCGTAGTTCCTGTAACAATTTATGCCGAAAGCACGCCAAATCCAACAGTGATGAAGTTTGTTGCCAATAAGAAGATTATAGATCGCATGCTTGAATTTAAGAGTATTGACGAAACAAAATACGCGCCTTTAGCACAAGCTTTATTTCATTTCCCGTTTGTAAAAGAAATTTTTCTCGATAAAAACTACATCTCTATCACGAAGTATGACATGGTAGAATGGAATGAAATTGTCATGGAAATTCGAGAATTTGTTCGAAACTATATTCAAGAAGGAAAAGAAGTCATTTCTAAAGATATTCCTGCTGAACAGAAAGAACAAATTGAATTATCAGAAGAAAGTTTTGAAGCTTTAGACGACATTTCAAAAGAAATTGTAAACATCTTAGATGAATACATAAAACCTGCCGTAGCAAGTGATGGCGGAAATATTATGTTTGATTCGTATGATCCAACATCTAAAATTGTAAAAGTAGTATTGCAAGGCGCATGTAGCGGTTGTCCGTCGTCGACAATGACATTGAAAAGTGGAATTGAAAATACGCTCAAAAACTTATTGAAAGGACATGTAAACGAAGTTGTAGCTATTAATGGATAACCTTTCACTTTTATTATTGAAAGAATTACCGTAATTTTAAAGAACTAAATTATTATTATAACCTTTAAAAGACCAGTATTATGGCAATATTGAAAGTAATCGAAGTTCTTTCGAATTCAAAGAAAAGTTGGGAAGATGCAACATCAAAAGCAGTTAAAAATGCATCGAAGTCGGTAAAAAATATCCGATCTGTATATGTAAATGAGCAGAGCGCTATTGTGCAAGATGGTACGGTAGTTGAGTACAGAGTAAACCTTAAACTTACGTTTGAAGTAAAATAAGCACACACCTATCATAGTACTAAGAGATTATCTGAAAAACTAAATTTTTGTCAAACCGAACTTGATTCAACTTCTCAAAATCATTGAAAAGTCAGTGTAATGAAATGCTGAATACAAATTCTTTAAGACACTTTTTGTTACTTTTCAGATAGTCTCTTTTTTTATTTTTCAATCACATTATAAGGTTTCGTTCCTCAATTTGTGCCAATATCTCTATTTCTTCAGCAATCAATTCATTATTAGTTTCCACACGTTTCCATTTGAGCAACAAATCGTTCATAATCCAAAACCATCGTTGCTGTAAATTTGTTACTTTGGGAATATAATGCGTGTTATTTATAAGATGTAAACCGTTAAAAATCATAAAGAAAAAGAATCGTGAAGACATTTTCCATGTGGTTTTATGATGATTGATTTTATAATCGAAACTTGCAAAAAAAGACATTGCTCGTGAAAATAAATCGCTTAATTTATCAAATAAAGGCTGTACGACTTTCGATTGTTCATGCCATAAAATTGCGATATTGGCTTCCCAAATTTCTTCATTTATTGCAGCTGCTTGTTCTTTATTATGTAATACAGCTCTACAACTATTCAATTGTTCAAAAGCATCAATTATGATTTTATCTTTTCCTCTTATTAGCAATTCTGATTTAAAAGTTTCAAAGTCTAATTGCGCAAAAGCGAGATGTGCCCAACCAATTTCTAAAAAAATAGTATTATTGATAATTCTGATCACTTGAAAATCATCTTCTAAAGTTCTATTTTGCTTTTTACACGTAGCAGAAAGTGACTTAATTCCTGACTTTTTCCAGTTCCACATGCGCAATTTTTCTCCAATATGAAACGACGCAAAAGCTGCCATTCCTGCCCATTTATACAATTGTGGTTTTCGCTGATATAATTGTGCATAATAGGTTGTAATTGTACGATTTCGTCGTATTCCATTTTCCTCAGGTGGAAGATTAAATTGGTAAGCTGTATCCATATGTTATGCAGAACAAACGTTTGAAAAAATGATAAAATTTAGAAAATTATTCCACATCTGTCATCAAAAATATCTTTTGGTTGTGCAAACGAAGTTAGGAAAACAATTTTTAATTATTTAAAAAATACTGGAGACTTGGTATGTTTTAAAAAATACAATTACACTCATTATTAGTGACGAATCAACGAATAGTTCTAGTTTTTTCATAACTTGAACATATGAAAACGGTACTACTTATTTTAATTGCGCTTGTCGCGATAGAACACGTCTACATTTTATACATAGAAATGTTTTTATGGACGAAACCAAAAGGCATGAAAACATTTGGGTTAAAATCAAAAGAATTTGCCGAAGAAACCAAAACGCTTGCCGCAAATCAAGGGTTGTATAACGGTTTTTTAGCCGCAGGATTATTTTGGTCATTGTATACTGGCGATCTTTCTGTGAGTTTATTTTTTATCATTTGCGTCTGTGTTGCTGCTTTGTATGGTGCATATTCCACAAAAAACAATCGTATTTTAGTTGTACAAGGCACGCCTGCGTTTATAGCACTGATTGCCTTATTAGTTGATCGATTTTTTATGTAGTTCAAAGAAACTCATCATTTTCCTACATACATTTCATTTAAAAGTTATGGAAATATATATTTTTACCTAAAATTTAAAAAACCTGTAAAAGTTATGCAAGATAATGTTACGAAAATAGTCACTGAGGAGAAAGACTGGATCACACAATTTAAAGATGTTATGATCGATTATGCCCCAAAAGTAGTCGCTGCGTTGATCATTTTGATCGTAGGTCTATTTGTTATAAACATAATGGTTGGATTGGTAAAACGCATCATGAAAAAACGTGGAATTGATGCAACGCTACAGAAGTTTTTAGGCAATTTGCTCGGCTGGACACTTAAAATTTTATTATTTGTTATTGTAGCTTCAAAATTAGGTGTGGAAACGACTTCTTTTGCCGCTGTTATTGGTGCCGCTGGTTTGGCTATCGGACTTGCCTTACAAGGTTCACTTTCTAACTTTGCTGGTGGTGTTTTAATTATGATTTTTAAACCGTTTAAAATTGGAGACTTTATTGAAGCGCAAGGCGAAAAAGGAACCGTGAAGGAAATTCAAATTTTTACTACACATATTAATACCATTGGAAATAAGCTAGCAATTATTCCTAATGGAGCCTTATCTAATGGAAATATTCTTAACTATTCTGCGGAAGAAAAACTACGTGTTGATATGGTTTTTGGCGTTTCTTATGATGCTGATATTAAGCAAACTAAAGATGTGTTAATGAAAGTTTTAACAGATAATTCAAAGATTCTTTCAGATCCTGCACCAACAGTAAACGTGTTAGAATTAGCAGATAGCTCTGTTAACTTTGCCGTGCGTCCATGGACTGCAACAGCCAATTATTGGGATGTGTATTTTGAAACTATGGAAGAAACGAAAAAAGCACTTGATGCTGCTGGAATTGAAATTCCTTATCCACACGCGGTTGAGATACAAAAACAAGAATAATTGTTAGACTGTTAGACTGTTAGACTGTTAGACTGTTAGACTGTTAGACTGTTAGACTGTTAGACTGTTAGACAAAATTATAAATATCCTGTTTCTAAAGTACTTAATACTTAGAAACAGGATATTTCTTTTTTGATATATTTCGTTACTTTTTCTTCGGCTTTGTAACGACGAAATCTTTTAGGTAATACGGTTCAAAATACGCAACATCTTCGAAAGCTTTGTCAGTGTGTTTTTGTATGCCTAATGGAATCATATGTTTTGCGGAAGGAAAAAAGATTTCATCAAAGAAAACCGCATTTTCATGCGTGATGATTCCTTTGCATTTTTCGGCGCCATTTCCAATAAAATAGACGTTTCCTTTGTTTAAATATTCTGAGAATGAATTTTCATCAATGATTTCTGCTTCTGTTCCTCGTATTTGCGTATACGACGCATCAAATACTGCCGAATACACTTCCATACGGCGCGCATCTAGTAACGGAACAATAACGCCTTCTGTAATTGTTATTGATTGTGCTAAAATGGCAAGTGTTTCAATGGAAAGTAAAGGTACATCTGACGCAAAACACAATCCCTTGGCGGTAGAGACACCAATTCGCAATCCTGTGTACGATCCTGGACCTTTTCCAACTACAATAGCCTGCAAGTCATTTGGTGTTATGTTTGCCGTTTCACACGCTTCTTTGATGAATACATGTAGTTTTTCTGAATGCGAATAGTTTTTATCATTTTCTTCTTTGAAATATAAAACTGTGTCCGCATCTGCTATGCAAACCGAGCAATTTGTGGTTGCCGTTTCTATGTACAATCGTAATGCCATGTATGTTGAATGTATTTTCTGCAAAAGTAAAAAAAGCATCAACCTTTATAAAAGGATTGATGCTTTTTTCTGTATTTTATATTTCTATTTTAGATTTTCGTTAGTGGAAGTCCAAAATAGAATTCAAGTATTTTTAATCTGAAAATATAATCAAATTTTGTTCGAACTACGTCAGATTCTGCTGCTTCTAAACGTTGTTGTGATTGACTAAAATCGAACGAATTCATCATACCTTCACTGAAACGTTCCGTTGAGTTTCTGTGAGCTTCTCTACGTGATGTTAGTGTTTTTTCAGAAGCTTCATAAGCTTTTAAAGCACCTTTTGCATCGTTATACGCTTGGTTTACCGTAGCTTCTAAGTTGATCTTCGTTTGCTCTAAATTAAACTTAGCTCTTTCAATATTTACACTACTTCGCCTAACGCTGTTTCGTGCTCTAAATCCACTTAGGATCGGAATACTTAAGCTTAAACCAAATGAGTGACCTTTGTTATCAGATAACTGATCAAAAAATGGTGGTGGCGTAAATAATTCTGAGTTGAAGTATCGTGTGTTGAATCCGTAGAATCCTGAAAGACTTGGGTAACGTGATCCTTTAGCGATTTTTAAATCATATTCAGCCAATTCAATGTTTGACTGCGCAATTTTTACATCATTACGAACTTCTAATGATTTTTCAAATATTTGCTTTGGCGTATTGTTCATGATCGTTGCTGCAGGAATAACATAGTTTCCTTCTGCAATATCAAAGTTTTCATAATCTGTAATTAACAGCAATTGTGCCAATGATATTTTAGAAAAGCGCAATGCATTTTCAGAATTGATGATTTGTTGTTCTTGTGTTGCAGCTGTTGCTTCAATTTCTAACAAATCGCCTCTAGCTACGACACCTTCATTTACCAATTCTTTGGTACGTGCTAATTGTTCTTGAGTTACATCGTACTGTGCTTGATTTACTTTTAACGATTCTTTGTTGAATAGTATTTGTAAAAATGCTTGTACTACTTGTAGCGATGTATTGTCTTTAATATCGTCAATTTGATATTGATTTGCCAATAACGCCAAGTTAGCTCTATGCAAACGGTTTATGTTTTGTAAACCATTGTAGATAGCGATGTTTGCGTTTAGTCCACCACTTGAACTCTGTGTAGTTGCCGTTACATTTTGACCTGTTACAGGGTTTGGGTTCAAACCAATGTTCCAAGAATGTGAAGCAGAAGCGCTTATCGTAGGTAAAAAGGCACCTTTTGCGTCGCTTTTGTCAATTTCGCCACTTTGCCTGTCTAATTGGGCTTGTTTTATGGCAATATTATTTTCAAGTGCATATTCTACACACTCTTTTAGTGTCCACTGTTTTTGTGCATTAACTGTGGTAGCAGTTCCTGCGATTAGTAATATATATATAACTATTTTTTTCATATTGTTCCGTTAATGTATTTTGTTAATCGTTTGATTCGTCGTCTTCGCTATCGTCATTTTCGTCGTCATCAGTATTTGTTTCTTCTTTGACATCTTCTTTTTTGACAGCTTTTACATTCCAAACTTTAATTTTATCGCCTTCTTTTACTCCTGAGAGAATTTCAATGTTTTTTCCATCAGAGATTCCAAGTTCGATGTATTTTTTCTCAAATTCTTGATCTCCAGTTTCAATTTCAACATATGGTTTGTCATCATTTCTTGAATCAAAGCGTAATAATGCTTCATCGATTACTAAAACATCTTCTTTTTTCTCTAGTTCAATAGAGGCGTTTGCACTATATCCTGCCCTGATAAAAAAGTTATCATCTAAGGCTACATCTGCTTTTATTTTGAATTGTACAGCTCCACTTTCTTCAACACCTTTTGGTGCTACAAATGTTAGTTTTGCATTAAATTCTTTGTCTTCAATAGCTCCTAAGCTTACTTTTAATTCAGAGTTTGGCTTTAGTTTTCCAACTTCAGCTTCGTCAACTTTTCCTTCGAAAATCATTTTTCCAAGATCTGCTATCGTTGCAATACTTGTTCCAGCATTGAATGTGTTACTTTCAATTACTTGATCTCCTTCTTTTACAGGAATAACTAAGATTGTTCCAGATACTGTAGCTCTAATATTCGTGTTTGCAGCTGATCCACCAACAGAACCTTTTTTGATGATTTGTAAATCACTTTGTGAATTTCTCAGGTTTTGCTTTGCTTGATCGAATGACAGTTGTGCATTTTCAAATTCTTGTGAAGATATGATTCCTTTGTCGAATAGTGATTTATTTCTATTGTAAAGAATTCGTGCATTATCGAGTACAATTTGCAAGTTTTTGATGTTGTTTTTTGCACTGTTTAATGATTGTTCATTTGGCACAACTTTAATTCTGGCAATTAGATCGCCTGTATTAATTTTGTCGCCTTCTTCAACATATATTTTTTCAATGATTCCTGAAATTTGAGGTTTGATTTCAACTTCATCTTCTGGAATTACTGTTCCTGCTGCTACCGTTTTTCTAACAATTGATGTTCTAAATGGTTCTTCTGTTTCAAAAACTTCAACATTTTTTTTGTTTGATGACATGAAGTAACCTCCTGCGAAAACGATTGCTACGACAAATAAAAATATGAATAGTATTAATAAAAATTTTTTCATTTTTCTGGTTCTTAATTTATGATTTTATATTGACTGATGTTATGGTTATTCTTCTCGTAATGCTTCAATTGGTCGAACACTAACCGCACGTTGTGCTGGTATGAGTCCTATAAGTGATCCTAAGGTAATCATGATTAATAAAGCCAACGCTATATATTCTAAGCTTACCGTTGGATTTAGAAATGGGAAGTCTTCTATGTTTTTGGTCGCTGCATTTATTCCTCTTAAGGAAAGACCTCCTGTAGTAATTCCGAGTATTCCTGCTAGTACCGTTAAAAAGACTGCTTCTAATATGATTTGTCCTCGAATTTCTCCTGGTGTTGCTCCTAAAGCCCTTCGAATTCCGATTTCTTTGGTTCGTTCTTTTACTGTAATCAGAAGAATGTTTCCTATGGCTATGACACCCGCAAGTATCGTAGCAATTCCCACAACTAGAGCTGTAAATTTTAATCCTTTTACAAATCCAGTGATTTTACCGAACATTTCTCCAAAGTTAGCAGAACCAAATGCGCGTTCGTCTTCTGGATGTACGGAATACCTTCTTTTGAGTAATGTTTTCGCTTCTTCTTCAATCCTTACAATGTCTTCGTCAGGATATCCTGCAATAACCATCCAACCGATACGGTCTCCTGAGTTGTATACTTTTTTGAATGTTGTAAATGGAATGAATATAGAATCGTCTCCTTCAAAGAAATCTGTTGTATTTTCTTTGTAGACACCTACCACTTGAAAATACACATTACTAATTTTTATATATTGTCCTATTGGATCTTCATCTTTTTCAAAGAGCTCTGTTAGTATTCGCTCTCCAATAACACATATTTTACGACTGTCGTCAATATCTTTTTGATTCAGAAAACGTCCTTTTCTGATTTTCTTTTTTGCAATTTTATCAATTATTGGATAGTCTCCAAAAACTTTATAGCTTCCAGACTTTACATTGTTTACAACTAATGGCGCTTCTGCACCGAAAACGCCTCTTGCATTTCTTGGCGCAACAAAATCAACACCTCCAATTTGATTGGCAATTCTGTAGGTATCGCCTAATTCAATTTGCATACTTCTGTTTCTGTTGAAACCTCCATATGGAATTCCTGTTTGTTGTCCCCAAAGAAATATACTGTTGGTTGCCATGCCTCTGAAATTATATTCAAAACCATTTTCCATTCCTTTTGCAGCACCTTGCAATACAATGAAAAGTAATATTCCCCAGAATACTCCAATGATTGTAATTGCCGTTCGCATTTTATTTTTGCGAATTGCTCCAAATATTTCTTGCCATGTATCTCTTGTGAATATAAACTTCATGTGTGTGTTCTTTTCCTGTTATTCGTCTCTTAATGCTACAATTGGTTGAACTTTTGCAGCTCTTCTTGCTGGAATGTATCCTGCGATTAGTCCTGAAAAGATTAAAATAACTGTTGCCCAAATAATGGTTGATTGACTTACGTTTGGATTTGTAATGAACCAATCTTCTAATTTGGTTCCCATGGAATTGAGTATATAATTCCCCAGAAATATTCCTAGATACCCAAATAACATGGTAATGATAAGTGTTTCTTGTAAGATCATTCCAATAACTGAACCTGGTGTAGCTCCGAGTGCTTTCCGAATTCCGAGTTCTTTGGTTCGTTCTTTTACGATATAAACCATAATGTTACTAATTCCGATAACTCCTGCCAACAACGTTCCTATTCCAATGACGGTTACTATGATTTGTAATACGTTAGCAATGGCTAGGTTTTGTTGTAAGTCTTCAATAACGCTACCAATGTAAATTCCGTTTTGATCACTTGGTGCAATATTGTGTTTATTTTTTAGAAGTTTTTCAATGTCATTGGAAAGTCGCATTGCGCCTGCCGCACCCAATTCCATATTATATGATAAGTTGATCTGATCAATTACTTCCGTATTTTTATATATTAATTGTATCGTACTTACGGGCATGTAAATGTTGCGTTCTTCTCTATCGCCTCCAGCGTCACTAAAAACACCAACGACACGGTAAATGATTTTATTGAGCGAAATGAATTTTCCTATTGCATTTTCATTGCCAAATAAATCTTTTTCTACTAAACGACCAATTACAGCAATACGTGCATCATTTTTAATGTCGTATTCATTGATGTAACGGCCTTTGTCTATGATTGTTTTTTCAAGATATTGGTGATCTGGATGCACAGCTCTTACACTGTATGAACCATATTCGCCTTTGTATTTTGCTGTGACACCTTTGTAGATTCGTGCGGTTGTGTATTCAATTCGATCACCAAATTTTTCTTTGATGAGTTCTAAGTCTTCATTTTCGAACTCAATTCTTCGATTTTCTTTAAATCCTTTGAATGGTTTTGTGGCAAATCCTGGATATATGAATAATGTATTTTGTGCATCATCTTGGAAGAATTTGTAGAATGTATTTTTGAGTCCATTCCCCATTCCAAATAACACGGTAAATATTAAGATTCCAAGCGTCACTGTAAAACCTGCCAATAATGTTCTTAGCTTGTTTTTGTTGATTGTTTGGAATATTTCTCGCCAACGATCTAAATCAAACATATTGTGAAGCTCTTACTTGTTCAACTTTTTTATCTTCTAATATTTTACCATCTTTTAGCATTACAATCCTTTTGGTCATGTCTGCAATATCTGGTTCATGTGTTACCACTAAGATGGTTTTTCCTTCATCATTGATACTTTGTAGAAAGTCCATCACTTCGTATGAAGTTGTGGTGTCTAATGCTCCTGTAGGCTCATCGGCTAGTAATACTTTTGGTTCTGAAGCTAATGCGCGTGCTATGGCAACACGTTGTTTTTGTCCTCCTGAAAGTTCACTTGGCAAATGATGTGCCCAGTCTGCCAATCCTACTTTTTCTAAGTAGTATAGCGACTTTTCTTTTCTTATTTTTCTTGAAATTCCTTGATAGTATAAAGGCAATGCTACATTTTCAGCTGCATTTTTATAGTTGATCAAGTTGAATGATTGAAATATAAATCCTAAGAATTTATTACGGTATAATGCCGCCTTTTTTTCGCTAAGATTTTTGATAGGAACACCATCTAATACATACGATCCTTTGTCTGCTAGATCGAGCATTCCGATAATGTTTAGTAGTGTAGATTTTCCTGAACCTGAAGAACCCATTATTGACACAAATTCTCCTTCTTTTATATCGAGATCTATTCCTTTGAGTACGTGAAGCTCATTGCTTCCCATACGGTAAGATTTATGCAATTCATTGATTTGAATCATAATTGGTTGGTTTAGTTTTGTACAATATTACGTATTTGTTAGAATACCTGATATTAATATTGTGTTAATCTTATTTTGTAATAAGACTATCCAAAAATGATTTCGTTACAAAAAATTTATGTTTTTTTTGCTGTAGTCTTTTTATTGTAGGTTTTGTAGATAAAAAAACCTAGTGTAGCTACTAAGATATATGGAATTGCCATTAGATATACGATTCCATTATTGATGCCTTTTGCTTGTGAAGGATCGGACTCAGATTCAAGTACAGCTCTGCACATAGCGCATTGTGCTTCAAGTGGAATTACACTTAAAAGAAATAATATGAGTATTGTATATGTTAGACGTGTATTATACATAATATGGAGAAATCATTAGATACACTATTACACCTGTAATTGCCACATATAGCCAAATTGGAAATGTGATTTTTGCAATTTTTTTGTGTTTATCAAAACGTTTTGCCAGTGCTTTTACATACGTTATTAAAACTAATGGAATGATTATAATACTGAGAACAATATGCGTTATTAGGATAAAAAAGTAGAGGTATCTGATTGTTCCTTGTCCACCAAAACTTGTAGAATCGGAAGTCATATGATACGCTACATACATCCCTAAGAATGCAACAGAAAGTCCAATACAGGTTTTCATCAGATTTTCATGTAGTTTTCTTTTTTTGTTTTTAATCGCAATTACAGCTGCTATTAATGCGATTGCGGTAATTCCGTTGATGGTTGCATAAATTGGTGGCAAAAAGGTCAACGGCGTTGCATTCGGTATTTTCACACCAAATAAAGCAGCTACTACAAGCGGAATTGCAATTGATAATATTATAATCCAGTTTTTGTATTTCTTTTCTATATCATTCGTTGTTTCCATACAATTTTATACTTTTTATTCTTCGTCTAATAAATTTTGAATGTCTTGTTGTAGCATTTTCACTTCCGCTTCATCCGTTCCTTGGTAGTATATTTTAGGATTTCCCTGACTGTCTTTTCGTGAGCGAATGAATCCGTTTTTGTCTATTAACGCAAAGTATCCTTGATGTTCAAATCCGCCAGCCACATCTGGATTGATTCCTGTAAAAATATTGAATCCTGTGTTTGACAATTTGTGAATTTCCTCTATGTCTCCCGTAAGGAAATGCCAATTGAGCGATTGCACACCGTAACGTTCTGCATATTCTTTTAATACTTTTGGAGTATCGACTTCTGGGTCAATTGAAAACGAAGCAATGGCAAAGTCTTCTCTTTTATGAAACTCAGCGTCTAAGGTTCGCATGTTGCTGTTCATTACTGGGCAAATTGTCGGACAGGAAGTGAAGAAGAATTCCATAACCGTAACTTTCCCTTTAAAATCTTCGTTAGTAATTTCTAGATTATCTTGATTTGTGAATACGAAATCAGGAACACTTTTGGCTTCTCCGTTTATTTTAAGGTATGCAAGTTTTGTGTTGCGTTCAGTTCCTTCAATATTCATTCGATCTTTTTCCACCACGCTTTCTTGTTGTACTCTATCAACAATTTTTGGGATGAATATAATTCCAAAAACTAGGATTACTAATGCAATTCCTATGTATGAATAATTTTTTTTCATGATACTATTCTTTATCCTTTTTGATCGTTTCTTTTCTTCTATCTTGCGATTGTTCTTTTTTAGATTTTCCTCTGTATTCTTCAAATAAGATTCTGATATCATCAGTCATTTTCCCTGAAAGTACCGAAATTTCAATGGTATCATATCCATACAATTTGTACGGCTCTTTTTTTTCTTCAATTTCAGTTTTAGAACGATCGTCAAGACGTCCGCGAATGTTTCGATCTTTGTCAATAATGTATACGTAATCTGAACTATTGTATCCATCTAAACCTAAAGGAGATTGCAGTTCATCAAATATGCGTCTGAGTTCTTTATCGTCTACTTCTACAAAGTTCCAAGCTTTGAGTTCATCCGCAAAACGACTCATTTCATGTTTAAGTGCCTCTATTTCTTCTTGTTGACCTGGCGTGACCAACATGACCAACTGAAAGTGTTTGAATCCGCTAAATCGTTTGTAAATTTTTTGGTTCAGGTTTAGGATGTTTATTTTTCGATCTTTTACATTGGAACCTAAAAACCCTAGAATTGTAATTTTTCCATCAAATTGAATTGCATCTTTTTCTTCAATAGAACTGTAATTGACAAGTTCTGCTACATTGTGGTTCGCAATTATAGGAAGCGGATTGTAATTGTGCGTTGTAAAAAGAAGAATAAGTACAATAGTTACTGGCAACAAGAATAAAACGGCTAATATGATCTTCTTTTTCATCGTCTTGAATGTTATGAAATAGTTTGAAAATCAGCAGGAAATCACTAAAAATTCAAGCTATATTTTTAATACTACAAAAATAAAAATCACTTGGCGATTATGCCCTATTTTTTATTGTTTTTTTTACGTTTTGATCTCCTTTTACGAAAGAATTAACAAAGTAAATTTAGACAATATCCAATATAGATTTCTACTTATTTATTATGTATAAAAAAAGACGGTATAAAACCGTCTTTTTCACTATATATGTATCTTTTTTAAAAGTTCCATTTGATGAAACCATTTGTTTTTACACCTTCAATATAGGTTCCTTCTTGCAACAAAATGAACAATAAGTAAGCTACTAGGAATACTGCTGTCCAAACAACGGCTCTACGTAACGAACTTTTTTCATCACGCAAGTGCATAAAGTCCCAAGCGATGTAATATGCTTTTACTAACGTAAGTATAATGAATACCCAGTTTAATAATTTCATTCCGATGAAATAATTATCAACTAAAATTGAAGGTTTCCAAATACCAAATCCTACTTCAATGATGGTAATTATTGATAAGAAGATTAAAACTCCCCAGATTTTCTGAACGTTAGATTTAAACTTTAATCTACCTCTAAAGATGGCTAATTTATGTGTGTTATCGTGTCCCATGATAATTTCTTAATACTTGTGCTTTAAAATTTAAACTAGATAGAAGAATGTAAATACGAATACCCAAACTAAATCGACAAAGTGCCAGTATAGTCCAACTTTTTCTACCATTTCATAGTTATTTTTTCTTCTGTCGTACGTTCCTAAAATGATATTAAAGAAAATGATTAGGTTAATCACAACTCCAGAAAATACGTGGAATCCGTGGAATCCTGTAATGAAAAAGAAGAAATCTCCAAAGAGTCTATTTCCGTATTCGTTGTGAATAAGGTTTGCTCCTTTTACATATACAACAGCGTCTTTTAATGCTTTTTCAGAAGCCGCCCTGTTTAGTACTCCTTTTTGTCCTGTTTGATCTGTATTGACGTAGCTAGCTTTCATACGTGCTGCTTTCGCTAGATCTGCAGGATCCGTTGAAGCTTCAAGTGCTTCCATGTTTGGCATTAATTCTTGTGTACGAACTGCCAAGTTTGCATGTTTGTTGAAACCAGTTACGATGTCTTCTACAGTATATGCTGGTAAAGCTGACTCTGACATGAACCAAAGTCCGTTTTTGCTTTCGTGTTGTACTCTTTCTTGGTGTGAAGCAATGGCAAAATCTTCTACAGAAACACGGTGCATTTTTTCATCGCCTTCTTCCATTTTTGTGTCTACAAATTGCAGAATTTGACCACCTTTTGTTTCTACAGCTCCGTAATATCCTTGAATGAAGTTTGTCCATTCCCAAGCTTGTGATCCTAAGAAGATTCCTCCACCAATAATGGTAAGAAACATGTAGAAAGTTACTTTCTTCTTGTTCATATGATGTCCAGCATCTACGGCTAATACCATCGTTACAGAAGAAGCAATTAATATAAATGTCATTAAGGCTACGAAGTACATTGGGTGATCTCCGTGCAGACCAGGAAAGTGATTATACACTTCATCGGCAATTGGCCAAGAATCAATAAATTTAAATCTTGAAAAACCGTATGCGGCTAAAAATCCTGAGAATGTTAGTGCATCCGATAAAATGAAGAACCACATCATCATTTTTCCATAGCTTGCTTGTAGCGGTTTGTTTCCGCCTCCCCAAACTTTACCTTCTGTACCTGTATTTGAAACAGTAGCTTCCATAAAAAGTATACATTTTTAAAAAATTGTTCAAATTTACGTTTTTTTCTTATCTAAAGAAATATAAAAATAAAAACAAGTAGACCCACAGAAAATCTAGGAAATGCCAAAACATTGCACCTAGTTCTAAACCAAGCGTTTGCCCTTGTTTATACTTTTGTTTAAAATGATTATAAATTACGACTAATAGCACCAAAATTCCAGCAACTACGTGCGCTAAGTGTGTTACAGTAACAATATACAAGAATGATGTCGTTACTGTACTCCCTTTTCCTGTAAAATGGTAACCACTTTCTATGATTTGTGAGAATCCTAAAAATTGTGAAGCTACAAATACAAGACCGAGCGCTAATGTTACTAAAAGATATAGTGTTGTTGCTTGTTGTAATCCTTTTTGAATTGCATTTTTTGCCAAATGAAATGTAATACTACTTGCCAATATAGCAATAGTACTTATGTAAAATGCATAAGGCATTGCAAAGTCATTTAACCAATCTGGACGTTCTTTACTTACAATGTAAGCACTTGTCAATCCTCCAAACATCATAAACATGCTTAACATAGCAAACCACAACATCATTTTTTTTGATCGTGCTTGCTTTTCCTGAAATGTTCCTTGTGTTAAATCCATTGTTGTTATATAAATTTATCTACTACAAATACGATTTGTATTAATGTAATGTATGCTACACTAGCCAACATAAGTGCTTTTGCTGACTTATTGTCCATTTTTTGGTACAGTCTTACTCCGTAATATAATAATCCAATTCCTATTATAAATATAAGTACTGCCGCAGGAATTGATAAGCTTAAAGCGCCTGTGAGTCCTGTAGCTGGAAATATAGAAACGAGTATTAACCAAATGGTATACATTATAATTTGTAAAGCTGTCGCTTTGTTTTTCTTGCCTGTTGGCAACATAAAGAAGCCTCCTTTTTTGTAATCATCAAAAAGAAACCATCCAATTGCCCAAAAGTGTGGAAACTGCCAAAAGAACTGAATCATAAACAATGTTCCTGGTTCAATACCAAAATCATCTGTTGCCGCAACCCAACCTAACATAAAAGGTATCGCGCCTGGCAATGCTCCGATAAATACAGCCAACGGTGTTTTTGTTTTGAGTGGCGTATAAACACATGTATACAAAAAGATAGAAATAGCGCCAAACATTGCTGTTTTTTCATTTACAATATATAAAGTAGCTATTCCTAAGATCGTTAACGTAGCTGCAATTATAAAAGCAACATTGACAGACATGCGCCCAGAAGCTACTGGTCTGTTTTTGGTACGATCCATTAAAGCGTCCAAATCACGTTCAATAATTTGATTGAATGCGTTTGACGCACCAACCATAAAATAACCTCCAATAGCAAGCAACGCTAAGACTTTGAAGTTAACTCCTTCAGCACCTACACCAAGCATGTATCCCGCTAAGGAAGAAAAAACAACACTTATTGCCAATCCTACTTTGGTAAGCTGTTTAAAATCTTCTATGATAGAAGCTAATGAGTATGTTTTTTTGAGTGTATTCAATGCAGTTTTCATCAACCTTTCTAAATTCCTGCAAAGATAACCCACAAATCGTTTGTATGCAATGATTTTCAAAGAGTTTTACTTCTTTTCTAAATAGATATTGTAATTCTATTTTTATCTTTGGAAAGGTTGTCGGTTTGTAAACGACTATTGTTTAAAATTTATAGGATATGAAATTTCAAAAAATTACGCTTTTAATTATCTTTTTACTGCTTTCATTTGTTGGTTTTTCTCAACAGAAAGAAGTAACTATTAAAGTAAATAAAGTTTCGGATAATGTATATATGCTAGTTGACAAGGTGGAAATATTGCCATTTCCGTTGGCGAAGATGGTGTGTTTATGATTGATGACCAGTTTGCTCCGTTGACACCAAAAATTTTAGCCGCTATTAAAACCGTTACCGAAAAGCCTATAAAGTTTTTGATAAATACACATTGGCATGGCGATCATACTGGCGGAAACGAAAATATGCAAAAAGAAGGCGCCGTGATTGTCGCGCATGAAAATGTAAGAAAACGCATGAGCGTAGCGCAGTTTAATAAAGAACGAAACAGAACAACGCCAGCTTCTCCAAAGGAAGCATTGCCCGTTATTACGTTTTCAAAAGATGTTTCTTTTCATTTTAATGATGAAGATATTTTTATTTTTCATGTGCATGAAGCGCATACAGATGGTGATGCAATGGTATATTTCACGAAAAGTAATGTGTTGCACATGGGAGATACGTATTTTCAAGGAAAGTATCCGTATATCGATTTGAATTCTGGCGGAAGCACGCAAGGATATATTGCTGCTATTAAAAAAGCTTTACTTTTAATTAATGATGATACTAAGATTATTCCTGGACACAGAAATGTTTCAGACAAAGCTGCTTTGGAAACGTATGTAAAAATGTTAGAAGAGATTGAAGCGAATGTTATTGCCGAAATTAACGCAGGAAAATCTGAAAAAGAAGTAACCGAAAATACTTCACTCACAAAAAAATATGATGATTTAAATTTTGGAGATTGGTTTATCTCTGGAAAAGTATTGCGAAAAACATTTTATCGTAGCTTACAAAAAGGCAAGTAAGTTTTTAATGTTGGCTACTATAATTCCAGCCACTCCAAAAAATAAGATGCCTAGAAGAAATACTGGATATTCTTTTACAATGTACGTTGATCCTTTTCGTCTTTTGTCCACAGAGACGTCAAGAGATTTGTATCCTAAATATATAAATGGTATTACAAATAGGAGAATAATGATGGCTTTAATCATTTTCTGTTCATAGGTTTTGGGTGCAGATCTAAGATATTATCTTATGACCTTAGTAATTATCGAGGCTATAGTCACAAATTTAAGAAAAAAATTGAAAAGTACAATACTAAAAATCCAAATACCAATTAAAAATATCGGTTCGAATTCCTAACGAAAACCAAGTGGTATTTTCTTTGAAATCTACCATCGTATTTGCCTCAGGATTAAAGCTTCTATAGGTTAGATTTGCAAATATTTTCAGGTTTGTTTTTGGATTTACAAGGTATCCAGCATTTAAATCTGCCAAAAACACATTGGTTTTGTTTCCTTGTAATAGTTCAATGCCCGAATCAGCAATTCTTTCATCATTATCAATAAAAATGTTTCCACCATAACTTGCTGCATCTACTGTTGGATCAAAGTCCAATCCGCGTTGTCCGTAAATCATTTTAGCACTTCCATACCAACGATTGTAGTTGTAACGCGCAATTCCGATAACTTCTCTAAAGTTTGCGCCCCATAAATGTGCCAACGATTGATTGTTGTGACCGTAGTTGGTAGCAACTTCATTGTGCGAATAGGTATATGGACGCACTTGATTGTATTCAAATTGTAATAGTAAGTTGTCTACTTTGAAAGCGTTGTAATATTTTGCACCAAGCTGAAATCCAAATTTATTTTTCCAGCTTTTGTTTCCTGATTTGATGTCGTTTAATGAAAATTCATCTAGAATAAATTGTCCGTAGAAATTTACATTGTCGCTCCACTTGTATTTTGAACTTAGTCCAACAATGGCGTTTCCTGCTCGTGAACCTGTAGAAAATTCAATAGCTCTGTAAAATATAATTGGATTTACATAATTAAAGTCAAACCCGCGATTGTTATCGTTTTTCCAAACTACCGATTCAAACAAACCGATATTTAATTTTTTGGAAACATTCCAACTCAAGTAATGGTTTGCAATATATTTGGTTAAAAATGCACCATCTTCTGTCACTTCTGGTCGTACATCGCGCAACCACATCCATGTATTTGTATATTTTATTTTCCAAAAAGACGTATTTAGTTTTACAAACGGATACGGACTTACGGCATCACTTACAAATAATGAACGATATCCGTCTCCGATGAAGTTTTTACCATGTCCTAATTGAATGTTAAACATTTTATTCGGCGCATAGGAAATGTATCCTTCTGCTACTGGATAATCATACGCATCTGTTTTGAATTCTTTGGCGATTCCACGTCCTGGAATGATTGCTGGATTTCCGCCAGCAGGTTTTATACTTTCTGCATATCGATTAAAATAATCCGCAAATCGTCCTTGACTTTCAAATACCGTTGCCGAAAAGTTTAAGTTTTTACCCAAACCTCCTTGCACTTGAACTCCTCTTGTATTGTTATACGTGTAATCGACTTCGCTGTTGGTATTTTTACCAAGTTGTAAATCAATGATCGGATCTAACACAAACCAATAGTCTTTTCCTTTGACAGTAACCATGTGTTCGTTCCAAAGTTTACGACCCAACCAACTAGAAGCATTTTTTTGCAGTTTAGCCTGTTGTGCATTAAAATCGTAATAAGAAGCAACAGTATTATAAAGGTAAGGTTTTGAAGCAGTATGACTGTTGGTTCCGACCAAATTTATAGCCTGATCGAAATACGAATACATATCGTGCGAAAACGGAATGTTTAGGTTGCTATTGTATATTTCATCTTTATAAATTCCTAAAGAATCATTTACAGTGTCAAATTCTTTTTTGGCAGCAATCTCCAATTCATTTTCTTTTTCTTGTAGTGTTTTTGGCGCTTTTATGGCTTCTATACTTCCCAGAGGAATTGCCAATTGCATCGTAAATTGAACATATACGTTACGACCGCTATATGTTGCAGGTTTTATCGTAGGGAGTGAATCAAAAACGCTGCGTATTTCTTCTTTCAATTCATTGTAAACAGCATCTACGTATAAAATTTTAAATTTTCCTTCTGCGGTAACTTCAAATAGAAATACCATTTCACCAGTATAATTCTCCTTTGTTACAATTTCGGGAAGCGTAAAGTTTTTATTGATAAATGTGCGTAACGTTGTATTGAAGCAATTTTCTAAGTTTTCAATATCCTCAGTTTCACATTCAGGAAATACAGGATATTTTTCATAATCGCTAGTAGATGTCTGTGCAGTAGCAATTTGAATTATTAAAAAAACAAATATAAATAGAGACGTTTTAAGTCGATACATATGTGAGGCTTTATGTGCCGAAAGATACTATATTTTGCTAAAAATTAATCAATGGATTGTATTTATGATGTGCAAAGATGTTAAAGAATTGTCTTATTTACTATTTTTCAACTTGATAAAGCCTTAAAATCCACAATATCAACTAGTAAAAAGCCGACATTTCATGTCAAATACATAAATTTTGGGCTATTATATACATTATTTAATCGTTTAAAAGGCTGAGTACGTTTGTTTTTCGTATTTTTGCAGTATACTTTTTGATTAAATAACCTTTGTAAGTCTTGGTAACATTTACAAAAGGCTTTAAGTTGACATTTTTCATAATAATCGGTTTTAATGTTAATGTAATGATATGTCACAGAAAGTATACCTAAAAAACCGAGTTAATAACTCGGTTTTCCTTTTTTAGTATACTAACGTCAGTTTGATATAAGTGATTCATTCATATTTGTAATTTAGCTTAGAAACTCCATACTAAATACCACATTTTCAGTATTTTATTTTCATTTTAGCTCACATAATTTTATTTTCTTAAATAGGAATTCGTGAATCTTCGATTTCTTTGCTTTCCCAAAGAATACTGAATCAAGTTCAGCACAGGCTTCAACAAAAGAGAGGGAACTTTTCCAGAGGTATTTTTAATTTTTCTTTTAAGGAAAAACTAAAACCGCATGAATTTCCCTAAATTTTTTAGTTCACTATCTCTTATTTTAAATCAAGGAGTTCATGAATCTTCGATTTCCAAGGCTTCAAAAATTTTTAACGGAAAATCCCTGCTATACTGCGGAAAAGAAAAATATCGAACTAAATTTTTACGTCGAACTAAGGTTATACTTTGTATTTTAATTTACTCTGAAAACAACAGGCAATGTATATTTTACTTTTACATTTTCACCTCTTTGTCTTCCTGGTTGCATTTTAGGAAGCAACTTTACAACACGTTCCGCTTCTTTTTCTAATTTTGGATGCGGTCCACGCGACTTGATTTCTGAGATATTTCCGTTTTCGTCAATTGTAAATAATACTGTGATTCTTTTTATACCTTGATCTAAACTTAAATCTTCAGCTAAACCTGTGTTGAATTTTCGATTGACATGTTTCTGAATTTTTTCAGACATACACTTTTTTAGCTTTGCTTTAGAATCTTTGAATTTTTCACATCCCGGGAATATTGGAGAATCTTCAATCATTGTAAAAGGAATTTCTTCAATAGTTTCAGGATCATCATCCACATCTACATCGCCTGTTGCAACTAATGTTGTCACTTCTATTGGATCTTCCTGTGTTTTGATGACTTCATCTTTCAATATTTCATCATCTTTTACAGGATCAACTTCGTCATAAATGATTTTAGACTCAACTTTTGGCTCTGGTTCTTTGATTTCCTTTACCAGCTTTTGTTCTACCCTAAAATCTTCCATGACATACGTGTCAGGATCTTGAATTGGCGTTGCATCTGCAATTTCATCGTGCGCAACTTCCGTTTGAATTTGAAATATTGTGTATACTAAAAATAGACTCAGCATGAGGCTTACTGAGAATCGTAAAAAAGGATTTTTTTGAATACGGAGATCGTCCTTTTTGGCTAGGTGGCTTTCGCGTACACCATTTCCGCTCACATTGTTCTTGTGATTTGCTTTGTTCATAATACATCGGTTTTAATGTTAATGTTCTGTTAATCACAAGAAGCATACCAAACAAAAAAAGTCCAAGCAAATGCTTGGACTTTTTTTTGTTTTTTGAGTGTATTTAGATTATTGCACCTTGAAAACGATTGGTAAGTTGTAGGTTACTTTAACCGTTTTACCTCTTTGCTTTCCTGGTTTCATTCTAGGCAAGCTTTTTACAACCTTTTCAGCTTCTTTTGCTAATCTTGGGTGTGGCGCTCTTGATCGTACACCTGTAATATTTCCTGTTTTGTCAATAGTAAATACTACATATATTTTTTGAACTCCTTCTAAGTCTAAATCTCCAGCTAACTCAGTGTTGAATTTTCTGTTAACGTGTTTTTGCACTTTTTCAGACATACATTTTTTACGTTCTGCCTTGCTAGAATATTTCTCACATCCTGGAAATATTGGTGCATCTTCAATAATTGAGAATGGTACATCTTCAATTACTTCTTCTTCTTCTACTACTTCTACGTCTTCAACTTCTTCGATTACTTCGTCTTCCGTAGTTTCTGTAGATTCAATTACAGTTTCTTCAACTTCTTCCTCATCTTCCACAACTTCAATGATTTCTGGAGCTGGTGGCGGTGGTGGTGGTGGTGGTTGCTGTAATTGCTGCGTCATGATCATTTCTTCTTCATCATCTTCAAGCATTTCAGCAGTTTCTTGTTGTACTACTTTATCGTAGGCAGTCCATTCGATACCTTGCCATATTAGGAACGTTACTAACGCAAGTCCTAAAGCAAGATAGAAAAAACTGTTTTTCCTTAAATCAACATCTGGATTCTTCTTTGCTTCCATAATAGTTTTAGTTTTAATGTTTGCTAATTTAATTATTTATTAGTAAATAAAACAATTAATTTTTCATTTTTAACTTAATCGTGTGTGATATGAAATACTTTATCAAAATTCCTGCCACAATTGCACCTACGGCATTTGCTAACGCGTCTTGCCAATCTCCTTGCCTATTTTCTACAAGTGTTGCCTGAAAAATTTCCATGACGATTCCGTAAATAATAGCAAATGAAACACTTACGATTAGTGCATTTTTACTTAGAAAAGGAGTTGTTTTTCCTTTTGTGAATGCTATAAACCAACTTATTGCAAATGTGAAATAGAAAATTCCATGTATAAGTTTATCTGCAAAGGAGAATGGTAACGGTGGACCATCTTCAATAGACGCTAAACTTAGAAATGTAATCAGTAATGTCAGAACAATTGCTAAGCTAGAAAATATATACTTATGCACCAACTACTTCTTTGTATGCATCTGCATCCAATAAATCGTCAATTTCAGAAGCATCTTTAATTTTTATTTTGATCATCCAACCTTCGCCGTAAGGATCTTTGTTTACTAATTCTGAATCATCTTCTAACACTTCATTGAATTCTATAACTTCTCCAGTTAATGGCATGAATAAGTCTGAAACTGTTTTTACTGCTTCTACAGTTCCAAATACTTCATCTTTATCAACTTCTTCATCTAATGTTTCAACATCAACATATACAATATCTCCTAATTCACCTTGAGCGAAATCAGTAATTCCTACGATAGCAATATCTCCTTCAATTTTTACCCATTCGTGGTCTTTTGTATATTTTAAGTCCGCTGGTACGTTCATTTTATGTGTGTTTATTTTTTGTTATGAGCAAATGTAATTCTTTATCTTTAAGTTGTCAACTTCAATTATTGTTAATTTCCAAAATTGTAGCGAAGTGTGAAACCTGATCTGATTGTTGTTTGTGGAAATGCTGTTGAAACCGCAAATTCAGAAAACGTATGATCATAGTAGAATAGTGCTGTTAAGTTTTTGCTTAATGCATAGTCTGCCGTAAATTTTAGCGACCATAGTGTTTGTCCTGCTGTTACTTGATTGTTGAATAGATCAAGACTTCGGATTATTGTGATATTGTCACGCAATGATAAATCTGCTTTTAGGTTTAAATCGCCTTTTAACGTTGTTTTCTTTCCTGCAATTCTAGTGTCAATTCGAACGTCTTTGAAACGATATCCTAAACCAACAATGTATTCGTTTCCTGCTACTTCCGTTAGTAAATTATTGTCGAAACTTAATGATAAAGCTCTGTCGCGTTTTACCTCAGCAAGTATTTTGATTGAATTTTTCATTTCAAAATCAACTCGTATTAATGGATTGAATTGTTCCACTAAGTTGATGTTAGAGAATATATTTTGATTGTGAAAGTTTCCTCCTTGATCTAAATTTAATGTAGGATCAAATGGATTTTCCGCATTGTAGTCTAAGTTATTTCTAAATGAATTGATGGTATAACTTGAACGATATCCGTGCGATAATGAGAAACGCTTGAAACGTTTTTTAAACCATTTTAATCGCATTAAACCTGTGTATTTTATTGTCCAGTTTGGAATTGGCACATCTCTAAAGGCTCCTAGTTTTACATCGTTTGCATCTTGTCCTGAATATGCTGCCAAGAATGCTGGCAATAGTACTGCTTGATTGTTTTTTCCAAATCCGTCAGGAAAACCATCGCCATCAGTATCTGTTAATGGTTGTCCGTTTGCCAAAGCGACACGTCTTGCAATAATGGCTCTATTTTCTTCAAATTGTGAGAATGTTTCTGAGTTGTTTTCATCACTTTTCTTGAACGCCGTTTTGATAAGTAAGGTAGAAATTCCAAAGTTTCCAAAGGTGTTTCCTGCTCCATTTGGCGATAGCGATGTGTATTCGCCATTTTGTACATTGAACTGCTCCGAGAAGTTTTCTGAGAAGTTACGATTTGCAACTACATCAATTTTTAAATCTCGCATTGGTTCTACCGTAGCTGTAAAATCTAATGTAGTATTGTGAACTTGCGTAAATTGCTGGTTAAATTCTGCGAATTCAGTTAAGTATCCTTGGCGTGCTGCTTCGTAACGAATGTCTGCTTGACTACCAAATACGAATCCGATAGAAGGTTTTAATGTACCGATAAACCCGATAGATGGTGTGTATCCTGGCAACACTTTCCCATTGTTTTCAGAATAACTTAGGTTGATTCTTTTTACACTTCCTAAGATATCTACAGCAGTGTTAAATATTTTTGTGCCAACACTACTTTTAGAACTTGTATTCTTTTTTTGATCAGCTGTCGCATTTCCTCCTGGAGGTCCTGGTTTTGATCTGTTTCCTGATCGGAGATTTGTTTTACGATTTCCTTGTCGCTTTCTGACCAATCCTATGTATTTATAGAATTTTGTCATATCTAAAGAAGCATTAATATTGTGCGTGTTTGCGTTTTGAATTGTATTCAAACGCTCGCCTGCCACTTCTTGCAATACATCCGAACCTCGTTGCCAGTTGAAATCTCCAGTATAAGTATACGTAGCATTTACGAAACTAAAGGTTGGAATTTTATTTAGTGGTAAATCATACGTTAGTTGTAATGACTGCGTATGCGTATTTGGATCTCCTACATCCCAAAATCCATCCCAAATTCCATAATCAACATCTATATCTCCATTGTCATCAAAGTAATTGTTGATAATGTTGTTGTTTGCAGCTGTAAAGTTAAAACGTAACGAGTTCGTTAGGTTATAATTAATTGCATACGACCAATCGAACAAAAAGTTACGTTGCTGTAATCGTGGTAAATTGTCTATTTCTGCATCAGGCAATAATGGATCTCTATATACTTGATCGTTGAAACTTCGGGTAATATTTGAGTTTAACGAAATACTTGTTGGTAATGGATTGAAATTTAAGTCTTTTAACCATTTCCAATATCTTCCCGTAAATAGCGAATCTGCTTTTTTGAACGGTTCAATTGATTTGGGTTGAAAGTTATAATTGTAATCAAAACCAGCACGCACATTTTGATCGCGCAATGATTTTATTTCATAATCGTGATGTTCGGTTTCGTTGTATGAATACGATAATGTAAAATTTTCCACATCATAGAAATGTGGTTTTTGCTCCGCACCTCTTTCTTTACGAACACCAATAAAGTTGATACTCTTACGTTTTGTATAACTGATTGCTTCTTCTGTAATTCTGTCCTTTTCGGCTTGTGTTTCTGCTAAGTCCAATCGATCTTCTAAACGAATATCTTGATAGAAAGGATCAAACTCAGGTGTAATGATTTCTTCTCCAATACTGTAATTGAATGGAATTTTAACGCCCCATTTTTTTGGTAATAATTGCCCAACATTTACATTGGTTACAATGTCGTATTGTTTTACTTCTTCTCTACTACGTTCGTTTGGCGATTGCTCTAAAGCTCCAAAACCAACCGTGCTAATTCGTCCTGTTGCAGATACACTTGCAAAGTCAGCTAAGTTTGCATCTAACGATCCTACAGCTGCCCAACCGCCTTCGTTTTCAAGTTCGGCTAATCGCAATTCATTGAACCAAAATTCTCCACAGATTGGAACACCTCCGATTGGTGTATTGGTAGCATCTAAACCTTCTGCGGTAGCATTTTTGATACCAACCATCATTGATCGTACACGACCGATTGTCGGGTTCCCTATGATGGCAATTCGCATACGTTCATCTGAAGCATAGTCTGCAAATTGGTTGGCAATTGGTTCAGCATTTTCATTATAATAGGTTGCTTCTGTTGCGCCTAATGCGTTGTTAAAGTTCGCTGCTTTGATTCGCGTTAGCAATGCTAATGGAATATCAAATTCGTTGCGCCAAACATCTTCTGGTGAAGATTCATTGGACAATGTAACATTTAATGGAATTTCTACTTGATAGTAGTTTTGCGTAAAGTCATTACCAATTCTCAGGAATGCAACTGATTGTTGATCTCCCAACTGATTTGATTGTCCTACTAACGATTCTGCATGGACAAACATTTTAAGTTTTTTGTATTGTCGTAAGTCAATATCAATGTTTTTAAACACACCTCTGGCATCTCCTGATTCCAAGTCGCAAATTGACATTGCTAACGATTGTTCATTTTGACGCAGTACTGTATTGTTATTGTTTAATTGCTCACGAACAACGCCTGGTGGTATTACATATCCAATAGGAACTTTGTTTGCATTTTCTTCGATGTTTACAGTATTTACATCAAATTGTGTTTGTTCGTCTGCGCCAGTTTGTGGATCATCGCCATTTTCTTGTAACGTTAGGTTGTAACGTCTCCAATCACCACGAATTAAGTCTAAGGTTGCAAAACGCAATACTAATGGTTCGTCAAAACCTGTCATATACATACGAATGAAACGAATAGAACGTAAATCGTTTAATGGAATTTTTTCTTCTGGTGTAACGGTCGCATCTGCAGATTGGTTGAAATCTGATATTGGAATTTTTATCTGAAGCCAACGTGCACTTACTTGCTGGTTGAGTCCTAATACAGATCCAGGCACAGCTGCAGTAGTAACGCGTTCTTCAATGATATATGGCGTTGCTGTCGTCATGTTTGCATTTACCGGAATTCTAAATTGATAGTAATTATCAATTGTATTCATGGTTTGATCTCGGTTGATGTCTTCCACATCTGGAACCGTTGTTGAACCTCTGTTGGTGTCTGAAACTCCAATTGGAGAGTTTCCTTGCGTTCCGTTGAAGTTTTTGTATCGGTTTAAAACGTCTCCACTAGCATTCAGGAAATATTGATAGTTATCTGCTGCTGGATCGGCTTCACCTGCGTATGCATCATATTTTAAAGCTTCGCCTGCATCATCTAATCCATCCAAACCAACATCTTGCGCTTGTCGGTTAGCATCATCAGCATCAAACGCATATACGAGTGATTGTGTTTGTGGCACTTCTCCCCAAACCGTTTCCGTAACTAATGGGTTTACAGCATCAGCTTCTGGCAATCCATTTTCATATTGCTTACGACCATCTTTTAATACATCTTCAGAAATATTACCAATATTGAATACCAATTCTCCACTGATGTTGTTGTTACGAGAACCATCTTCATTATACGTAGGATCTAATACCCAAAACTGGATAAATTCAACGTTTGCTTGTTCGAAGTTTGTTGTAGTTACTGGACGAATAATTCCTCCAAAGTTTCTATCTGGCGATTCGTTATTAAATTGCGGATTGTTGTTGTATGGACCTCTTTCGTCAGGGTAATATGCTAAATCTAATGTGGTTTGTAGATTGGTTTGTCCAATAGCAATGTCCGTTTGCGGAAATATTTCATCAACGAATACTCTACGCGTTTGGTTTGTTGATATGTCATCATCACTTACTTCGCCTGGCGCTTGATTTCCGTAGAACACAGGATCAATGGTATACCATGCTAGTTTTGCTCTTCTGTATCCAACTTGTATTTGATCGTTTGAAAATTGCCCACCTAAGTTATCGCCTAATACATCTCCTGATGTTCCTGGCGCACTTGATAAAAACCAACCTAATGGCGATTTGATATCTATGGTAGATTGTGCTCCTTCAAAATCGTCAACATATGCGGTAGATTCGCCTTCAAAGTCTGCATTTTTTGGACTTCCTGGTGAAAGGTATGCAAATTCTCCACGAACCGAGACATTGGAAGGCACATCTGTATCAATGTTTGGCAATTTGTTTACCAAGCGTGTTAAGAAAGGAACTTCTGTGGAGTAGTTAGCATTGAAACCAAAAATAGAGTTATTTACTGGCTCTGCTCCGTAGTTTGCTTTTTGTGTAATTGGTCGTTCGTTCAGGTTTAAGAACGTTGCTCCAATTAAGAAATCTTTGTTGAATTGATGTTCTACATTTATTCCTGTAAATCGTTTTGTTTGTTGTCCGAATAGCGAGTTGTTTTCTACCGAAACGTCAATTGGTGTGTTTGATGCTTTTAAGGCTTCGTCCAAAATTTGAACGCGTCCTAATTGATAGTTTACCGTATAATCGATTCCTTCTTGCAATACTCTTCCTCCAGCTGTTACCACAACTGAACCTCTTGGCACGTTGAATGCGCCTAGCGGAATTCCGTCGCCACCTTCAGATTTGTAGCGTCCTTTTAATTGGAATTTGTTTAATTCTGCATCATCTAATGCGCCCGCTTTTGTTTCTGAATACATTGTTCTGTATACATACCGTGTTTGGTTGGCATTGTAATCTGCAGGATCTTCATAGTCTTCTGTAGCTGCATTACGGAGTTGTTCAAATAGAAATTCTCCAAACGGTTCTACTGTTGTAAAGATGATTCGTCCAAATTCTTGATCGACTGTAAGTCCAGGATAGTAATCAAAGAAACCATCTCCACCAGCTTGTGGATTTTGATAAATGTCTAATCGATCTAAATTGAATACTTTTAATAATATTTCATCTTGAATGTCTGCTGGAAGCGCTGGACCACCATCAACAGCTGTTATGTAGTTTACAGGCGATGGATCTGTATATAAAATGTTTAGTCTGAAATCGTCTGGACTTAGTTGATATGCATTTGTAGCATAGATGTTTTTCATCATTAAGTCCCAAATTGGATCATCGACTTCAGTAATACTACTTTTTAATAGTTTTACAACTAAGTTTTGATTGTCAATTTGTGTTGGATTCCCGTTTGTATCTGTACTTGTTACTTGGGTTGCGTCAATTCCTCCGTTGGCAAATTCTCCAACTTGGTATACCTGTCCATTGGCAGTAAACTGGAATGCAACTCCTAAAACTTCATCATTACTCAACCGTTGATTTAAAGAAATGTATCCAAGTTTCGTATGTAATTGATATTCGTTTTCGTTTAGTTTTCGAGCATTTTCAAGATATACATAGTCAAAACCTTCTTGCACGTTTCCGGCGAGTGTTCCAAACCCTTGTTGCACTGTTGCAATATCTCTAATAGCATCGGTTAGCACGGAAGCTCCAGTACCAATACCTTGTGGATTGAAATCGTTGTTTTCGTTGTCTGGAAATGCATTTGGATCTGCCGAGTTAAAAAATCCTGCTGGCGCTGGAACTGGCAATTGGTTTATTTTTGTCTTGTCAGGATCAGATTCTCCTAAATCCTGCAAACCTACTATGTTTCTTACATTTTGTGTTTGTGCAGATCGGTTGGTTACCCAAACTTCAACTCTTGTAATTTCTACAGGCGTATTGACAAATGGGTAATTTTCTAACGCTATGTTATATCGATCTCGAAAGTATTGTGATAGGAAAAAGTGACGATCTTCGTCATAGTCTAACGCAAACATTTCAAATTCTTCAATAGTTCCACCACCTTGTGCTGTAATGGTTCTGGTTTGTGAACGCTGTTCAGAGAATACTCCTGTAACGCGTGTATTTCCAAATTTTAATTCTGTTTTTACCCCAAATAAACTTTGTGCTCCTGTGATTAAGGAACTATTTAGCGGCATACTTACGTTACCAATTTCAATTTTTTGAAGTATGTCGTCTTCTGTTGGTGTGTATTCTAATTTTATTTGATTTTGGAAGTCAAATGTTGATTCTGTATCGTAGTTTGCGGTTACTTGCAAGCGTTCTCCAACTTTACCCAGTAAACTTAAACTGATTCGCTGATCAAAGTCAAAACTTAGATTACTTCTGTTTCTTGGCGATAATGCTGGATTGTCATTTTTTTGGAAACGAATTCCCAAGTCCATAGCTACCGAACCTTGCGGAATTACCTCAATGGTATTTCCTCCAAAGATACTTTCAAAGAAATTTGAATTGATATAGAATTTTGGCAATAGATTTTTCTGTGCGTCTTCCGAACCATCTTTTTTACCATCCATTGCATTTAATTTTTCCTTGAAATACCCTTTCATGGTTTCTTTTAAGAGTAATTCTCGGTATTGCTGTGGAGTTAAAATTAATGGATAACGAATGTCAAAATCGGCAACAGATTGTGTGTAGATGTATCTATCGATTTTTGGATCATAGGTATATTTTGACACAATACTAGTTGGATTTTTGAGTTGTATTTTACCCAAAGCAAATCCAGTTTGCACTTGTGTTGAATCTTGTTGCGTTGTTGTCGGCTCTTGCGCTACAAGTATGGTTGAAAATAACAAAGCGAATACGGCAAGCGTATTTTTTACGGTTTTTGTTATTAGGCTGGTAATATTTTTCAAGGTACTTATAAGTTTTTTAATGCCAGTTTGATCAATTCTTCTACACTTCCATTTGGCATTTCTTTAATTATTTTATCGAGGACTCTTTCAGATTGTTTTCGGGCAAAACCTAATACTTCCAAAGCAGATAACGTTTCTTCTTTGTTTGTATTGCTTTGCGACATAGAAACTTCGTCAAGATCGTATAATTTTAAGATTTTATCTTTTAATTCAATGATAACACGTTGTGCCGTTTTTGCACCAATTCCTTTTACACTTTGAATGGTGGCTACATCTGCGGAACCTATGGCTTCACATATTTTTTCTGAAGATAATGAGGACAACATGGTGCGCGCAGTGCTTGTTCCAATTCCTGAAACAGAGATAAGTAAACGAAATATTGCGCGTTCGGCTTTTTGGAAAAAACCATATAACGTTTGTGCATCTTCACGAACATGAAGATGTGTAAATAGTTTGATATGTTCTTGGTTTGGAATTTGTGAGTACGTCGTTAGAGAGATATTGATAAAGTATCCGACTCCATTACATTCTATCACGACATCCGTTGGATTTTTCTCTACGAGTTTCCCTTGTATGTGAGTAATCATCTATTTGCTACTAGTTAAAGTCCCAAATGTAATAAATTTATTCACATTTATTTAACGTTTTTAACCTTTAATCTACGAATGTAGCATTCGCATCGTTTTTAGGATTCTTCTTTTCGCAATTGCCATTTTTCTTTTTCTTGTGCATCCACCACAACTACAGCTGCCATATTGATTATTTCGTCAACACTTGCGCCCAATTGCAAAATGTGTACAGGCTTACTCATACCAAGCATTATGGGTCCAATAGAATCTGCTTTGTTTAGCTCTTTCATGAGTTTATAGGTAATGTTTGCCGCATCTAAGTTTGGAAATACCAGCGTGTTTACTTCTTTTCCTGCCAATTTGGAGAATGGGAATTTTTCTGCTAACATTTCTCGGTTTAGTGCAAAATCTGACTGAACAGCTCCATCAACATTGACATCTGGATAGAATTTGTGTAGATATTCTACAGCTTCACTTACTTTTTTGGCTCTTTCATTTTCTGACGAACCAAAGTTTGAGTACGATAGCATTGCAATATTTGGTTCTAGTCCGAACATTTTTACTGCAAGTGCCGTCATTTGTGCAATTTTTGCCAATTCGCGGGCAGTTGGGTCAATGTTTATAGAAGTATCTGATAAGAACATTGGTCCTCGCTCCGTAATCATTAAGTTGGTTGTTGCTACTTTTTTGACACCTTTTGCTGTTCCAATGAGTTCTAACATTGGTTTTACAACCATTGGGTAACTTCTTGAATAGCCTGAGATTAATCCGTCTGCATAACCATCATTTACCAACATTGCTGCAAAGTAGTTACGTTCGCGCATTTTCTTTTGTGCATCAATTAAGGTAACGCCTTTGCGCTTTCTAGATTCCCAATAAAGGTTTGCAAATTGTTCTCTGCGTTCTGTTTGTTCGTCACTTTTAGGATCAATCACTTCAACATCACCATCAAATTCTAGTTCGGCTCTGAGTTCTTGAATTGTTTTTTCATTTCCTAATAAAATCGGAATTGCAATACCTTCATCGTATACATATTGTGCCGCTTTTAATACGTCTAAGTAGTCAGCTTCTGTAAATACAACTCGTTTTGGATTGGTACGTGCTCTTTTGTGCAATAGACGAATGATTTTGTTATCGGCTCCTAAGCGGTGTAAGAGTTCGTCTTCATAACGTACCCAATCTTCAATAGGTTCTGTAGCAACACCTGATTCCATTGCGGCTCTTGCAATTGCTGGTGGAATTTTGGCAATGAGTCGCGGATCAAATGGTTTTGGAATAATGTAATCTTTCCCGAAGTTGAGCTTGGTTTCTCCGTACGCAATGTTTACTTGTTCTGGCACTGGCTCTTTTGCCAATGCTGCTAATGCTTTTACGGCTGCCATTTTCATGGCTTCGTTAATTTTTGTTGCACGCACATCTAAAGCTCCACGGAATATGAATGGAAAACCAAGTACGTTGTTTACTTGATTTGGATGATCGGATCGACCCGTTGCCATGATAATATCTTCACGTGAAGCGATGGCTTCTCGGTACGAGATTTCTGGTGTCGGATTTGCCATTGCAAACACAATTGGGTTGTCTGCCATTGAGCGTAACATGTCTTGTGAAACGATGTTTCCTACAGAAAGTCCTAAGAATACATCTGCGCCTTTTAACGCATCTGCTAAAGAGTCATAGTGTTTTGATGTTCTGAAACGCGCTTGCATTGGCGATAAGTCTGTACGTCCTTTGTGCAATAAACCATCTACATCAAACATGGCGATGTTTTCCAGTTTCGCGCCAAGCGCCACATACAGATTCATGCATGAAATGGCTGCCGAACCAGCTCCTGAAATGACAAAACGCACGTCTTCAATGTTTTTTTCGGCAATTTCTAAGGCATTGATTAACGCAGCTGAAGAAATGATTGCTGTTCCGTGTTGATCGTCGTGCATCACAGGAATATCAAGTTCTTCAACAAGTCTACGTTCTATTTCAAACGCTTCTGGCGCTGCAATGTCTTCTAAGTTGATTCCACCAAAAGTAGGCGCAATATTTTTTACAGTTTCAATAAATTGATCTACATCTTTTGTATCTACTTCAATATCGAACACATCGATATCTGCAAATATTTTGAAGAGCAAACCTTTTCCTTCCATCACAGGTTTTGACGCTTCCGGACCAATGTCACCTAAACCCAAAACCGCTGTTCCGTTTGAAATTACTGCCACTAAGTTTCCTTTTGTAGTGTATTTATAAACGTTTGCTTTGTCCTTTGCTATTTCTAAACAAGGTTCTGCAACACCTGGCGAATATGCTAATGATAAGTCACGTTGGGTAGAATATCTTTTGGTAGGAACCACTTTTATTTTTCCTGGTTGCGGTTTCGCATGGTATATTAGTGCTTCTCTCCTTTTGCGTTCTTTGTTGCTTTTGCTCATATAGATCGATTTCGTCGCCTGTAAGTGATTTATGGTTTACAAGCAATATGAATTTGCAAATTTAAATGTCTGAGTTTAAAGGAAAAAATTAAATGTGGTTTCTTTGGTTTTATTTAACGTTGATTGTTTTGAAGTCTTTTGTAATCAGTTCCGCAATGGCTTTCAAATTCTTGTATATTTTCAAAAAAAACAAGTCCAGCCATGCCTGTTCCATGTGGTGCCGTGATTGTTTCTGATAGTAAATTTCCATTTTCAAGTTCTAGGAAACCAACCGAATCAGCATCTTCAAATATTAAAAAATCTACTATTTTTTCATTTTCTAACTTTTTGATGGTGTTGTCTTGGTAAGTTATTGTTTCAATTATGTATTCCTTCGGTATCTTATTTTTTATACCGATCATATATTTTAAGCGTCCAAAAAGTGAAGATTTTTGATGTTCTTCCACTTCTTTTTGTATGTCGTTCCATGTTTTGCCTTCGGGAAAATTATATTCAATAGTATCTATCTTGATTTTATTTTTTGCTTTTTGAATTAAACTCTGTGCACCAGATTTTAGTTTAGTTTCTATGTTTTCAGAAGTACTACTCCAAGGAATTTTAACCGTTTTATCATTAGTCAATTTGATAAAAACTTCTGCTTCGTCTATTCCGCCAACTTCTAGTTTTGACCACAGTAAGATGTCTTTGATGCTAGTTCCGATAAGTTCTTTTGTATTCACTTCTATTGAGTTTAGCTATTTTTCAAGAAATTGATGTTTCGCATCAAACCTGTATATTTTGTTCGCTTTACCGCAGATTTTTTAAAGAGTTCACTAAAGACTTCTTGCGTGATTTCTTCCCATTCTTTTTTAGACATCGACAACAATTCGGGATGCGGATTGAATAAAGGTTCGTTGTGTGGTTTTGAGAAACGATTCCACGGGCAAACATCTTGGCAGACATCGCAACCGAACATCCAATTGTCAAATTGCCCTTGTACATGTGTTGGAATTTCATTTTTGAGTTCGATGGTAAAGTACGAGATACATTTGCTTCCATCCACCACATATGGTTCTACGATGGCTTGCGTTGGACACGCGTCAATACACGCTGTGCAGCTTCCGCAATGATCTGTAACAGGCGAATCGTATTCGAGTTCCAAATCGATGATGAGTTCGGCAATGAAATAGAATGAACCTACTTTTTGTGTGAGCAAGTTACTGTGTTTTCCCATCCAACCCAAACCACTTTTTGCTGCCCAAGCTTTGTCTAATACAGGAGCCGAATCAACAAACGCGCGTCCTGAAACTTCGCCAATTTCCTCTTGAATGAAGTTGAGCAAGTGTTTAAGTTTGTCTTTGATGACGAAATGATAATCCGTTCCGTACGCATATTTTGAAATTTTTGGCGCTTCTGAATCTTTTTGAGTTTCTAGCGGAAAGTAATTTAGCAATAATGAAACCACTGATTTTGAATCGTCAACCAGTTTTGTAGGATCTAATCGTTTGTCGAAATGATTTTCCATGTAACTCATTTCGCCGTGCATATTTTTGTTGAGCCACACTTCTAATCGCGGTGCTTCTTCTTCTAAGAATTCCGCTTTGGAGATTCCGCAAGATAGAAAACCAAGCCGTTTTGCTTCTTCTTTGATGCGTTTGGTATGTGTTGCTTTTACATTCAAGAAGTACGTTTTGTAAATTTTAGACGTAAGTCGATTGGCTTTAGTGTAATTAACGGTGCAATTTCTATTTCAGTTTGATCTGTTTCGATATGATATTTTTTTAATACAGCATATACCGTCAACATCATTTCGTATAAAGCAAATCCGTTTCCGATACACATCCGTGGTCCTGCGCCAAATGGAAAGTAATATCCTGCTGTTTTTTTACGGTTTTCATCTGAGAAACGCTCTGGAATGAACGCATCAGGATTATCCCAATATTTTTTGTTTCGATGTAATTCGTAAAACGAAATCCCGATCATTGTGCCTTTTTCTATATTGAATTCTGTAAAGGAATCGTCTTCAATGGCAACTCTGTCTGTAATCCACGCTGGCGGATATAATCGCATGGATTCTTCTACGCAGTTTTTTACATAGTTGAGTTTTGCCAGCTTTTCCATATGTGGCAAAGAATTGTCAACCGTATCCACTTCTGCAACTGCTTTTTGAAGTGTTTCTTCATTGCTTGCCAATAAGTGAAATGTAAATGTGAGTGCATTTGCCGTCGTTTCGTGACCTGCCACAAAGAAGATTAGGATTTCATCAATGAGTTGTTCATTGGTCATGGACGTTCCATCATCTTCGTATTTTGCTTTTAGCAACATGTCTAGTAAATCGTCATGTTCTTGGTTTGATACACGACGTTCGTCAATAACTTTGTTAATGATGTTTCTACTTTCTTGAACTAATTTCATGTGTTTCCCAACCAAACCGCTCACTTTGTACCACCATTTTTTGTGTGGCTGACGGATTTCACGAATGATAAAGTCTTGCAATTTTTCAATGATTTCTTGCAAACGATGCATGGTATTGTCGTCCGAAGAATAGTTGAACAACGATTTTGCTACGACATGAAACGCCAATTGATTCATGATTGGATATAATGCTACCGTTTTATTTTCCTGAATGGTTTTTAGTTGTTTTTCTATTTCGCCTTCCATGATTGCCACAAGTTTCTGCAGTTTTTCTTTATGAAATGCGGGTTGAATGAGTCTGCGTTGTTTTAACCAATAATCGCCACTTGCGGTTAGTAACCCTTTTCCAACGTATTTGGATAAGTATTTTGTTTGAATTTTGGATTTGTTATAATTCCGATGATTTTTTCGCAGAATGTGTTTTGTGATTTCGGCATCGCGTGTAAGCATCACTGGTTTGGCAAAAGGTGCTTTTATTGCAAATGAATCCCCATGTTTGTCAAAACCTTCTTTGTGAAACGGAATTGGGTTTCGTGTTATTGAGGACGATCTGAATAACAGGTTTAAGAAAGGAATTTTGTTTGGGTATTTGTACATGTTTGGGTGTTGGGTGTTTGGGTCGCTATGCTTTTGGGTTTTGGGTGTTGGGTGTTGGGTGTTGGGTTTAAGTCGCTTTGCTCCTTTGTTATTCGTTATTCGTTATTCGTTATTCGTTATTCGTTATTCAAAAATACTTTTACATTCAACATTTATAATTCATCATTCCTAAAAAAGTCCACCTTGAACGCCACCTTTGACTCTTCCCAAATGTTTGTATGCAAGCTCCGTAACTTCTCTTCCTCTAGGTGTCCTGATGATGAAACCTTGCTGAATGAGAAATGGTTCGTATACTTCTTCAATGGTTTCGCCACTTTCTGAAACGGCTGTCGCTAGTGTTGTGATTCCTACAGGTCCACCCTTGAATTTGTCAATGATTGTGGATAGAATTCTATTGTCCATTTCATCTAAACCGTATGCATCTACATTTAGCGCTTTTAGACCGTAACGAGCAATTTCTATATCGATATTTCCGTTTCCTTTTATTTGAGCAAAATCGCGCACTCTTCGTAATAATGCATTTGCGATACGCGGTGTTCCACGACTTCTTCCTGCAATTTCTATGGCAGCTTCCATGGTAATAGGAACTTTTAGTATTTGCGCACTTCGTTGTACAATAGTTGATAGTAATTCCGTAGAATAGTATTGTAAACGGCTAGCAATTCCGAAACGTGCTCGCATTGGCGCTGTTAGTAATCCTGAACGTGTTGTTGCACCAACTAGTGTGAATGGATTTAGGTTGATTTGAACCGTTCGGGCATTTGGCCCAGATTCAATCATGATATCGATTTTGTAATCTTCCATTGCGGAATAGAGATATTCTTCCACTATGGGACTTAATCGATGTATTTCGTCTATGAATAGGACATCACGCTCATCCAAGTTGGTCAGTAATCCTGCCAAATCGCCTGGCTTGTCTAACACAGGTCCTGAGGTTACTTTGATACCTACTTCGAGTTCGTTTGCTAAAATGTGTGCTAATGTTGTTTTTCCCAATCCTGGAGGTCCATGAAATAAGGTATGATCTAGTGCTTCATCACGTAGATTGGCTGCTTGCACAAAGACTTGCAAGTTTTCTAATACTTGATCTTGTCCAGTAAAATCTCCAAAAGATAGTGGACGCAATGCTTTTTCAACATCTAATTCTTCAGATGAGTAGTTCTGATTTGTAGGGTCTAAATTGTCATTCATTACTACAAAGATAAAAAAAGAAAAGCCTTTCTGAGTAGAAAGGCTTTGATATAATGAATCTCTTGTGTGAGATCTACGTTTTCGCGGAGATGTTAGTGATGTAATTCTTCTTCGTCATCCTTCATTGGAACATTCTGAGGAACGAAATCATCATCATGTCCTGGTTTGCTATAGTCATATGCCCAACGGTGTACATGAGGAATTTCTCCTGGCCAGTTTCCGTGAATGTGCTCTACTGGTGCTGTCCATTCTAATGTATTTGATCTCCATGGGTTTTGTGGCGCTTTTTTTCCGTAGAACATACTACTAAAGAAGTTGTAAAGGAATACTAACTGGAATGCTCCACCAATGATTGCAAATGTTGTAATAACTACGTTTACGTTTGCTAAATCGTCAAATAACGGGAATTCAGAGTTTGTATAATAACGTCTTGGTAAACCTGCCATTCCGATAAAGTGCATTGGAAAGAAAACTCCATATGCCGTAATCGCTGTTACCCAGAAGTGAACATATCCTAAGTTTTTGTTCATCATTCTACCAAACATTCTAGGGAACCAGTGATAGACACCTGCAAACATTCCGTAAAGAGCAGATATACCCATTACTAAGTGGAAGTGTGCTACCACGAAATATGTATCGTGAACATTGATATCTAATGTACTGTCTCCAAGAATAATTCCTGTTAATCCTCCAGTGATGAATGTTGATACTAATCCGATAGAGAAAAGCATTGCTGGATTCATCTGTAAGTTACCTTTCCAGAGTGTTGTGATATAGTTAAATGCTTTTACCGCTGATGGTATGGCAATTAATAGTGTTGTAAATGTAAATACTGATCCAAGGAATGGATTCATTCCTGAGATAAACATATGGTGTCCCCAAACAATTGTTGAAAGGAATGCAATTGCTAAGATAGAAGCTACCATGGCTCGGTAACCGAAAATTGGTTTTCGAGAGTTTGTAGCAATTACTTCTGAGGTAATCCCTAATGCTGGAAGTAATACAATGTATACTTCAGGATGTCCTAAGAACCAGAATAAGTGTTCAAATAGTACTGGCGAACCACCTTGATAGTGTAATACTTCTCCTTGTATGAATATGTCTGATAGATAGAACGATGTTCCAAAGCTTCTATCGAATATTAATAATAATGCTGCTGATAATAATACTGGGAACGAAACCACACCAATGATAGCCGTTACAAAGAACGCCCAAATTGTTAATGGTAATCTTGTCATAGACATTCCTTTTGTTCTAAGGTTGATTACCGTCACTATGTAGTTTAGTGATCCTAGTAATGATGATGCAATGAATATTGCCATTGAGACTAACCATAACGTCATTCCTAACCCAGATCCTGGAATTGCTTCTGGTAAGGCACTTAACGGTGGATAGATTGTCCAACCTGATGATGCTGCTCCACCTTCTACAAATAAGGATAATACCATGATTACACTTGAAATAAAGAATAACCAGTATGATACCATGTTTAGGAATCCTGAAGCCATATCTCTAGCTCCAATTTGCAATGGAATTAGTAAGTTACTAAATGTACCACTTAGACCTGCCGTTAATACAAAGAATACCATGATTGTACCATGAATTGTAACTAAGGCTAAGTATTTATCTGCACTCAATACGCCGTCAGGAGCCCAATTCCCTAAAAATATTTCAAAGATTGTAAATGATTCCTTTGGCCATGCAATTTGCATACGAAAAAATATAGACATCATGATACCAATAACTCCCATGATCGTACCTGTAATAAGATACTGCTTGGCAATCATTTTGTGATCTTGACTAAATATGTATTTAGTCATGAATGTCTCTTTGTGATGATGTCCGTGATCGTCGTGTCCGTGATCTTCTGCGTGTACTGCTGTTGCTGACATATCTATATATTATATCTTTTTAATTATTTTTTTAATTATTCCTTTCCTCCGAAAGTTTTTTGTTCTGCGATCCACTTGTTGTAGTCTTCTTCACTTTCTACAATCACTTTCATTTGCATGTTGTAATGTGATTCCCCACAAATTTTATTACATAGTAATAGGAAATCAAATTCGTATGCTTCTAACGCATCTTTTCCTTCCGCTAGGAGTTTTTCACTTTTAGCAGCTCTTATATCATTGATACGTCTTACTTTGTTTGTGATTTTTGATGTTTCACGCATTTCCTCTGTCGTCATGTTTGGCGTCATCGCAAATTCGGTAATCATCCCAGGAACACAGTTCATTTGCATTCTGAAGTGTGGCATATACGCAGAGTGTAATACATCTTGCGAACGCATTTTGAATACTACTTTTCTGTTGACAGGCAAGTGTAGTTCTTGTACGATGATATCATCTTGTGCATATGGATCTTCTGTATCTAAACCTAAGATATTTGCCGCAGGACCTAAATCGATTAAACGTACATTTGCCTTACCTAATACATTGTCTTCTCCAGCGTATCTTGCTTTCCAGTTGAACTGTTGTGCATATAATTCTACTACAATTGGATCGTCTTCCATGTTTACATCCATGATTTCATTCCAAGTGAATAGTCCATAAAGAATTAAACCAGCTAATGTAATTACTGGAATGATTGTCCAGATAAATTCCAATTTATCATTGTCTGCATAGTATAATGCTTTTTGTCCTTCTCTACCTCTGTATTTGAATGCGAAGTAGTGTAATAATGCTTGTGTTAGCGTTTGTACGAAGAAGATCAATATCATTGATATGATCATTAAGGTATCAACACTTGCACCGTGTTCTGATGCAGCGTTTCCAATTAATGGCAAGTCACCCCATTTTACGAAAGAGATTATTGTAATAATGTATATGAACATCAAGAATCCCATCATGAGGTATCCATTGATATTGTTATCCTTGTCATTAGCTACCTGAGAGTTATCTGCTTTCGCTTGCGATAAATCGAAAATCTTCGTCAGCTGCCAAATTGCGATTGCAATTAGGATAATTACTATAAACGTTAGTAAACCAGTAGTCATCTTATTTTATACTGTTTTGAGATTAATTAATAATGAAATTGTTTACTTTCTTCAATAAACGGATTTCGTTTTGCCAATAATGGTGCTTTTGTTAGTGCTGTAAATACTACAAATATGAATAATCCTAAGAAGAATAATATTCCTCCTATTTCTGGCATTCCTAATGACCAGTTTGGACCAACTGTAGCTGGCATAACCATATTGAATACATCTATGTAGTGACCAAATAGGATCACTGTTCCTGCAATTACTATAATCCAATTAAGTCTCTTAAAGTCGCTATTCATTAAGATGAGTAATGGGAATATTAAGTTTAATGCAATCATTCCGAAGAATGGCAAGTTATAGTCTTCAATACGTGTAACGAAGTATGTTACTTCTTCTGGAATGTTTGAGTACCAGATTAACATGAATTGAGAGAACCATAAGTATGTCCAGAAAATACTAACACCGAACATAAATTTTGCTAAATCGTGTAAGTGACTATCATTTACATATGGTAATAGTCCTTTTGATTTAAGATATATTGTTACTAAAGCAATTACTGTGATTCCAGATACAAACATACTTGCGAATACGTACCATCCAAATAATGTACTAAACCAGTGGTGATCGAAAGACATAATCCAGTCCCATGACATCATAGATTCAGAGATTAAGAATAGTACTAAAAATATTGCAGCCAATCTGAAGTTTTTCTTGAAGTTGCTATTATCATCAGCATCATCTTGTCGTAACGAGAATTTTCTTGATAGTTGACGATATGCAACCCAAATAGCACTATATATTACGGCTCTGATTAGGAACCAAGGCACATTTAACCATGCTTTTTTACCATACGTTAACGTGTCAAAAATTTCACTGTCAGGGTCTACTAATTTTGGATCCATCCAGTGGAATAAGTGATTTAAGTGTAAGCTTGGCATACAAAGTACCAAAAGTATAATGATACTGATTGTTCCAGGAATGATGTAGGCAGTGATTCCTTCCATAACTCTGAAAAGTACTGGCGACCATCCTGCTTGCGCGGCGCGTTGTATGGCATAGAATGCTAATACTCCTAATGATATCATCATAAAGAAGAACGCTGCGATGTATATTGCTGCCCAAGGCTTGTTTTGTAATTGTGTTAATTTGTGCTCATCGTGCTTTGCTGAATTGTGGTGACCAGCTCCAGCGTCATGATGACCTTCAGAAGCATGCGCATCATCATGAGAAGTTTCTCCGTGATGATCGTTTGTTGCATGGGCATCAGTTTTGTGATCGTCATGGTGAGCTGTTTTACCATCATCATGACTCGCTTCTTCTCCATGTCCGCCATGTCCGTGTGCAGCTTCATGAGCTTTCATTTCCTCTACAGAACCTGGTGTAGTAGCAAAACTTACTCCTACTAATATTCCTCCAAGAATCATGGAAATTATTGCGAAAAGTCTTAATCTATTTGAAAACGTATACATTGTATATAATTCTATGTCTTTATTGATCTTATTTTAAATCTGCTTTCAACTTTAATACATGTTGAACTACTTGCCAACGCTCTTTTGTATCTAATTGACTAGCGTGTGATCCCATGTTGTTTTTACCGTACATTAATACATGGTAAATACTTCCTTCTGTAATTGCTCTTCCTGCATCATTGTAAGCTGGAATTCCTAGGAATTTTTCACGCTTCATGAGAATCCCTTGTCCATCTCCTTTATTTCCATGACATATGGCACAGTAAATTCCATATAGTTCTTTACCTTTTGCCATATTTTCTTCATTGGTAACCAAAGGTGATTTGAGTTCAGCTTTTGCGGCTTCGTATCCTTCATTGGTATTTTCATACTCATAAGGCAACCAACCTCTTTTTACACTTCCTTCTGCTGGAATTTGCGCTTCCATATTGTGCTCTGCAAAACCTCCATAAGGAACGCCATCAACTTCTTGATACGCTTCATATCCTACAGGTTCGTACATGTTAGGAAAATACTGGTAGTTTGGTTGTGATTTATTAAAGCATGAAGTCATTAGCATTGCTGCTCCAAAAACGACTCCTATTTTTATAAGGCTCTTTATCATCTTATTAATGCTTTTTGTCAGTGACTTTTATTTCTGTAGCACCCGTTGCAAGCAACAATGCTGTTAATTCTTCTTCATTTCCTCCGTGAACTGCCACTTCCATTAAGAAGTGATCGTCTGTGGTTCTTGGATCAGGGTTTTCTGCTTCTTTAAATGGCCATAATTTACTTCTCATGTAAAAAGTAATTACCATTAAATGTGCTGCAAAGAAAACGGTCATTTCAAACATAATTGGCACGAATGCTGGCATGTTTTCTATAAAACTAAAGCTTGGCTTTCCACCGATATTTTGAGGCCAATCCACAATCATAATGTAATACATCATTGTGGTGGCAACAGCCAATCCAACACATCCATACATGAATGCTGTAATTGCCAATCGCGTAGGCGCAAGTCCCATTGCTTTGTCTAGTCCATGTACAGGAAATGGCGTGTACACTTCTTCGATGTGATGATTTTCTTGACGTACTTTTTTCACTGCTGACATTAGTACATCATCATCGGTATACATTGCTTGTATTACTTTACTACTCATGGTTACCGTCTCTTAATTTTTTATATTTTTCTCCTGATGATTTTAAGATTGATTTTACTTCCGCCTGTGCAATGACAGGGAATGTTCTTGAATATAGTAAGAACAATACAAAGAAGAAGCCAATCGTACCTATAAATATTCCTATGTCTACAAATGTTGGTGAGAACATCGTCCATGATGATGGAAGGTAATCTCTGTGTAATGATGTTACGATAATTACGAAACGCTCAAACCACATTCCAATGTTTACGACAATAGAGATTATAAAAGAGAACATAATACTTGTTCTTAATTTTTTAGACCACATAAATTGTGGAGAGAACACGTTACATGTCATCATTGCCCAGTATGCCCACCAGTAAGGACCAGTTGCTCTGTTTAAGAATGCATATTGTTCAAATTCTACTCCTGAATACCATGCGATGAATAATTCTGTAATGTATGCACAACCAACGATAGAACCAGTAATCATGATTACGATGTTCATTAATTCGATGTGTTGTAATGTAATATAGTCTTCCATATTACACACTTTACGCATGATGATTAATAAGGTGTTTACCATGGCAAATCCTGAGAAAATCGCTCCTGCCACGAAATATGGTGGGAAGATTGTCGTATGCCATCCTGGTATTACCGATGTTGCGAAGTCAAACGATACAATGGTATGTACAGAAAGTACTAATGGTGTTGCTAAACCTGCAAGTACCAATGATACTTCTTCAAAACGTTGCCAATCTTTAGCACGTCCACTCCAACCGAAACTTACTAAACTGTAAATTTTCTTTTGGAAAGGCTTTACTGCTCTATCTCTAATCATTGCAAAATCTGGTAATAAACCTGTCCACCAGAATACTAATGATACAGATAAATAGGTAGAAATTGCAAATACATCCCAAAGTAGTGGAGAGTTAAAGTTTACCCATAACGATCCAAATTGGTTTGGAATTGGCAATACCCAGTATGCTAACCAAGGACGTCCCATGTGAATGATAGGGAATAATCCTGCTTGTACTACTGAGAAAATGGTCATAGCTTCCGCAGATCGGTTAATTGCCATTCTCCATTTTTGACGGAAAAGTAATAGTACGGCAGAAATCAATGTTCCTGCGTGACCAATACCAACCCACCAAACGAAGTTTGTGATATCCCAAGCCCAACCGACAGTTTTGTTAAGACCCCAAACTCCAATACCAGTAGATATTGTGTAAATAATACATCCAATTCCCCAAAGGAATGCTACTAATGCAATAGAAAATACTATCCACCATTGCTTATTAGCTTTTCCTTCTACAGGAGCAACAATATCAAGTGTTACATCATGATATGATTTGTCTCCAGTTACTAAGGGTTTTCTTATAGGTGCTTCGTAATGCGACGCCATAATCCGTTTATAATTGTTTCTTATTAATTCTTTTTTTATGCTTCTTTAGTGTTTCTAACCTTCACGTAATACTGTACGTTTGGCTTCGTTCCTACGTGTTCTAATAAATGATACATACGATCATCTTTTAGAGACTTAGCAACTTTACTTTCCTTGTCATTGATATCTCCAAATACCATTGCACCTGAGCTACATGCTGATGAACAAGCGGTTTGGAATTCTCCATCTTTGATTTGACGACCTTCACGTTTTGCATCAAGGATTGTTTTTTGTGTCATTTGAATACACATAGAACATTTTTCCATCACTCCACGAGAACGAACTACTACGTCTGGGTTTAATACCATACGACCTAAATCGTCATTCATATGATAATCAAATTCATCATTCTTATTGTATAAGAACCAGTTGAATCGACGTACTTTATAAGGACAGTTGTTTGCACAGTAACGAGTTCCTACACAACGGTTATATGCCATGTGGTTTTGACCTTGACGACCGTGCGATGTTGCAGCAACTGGACAAACCGTCTCACATGGAGCGTGGTTACAGTGCTGACACATTACTGGTTGAAATGCTACTTGTGGATTCTCAGACGGATCTTCTAATCTAGCAAAACCAGAAAGTGATCCATTTCCTTCTCTATCTCCAAACACATAATTCCCAAGACCAAGTCCATCAAAGTTTTCTTTTGCCTCGTCATCTCCAGCAAACGTTTCTTCTGAAGAATAGTATCTATCAATACGCAACCAGTGCATATCTCTACTTCTTCTAACTTCCGTTTTACCAACTACTGGCACATTGTTTTCTGCGTGACATGCAATTACACATGCGCCACAACCTGTACAAGCGTTTAAGTCAATTGATAGGTTAAAGTGATGTCCGATAGAACGATCAAATTCATCCCACAAATCAGCATCTGGTGATGTTGCAGAAATCATTTCGTGATCTTTAGACACGTGTGGCATTACATTCCATCCGTGTTTTAGATCTTCTTTACCGTATGTATTGAAAATTTCTATGGTCGTTTCTTTAACGATATCACCTCTACCCATTAAGGTATTGTGCAACTGTACACATGCAAATTCATGCATTTCTCTTGCAGCAGCCGTTACCGTTACTTCTTGAGCTGAGTTGAAGTTATTGTAGAATGTGTAAGCGTTTACACCTGTCTGCATCTCTTCTTTGATTCCAGCTTCTTTACCATAACCAACTGCTAAACCAACTGTTCCTTTGGCTTGACCTGGTTGAATGATAACTGGCACTTCTAAAGAAACACCATTGACAGTTACTTTTGCATAACTACCATTTAAACCACCATTCGCAACATTTTCGTTTACTAATTCTAGTTTGGCAGCATCTGCTTTGGAAACTGTTAGATAGTTATCCCAAGAAGCTCTTGTAATTGGATCAGGGAATTCTTGTAACCAAGGATTGTTTGCTTGCTGTCCGTCTCCCATTCCTGTTTTAGCATATAAAACCAACTCCATTCCTGTAGCTACTTTTGTTCCTGCTAATTTTCTAGCCTGAGCATTTACATCAACACTTTGAGGTGCCGTTTCTTCTCCTTCTTCAGCTTCAGGTGCATTTTCTATGGCATCTGTTGCTTCGTCAGCTAAACTTACCGTGGCAGTTGTTTTGAATACACCATCATGAACAGCTTTGTTCCAAGAAGTTCCTCCTAAGATATCAGCAGACCAAGTTTCTTTGATGTATTCGTAATATGTTTGTTCACTTCCTGTCCATTTTAATAAAGCATCTTGAAATTGTCTTGTATCAAATAATGGACGGATAGTAGGTTGCATTACACTGTAATGACCTTTTTTCATTTCAACATCTCCCCAAGATTCTAAATAATGTGGAGCCGGAGCAATGTATTTTGTATTTAGTGCCGTTTCGTCTTCTTTCATTGTAAACGTAACAGCTAGTTCTAATTTCTGAAGACCTTCAGCGAATTCTTTTCCGTTTGCCAAAGTGTATACTGGATTTACACCAGCCATGATTACTCCACCAACAGCTCCGTTTTTAACATCAGCAACTAACTTCGCAACTGCTTTGTCGTTTCCTTGTCTTATTTTACGAGGCGCATTTGCATCAAATGCTTCACTATTGAGGTATTCATTTATTGCTAAAACTAAACTTTGCGCATCTACATCATTGATTCCAGATACAACTACTGCTTTTGTTTTTGCTTGTTTTATTTGACCAACCGCTTTTGCGATAGCATCTTCTACTTTGTCAGAAAGTTTTCTTCCAGAAACAGCATTTCCAGTAATTCCTGCGTAAATTTTAGCTAATGCAACTTTTTGATCAGATGGTGTTAATGGCACACGCTTATCAGCATTTGCTCCTGATAAAGACATGTTAGACTCAAATTGAATGTGTCTTGACATTTTTGCCTGACCATGTTTTCCTTGAGGAATTCTTCCTTTTGCATATCCATCATCATATCCACCACCTTGCCAGTCTCCTAAGATATCAGCTCCAACAGACACGATGAGTTCTGCTTTCGCGAAATCATAGTCAGCTAAACCTCTTTCTCCGTATTTTGCTTCGAAAGCGTCTAATGCAGTTGACTCAGATATTGCATCATATGTTACGTGACGTACGTTGGAAAACTTCGCTTTGAATTCTTCAATCAATTTAGCCGTTGAAGGACTTGCAAAGGTTTGCGTTAACAACACTAATGGTTTTCCTGAATCTGCAACGGTTCTTATACGTTGAAAAACTTCTCCATCAAATTCTTCCCAACTTGTTTCCTCGCCAGCAATTTTAGGTGTTTTCACTCTCATACTGTCATATAAAGATAGTACAGATGCTTGAATTCTAGCATTTGCACTTCCTTTTACAGCAGCTTCCTTGTTGTTTTCAACTTTGATTGGACGACCTTCTCTTGTTTTAATTAAGATACTTGCAAAGTCGTATCCATCTGCAATTGTTGTTGCATAGTAGTCTGCAACTCCTGGAATGATCGTTTCAGGCTGCACTACATAAGGAATAGACTTGATTACTGGTCCTTCACAGGCTGCTAATGTAGCAGCGGCTGTACTAAAACCAACATATTTAAGAAAGTCTCTACGAGAAGTTGAAGAAGACTCTAAAGTCTCTTTATCCCCTAAGAATTCATCTACAGGAACTTCTTCTACAAACTCATTCTGTCTAAGCGTCTCAACAATGGTGCTATTCTCATTTAGCTCCTCAACACTTTTCCAGTATTTCTTGTTTGATGCCATATTATATATATAAAATTAGCTTCTTAATTAATATTAATAGTGACATTTTCCACATTCTAACGCTCCCATTTGAGACGCTTTGAATGATTCAACACCATATTTTTCTTTTAGTTGCTCGTGAATCTTTTCGTAGTATGCACTTCCTTTTAGATTCACATCTGTTTCTCTGTGACAGTTGATACACCATCCCATTGTTAGTGGAGAATGTTGCTCAACGATTTCCATTTCTTGGATTTGTCCGTGACATTTTTGACAATCAACACCTGCAACAGTTACGTGCTGCGAGTGATTGAAGTACACAAAGTCTGGAAGATTGTGAATACGAACCCATTTTACTGGTTTCGGTTCATTTACATACGCTTGTGTTGCTGGATCCCATCCTGTAGCTTTATATATTTTCTGAATTTCTTTATCGTAGAAATCTTTTGAATATTTAGCTGAAGTCTCTCCATTGTATTCTGCAATGTTCATGTGACAGTTCATACAAATGTTTAGTGACGGAATTCCCGAATGCTTACTTACTCTTGCAGAAGAGTGACAGTATTTACATTCTATCTTGTTATCTCCTGCATGAATTTTGTGCGAGAAGTGAATTGGCTGAATTGGCTGATATCCTTGATCGATTCCTACTTGCATTAAGTATCCATATGCAAAGTATGCAGAACCTAATAGGAAGAATATTGTAGTTACAATAACCAAGAATTGATTTTGCGCAAACGCTTTCCAAATTGGTGTTCCTTTTGTTTCTTCTTCAAGATTTAATGTCCCGTTTGCTGCAGCAAATTTGCGAAGTGTTTTATTTACTAAGAATAATCCTAGTGCTAGTAATCCAAATAATACGATTAATGCCCAAAGCACCATTTGATTTGAGAAACCAGATTCAACAACCTGAACAGTCTTTTCGTCTGGCGTCGGCGGTTTAATTGGCTCAGAAGCCGTATACGCAAGAATGTTATCGATTTCCTCATTTGTCAACGTTGGAAAAGCCGTCATTGCTTTTTTTCCATTTTCCTCATATACTTTTACGGCATATGCATCTCCAGACTTGATCAATGCGGAACTATTTCTAATCCACTTGTACAACCATTCTCTGTCTAAACCTTCCTCTTCCGCTAAGCGTTGCTCAATATTCCTCAACATTGGACCAGTAGACATGGCGTCTAATTTGTGACAAGCTGCACAGTTGGCATTGAACAAACTTTTACCAGCTGCCACTGCCGCTGCACTATCTTGTGCAAAGAGAGAAGTTGAAAATGCTAGCGTCAGCGCTAGCGCGATTCCTAAAATTCTTGAAATTGAATTACGGTGATTCACCTTTTTCATATTTTTAAGTCTTCTTAATTTGGCATGATTTTTTCTAAGGTTATTTTAATCTTAGACGTTCATGCGTTTTCCAAATTTGAGCAAAAATACAAATAGCGTTTAATTTGAGAAATGTTAGCGAACTCTTAATTTGTAATTTATAGTAATTCTAAATAAGATTTCATGCTTAAAGTTCGTTAGTATATTTTACATTTGCACTAAATAGTATTCATTATGAGATTTTTACCGATTAGAAAGTTAACTTTTATGGCGCTTGGTCTGTTTTTTTGCACCGAAATTACAAATGCGCAAGAAGGACAGATTAACGTGTCACAAGACCCAAAAATTGACAAATTACTTACATATAAGACAGAAATTAACCAAGAAACGGATAATGACAATCGTTTCCGAATTCAAATCTTTAATGGAAATCGTAAAAATGCTGAAAAAGCTAAGTCGCGATTTGAATTGAAGCATCCATATATTCAATCAAAATTAAAGTTTGAAACTCCAAATTACAAGGTTTGGATTGGGAATTTTAGAACGCGTTTAGAGGCAGATCGTTATTTAGAAGAAGTGAAGGATTTATTCCCAAATGCTTTTGTGTTTAATCCTCCAAAGAAGAAAAAATAAGCTGTTTTTTGAACTTTTATGATATAAAAAAAGGATCGCAAATGCGATCCTTTTTTTGTTATGTAATTGATATTTATTTCAATTTCTTTTTCACTTCTACTTCTTGGAAACATTCTACAATATCACCTTCTTTGATGTCGTTGTAGTTCTTCACTTGTAATCCACAATCATACCCTTTACTAACTTCTTTAACATCGTCTTTGAAACGTTTTAACGAAGCTAATTCTCCTGTAAAGATTACCACTCCATCACGAATTAATCGGATACCAGCATTTCTGTAAATTTTACCATCTGTTACCATACAACCTGCAATTGTTCCAATTTTGGAGATTTTGAAGGTTTCTCTAATTTCAGCATTACCCGTGATTTCTTCTTTCATTTCAGGAGATAATAGTCCTTCCATGGCATCTTTTACATCATTGATAGCATCATAGATAATGGAGTACGTACGGATATCGATTTCTTCTTTATCAGCAACGTTTCTGGCATTTCCTGCTGGTCGCACGTTGAATCCGATGATAATTGCATCAGAAGCACTTGCTAATAACACATCACTTTCTGTGATGGCTCCAACTCCTTTGTGAATGATTTTTACTTCAATTTCTTCCGTAGATAGTTTTTGGAATGAATCTGTCAATGCTTCAACCGAACCATCCACATCACCTTTAAGAATGATGTTCAGCTCTTGGAAGTCACCAATTTTGATTCTTCGACCAATGTCTGTCAACGTTGTTCTTCTTTGCGTTCTTACAGATTGCTCTCGTAGTAATTGTGTACGTTTGGCTGCAATTTGTTTTGCATCTTTTTCGTCTTCAAATACATTGAATTTGTCACCTGCTTGTGGCGCTCCATCTAATCCTAAGATTGATACTGGCGTTGATGGATTTGCAGTTTTTACTTTTTTCCCACGCTCATCAAACATTGCTTTAATTTTACCACTGTGCTTTCCAGCCAATAGGTAATCTCCAATTTTTAATGTTCCGTTTTGTATTAGAATTGTTGATACATATCCACGACCTTTGTCAAGGAATGCTTCTACGACAGTTCCAACTGCATTTTTATCTGGGTTTGCTTGTAATTCTAATAATTCAGCTTCAAGCAATACTTTTTCTAGTAATTCGTCAACTCCTAATCCTGTTTTTGCAGAGATATCATGCGATTGAATTTTTCCTCCCCAATCTTCCACGAGAAGGTTCATAGCCGCTAATTTTTCTTTTATTTTATCAGGATTTGCCGTTGGTCTATCAATTTTGTTAATCGCAAATATGATAGGAACTCCAGCCGCTTGCGCGTGACTGATGGCTTCTTTTGTTTGCGGCATGACATCGTCGTCTGCTGCAATTACAATGATTGCGATATCCGTTACTTGCGCACCACGTGCACGCATTGCTGTAAAGGCTTCGTGACCCGGTGTATCTAAGAAAGTGATTCGTTGTCCATTTTCAAGCTGTACTCCGTATGCTCCAATATGCTGTGTGATTCCTCCTGATTCTCCAGCAATTACATTTTCTTTACGAATATGGTCAAGTAGCGATGTTTTACCATGATCTACGTGTCCCATTACAGTTACTATTGGTGCTCTTGCAGATAAGTCTTCCGGCGCATCTTCTTCTTCTTGAATTGCTTCTTCAATATCAGCGGCAACGAAATCTACACTAAATCCAAATTCTTCAGCAACTATGGACAATGTATCTGCATCAAGACGTTGGTTCATGGTTACCATGATTCCTAACATCATACATTTAGATATAATTTCATTGATTCCGACATCCATCATGGTAGCAAGTTCACCAACAGTTACAAATTCTGTTGCTTTTAAGATTTTGCTTTCTGCTGCTTGTTGCTCTAGACTTTCTTCGGTTTTCTGTCTGTGTATGTCACGCTTCCCTTTACGGTATTTTGCTCCACGAGATTTGTTACTTTTCCCTTGAAGTTTTTCAAGCGTTTCACGTACTTGTTTTTGCACTTCTTCTTCAGTAGGCTCAACTTTTACAACAGGCGCTTTTCGTTGTGGTCCTCTACGGTTTCCACCTCTATTTCCTCCGCCACGGTTTCCACCACGGTTGTTATTGTTTCCTCCTGGACGATTGTTGTTTCCTCCTGGACCTGATTTAGAAATACGCTTACGTTTCTTTCTTTTATCTGCTTCTGATTCTTTTTTAGAATCTTCTTTTTTCTTTTTTGCTTTGTTGAACTGTGTCAAGTCAATTTTTTGACCTGTCATTTTCGGACCAGAAAGCTTTTGATATTTTGTTTCAATTACTTTTTTCTCTGGCACTGACGCTTCAGTTTCCTCCTTTTTCGTAGTTTCTTCAACAACCTTTGCAGGTGTTTTGGGCTTTTGAGGTGCTTTTTGCACAGGCGCTTTTTTAGACTCAGCAGGCTTTTGAACTGGTGTCTTTTTTTCAGCTTTTACTTCAGGAGCTTTTTGCTTTTCTACAGCTTTTGGTGCTTCTTCTTGCTTAGGTTTCGCTTGAACTTCTTTAGCAGGTGTAGCTTTTGGTGCTTCTTCAACTTTTTTCTGAACTGGTTCCGATTTGTCTTTTTGAGGGTTTAGATCTATTTTTCCAATCGTTTTTGGTCCAGAAAGGTTTGCTTTAGCGCGCACCACTTCTTCACGCTCCATTTTTCTTCGTTGTGCTTCTTCTTGTTCTTTTACAAGTTGCTCTCTCAACGCTTCTTTTTCTTTTCTTTTTTCTTCTCCTAATTCCTTAGAAGCCACTTTTTTGCTCTTGTCGGTTTGAAAACCATCAAGTAGCACATTGTATATTTCTTGTGATATTTTCGCGGTAGGTCTTTTTTCCACAGAATGTCCATTCTGAGATAAGAAATCCACGGCTCTATCAATTGAAATATTCAATTCACGTAATACTTTACTTAGCCTTATTTTGTTCTGTTCAGCCATAAGCTTTTTTAAATTTTTACCCTCTTTTAAATAAAAAAATTGCTTTTTCTATTAATCTTCGAATTCTTCTTTTAGAATTCTAATTACTTCCCCTACGGTTTCTTCCTCTAAATCTGTTTGTTTTACAAGGAAGTCTAATTCTTGATCTAATACACTTTTTGCGGTGTCAAGACCAATTTTCTTAAATTCTTCAATTACCCAAGCTTCAATTTCATCTGAAAATTCTGTTAATTCAACATCTTCTTCAACACCTTCACGATACACATCTATTTCATATCCTGTAAGTTGTCCTGCTAATCGAATGTTAAATCCACCTTTTCCGATGGCTTTTGAAACTTCTTCTGGTTTTAAGAATACTTCAACACGCTTTGTGTCTTCACTAATTTTTAGTGAACTCACTCTTGCTGGACTTAAGGCACGTGTTATGTATAGTTGTAAATTTGTTGTGTAATTGATTACATCTATATTTTCGTTCCCTAATTCTCTCACGATTCCATGGATACGAGAACCTTTCATTCCCACACATGCTCCAACTGGATCGATCCTATCATCATAAGAATCTACGGCTACTTTTGCTTTTTCACCTGGAATTCTCACTACTTTTTTAACCGTAATTAGTCCGTCAAATACTTCTGGAATTTCTTGTTCAAATAATTTTTCCAAGAATTCAGGAGCCGTTCTTGACATGATAATCATTGGCTTATTTCCTTTTAAATCAACTCTTTCAATAATTCCTCTAACATTTTCTCCTTTACGGAAGAAGTCTGATGGAATTTGATTTTCTTTTGGCAACACGATTTCATTTCCTTCATCGTCTAATAATATGACTGCTCTATGTCTGATGTGATGCACTTCTGCAGTATATATATCTCCAACTAAATCTTTAAACTGCTTATAGATTGTTGTATTGTCGTGTTCGTGTATTTTAGAGATTAGGTTTTGACGCAATGCTAATATTGCTCTTCTTCCAAGGTCTATTAGTTTTACTTCTTCTGATACATCTTCTCCAACTTCAAAATCTGGCTCAATTTTTCGAGCTTCCGTAAGCTCAATTTCTTGATTTGGCTCTTCTACTTCTCCATCTGCAACTACAATTCTGTTTCTCCAAATTTCCAAATCTCCTTTGTCAGGGTTGATAATTATATCAAAATTATCATCTGATCCAAATTTCTTTTTTAATGCATTTCTAAAAACATCTTCTAATATCGCCATTAGCGTTACACGATCTATTAGCTTGTCGTCTTTAAACTCTGAGAACGACTCAATCAATGCTATATTCTCCATGACATGTCTTTAATTAAAATGTTACCATAACTTTTGCTTTTACAATATCTTTATAAGGTATTTCTTGTTCTTTTTGAACGGTCACTTTACCTTTTCCAATGGGTTTTGGCTCGCGCGCTTTCCATTGCAGTTTAATTTTTTCATCATCAGCTTCCACTAAAGTACCTTCTACTTTTTTGTTGTCTGCAATGATTACTTCCAATTTTCTTTGTATGTTTTTTTTGTACTGACGAATGTGTGTTAATCCTTCCGAAACTCCTGAAGAATATACTTCTAATGAGAAATCTTCTTCTTCTCTATCCAAATTATGTTCGATATGGCGACTTACTTTCATACAGTCACTTAGTGTCACACCATTATCGCCATCGATGACTACTACAATTTTATTTCCTGCAGTAATTTCTTTTGAAATCAAGAAGAGAGATGGCTCTTCTGAGAGCACCTCTTGTACTAAATTATTAACTTTTTCTTTGAACATTTTTTAGTATGAAAAGAGGGGACTTATAGTCCCCTCATTTTGATTCTTTTCGTCGTACAACGGTGCAAATATACATATTTTTTCTAATTTTAAAAACTATTCGAGTAAAGGATTTTATTTGTAACTTTCATTGATATTGATATCGTTAAACTCTTAAACTCAATTATGAAAAAAATCCTTCTTCCTACTGATTTTTCAGAACAAGCCGAATATGCTTTAAAGGTTGCCGCTTCTTTAGCCAAACAGAATGATGCTGAAATTTATTTGATGCATATGCTAGAGCTGCCTTCGCATTTTCTATCTGGAGATACTAATTTGAACGTTCCTGAACAATTGTTATTTATGAAGATTGCCAACGAGCGCTTTGAGAAAACAATGGAAAAGGAATATATGAAAGATATTACCGTACATGTTACGGTAGAATCGCAAAAAGCGTTTGACGGAATTACAGAAGCTATTATTCAACATGATATCGATTTGGTGGTTATGGGTTCTAGTGGAGCTTCTGGATTGAAAGAAATGTTTATCGGATCGAATACGGAGAAAGTTGTGCGTACTGCGGATGCACCTGTATTGGTTATTAAAAACGATATGGATCATTTTAAGGTAGATAGCTTTGTGTTTGCTTCCGATTTTTCCGAAGATCAAAAATTAGTGTTTGAACAAGCGCTTGATTTTGCAAATAGTTTTAATTCCAAATTGTATTTATTGTATGTAAATACGCCAAGTCGTTTTGTAAGTACAGCAAAAGCCGAACAGAAGATGAACAATTTTATTGCTGATTTTGAGATTCCAAATTTTGAAAAGCATATTTATAATGACGATACTATTGAACATGGAATTCTGAATTTTGCAAAGTCAATTGATGCCGATTTGATCGGAATGAGCACACACGGACGTCAAGGATTGGCACATTTTTTTAACGGGAGTATTAGTGAAGATTTGGTAAATCATGCGATGCGACCTGTGATTACGTTTAAGATTTGATTTTTTTTAGGATTGAAAGATTCAAGGATTAAAAAATTGAAAGACTGAAAAGATTCTTATATGAAAAATCCCAATCGTAGTTGATTGGGATTTTCTGCATACAATATATTAACGTTCGTTATGTTGGAAATCTACATCTCCTGCTGGATGATATATGAATCCGTTGTACCCAATATCATGACAATATTCTACTAAATATTCTCCGATAAAGTCGTCTCCATCATTGATGGTAAAACTCACTGGGAAATTGAATCCAAATGTTCCTGCACTTGACGTTTCTAAACTGTAGGTAAGTGTAAACGAAATGCTTTTTGTACTTCCGCCGTCAGATTCAAAACAAGCAACTTTCATTCGGTTACTGTCTCCAACTGGATTTCCTGGACTTGGCTCTCTATTCCAAATGATGGAGCTAAAGTTAGGATAGTGCCATGAATTATCGCCACGCACGTTATTTATTTGACCTGTACGAAGGTAACTCAATGCCGGACCTGTTACCGAAACACCACCGTTTTGCAAAGTGTAGTTTACGCCATCTGCCCAAATGATTACAAAAAACCACTCACCTTTCCCTCTGAAAGCTCCATCGTAATCATCTTCTGTTCTAAATCGCCATAAGTTTTCCGTTCCAGATTCGCAATCGCGCTCACATGGTTCGTTGCAACTTGGCGGCGGTGGTGGCGGTGGTGGATATCCGCCGCCTCCTGGCTCACCGTCATCAATCGGAACTAATTCTGCCATTGCTCCTGAGTTGATTTTTACCGATCTTCCATCATCATATGAAAATAATACCGTTTCATTGGAAGTATTTGCTCTGTTATAGTGTATGTCAGTATCATCAATATACACTTCACTGTTTCTAACAATAAATGCTTTCTGCGTTACTTCATTACTAACAACATCTGAAAATAACTCGCCGTTTTCGTAGTAGTAAATTATTTCCGAAGGATTTCTGTCATCAAAGCCATTGTCTACATACACTCTGTTAGAAAACCCTTTGGATTTTGCATCGCCCAATAATAAAACAGACATGGCAGGATTGGTTTGTAAGTATCCATCAATTTTTGTCACTGTTTCATCACCGCCAACTTCTGTTAGCACATTATGTAATGACAAGCTGCCAAATTCTTTGAGCGTTTCTTTTCCTTGCATACCTACATAGAATTCTTGCTCGTAATAACCGTTTTGTTGCAATTGCAATGCTTTTTGCTGCAACGCTTCATTCATATTCGATTTTTGATGAATTGCCATCGATAGTAATCGTGCATATTCAAATAAACCTTCGTGCGTCGGCGATTGTTTTGCCACTTCTAACGCATCTAGTGTAATTGCTTCTTCTTCCACGCTCACTTGGTCGTTAGCACAAGCATTGAGCAACAACAGTGCTGTTGCGAAGAAAAACAATTTGATATATGTTGTTTTCATTTTTATTTTGGTTTTGGTTTTCCCTACTCTTTTTGGCCAATTAAAGGATTTTCGGGTTGCTCCTTTTGTGTAATTTCCATTTTTAGGATGCACATGGACCTTTATCGCATTGTGTTACACGCCATGAATTGCACCACTCGGAAGGCTTGCAAGCTATTCCTGTAGGCGCTGGCATTGTTACTGGACATGCTACGAAGTGCGAAATAGATGTTTCTTCGTTTCCGCCTTGTATTTTAAAATTGGAAATCCGCGTTTTGTGTAGTCTCATTTTACTCAAACCCATGTTCTTTTTTTTCATAATTTTTAGTGTTTGATTTATATTCGTTTGAAGTGTTGCAACGAATCAAATGTAGGATGATATGTTGCCTAAAAAAAACGAAGATTAGCACTATTTACGAATTGCAACTGTCAATTTATGAATTGCAACACGCATGTTTATCAAATTTTTAATTGTGTGTAAATGTTGATCGTTTCCCGTCAAAAAAAGCTATATTTATAAGCATCAAGAAGTCTTAATTTTTAATTTTCTACTTATTCGTATGCCCAAAAAGAGGTTTTATGTAACATCATTCGGTTTGCCTTTGCGTTTGTATACACATACACTCGTTATGACGATTTTTTTGTTTGCATCCATGCTTCTTTCTGCACAACAAAATGCTTCTTCTTCCCATGTAGATTCTCTTTCTCAGAAAACGTATCCTGAGCTTCGGACTTTGTTTGATGATTCAAAAAATGATACTACTAAGAGAATTCTATACGCAAAGTCCTATCTCGCGAAAGCGAAAGAAGAAAATGACGCTTTACAGATGACTATTGGCTATGAATTGTTGGGTTTTGCACACAATGCAGATTACCGTGAAAGCTTTTCTTTTTTTGACAAAGGAATTGCCATTAGTAAGGATTTGAATGACAAACGTTATCCTGCTATTTTGTACACCTACAAAGGTGCTTTGTCCTATTTGGAAGGAAATTACAAGGAAGCACTTGAAAATCATGTAAAAGCATATGATGTTGCTGAGAAAAATGGAAATACAGAGTTGGTATATGTAAATAAGTACAATATTGGCGTCTTGAAGAAACGGCTTGAATTGTATGATGAAGCCTTGGTTATTTTCAAAGAATGTTATGCGTATGAGTTGCAAAATCCTGATCATGATCCTGAAGATTTTATCCGTTCACATTTGGCGTTAGCAGATGTGTATACGGAAATTCAGCAAATTGATTCTGCCGAAAAGTACAATGCGTTGGGAAGAAAGATTGCACAGCGAGAAGCAAATGACGAAATGTATCATTTTTTTGTATTGAATAGCGCCATGAATTCTTTTTACAGAAAAGTGTACATGAAAGCTATTGACGTTTTTGAAAATACGTTACCAATTGTCAACGAATACCCTGATAAACTTCCTATTATTAACGGTTATTTCCATTTGGGAAAAGCCTACGATTCGTTGGGAAATAAGCAAAAAGCTATTGCAAATTACAAAAAAGTAGATTCCATTTTTTTATTGAATCCGAAACATATTTCAAGTAATATTATGGAGAATTATGAAGCGTTGTACACGTATTATAGAACTCAAAATGATCTTGAAAAGGAAGCTTTTTATATTGAAAAAGCATTGTTTGCATCTAGCCAAAGTACGGCAGAATATCGCATGTTGAGCACTAAAATTGCCAATAAGTTCGACCAAAGAGAGTTGCTTCAAAAACAGCAAGAACTGAATGAAGAGTTGACAAAAAAAGATAAAAAATACCATACTTTTTTAATTGGAGCTTTCCTGTTACTTTCCTTATTTGTTGTGTTGCTGATTGCTTTTTATGTGAAGCAAAAACGACTTCGCAAGCGTTTTCAGGAGTTTGTAAATTCGCACAATGCAGCTAACAAACCAACATCTGAACCTGTAGATACGACAACAATTGACGCAATTGGAGTTCCTGAAGAAGTGATTGACGCCGTTTTGAACGAACTTGCTCAATTTGAAGCTTCCAATGCTTTTATAGAATCTGACATTACGTTGACAGGCTTGGCGAAAAGATTTAAGACGAATTCTTCTTATTTATCAAAAGTGATTAACACGTTTAAAAATAAAAAGTTTGCAGAGTATTTAAATGATTTACGGATTGCGTATGCTATTCATAAAATTCAAACGGATAAACATTTTTCACTATATACGATAAAAGCAATTGCATTGGAAGTTGGTTTTAATAATTCGCAATCTTTTGCACGTGCTTTTCGACGCAAAACCAAGATGCAACCTTCTGACTTTATTCAACAAGTAAAAATTGCAAGCGATTAATATTCAGATTCTTATATTTAAAAATGGTGTGCAATTTATAAATTGCAATCAACAGTCAGGCAAACAGTGTATTGATTTCTAAAACTTATAGTAGTTTTATAAAGTAATCACAAATTTATTTGACCATGAAATTTAAAAAATCAACTTTTCGTTTAAACCTGCAAAAATCAAAAATTGCAAAAGTATCACATCAGTATGCCATTAATGGTGGACTTTCAAGTTTAGCATGCTTATCGTTTCCTAAAACACTACCAAATCTTAATAAACAAGGAGTTTGTCAATCAACAGATCCAATTAATTGTCCGTAAAAGGAAAACTTATACCAATTTGATTGTAAAATGCGACTTTAGAGACGAAGTTGCTTTGGTATCATAGGACACAGTGAATGCTTTACATAGCCTTAGCTACGGAAAATATTCACAAGAAACTAAGATGGCAAATGAACGAGTTTATATGTTGCATTTTATAGTTTAATTGGTAGTAGTATTAAAAAATCCCAATCGTAGTTGATTGGGATTTTTCATGAAACTAACTTTTTTGTTTTACGCTTATAAAAGGTTAGCCATTATATTAAATAAACTCGCTTTTGTTTTGAAGAATTTGTTTTCTAATTCGATTGCCTTTATCGTGTTTTCTATGAGTTTCGCTTCCCGCGAATTGACAAGGAACAACGAACTTTCTCCTAAGAAAAATTTACGCTCTTCCGCATCTAATAGCACTTGATAATCGGCTACTAATTCTTCTGTTAATCTGTTTTGCACATTGTATGATTCTATTTCTTGCGTTACAGCATCAATTTTATTTTTGAGCGTTACTCGTGTTGTAGCTCTTTCAAATTCTACATCTTGTAATTTTAGCTTTGCCAAACGTAAATCTCCACGTTCTTTTCGTAAGAATAAAGGAAAACTAATGTTGATACCGCTTTTGTAATTGGCAGAATTGAACGTTCCGATGTTGTCGGGCGTTTGCGATAAGAAATTGTATTGCAGATCTATTTGTGGCAATAGCATGTTTCGTTTCAGGCGCGTGTTGATCTGTAAACTTTCATACTTAAAATCTAACGAACGCATTTTTGGATGTGCATCAACATCAAAGTCTTCATTGTCAAAACCTGTTACTTGCAATACGTCGTCAACACTTGCCACTGTTTGCACATCGGGCAAAATATTGTCTTGCAATTCTACAGGCGTATTGTCATTTAGCCATAAAAAGTTTGACAATTCTAAGGTTGACTTTATATATTTGATGCGTGCTTTTTCTAAGGATAATTTTCGGGTATTGAGTGTCAATCGTGCTTCCAACGTGTCAATTGCAGCGCGTTCTCCTTCGCGATAGCTTCTTTTGATTCCATCAAAACGCATGCTCGCATTTGACAAAAACGAACTGTATACTTCTTTGTTTCTGTACGATTTTAACCAATTGAAATACGTGATAGACGCTTCATATAAAATTTCGTTGACCAACAATTGCTGATCGGCTTTTGCTTGTTGTGTAAATAGTTTTGCCTGTTTTAGCATTGCCATTCGCTCATTGATTAGAAATCCTCTTGCCAATGATACTGAAACTCCTGCGCTGTATAAACCATCTGTTGGTACCGAAAATTCAGGATTTAGAAACTCGCCTGTATTTTCTTCAAAATTTGCTTTGAATTCAATTCCGTACCATGTTGGAATTTTGAATGTCGCATTTAATTTATCGTAATATTCTGAGTTTTTGAATTTTTTACGATCGTAATCTACTTCCAACTTCGGATCAAAAGCTCCACGCGCTTTTAAGAGCTTTGCTTCACTTTCGTTGATGATTAGATTTGCTTGTTTTACAATTGGATGATACGTTTTTACATACCCTAAATATTCATTCAGTGTCATGATTGAATCCAATGTGTTTTGCGCACACAACGCTCCGCTGAAAAGAAATACAATGAAATAAAAGTAATTTCGCATGGCTTATTATTTCTTCTTTTTTGTTTCTTTTTTGTCTGTTGGCTGGTAGAAGTTTGGCGGGAAACTGTTGAGCTGTCGCCACAATTCAAACCAGATTGGCACATCGTCTAATAATGCTATGGTGCGCGCTCCTGAACCTACACGAATTGCCGTTGGCCATTCGTGATCACTTTCGTCTGGCGCTAGTAATATTCTATATTTTCCGTTATCGCTTATAAAGTTTTCAATGGCCACAACTTTGGCACCATACGTTCCGTAAGAAACATTTGGCCATCCGCTGAATACAATTGCTGGCCAACCATCAAATTGTACACGAACTTTTTCTCCAATATGAATTAATGGTAAGTCTATTGGGCGCACAAAACTTTCTACAGCTAAGTCGTATCCTGCTGGCATGATGCCGACGAGTTCTTCGCCTTCTTTAAAGGTTTCTCCTATTCCGCCTTTTAACGCTCGGTTGATAAATCCGTCTTGTGGTGCCAAAATGTAAAGTAATCCGCTTCGAACGGAATAATTCGTGAATTCGTTTTCTAGCTTTGTCACTTGTGCTTCCGTATCATATTGACTCGACTGCGCGGTAAACATGTCACTTTGCGCTTTGGAAATTTTATCTGCATAGGTTGCTCTTGTTCGTGACAACTCTATTTTTGCATTGATCAAATCATTTTGGTTTGCTAAGTATTTATTTTCTAAAGAGATTAATTTGGCTTCCGTTTCCTGCAACTTTAAGCGTTTTTCTTCCACATCTTTTACTGCCTTCAAACCTTCTTTTTCTAATGTTGCTGTACGATCGTATTGACGCTGTGCAATATTTTTGTTAATCCGAGCTGCTTCAACAGCAATACTATCGCCTTTGATTTTTAGTTTGGCTTGCAACAGTTTGTTCTCTGTTTGTTCTAACTTTAAGTTGAGCTCATTTCTCAATGCTGCAACTTGTCTTTCCAACGCACCAATTTTTCCTTTGTACGCTATTACAGAAGACGATTTTGCTTTAATTTGATCGCCTGTACGTTCTATTAATTTGTCATCAAAGTATTCACTTTTGACTTCTGATATTTTTAAAATGGTATCTCCTTTTCTTACGGAATCGCCTTCACGTACGTACCATTGCTCTATTCGCCCTGGAATTTGCGACTGAATAGTTTGTGGACGTTGATCTGGTCGTAGCGTTGTTACTTGCCCTTGTCCGGAAATATTTTGTGTCCAAGGTAAGAATAACACAATAAGTCCAATGATTGCAAACGCTAATAAAAATTTATTGAGCTGCTTGTAGTATTTTTTTGTGAAGATCTCCTTTCCTGATTTGTACTGGGCAAGATCTACTTTTTTATTGAGCTGATTATGTGATATATTTAACATGCTTTTCGACTTTTAATTTCTCCTTTATCTAGTGTTAACAATCCGCCGCAACTCGTTTTCCAACGTTCGTTGCTACTGACTACAATAAGTGCCCATGGATTTGAAGAATCGGTTAAGAAATCAATAATTTCATTACTTTCATCTACATTAAATTGATCCAGTGGATCTTCTAGAATTAATACTTTTGGCTTTTTGATGATAGCTCTTGCCAAAACTATTTTTTTAGAAATGTTATACGAAATTTGTTTCCCTTCAGGATTTAAAATGGTTTTTAATCCTTGTGGTTGTTCTTTTATAAATTGTGCTAATCCTACTTTTTCAAGTGCCCAAAAAATGGTTTCATCTGAAATTTTTTCGTTTCCAAAGGATAAATTTTCTCTGATGGTTCCTTCGAATGGTGTTTCTTCCGAAAGCGATAATCCTAAATGCGATCTGTAATGATTTCTGTGCAAACTTTCTAAGGAGAATCTATTTATATAGATACTTCCCGAAGTTGGTTCTGCAACACCCGTGATTAATCGTAGTAAACTCGATTTCCCAGAACCACTTTCTCCTTGAATTAGAATTCTACTTTTTGGTGTTACTTTGAGTGATATATTTTTTAAAATTGGTTTTTCACGATTGACCACTTCATACGAAACATTGTCCAACTCAATAGTCATTTCTGGACTAAAATCTGGCATTTCTCCTTCTTGTGGTTCTAATTCTTTATCGACAACTTGTCCTAACTTTTCTATCGATGTTAATACGTCGTAAAATGATTCTAACCCGACAATTAATTTTTCTACAGAAGCAATAACTAATAGAATGATAATTTCTGCTGCCACAAACTGACCAATGTTCATTTCTTGATTTAGCACCAATGCGCCTCCAATTAATAATAATGAAGCTGTTACTAATACCTTGAAAGAAATCATTTGTATGAATTGCAATACCAAGACACGGAAGTGACTTTCACGAGCTTTTAGGTATTTTTCGACCAAAACATCATTTTTTTGCAAAGCCAAGCTTGTATTTCCTGACAGTTTGAAACTTACCATGGTACGCGCTACTTCTTGAATCCAATGGGCAACTTTGTATTTGTTTTTAGATTCTTCTAAACTTGTTTGCAATCCTTTTTGCGCTGTGAATTTGAATACTACGTAAATTAATACGAGTAATAGTATTCCGAAAATGATAAAAAACGGATGGTAAAATGATAATAATATCAACGCGAAAAGTATTTGTAGTAATGCTGATGGCACATCTATCAATATTTTCGAAAGCCCTTTTTGAATGGTTAAGGTATCGAAAAATCGGTTTGCTAGTTCTGGCGGATAGTAATTGCGCAGTTCATTCATTTTGATTTTTGGAAAACGGTAACTCAACTCAAACGATGCGCGCATGAAGATTCGCTGTTGAATGGTTTCAATAATTCGCAACTGCATTAACTGTAATGCGCCTGAGAAAATAACTCCTAAGGTTACCAAGGTAACGAGAACAATCCAAGAAGTTGATATTTGCGCGCCTTGAATCAGGTTTATAATTGACTGAATACCAAGCGGTAACGAAAGCGCAACAATTCCTGCAAAAACGGCATAGTAGAGAATCTGCAAAATGTCTTTTTTCTCCAATTGCAGCAATCCCATAAAACGTTGCCAAGGTGTTAACTGAGTTTTTTTCATGTTTTTATATTAAAAACGTTATCTTTTATTTTGAAAAATTCAAACAAACTCTTCTAATTATTCTACTTTAATATTTACGAACGCAAATATAATAGTAATACTATTAACGTGACATATAAAAAGATTAATATTAACATTAATAAAATTTATGAAATTGATTTACAAATACTTATAATCTACTAATTTTGTTAAATTTTAACAATTAACTTATATCACTTTGCCCTAAAACAACGGAGTCTACAAGCATCTATATTGCATTTTGTTGTAGTTTTCTCCATATTATTTAGACATTTTAGCAGACTAAGTTACGGTACTATTTTTAATTATTATGATAAATTATACAGAAGAATTCTATTCGTATATTAGGAAAAGATTTGACTGTATACTTTTAAAAAAAAAGTCATAAAAAAAAGCTTCTTTCCTACTGAAAAAAGCTTTTTTCTGTCTGCTAAGGCTCATATATTCTGCGCTTTCCATACATTTTTTGTACTACGAAGCACTTTGCAAAATAAATTGCATAAAAAAAGTTCCAATCTTGCGAAAGGAACTTTTGTTGGCCCACTAGGGCTCGAACCTAGACTCTTCTGGACCAAAACCAGACGTGTTGCCAGTTACACCATGGGCCAATGCTGTAATGCGGATGCAAATTTAAAACAAAGTTTGAAACGACCAAATATTTTTTTTAATTATTTTCAAGAAAAAATGATTCTTAACCTTTTCTAAAAAAATGTCCTCGATACATGATAAATTCTTAAATTCGCCGTTAGTCTTTATTAAATGTAATATTCATGACTTCATTAGATTTTAAAAAATGGAACACCATTCTAGGATGGGGAGTTTTTTTAATTGCATTATTAACTTTTAGCTTAACTGTTGAACCAACAGCAAGTTACTGGGATTGTGCAGAATATATAAGTACCGCTGCAAAGTTACAAGTTGGACATCCGCCAGGAGCGCCATTTTACCAAATGATGGGCGCTGTATTTGCTACTTTTGCTTCTGGACCAGAACAGATTGCCGTTATGGTGAACTATTTGTCTGTATTTTCGAGTGCATTTACGATTTTATTTATGTTTTGGTCTATTACCAATTTGGTGCAAAAAGTAGCACTTAAAAAACTTCCTGGTCAAGATGAAGAAGTCGAATTTACCGTTGGAAGACAAATTGCCGTACTTGGAAGCGGATTGGTAGGTTCACTTGCGTTTACTTTTTCAGATAGTTTTTGGTTTAGTGCCGTTGAAGCCGAAGTATACGCCATGGCAATTTGCCTCATGTCCGTTTTATTCTGGATGGTATTGCGTTGGGCAGACGAAATGCACAAACCTAGAGGCGATCGCTGGTTAATTTTAATCTCTTTAGTCATCGGATTGGCATTTGGTGTACATTTAATGGGATTATTAACAATTCCTGCTTTGGGAATGATTTATTATTTTAAGAATTATGAAAAAGTAACTACCGTAGGTTTTATCATAGCCAATCTAGTTTCCGTAGCTGTCTTATTTTTCGTGTTTAAATTTATTCCACCAACAACTTTGAGTATTTTTTGGAACATGGAAGTGTTCTTCGTAAATACCTTTGGAATGCCTTTTCATACAGGATATATTGTGGCTGGACTTTCGTTTATTGCTGTCTTTTATTTTGCATTAAACTACACTAAAAAGAAAAATTACAAATTATTAAATACCATTACACTTTGTTTGGCTTTCATTTTAATGGGATTTTCCACTTGGTTGATGATTCCTATTCGTGCAAATTCGGACATTGTTGTCAATGAAAATCAGCCTTCTAATGCGCATTTATTGTTAGCATATTACAACTTAGAACAATATCCAGAAACACATGTTTTGTACGGACCAATGTATACAGATATTTATGGCGGATTGGACGCAGATGAACCGTATATAGACGACAAACCAAGGTATGAAAAAGATGCAACGTTAGATAAGTATGTCATCGTAAATACGTGGAAAGGTGCCAAACAGAATTCAGATAGTAAACACAGAGGATTTTTACCAAGAATGTGGAGTTCAGAACATGCCGTAAATTATATGGAATTTGCTGGACTGCTCGATTTTGACATCAAACCACAATATAGAAGCGATCCACAAATTGTTAAAATCATCGACGATTTTAAAACGAGAGCCAAAAACGGCGAAATCTACGCTGAAGATTATGAAGAATATATCAAAAAAATTCGCGAGTATATTGATGTAAAACCACCAACTTTTGGGCAAAACTTGTATTACATGCTCAATTACCAAATGGGATACATGTACTGGCGTTATTTTATGTGGAATTTTGTGGGAAGACAAGATGATATTCAAGGAAAATTGGACAATCACGGAAATTGGATCAGCGGAATTAAGTTTATCGACGAAATGCATTTAGGAGCTTCGCAAGACAACTTACCTTCTGATGTTTTGAACAATAAAGCTCGAAATACCTACTTCTTTTTACCACTGATTTTAGGAATTATAGGATTTGTATTTCTATTGCTACGTGCGCCAAAACAATTTTGGGTACTTTTACTTTTCTTCCTCTTTACAGGATTAGCATTAAAAATATTCTTGAGCGAACGACCTTTTGAACCAAGAGAACGAGATTATGCGTTAGTAGGTTCATTCTATGTATTTGCCATTTGGATTGGTTACGGAGTCTATGCACTTTTCGATTCACTTCGTACGTATGTTGATGGAAAAATTGCCGCAGGCGCTATTACTATAGTCACTTTATTGGCAGTTCCGTTATTAATGGCTAGTCAAAACTGGGACGATCACGACAGATCAAATCGATACACGGCACAATCTACCGCAAAAGCATATCTCAATTCCATTGAAGAAGATACAGGCGCGATGATTTTTACCATTGGAGACAACGATTCGTTTGCGCTTTGGTATGCACAAAGTGTAGAAGGTTATCGTACAGATGTTAGAACCATCAACACAAGTCTTTTAGGAACCGATTGGTATATTGATCAAATGAAGAAACAAGCATTTGACAGCGATCCTGTTCCTTCCGAAATGACGCATGATCAATACAAACACGGAACACGTAATTACATTCGTTACGAACGTCATCCAGCAGTTTCAGACAGTACTGTTTGGGAATTAGATCGATTCATGGATTGGGTTTTAAGCGATCGTAAAGAAACGAAATACGGATACTTGCTTGATCAAGTGTATGAAGTTGAAGATGCTAACATTCCACAGAGTCAACGAAATATTATTTATTATCCTGTAAATAAAATTCGTGTGCCAGTAAACAAGGAAAATGCAGCAAAATATGTAGATCCAAAAGATCATGATTTAATGGTAGATTATATTGATATTGAATTGCCAAAAACTGCCATTTACAAAAACAATCTAATGATGTTAGATATGTTGAATCAAAACGATTGGAAACGTCCAATTTACTTTACAGGTGGAAGTTTTGACAAAGCGGAATACATTTGGATGAAAGATTATTTACAGCTTGACGGATTGGTGTACAAGTTGATTCCTATTAAAACAAAATTACCTAGCGAATTAGACATGGGACGCGTAAATAGCGAACTTATGTATGAAAATGTGATGAGTTGGGATTGGGGAAATGCGGATAGTGACGACATTTATCACGATCCACAAACGAGACGCCAAAGTGTTTCGTATAAAATAAATTTGGCAAAACTAGTAGAACAGCTCATCAATGAAGGCAAAAATGACAAAGCCGAAGACATTATTGATATTGCATTGGAAAAAATGCCAATTAAATATTTTGGTTATTATACACTAAACGAAGCTTTCGTTGATGGATATTTCAAAATTGGCAAAACAGACAAAGCCATTGCTGTTTATAATGAAATTAAAACAAAATATATTGAGTATTTAGAGTATTATAAAAGTGTAAAGATGAGTCAGCAATATGATGATATTGAAGATATTTATCTAAACTTAGAAAAATACAAAAGTCTCATCAGTATTTTAGATGTCAATGATCAAAAGGCAATGTTAGAAAAAGAACGCATGTTATTTCAAAACTATGTAGAAGGATTCAAACACCTTTTTGGTGCCGAAGACGCTGAGTAAGTTTAGTTGACATGAAATTATATACTGCAAAAACTCCCAAACTAGTGAAATTGTTATTTCCGAAACTAGTTTGGGAGTTTTCGGTTACTACCAAAACGATCTATCTTACATTTGATGACGGACCCATTCCCGAAGTAACACCTTGGGTTTTGGAACAATTGGCAACTTATCAGGCAAAAGCTACTTTTTTCTGCATTGGCGATAATGTAAAGAAGCATTCTGAAATTTATACTGAAATTATTCAGCAAGGACATGCTATTGGAAATCATACACAACACCATGTAAATGCTTGGAAGGTTTCTAATGAAACTTACATTTTAGATACAATAAATTGTGAAGAAACACTGGAAAACGCTTTAGAATCGCCCAAAAAAGCTAAAAACAAGCTATTTCGTCCTCCATACGGGAAAATTACACCTCAACTATCAAAGAAACTTCGAAAACGTGGATATAAAATAATTATGTGGAATGTATTGAGTGGAGATTTCGACACAGATTTATCGCCAAAAAAATGTTTATCAAATGTAGTAAAACATACAACTTCTGGAAGTATTGTTGTATTCCATGACAGCTTAAAAGCTAAGGAAAAGCTGAACTATGTGTTACCAAAAGTATTGGCACACTTTAGCAAATTAGGATATACTTTTGAACATATACCTGTTTAGACGTGTTCCGTAATAAGTCCGATAAGTGTATTCGCATCTTGCTCTCCACTTTGTCTCCAGACCATTTCTCCTCCTTTGTAAATCATCAATGTTGGCAGTCCTTTAACGCGAAGTGCTTCCGCTAATTCCTTATTTTTATCAACGTCTATTTTTATTACTTTGGCGCTATCGCCTATTGCAGCAGCAACATCGCGCAATACGGGATGCATTGCTTTTGACTGCTCGTTCCATTCTGTATAGAAATCTAACAAAATGGGAATATCTGCATTTATTAATTCACCAAATTTTGACATAAGCGAATGTTTTTATGTTTATAGAATTGCTATTTTTTTAACAAAAATAATAACAGTTCTGTATTACAAATGTACTATTTTCTTGCGATTATGCTACTTTCTCTCGTTTTTTCAGTTCTATCACAGTAATTTCTGGCCATATTCCGACACGTCCTGGAAAGGCTAAAACACCAAATCCGCGATTGACATGCAAGTATTTTCCAGCTTCTTCATACAATCCTGCCCAACGTGGATATCTATATTTTACTGGACTCCATTTGAAGTTTAAAAACGGAATTTCAATACCAAACTGCATTCCATGCGTATGTCCTGCAAGCGTAAGCTGAATCTTCTTTTCAAAGTCAATAATATTTGGTTCATCTGTAATTACTTCTGGATCTTCTTTCTCTTTTTGTCGAATTTCCATTTCCTTGTAATCAAAGTGTGAAGGATCATGCGATAGCAAAATATTAAATTCTCCATCTTCAACACCTTCCGAAGCTTTGCGCAAACTTCCACGTTTTGGAAAGTGACGAGAAGCGCCCCAATTTTCAACACCTAAAATATGCAGTTTTTGACCATTTCGCTCCAGCGTTTTTTTATTGTTCAACAACAAATTAAAGCCAATATCTTCGTGTACTTTTTCTATTTTTTTGTGATTATTATTAATTTCTTCTTGTGTACGATATGCATAATATCCGTAATCGTGATTTCCTAAGATAGAATACTTGCCGTCTTTGGCTTCCATACGTTTAAATGTGTCAATCCACGGATACATTTCTTCGGCAACCGAATTTACAATATCGCCCGTAAATACTATGATATCACTTTTTTGCTCATTGATTAAATCAACCGCGTATTCTACTTTTTCTTTATTATCAAAACTTCCTGAATGAATGTCTGAAATCTGCGTAAGCGTATATCCATCAAATTCATCTGGCAAATCATCAAAAAACATGGTATGTCTGATGACTCTGTAATCGTATTTTCCTTTGAATATTCCATACAAAAATCCTGCAAATGGTATTGCGGCAATTCCGAGTGCAAGTTGACTGATAAATTTTCGTCTGCTCGGTATTGCTTCACTAACGGTAACTCCATTGTGTTGAAAGTAATTGAACAAACTCGCAAAAAAGCGGAAAATATCTTCTGTAAATAAGAAGATTAGTATAAATAATTTTGGCACTAAAAACGTAAGAGCCATGGCAATCGCATATCCTGTAGACAAGCTAAAGCGTCCTTCGCGCTGTGTAAGACTGAGTTGGTAAAAGAAAATTCCGTAAATGGCAACCGTTACCACCCAAAACCCAATTAATATAATTTTATTACTGGTTAAGGTTCGAACGGCGGAAAATGTATATAGTTCTAGAAAAAGAACGATGGCGATGAGGATTATAAATCTCATTTGGGATATTTAAATTTTAACAAAAATACTGCTATTCTGGTAATCAATTTTGTGATTTACGGGAATTTTAACACTTTATAAAAAAACTCCCGAAATATTTCGAGAGTTTTTTTTGTTTTATGATGGCATATTTGGAATATCGTCAGGTGTAAAATCATACAACTCTTTCGATTCTTCTTCTTTTAGTTTCTTCACTAAATCTAACGCATCAGGCACAACATCACTACACAATACGATGAGTGAACCTTGTTTGGCGTTCTTCACAGCATGTAAAATTGCTTCTTTTTCCGATGGAATGATCGTTGTTTTCTTGTTTGGATCATGCATTTTTATTCCGTCGTCCAACATTTTAATGAGTTCTTCTTCTGTTTTTCCGCGTAAGCGTTTGTCTTGACGAATGATTACTTCATCAAACATTTCTGCGGCCAAAGCGCCCATTTCGTTATTGTCTTCTACACGTCTGTCTCCAATTCCTGCAATGATTCCAACTTTTTTAGTAGCATTTAAGTTATCTACAAACTGTTTCAAAGCGCGCATTCCTGCCGGATTGTGTGCATAATCAACTAAGATTTGGAAGTTTTTAAACTTGAATAAATTCAATCGTCCTGGTGTTTGCGAAGCTGAAGGAATAAACGTTTCTAATGCAACTCGCATATCTTCTAGTGTAAAGCCTTTTAAATACGCAGCAATTACAGCTGGCAATACATTCTGAATCATAAACGTAGCTTTTCCACCAAATGTGAGTGGAACATTTACTGCTTTTATGACGCGCATTTTCCATTCGCCTCTACACAATGTTATATAGCCATTTTCATAGATGGCAGAAATTCCACCACGTTTTTGCATGGCTTTTATTCGTGGATTATTTTCGTCAAGCGAGAATAATGCCACGTTCGCATCTACATTTTTACGCATAGCATATACCAAATCGTCATCAGCGTTTAAAATTGCCGTTCCATCTGGTAATACCGTTTCAGGAATCACGCCTTTTACTTTAGCTAATTGCTCAATAGTATGAATTCCTTTTAATCCTAAATGATCTGCGGCAACATTGGTAACAATTCCGATGTCACAGTTTTTAAATCCTAAACCAGCGCGTAACAATCCGCCACGTGCACATTCTAGTACGGCAAAGTTTACCGTTGGATCTTTTAGTACAAATTCCGTACTTGCTGGACCTGTACAATCGCCCGTCATTAATAATCGATTTTGAATGTATACGCCGTCACTTGTAGTATATCCAACTTTGTACCCTTTCATTTTTGCCATGTGTGCAATCAAGCGAGTGGTAGTTGTTTTTCCATTTGTTCCTGTAACGGCAATAATTGGAATGCGTGATGTTGATCCTGGAGGAAATAATTTATCAATCACTGGAGCTGCCACATTTCTTGGCAATCCTTCTGTTGGTGCTAAATGCATACGGAATCCTGGACCTGCATTTACTTCCAAGACTGCACCGCCTGTTTCCGAAAGTGGCTTGCTAATATCTGAAGTCATGACGTCTATTCCACAAATATCTAAATCGATAATTTTCGAAATCCGTTCTGCCATAAATACATTTGCAGGATGCACCATATCGGTAACATCTTCTGCTGTTCCTCCTGTACTCAGGTTTGCTGTATCTTTTAAAATCATCACTTCGTCTTTTTCCAAGACGGTTTCCAAGGTATATCCTTTCGCGGCAATTAAGGTTTCAGTAAGTGTATTTACCTTAATCATCGTCAATACTTTTTCATGTCCGTAACCTCTACGTTCGTCTTTGTTTACCTCATCAATCAGTTCTTGAATCGTAGATTTTCCGTCTCCCACAACATGTGCTGGTGTACGTTTCGCCGCAGCGACTAACTTATTATTGATTACCAATAAACGATAATCTTCTCCTGTTATAAATTTTTCAACAATAACAGATCTTGAAATTTCTTGTGCTTCTTTAAAAGCTACTAACGCTTCTTCATATGTATTAATATCAACCGTAATTCCGCGTCCGTGATTTCCATTAATTGGTTTTATCACTAACGGATAACCGACATAGTCGCAGGCACCTTTCAGGCTTCGTTCTCTTCGGATAATATCGCCACGTGGTACTTCAACTTCTGCTTGTTCTAGTAAGTATTTGGTATCTTCTTTATCGCATGCGATTTCAACACCAATATTGCTGGTTTCACTTGTTACAGTTGCTTGAATACGTTTTTGATTTGCACCATATCCTAATTGACAAAGTGAATATTTATTTAAACGAATCCATGGAATTCCTCTACTCGCGGCTTCTTCTACAATAGAACCTGTACTTGGTCCAAGACGTTCTTCTTCACGAATTTCGCGCATTTCTTGAATATCAGTTGCCAAATCGTAGTCTTCGCCAGAAATTAATGCTTCACAGATACGAACGGCTGCTTTTGCAGCATAGCGTCCTACTTTTTCTTCCATGTATGAGAATACTACATTGTATACGCCTTCTTCTCCATAACCACGCGTTCTTCCAAAACCTGTGTCCATTCCCGCTAAGGTTTGAATTTCTAATGCAATGTGTTCAATTACGTGTCCCATCCAAGTTCCATCGTCGACACGCATAAAAAATCCGCCTTCGCAACCTTCTGAACATCGGTGTGAATACATGGAAGGAAACATGGCTTTTAATCGATCGCCAAAACCATCGACTTTATTCGTTGGATATTCTTCCATTTCTTGAAGATCAAGCACCATAACGATGAGCTTATGCCTTCTCACTGACCAATAATTTGGTCCACGCATTGCGTTTATACTTCTAATTTCCATGTGTTGTTTGCTTTGGTTGGTTATTTAAACTTGTTTTATAAACCTAACAAGTTACGTTATAAATATAGAAAAATTTCACAGATATATTAGTTCTTTTCAAGATTCTATATCAGTAGGTTAAGATTAGCATGAAAAAACGGTCAGAGACAAAAAATTATTTTACTTTTGCACTCACAAAAATCACAATAACATGCAGCAGATCAAAGGTACATTGATTCCGATTGGAGGTAATGAAGATAAAGGTATTGAGGAAAATGAGCAATATACAGTAGAGTTTATTGACGATGGAATTCTATTTCATGTCGTAAAAGAAGCTGGTGGTGTTGATGCTAAAATTGTGGTTATTCCGACAGCTTCAAGTATTCCTGTGGAAGTTGGTGAGAATTATATAGATGCTTTTGCCAAATTGGGTTGTACAAATGTGACCGTTTTGGATATTAGAAGTAAAGAAGATTCGGAAAAAAAATCGTCTATCGAATTGATTAAAACTGCCAATTGTATTATGTTTTCTGGTGGAGATCAATCGAAAATTACAGATAAAATTGGTGGAACTACTATTCATGATATTTTAGCCGATCGTTACCGAAATGAAGAAGGTTTTGTCATTGCTGGAACCAGTGCTGGCGCTATGGCAATGGCAAACGAAATGATTGCTGGCGGAAGCGCTTCGGAAGCATTTATTAAAGGTGCCGTAACGATGTACAAAGGCTTAAGTTTGATTCCTGAATTGATTGTGGACACACATTTTATTCGTCGTGGACGTTTTGGTCGTCAATCGGAAGCGGTGGCTAAATTTCCAAATTTGATTGGAATTGGACTCGCAGAAGATACTGGAATGATTATTAAAAACGGAAACGATTGTACGGTAATTGGTTCAGGAATGGTAATTGTTTTTGACGGTTCAACCTTAACGCATAATAATGAAAAAGTGCTGAAAGAAGGAACGCCTATGACAATGGCAAATATGACCATCCATGTATTGTCTAACGGAGATCAGTTTGATATTAAAAATCGTAAAGTTTCTGTATTACCGATTGAAGCACCTTTCATATAGATGTTAGAGCGCTTCGCTGCTAGATGTTAGAACGGCTTCGCCTGTTAGACTTGTTTTTATATATACTACGTCATGCTGAACTTGATTCAACATCTCACATCTAGCAATTTTTATACAAAAAACTACTTATAAATTGAAACTTCCTCTACTCCATTTGAAGATTTGCAAGCTCTGTACATACCTTCTGTATTGAAAGGCATTGCAATGTTTCCTTTGGCATCAACGGCAATCAATCCGCCATCGCCACCAAGTTTTAAGATGCGTTCGTTGATAACTGTATCAGCCGCTTTTTCAAGTGAATATTCTTTGTATTCCATCAAACTTGAAACATCATACGCCACAACGCCACGAATAAAGTATTCGCCACTTCCCGTACATGAAACGGCACAGGTTTCGTTGTTTGCGTAGTTTCCTGCACCAATCATAGGCGAATCGCCGACACGACCAAAACGTTTGTTGGTCATTCCACCTGTAGATGTTGCCGCCGCAATGTTTCCATCTTGATCACATGCAACAGCGCCGACCGTTCCAAATTTTGAATCCTTCTTTAGCGAATGATCTAGTTGAAAAGAATCGGTTCCTTTAATTTCTTGCCATTGATTGTATCGTAATTCATCGTAAAAATACGATGGATCTTCCAATTCATACTTGTGCATTTTGGCAAAGTACATTGCGCCTTCTCCAGCCATAAACACATGTTCACTTTTGTCCATAACGTCACGTGCTAATGACACAGGATTTTTTATGCCTGTAATTAGTGAAACTGCGCCTGCATTTAAGGTTTTTCCTTCCATAATAGCTGCGTCCATTTCATGTGTTCCTTCCGCAGTAAATACACTTCCTTTTCCAGCATTGAACAAATGTGAATCTTCTAACAACTTTACGGCTTCTTCAACAGCTTCTACCGAAGATTTTCCTGCTTCAAGCAATGCATAACCTGCATCCAAGGCTTTTTGCAACGCAGCTTTATATTCCGCTTCCAATTGCGGCGTCATCATTCCTTTGACTAAAGTTCCTGCGCCACCGTGAATGGCAATTGAGATCGTTTGCATTTCGCTTTTTATTTGATGCTGCAAAATTACAAATTTGTTAGCATTAAAATTCAAGAAGCTGTATCAAAATATTTAGTGCACTTTTATTATTCAGTTAGAATCAGATATAAAATAGACTAAGAAAATCTTTTCTTTTAGTTTAGAGTATCAGCATTTCCACATTCAAGTTCAGAATACATACAAACAAAATTAGAGTTTGGAGAACATGTCGCATTTTGATCTGTTACTTCACACACAGTATCAAGAGAATGAAAGCATCCAGCAAATTCTGTAAAATTTATACAATGCACTTCATATGTAAAATCACTTGCGCATGTTAGATTCACCGTATTTGGACCTTGCCCAGTTATAGCAGGAAATACTAAACTAGAAATAGATTTTTTGTTCAGACGTAATGAGTTAAGATTTCTTTTTTTCATGATTTAAAATTTTATGATTTATTAATTATAAAACAACTTAAATATAGAAAATTCCGACATAAAAAAGAAATAATAATGTACTAATAAAACTGTTAAATGAATTCATGTTCACTTAACAATTTCATAAATTGAAGAAAATTTTAGTCTATTTTATCAGGCTGCGTTCTGTCAATATCAGCAACTTCTTGTGCGCCACCGTAAATGGCAATTGAAATCGTTTGCTTTTTTCTTTAATTTGATGAGCGAAATTAAAATTGTAATCCAATTTACTTGAAAATATTGAAAATGTATTTTAAAAAAAAAGCGCTTTCGTTCATATAACAAAAGCGCTTTTTCAAAGAAATTTACAACTATGACCAGCTGTCTATTTCTTTTTTAACTTCTTCTTTAGTTTTTCCATACTTTTCCTGCATTTTTCCTGCAAGTTTATCTAAACTTCCTTCTGCTTCGGTATACTCATCGTCTGTGATTTTTCCATATTTCTTTTTAAAATCACCTTTTATTTGATTCCACTTTCCTTCAAATTGATCTTTGTTCATAATAGCTATTTTTTGGTTGTTATTTATTTTATTCCAAGTTAAGGATAAAACGGTATCTTAAAAAATGTGACTGTTAAGATTTGGCATAGTTTAACGATTATAGATGTCTTTTAACATTTTCATAAGATTTACTTTATAAAATAAAAGCAAACGGATAATATACTAAAGTTAAATACTAGACTTTTATTGTAAACTCAACCTATAACTTGTATTATATGAATGGAAGTTTAAGTATTAATTATATGTGCAAAATAGCAACTCCACACGAATAACTTCTTTTTTATTCGAGAATCTTAGTAATATTCTTAAATTTGAATTTCCATCAAATTTTCGATTCATGGCAGACCAAAAACGACTTTTTTTACTCGATGCGTACGCGCTTATTTTTAGAGGATATTATGCTTTTATTAAAAACCCTCGAATTAACTCAAAAGGATTTGACACCTCAGCAATTATGGGGTTTACAAACTCTTTATTGGATGTAATCAAACGGGAACGACCAGATCATTTGGCGGTTTGTTTTGATAGAGGTGGAAGTGTTGATCGTGTGGAAGCTTTTCCCGAATATAAAGCCAACAGACAAGAAACACCAGAACCTATTACATTGGCAATTCCATATATTGAAAATATTTTGAAAGCCATGAAAATTCCAGTAATTGTAAAAGAAGGCTACGAAGCGGACGATATTATCGGAACACTTTCTAAAAAGGCAGAAAAAGAAGGATATAAAACGTTTATGGTAACGCCTGATAAGGATTTTGCACAATTGGTTTCAGAGAATATATTTATGTATCGTCCTAAGTTTGGTGGCGGATACGAAACTTGGGGAATTCCTGAAGTACAAGAGAAATTTGGTGTAGAACGTCCTGAACAAGTGATTGACTTTTTAGGAATGATGGGCGATTCTGTAGATAATATTCCAGGTTTACCAGGCGTTGGCGAAAAGACTGCAAAAAAGTTTTTAGCTGCGTACGGAACAATGGAAGGTTTGCTTGCCAATACACATGAGCTGAAAGGAAAAATGAAGGAAAAAGTAGAAGCTAATGGCGAATTAGGCTTACTTTCCAAGCAATTAGCAACAATTATGCTGGATGTTCCTGTAGAGTTTCATGAAGAGGATTTTGAGATGTGCAATCCTGATTTGGAAGCTGTTACAGAAATTTTCAACGAATTGGAATTCCGTAGATTACTTGACAATTTGATCAAGACATTTAAAACGCCAGAGGAAAATTCAGCGGAAGCGAATCCAAAAACCACCACGTCAAACACTACAAAAACAGCAGCTCCAAGCGGACAATTTGATTTGTTTGCAGCTCCTGGAGGCGGAAATGTTTCGGAAGAAGTTAGTATTTCTGGATACCAAACCATACAAACTACCGATCATTTTTATCAATTGGCAAATACGTCGTTGTCTCGAAAAATGTTACTTCAAAAACTATTGAAACAACAAAGTGTGTGTTTTGATACCGAAACTACAGGTTTGAAAGCGCTGGAAGTAGAATTGGTTGGAGTTGCCTTTTCATGGGAGAAAGGAAAAGGATATTATGTAGCTTTCCCAGAAGATCAGGCGGAAACAAAAGAAATTTTAGAAGAATTCCGTCCGTTTTTCGAAAGTACTACGATTGAAAAAGTTGGACAGAATTTAAAATATGATATCAAAGTATTATCAAATTACGATATGCCCGTCAAAGGACCATTATTTGATACGATGATTGCGCATTATTTAATCAATCCAGATATGCGTCATAATATGGACGTATTATCGGAAACGTATTTAAATTATCAACCAGTTTCTATTGTAGAATTGATTGGAAAGAAAGGGAAAAATCAATTGTCTATGCGAGAAGTGCCGCTGGAGCAACAAACGGAATATGCGGTTGAAGATGCAGATATTACATATCAATTAAAAGAGCATTTTATCAAAGAATTGGAAAGTAGTCATTTGACCAAATTATTCACAGATGTAGAAGTGCCGCTAGTAAGTGTACTTTCAGCAATGGAAATTGAAGGAATTAATCTTGATCCTGACTTTTTAGCTGATTTATCGAAAGATTTAACAACTGATGTTGATCGTTTAGAGAAGAATATTTTTGAACAAGCAGGCGAAGAATTCAACTTAGCTTCTCCAAAACAATTAGGTCCAATTCTGTTTGATAAATTAAAGTTGGTAGACAAACCTAAGAAGACAAAAACGGGTCAATATTCTACGGCAGAAGATGTATTATCATACTTAGCAAAAGATCATCAAATTGTGGCCGATATTTTGGAATGGCGACAGTATCGAAAACTACAAAGTACGTATGTTGACGCGTTGCCAAATGAAATTAACCCGAAAACGAATCGTATTCATACTGTATATGCACAAGCAGTTGCCGCTACTGGCCGATTGAGTTCTAACAATCCAAATTTACAGAATATTCCAATTCGTACCGAACGTGGACGTCAAGTTCGGAAGGCATTTATTCCGAGAGATGAAAATTATGTGTTGCTTGCCGCAGATTATTCGCAGATAGAACTTAGAATTATTGCCGCTTTGAGCGAAGAAGACACCATGATTAAAGCCTTTAAAGATGGAGCAGATATTCACGCTTCTACAGCTTCTCGTGTATTTAATGTTGCATTGGAAGAGGTAACACGCGAACAACGTAGCAATGCAAAAACTGTGAACTTCGGAATTATTTATGGAGTTTCTGCATTTGGGTTAAGCAATCAAACATCCTTAACACGAAGCGAATCCAAAGAGCTGATTGATACGTATTATGAAACGTATCCAAAGTTAAAAGCATACATGTCAGATCAAGTAGCATTTGCACGTGAAAACGGTTATGTGGAAACGGTTTTGGGTCGTCGTCGTTATTTAAAAGATATCAATTCACGAAATGCTATTGTGCGTGGTGCGGCAGAACGAAATGCTGTAAATGCGCCAATTCAAGGAAGCGCGGCAGATATTATAAAACTCGCCATGATTAACATTTACAATCGTTTTGAACAAGAAGGTTTTAAATCGAAAATGTTATTACAAGTACATGATGAATTGGTTTTTGATGCTCATAAAGATGAATTGGATATTATTCAACCAATTATTAAGGAAGAAATGGAAAACGCTTTTAAAATGAATGTTCCGTTAGATGTTGAAATCGGATTGGGTCAAAACTGGCTAGAAGCACATTAGTCGCAGACGTCATTCCGCACGTAATACGGAATCTCTGTTTTATTTTGTCATTCTGCAAAAGGAAGAATTATTATTATACATACACGAAGTTTTATGTTGGTAAATAACCGAAAACGAGCGTTAGGCATTTCGTTTCGGACAAGTTCCGATGCTGAATTGTCGTATGGTTTTATGAAAAAGGGAAAAAGAAAAGCGAACCGAAGTTCGCTTAAAAGTTAACATCCAATAAAGGTGTCATAACAAGGAGTCTCCCATACATACCCATTATCAGGATCATCACAACCACATTCGTGTCCACCTCTTATTGTTAATTGTACTTTTTTATTCAATAATTGAACTCCTTCGAGTTTTAAAATGTTTTTTAACATGATATGAATTTTAAATTAAGAATAAAATATAGCATAACAAATCATAAACTAATTACGGTTTTACCTTACTTAACACTAAAATAGTAGCTTTCTATTGTCTTGATAAGAAGCAATTATCTACTGCGAAACTGTAAAGGTTAAGTAATTCGTTGACAAAAA
>NZ_LBMG01000020.1 GCF_001005315.1 Kordia jejudonensis
TTAAATGTAAAAGTACTTTTTAAGACCCAAAACCCAAAACCCAAGACCCAACAAAGTCTTTCTATCCAAATCAACAAATTTACAATCATATTACAGCGAATTAAATCTAAAAAAAAGCGAACCGAAGTTCGCTCAACATTTTTAGTTTAGATTAAGGATTGCAATGTGTGTGGAAACTTTGACAAACATGCTGGTTTAAATCATCCGTAAACCAAACATGGCTTGGCTCATCGGCTCCTACAGGATTATTATTACATGTGTGAGTTTCTGGCGCTCTTCCACCAACTACTTCAAAATTGGAAATTGCTTTCTTGTTCAATTCTAAATTTTTTACATTTCTTTTTTTCATAATTCTAAAGTTTTAAAAATTAATAATGATCAATGATAGAGAGAAAAAGAATGAATTGATAGAAAGGTATAATACAATTCACGGAATTGCATAAGTTGTATGTTGTAATTCGCTGAATTGTAGTGATTTAATTAACATTTCTTTAGTAAAATGCAAAAAAAAGCGAACCGAAGTTCGCTTAATCACTTAATTTTTTACTAGAAACATCCAGTACCGTCAAAAGTTTCACAAGCTCTTTGAGCGGCATCAGTAAACCAAACAAAGTCATCATCAGATGGGCCAACTGGCTCAGCACAATTGTTCGATTGAGGCGCGCGTCCTCCATTTAATCTCAATTGAGAGATTGCTACTTTGTTCAATTTCAATGATTTTAGATTTCTTTTTTTCATAATAAAAATTTTTAAGATTTATACAACTTAGTGCAGCAAACCTTAATGTGTTACCCTGAAAAAGAAAATATTTTAAAAACTATTCGTCAACTCTGTTATCATCAAAGCCAGAAGGTAAAATCTTAGGAATATATTTAATGACAAATGGAAGAAGCAACATGCCGCCAGGGAGCATAAATATTGCCAAACTTGGTATGGTTTTAAAAATGTCAAGCAGTTGGTCTTTTACTTTTTTTTGTTCTTCATCGCTCAAATTTCGTACAGTCGATTGCGAAAGTAGTAGCATTAATTCTTTGCTTTCTTGCAATTCTTTAGACAGTCGTTTTTTATTACGTGTAATCAGTTTGGAAACCATATTACTCGAATTTTCATAAAAACTCTGCACCATATTTTGTGACTTTAAAAGCTTAATATCGTCTTTGTGATTAGTATAGTATTGACGAATATCGTCTGTAGCTTTCAGAATAATTTCTTCGGAAATGTGTAAATCTTTTCCAAGTTGATGCAAAAATGTACGCTCTTGTTCATCAATAATTTTGTCACTCCAAAACGTCATACAAACCAAATCAACAATGTATTGTTTTGTCAGCGGATGTGTAATGTGAATCAAAACATCACTGTAGTGCAATCGGACGCGATTATCATATCGGAATGAAGCTTCAAATAGTTTAATCAAGCTTTGGTCATACGAATTTTTTTCAGTTTTTAGATCGAGCGCTGCAAAAATTATGGTTTCAATAGAAGCTTCCATCGTGCGTAAATACGCGTCGCTAACATTGCCTGAATGTAAGTATTTTTCATACGCCAACACATCGACAAAAAGCAAGGTATTTGTAATGAAATAATTAAAATTCTTGGTAATGACATTATCATCAATGGCAATACGTTTGTGAATCATACTTTCAAGTAAGTCGTATGATTTTTTCTTTCCCATGAACAATTCTTCAAAGAAAGAACTTTTGTAATCATCAACAATATTGTAAAAATCAATTACACTATCTATAAAATCTTCTTCAAATTGATGGTATTCATGAATGAACAAAAAAGAGAGGATGATGTTTATTTTGCACAATTCATCATGTGTATAATCGTTTTTTTCAACCTGATTGAATAACGTCCGAAAGTTGGTTCCATAGATAAATCCACATTGTTTTAAATCTTTATAAAACGTGTCCAGGGTGTGCTTCTCTTCTGTTTTAGGAAGCGAATGATATTCTTGCAATAACTTTTTTATCCAACCTTTTGCTGAAGGGTTCATGCTGTATGTGTATAATATGAACAAAAATAAAAGGCTGTCTGAAAAGCTAAATTTTCGTCTAACCAAATGTGATTCGGTTTCTCATAATCATTGAAAATCAGTGTAATGAGATTTTGAATTGATACTGAATCAAGTTCAGTACATGGATCAGAATGACGCTTTTTTTATACTTTTTAGACAACCTCTTGTGTTGTACTATTTTTTTGAATTTTTACTCGATAATTCCGCCACAACTTACTCGTGCGCCGGCTGCTCCTGAAGGCTGCGAAACAAAATCATCTGTTCCTTGATGCACTATAATTGCTTTTCCAATGATATTTTTATTATCATCATCGCAGGTAATGCACCATTCGTCAGTTTCAAAAGTAATGGTTCCGTTTCCGTTTTTATCAGCTTCAAAATTTCCAATGTCTCCTTTGTGATAGCCTTCTTTTGCTCCCCATTTTCCATGAGGTTGTGCCGTAGGATTCCAATGTCCACCAGTAGATTTTCCATCAGCAGACGAACAATCAGCTTTGGCATGAATATGAATGGCATGTGTTCCAGGTGTCAAACCTTCCATGACAGCGACCATTTTTACCGTTTCTTCATTTTGTGTAAACACAACATTTCCTGAAACTTTACTATCACTTTTTGGTTCAAGTGCAAATTTAATTTTTGCTTCTTTGGCTACTTTTGGTGTAGCAGTTTGCGTTTTTTCTTTTACTTCTGGTGCTGCTTCCTCTTTCTTTTCGCCTTTACAACTTACGGCGAATAATAGCAATCCAGCGGCTAATATTGATATTCCTTTTTTCATCTATGTATATTTTGGTTTTCTATTCTTTTTTCTGTTTAACAAGGTAAGCAGATAATCAAACAAAAACAAACAATTACAATTTCTTAATCCAATTGAAATGATTTTATTTCTTTAAAAGGTTTCAAATCAATTTGTTCCATTTCAGTACGATACGTTTTCCAAGTGTCATTAAAAAATGTATTTGTCTTGTCTAAAGCCTCTTTTAATTCATCTTCAGCATGTTTCATTAATTGACGTTCTGTACTTGTCAAACCAGTTTTGCGCGATCTTACATATCGATTTGCCAGATTAATACGTTGCATAACCGTTATTTCTGGATTTCTTGTAATTCCTTGACGTTTGTCTACTTTACCCAAATAAAGTGCGATTACAGCATCAATTTCTTTACCAATATTCTTTGATTTCTTAATAGCTTCTTTATACTTTTTCTTGTCTAATTTGCCAAGCATTTTTTGGTATTCTTTCGCTATATTTTTACTTTCTACCAATTGCTTTACAGCATCTGCGGCAGTTTGTGTCATGCTTTCAATTTCCTTTCCTGAAGCATAGGTTTCGTCAATATTTTTCTGAGAAACTTGCAAACGTGGATCGCTAGCAACTTTAATTGATGTTTCAGAAACTTGATCTCCATACGTCAACTTTAATTGATAAGTGCCAGGTTTTACACGCATTCCACCAGATTCGCGTGTACGTTTACGAATCGTTCTTGACGGTCTGTCGACTCCTTTTTCGTCCATTCTCCAAAACATTCTATGAATTCCATCTTCTTTTGGAGCTTTGCTTTTCAGGGTACGAATGAGCTTTCCGTTATTGTAAACTTGAAGCGTTAATGAATCCCACTTTACTTTCTTTTCATCCTTTTCTTTGTCATCATCTTTTTTGTCTTTCATGTCCTTTTTAGGCATGTCTTTCTTTTGGATGTAATACGAAATCATGGCGCCACCTCTTTTGTTTTCTCCATGATAGGTAGCATCTGCGCCAAAACGACTTCCTGTTGGTTGCTGATATGCTGCTTGATAGGCAGTTGGCGGTTCAAACAAGGCAATATTTTTAGATAAAATACTGTTATCATTTGCAATAGCACGTAACGGACGAATATCGTCTAAAACCCATGCAGCTCTACCAAATGTTCCGATGACTAAATCGTGTTCACGTGGCTGAATTACCAAGTCTTTCGTAGAAACTGTTGGATAACCAGCCGTCCATTTTTGCCAATTATTTCCAGCGTCAAGCGAGATATATAAACCGTCATCTGTTCCTAAAAAGAGTAAATTTTTATTTTCAGGATCTTCTACAATTGATAATGTATAACTCTTTACATCGGAAGCGTCAACGATGCGTTCCCACGTTTTTCCATAATTTTTGGTGCGATATGCATATGGTTCGTAATTGAAGCGTCTGTAATCATTTGCAATAAGCAATGCTTCCCCTTGTTTTTTGTTGGAAGCTTTCACTTGTACAATCCAGCTTCCTGTTGGTAAACCTTTGATGTTTTTGGTCACTTCTGTCCATTCCTGTCCACCATTTCTAGTGACATGTACACGTCCGTCATCTGTAGCTGCCCACAACATATTTCGTTCTAGTGGCGAAGGTTCAATAACTAAAACCGTACAGTGATTTTCGGCTCCTGTAGCATCCATGGTCAATCCGCCACTTTCTGCTTGTTTCAGTTTTGCAGGATCATTTGTTGATAAATCTGGAGAAATCACTTCCCACGTTAAGCCTTTGTCTGTACTTTTATGCACAAATTGACTTCCAAAATAAAGTGTGCTATTGTCAAAAGGATCAATATTGATGGCTGAATTCCAGTTGAAACGTAATTTTATATTTGCATCAGGATGTGTTGGTTTTACAGAATAATTATTTCCTGTCATCCAGTCATATCGTGAAACAAAACCTTGCTGGCTCATAGACCAACCGTAACGTGAATCGTCTTTGTCAGGAACAACATCAAAGCCGTCTCCAAACGAAATTTCTTGCCAATACGAATTGCGAATTCCTTGCGCGCGCCACACATAGGCTGGTCCACGCCAAGAACCGTTATCTTGCATTCCGCCGTATACATTGTATGGAAATTCATTGTCCACATTGATATGGTAAAATTGTGCAACAGGCAGATTTCCAATAAAACGCCATGTTTGTCCACGATCTTTGGTAATGTTCATTCCACCGTCGTTTCCATCAATCATAAATTTTCCGTTTGTTGGATGAATCCACCACGCATGATGATCAGGATGCACTCCATTGTCTACACCGTACGCTGGCATCAATTGTCTGAAACTTTTTCCACCATCATCAGAAACATTTACATATGTAAAAATGGTATACAAACGATTTTCGTTTTGTGGATCGACATAAATTTCAGAGTAGTAAAATGGACGATTTCCAATCCCTGATTTATCATTTACTTTTGTCCATTTGAAACCGCCATCAGTACTTTTGTACAATGCATTTTTCTTTGCTTCAATTAGTGCATACACAATATTTGGACTGCTTGGCGCGATGGCAACTCCGATACGTCCTAAGTTTCCTTTTGGTAAACCTTCTTTGTCGGTTAGTTTTTTCCACGTTTTTCCACCGTCATGTGTAATGTGTAAACCAGAACCTTCGCCACCAGATTTGAAAAACCAAGGATCACGTTTGTGTTCCCACATGGCAGCAATTAATTTGTTAGGATTTGTAGGATCCATAACCAAATCGGCCGCTCCTGTTTTGTTATTTGCGAATAGAATTTGCTTCCAAGTTTCGCCACCATCAGTTGTTTTGTAGACGCCGCGTTCTGGATGTTCTCCCCAAGGTGAACCAATTGCAGCAGCATACACCACATCAGGGTTTGTAGGATCAATAATGACACGATGAATGTGACGTGTTTTTTCTAATCCCATCAATGTCCAGTTTTTTCCATCATCTAAAGATTTGTAGATTCCGTAACCGCCATTTAAGCTGTTTCGCGGATTTCCTTCTCCAGTTCCGACCCAAATGACACTCGGATTTGATTGTTGAATGGCAACAGCTCCGACAGAAGCCGTTACTTGTTTATCAAAAATTGGTTCCCATTTGATGCCGCCCGACGTAGATTTCCAAAGTCCACCAGAGGCAGTTCCGACGTACATTACATCAGGATTGTCATTCACAACAGCAATGGAAGTTACACGACCACTCATGCCGCCAGGACCAATATTTCGTGGTTTCATGTTTTTGACCGTTTCCATAGAGAATTCTTGTGCAGAAATACTCAACGTGGAAAAGGTGAGTAGGAGTAGGATTAGTTTTTTCATTTTATTTTAGGTTGGTTTGGTTGTTATTGGTAATTCGTTGTTGGTTAATTTTTTTTTTGTTGATTTGTCAATGTTTTAAGATCGCTTGCGCTGTTATATTTTTTCTTTCAAATAAAGTCTTGATTCTATGTTCTTGACTCTTGTATCTAAACAATTTTACATTTATCATTTCAAATACTTCTCGATACAATTTTTCTTCATTTTATTTCGAAAAATCACTCGAAGTGACGTTTATGTTTTTTCTTTCAAATAGCGTCTTGATTCTATGTTCTTAACTCTTGTATCTAATCACTTTTATATTTAAAATTTATCATTCAACATTTATCATTTTCAATCGCTTCTCGATACAATTTTTCTTCATTTTATTTTGAAAAATCACTCGAAGTGACGGTTATGTTTTTTCTTTTAAATAGCGTCTATATTCTATGTTCTAGACTCTTGTATCTAAAACACTTGTACTTCCCTAAATAGAGTTG
>NZ_LBMG01000200.1 GCF_001005315.1 Kordia jejudonensis
AGATCACTTGTGGATTCTCCACATTTTGATACGCCGTTGGATCGGCTATAGGTGTATCACTTGCTAAATCTGCGGCATTGGCATAATAGGCAAGTGTTAAACTAGTATCGCCTGCGGTAATCTCGGTGTATTTATCCGTAAGATCAAAAGTAGTGAGCTCATCACTGGTATCGCCACTTTCTTCATCATCACAAAGCGCAAATGGAATCGGTTGTACCAGCACTGGTGGTGGGACTACAATGATATCAAAGCTACCAATGGCAAAACATGCCGTGGTATTGTCTTCCAAACGTACCCAAATGGTTTGTTGATTGGCTACAATGTTGGTATAATCGGTAAGATTCACAATAGGATTGATCGCATCTTGTGCATCTTGCTCACTCTCATAATAACTCAGTGTAAAGTCACTTGGGGTTTGCGTCCCATAGATTTCTGTTTGTGTCTGCGTCAGATCGA
>NZ_LBMG01000201.1 GCF_001005315.1 Kordia jejudonensis
TCAAATCACAGGTGGTGTAATTCCAGGGCAAGTCACGGTAACCTACCACGAAACGCCAGAAGACGCTGATAACGATGTCAATCCATTGCCTGATAATTACACGAATATCAATGCGGATATGCAAACCATTTATGTGCGTGTGGAAAATGTCCTTACGGGATGTTTCAATGTCGTACCACTTGATTTAATCGTGAATGATGCACCTGAGATTGCTGCTTTAGATGCCGCTACTTTAGAAGAATGTGATACTGATACTGATGGTATTGCTCAGTTCGATTTAACGTTAAGTGAGGCTGATATTCTAAACGGAGAAGATCCACTAACACATCCAGTTCGGTATTACAATACACTGGCCAATGCCAATTTAGGTACTGGCGCAGGAGAAATCAATAATGTAAATGCCTACAGC
>NZ_LBMG01000202.1 GCF_001005315.1 Kordia jejudonensis
GATTTAGGGTTGGACTTGGCAATGGATTAACTGTTATGTTAAAAGTAATGGTGTTTTGACAGCCTGTAGTATCATTGGTCGCTAATACAAAGATAGTTTGTACTCCAATTTCAGTGTTGCTGTAATTAGCAGGATCTGCAATTGGCGTATTACTCGCCAAATCAGCTGCATTGGCAAAGTAGTCCAAACTAATCCCTGGCGCATTGTTGAGTAATTGTTCTGAGAGTGATGAAAGATCAAATACTTCGACACCGTCATTTAAACTTACCGCATCACAGGTTTCTAAACCTGGCAATTGTACAAGTATTGGTAATTCATTGACAATCAAGGTAAGATTGGTGACTCTAAAACAGCTGGTAGTTAAATCATCCACACGCACCCAAATAACTTGCGAATTTGGCGTGATATTGCTGTATGCATTTACATTGTTGATTTCTCCTGCGCCAG
>NZ_LBMG01000203.1 GCF_001005315.1 Kordia jejudonensis
ATGATGATGGCGATCAGAGTGAAGATGATGAGGACACTGCTACGGTCGTACCCGCACAATCAGATTTAAGTATTGTAAAAGGTGTGGTAAATGCTACAAGTGTATTACCAGCAAATATTGGCGATGTATTAACATTTGAGTTAATTGTAACCAATGACGGACCAAACAATGCTACAGGGGTAGCAATAGAGGATATTGTACCTTCTGGTTATACCAACATAAGTGCTATTGACAATGGTGGATCAGCCACAAGTAATATAATTAATTGGAATGGACTTTCAATTACAAACGGAACGAGTCTTACATTAACCTATCAAGTTACAGTTGGCGCTCCAACAGGGACAGTAGGAGAATATCAGAATGTAGCCCAAGTAACGGCAAGCGATCAATTTGACCCAGATAGTAGTGTAAATAATGATGACGGCGATCAGGATGAAGATGATG
>NZ_LBMG01000204.1 GCF_001005315.1 Kordia jejudonensis
TTAAACGAAAATAACTTGTTTGCATCATTAGGATCTGTATCATTGATGCCTTTAAGCCAACCACGAACCGTATAGCTATAATCAATTTCTTGAAGCGGATTTGCTTCTGTATTTCCAACTTTTTTAGCTTCTAAGCTTCCTAATTCATCATAGGTATTTGCAAGAATTAATTCCTCTTGTTGATTGTTAATTTGTTGTTTGTGAGTTAGCAAACGCCCTGAACGATCGTATGTAAATCTATCAATGGTTATGATAGATGAATTCCCGCTTTTTGTATGTAACGATTTTGTCTCTGTTATTTTTCCTGTGAAATCAAGCTTAATTTCATT
>NZ_LBMG01000205.1 GCF_001005315.1 Kordia jejudonensis
ATCGGTAACTTTTAATAATGTATTACTATTAGTTGCATAAGTATAAGTTAATTTATCTATAATATCCACTGTAGGATTCGCTACTTCTGTAATTCCCATACGTTCTAACGAGAGAATATTTCCGTTTTTATCATAAGACACACTATTTAAACTATAGTTTTCAAGATCATTATTAGCAAGGCTTGTTAGTGTTTGTCCACTTTGGTAGGTCGCACTTGTAATTCTATTCAAGGCATCATACTCATACTGATAGCTTCTTAGGTTGAGATCATTAGCA
>NZ_LBMG01000206.1 GCF_001005315.1 Kordia jejudonensis
CACCAAAAGGAGTATTAATCACACACCAAAACGTAACCCGATTATTCTATAATGAAGCATCACTATTCGATTTCAATGAAAAAGATGTGTGGAGCATGTTCCATTCGTACAACTTTGACTTTTCCGTATGGGAAATGTATGGCGCATTACTGTTTGGTGGAAAATTAGTAGTTGTACCAAAAACGCACACGAAAGATCCTGAACTCTTTGGTAATTTACTAGTTAGTG
>NZ_LBMG01000207.1 GCF_001005315.1 Kordia jejudonensis
CACCAAAAGGAGTATTAATCACACACCAAAATGTAACCCGATTATTCTACAATGAAGCATCATTGTTTGATTTCAGTGAAAAAGATGTGTGGAGCATGTTTCATTCGTACAACTTTGATTTCTCGGTTTGGGAAATGTATGGTGCATTATTATTTGGTGGAAAATTAGTAGTTGTACCAAAAACGCACACAAAAGATCCTGAACTCTTTGGTAATTTACTAGTTAGT
>NZ_LBMG01000208.1 GCF_001005315.1 Kordia jejudonensis
AAGACTTTACAGTCAACGGATCAGTGACAAGCGCAAACACGAGTAATACGACTGATTCAGGAACGGTTACGATCACAGATAATGATACTCCAGCCATGAGCGTTGGTGATGTAACCATCGCAGAAGACGGCGGCTCAGCAAGTGTACCAGTAAGCATTGACAATCCAAGCTCAGTAGATACGGTAGTGTCAATCACGACAGTAGATAACTCAGCGGAAGATCCAAACGATTATACAAGCACGACCACTACAGTAACGATTCCAGCAGGTGCGACAAGTATAAATGTATCGATTCCAATTACCGATGATAC
>NZ_LBMG01000209.1 GCF_001005315.1 Kordia jejudonensis
ATTTCGCCCAATTCTATACGGTAACCGCGTATTTTGACTTGGTCATCTTTTCTTCCTAAGTATTCTAATTCGCCAGCGGTGTTGATTTTTGCCAAATCGCCACTACGGTAATATTTTCGTGTGTTGTTGCCGATTGTAATGTCTACAAATCGTTCTTTTGTAAGTGTGTCTCGGTTTAAATATCCTCTTGCCAAACCTGCGCCTGTGATGTACAATTCGCCTTGTACGCCCGTTGGCACTAGTTTTTGTGAATCGTCTAAAATGACACAACCAAGTGTCGGAATTGGAACACCAATATTACTCTGATTGGATTCGATTTCCTTCTCCGTGATTTCTTTGTACGTTACATGCACCGTGGTTTCTGTGATTCCGTACATGTTGATCATTTTACAAGCT
>NZ_LBMG01000021.1 GCF_001005315.1 Kordia jejudonensis
CCTTTACAACATCGAGCGCAGTCGAGATGCAAGTAACTTAATTATGAATTTTGAAATTATAAATGTTAAATGAAGATCAATTTCAACTGAACAAAGAACAAATAACTAATAACGAACAACTAACAACGAACAACGAACAACTAATTTTGAAATTATAAATGTTAAATGAAGATCAATTTCAACTGAACAAAGAACAAAAAACAAAGAATTTAGAACTATCAATTAACCCAAAACCTAAAACCCAATGCCCAAAATACTATTCATATACAACGCGAAATCAGGAACGCTCAACAGTTTACTCGATGTAGCGCACAAATTAATCAGTCCAAAAACATATCAATGTAAATTGTGCTCCATTACGCACGATACATTTTCAGAAAATGAACAATGGAAACGCTTTCGCGAAACAACAAAGCTTCCGTTAGAATTTTTACACACTGATGAATTTGAAGCTTCATATAAGGCAATTGAAACAAAATATCCTGTAATTCTAATTCAAGAAAACGAGAAGTTACGAGAATGGATTCCAAAAAGTGAAATAGAAAAAATAGAAACTACAGAAGAATTAATTCGTTTGATAGAAACGAAAACGAAATCTATGAATTTTTCAAATCCTGATTAATTTGACTGATATAGTCTAACACATCATCACGCCCAATAGCTTTTGATGCAGAAGTAATAAAATATTGAGGCATTTCTTCCCAAACATCTTCCAATAACTTTTCACGATACGAATTCACGTGTTTATCAATTTGTGAAGGACGCAACTTGTCTACTTTTGTGAAAATAATACAAAATGGAATCTGATTTTCACCCAACCATTGCATAAATTCCAAATCGACTTTTTGCGGATCATGACGAATATCAACCAACACAAAGGCACAAACTAATTGCCTTCTTTTATTAAAATATTCGGTAATAAATTTTTGAAAAACACGCTTTGTGCTTTTAGAAACCCGCGCATATCCATAACCTGGTAAATCGACCAAAAACCACTCGTCATTTATCTTAAAATGATTAATTAACTGTGTTTTTCCAGGTCTTCCAGAAGTTTTTGCTAAACTTTTACGCTGTGTGAGCATGTTGATCAACGAAGACTTTCCAACATTCGAACGCCCAATAAAAGCGTATTCGGGAATCGGATTTTTGGGACATTTTGCAACATCCGAATTACTCATGACAAACTCAGCTGACTTTATTTTCATAACGATTAAAAGTTGCGTTTTGAGAGCCAATCTTGCAAATGCTCGTTAAATTCTTTTGGATGTTCCATCATAGGAGCGTGCCCACATTTATCAATCCAATACAAATCTGAATCAGGTAACAATTCATGAAATTCTTCCGCAACATTTGGTGGCGTAACAGTGTCATTTTTTCCCCAAATAATTCCTGTAGGAATGTTCATTTTTGGTAAATCTTTCCCCATATTATGGCGAATGGCGCTCTTAGCAATTGCCAATGTTTTTACCAACTTACTTCGGTCGTTTACGGTTGCAAAAACTTCATCAACAATCTCTTTAGTGGCTACTTCAGGATCGTAAAAAACATCTTCACTTTTCTTCTTAATAAACTCGTAATCGCCACGTTTAGGATATCCGTCGCCCATGGCACTTTCGTACAATCCAGAACTTCCAGTAATAACTAAACCTTTGACCAATTCAGGGTACAATTTTGTAGTAAGCAACCCAATGTGACCGCCAAGCGAATTTCCAAGTAAAATAACTTTGTCGAGTTGTTTGTGTAGCACGAATTCTTTGACATATTTTGCGAAATTCTTCACATTTGTCTTCAAAAGAGGCATCGTGTAAATAGGCAATTCGGGAATTAAGATCTTGTATCCTTTTGCTGAAAAACTATCAGTTACAGCTTCAAAATTGCTCAATCCGCCCATTAAGCCATGTAAAATAACGATAGGTGTTCCTTCTCCTACTTCGAGATAATTGAATTTACCTTCCTTTTTAAAGCTTTCTTTCATTAACGGCTATCAGTTTTTAACAAGAGACAAATATAGGCATTTCGTAATTATTAGCGGGCTTTTTTTTAAATGTATCAAAACACAAAAAAAATAACACAAATAAACGGTCGTTTTAACGCTTTTTACCACGAATCAAAAAGTTGATTTTCAGTTTAGTTATCCCTTTTTTAAGCCCAAAAATGAAAAATTTATTAACAATGTGGTAAAAAGTGGTAAAATGTGGTAAAATTTTCAATATATTTGAATCTTAAAGTGTATAAACCACATTCAGAAGTGATAAATCTAATCGGAACATACGAATGCAAAGTTGACGCCAAAGGGCGAATGCTTGTGCCAGCTGCCATAAAAAAGCAGTTGTCTCCTGTGTTGCAGGAAGGTTTTGTGGTAAAACGAAGCTTGTTTGAAGCCTGTTTAGAATTGTATCCGATGGCGGAATGGCACGAAGCGATGAAAGAAGTAAATGGCTTGAATCGTTTTCGAAAAAAGAACAATGATTTCATTAGAAAATTTACAGCAGGTGTCAAAATCATTGAAATTGATGCAGCTGGACGTTTGCTAATTCCGAAGGATTTAATAGGAATTGCAGGCATCAAAAAAGAAATAGTACTGTCGTCAGCAATCAATATTATCGAAATCTGGGACAAGGAAAAATATGAAGAGGTAATAAATGATTCGCCAGAAAATATAGCAGATTTAGCAGAAGAAGTAATGGGAAATGACGATGCAGATGGAATATCATAATCCAGTTTTACTGAAAGAAACGGTTGATGGACTCAACATCAAAGAAGATGGAGTGTATGTTGATGTGACTTTTGGTGGCGGCGGACATTCAAAAGAAATTTTGAGCCGATTAGGAGAAAAAGGAAAATTATTCGCCTTTGATCAAGATCAAGATGCCTTAGAAAATGCAATTGATGATCCAAGATTTACGCTCATCAATCAAAACTTTAAACACTTAAAAAAGTTTTTACGCTTTTACGGTGTAAAAAAGGTAGATGGAATTTTAGGCGATTTCGGTGTTTCATCACATCAATTTGATGTTGCCGAACGCGGATTTTCATTGCGATTTGAAGCTGATTTAGACATGCGAATGAATCAAGAAGATGAAATTTCTGCATTTCACGTGGTCAATGAATATGAAGAAAATGAGTTGCGATCAATACTATCATTATATGGAGAAGTGCGAAATGCCAAAGCAATTGCAGCTCGCATCGTAGAAGTAAGAACAGAAACGCCCATTAAAACAACAGAAGAATTACGTGTAGCGTTAAGTAAATTTTTGCCAAAACATAGAGAACATAAAGTATTGGCGCAAATCTATCAGGCAATTCGGATAGAAGTGAATCAAGAAATAGAAGTGTTAAAAGAATTTCTATTACAAACGCAAGACATATTATATAAAGGAGGAAGAATTAGCTTGATCAGTTATCACTCTTTAGAAGATCGCTTGGTAAAACGATTCATACGAAACGGATTATTTGAAGGCGAACCTGAAAAAGATTTTTACGGAAGAGTAGAAGTGCCATTCAAAAAAGTTGGAAAACTCATCATTCCGTCAAATGAAGAAATAAAAACAAACAACAGAGCGCGTAGCGCAAAACTAAGAATAGCAGAACGTCTATAGTGATGAAAAAAAACATCTATGACATACTAAAAGGTAGATTCCTTATTAATGATGATGCCATCAAAAATTGGCGGTTCATTGTATTTGCTTCCTTCTTAGCATTAATCATGATTGCAAGTTCGCATTGGGCAGACAAAAAAGTGCATCAAATCGCGAAACTCAATGATGAAGTAAAAGAACTGAAAAGTGAATTTGTAGATGCGCGGACCACATTGCAACAACTAAAACTTGAATCGTACATCACAGAAAAAGTAGCCGTAAAAGGATTGGCGCCTTCTGAAAATCCGCCAAAAAAAATTAGAGTAAAGTCACAACAATAAAATAAATGCCAGTAACCGACAAAAACATATTAAATCGTTTATATTTTATCGCAGGAGGTATGTTTCTCTTCGCGATAGCGGTTGTAGTGCAACTAGTCAACATTCAATTTGTAGATGGCGATAAGTACAAGGAAATGGCGCAAGACCAAACCTTCCGTAATGCTACTATTGCGCCAAGTCGCGGAAATGTATATGCCGATGACGGAAGCTTATTGGCAACATCAGTTCCAAAATATGACATCTTCTTTGATGCGGTTACGGTAAAAGAAAAAGTATTTGTAGAAAATGTAAAACCATTAGCAGATTCGTTGGCGAAAATGTTCAATAAATCGTCTTCTCATTACGAAAAGATTCTGCGTAAAGCGCGAAAAGACAAAAGCAGATACTTCCGAATTGCACGAAAATTAAGCTACTCAGAATACATTCGCATCAAGCAATTTCCAATCTTCAAACGTGGTGCCTATAAAGGTGGGTTTATCGACAAAGTAAAAACGGTTCGTGAACATCCAATTGGAAGAATCGCAGAACGCACGGTAGGTTACGAACGCAAAGACGATGAAGGACATTATACCAGAATTGGAATTGAAGGAGCTTTTGGAGAATACTTGCGTGGAAAAGAAGGAAGACGTCTGGAACAAAAAATTGCCAAAGGACAATGGAAACCAGTTTCAGGAGATAACGAGTTGGAACCAAAAGATGGTTTTGATATCATTTCTACGATCAATGTAAACATCCAAGACATTGCGCATCATGCTTTATTAGAACAGCTAGAAAAATACAAAGCAGATCATGGATGTGTTGTTGTGATGGAAGTAGCTACGGGAGAAATCAAAGCCATTTCAAACTTAGGAAGAAGTCCAGAAGGGAAATATTACGAACGTAGAAACTATGCTGTATGGGAATCACATGAACCAGGTTCTACATTCAAACTTATGGCAATGGTTGCTGCGCTGGAAGACAGAGTGATTGATAGCAATTATGTAGTGGATACTGGAAACGGAAGACTGAAATTTTATAATGACATAGTAGAAGATTCAAACAAAAGAGGATATGGTAAAATCTCCGCTTCGGAAGCTTTCGAATTGTCTTCAAATACAGGAATTGTAAAAATCATTACAGATTTCTATGGTAAAAACCCTGAAAAATTTGTGGATCGCTTATACAATATGGGTTTAAATGATCAACTTGATTTACCAATATCAGGAGAAGGAATGCCGAAAATTCCACATCCAAATGATAAAGGTTGGAATGGACTTTCACTTCCGTGGATGGCTTTCGGATACGGAGTTTCTTTGACGCCACTACAAACACTTACGTTTTACAATGCCATTGCAAATGACGGCGAAATGGTACGTCCACGATTTGTAAAAGCAGTTCGTGAAAACTGGTATGCGAGTGAAAAAGTATTTGATAAAGAAGTCATCAATCCTTCCATTTGTTCCAAGGAAACTGTGGCGAAGGTTACAAAAATGATGCAAAATGTAGTGGAGAAAAAACACGGAACAGGAAACGGACTCTATTCTCCCGATTTCTCGATGGCTGGAAAAACGGGAACCTGTCAAAAAAATTACATCATCAAAGACAACAAAGAATACATTTCAACTTTCTCAGGATTCTTTCCTGTTGAAAACCCAAAATACTCATGTATTGTAGTCATTCATGAACCAGATAGAAGTATTGGGTATTACGGAGCAGACGTTTCAGGACCTGTATTCAAGAAAATTGCACACAAAATCTATACGGATACGCCCATATTTGATCAAGTAGAAAAAATTGATCAAGTCGATAAAGTTGTAGAAAAAAGCTTTGAAGACTATTTAGAAAAATCAAGAAAATACGAAACCATCATTCCTAATGTTGTCGGAATGCCTGCAATGGATGCCATTCCACTATTAGAAAACTTAGGATTGCGTGTAGAAATAAAAGGAAACGGAACAGTAACCAAACAATCTTTGGAAGCGGGTAAAAAAATAGGAGCACAAAAACGAATTGTACTAGAATTATCGTGAAAACACTAAAAGACATATTATACAAAGTGCAAATCGAAGCCGTAACAGGCGATACGACTATTGCGATACGCGAACTCGTTTTTGATTCTCGTCAAGTGCAACTAAATGATGTATTTGTAGCAATCAGAGGGTATGAAGTTGACGGGCACAGTTACATTGATGCGGCTATAAAATTAGGTGCCATTGCTGTTGTGTGTGAAGAAATTCCTGAAAATATCGTAAACGGAATTACCTATGTACAAGTTGATAATGGAAGTAGTGCGCTGGCAATAATGGCTTCAAACTATTACGATAATCCTTCGGAAAATCTAAAGCTAATTGGTGTTACAGGTACAAACGGAAAAACCACAATTGCTACCTTATTATATCAACTATTCAAAAAAGCAGGTTACAAAGTTGGACTATTATCTACGGTAAAAATTTTGGTGGATGATACGGAATACAAAGCGACTCACACAACGCCTGATTCATTAACAATCAATAGGTATTTACAAATGATGAATCATGAAGGTGTAGAATACTGCTTCATGGAAGTTTCATCGCACGGAATTCATCAAAAAAGAACTGCTGGGCTCACGTTTCAAGGTGGCATATTTACAAACTTATCACACGATCATTTAGACTATCATGATACGTTTGCGGAATACAGAGATGTCAAAAAGAAATTCTTTGACGAATTGCCAAAAGAAGCATTTTGTTTGGTAAACATCGACGATAAAAATGGTTTGGTAATGATGCAAAATACCAAAGCCAAAAAATATACATACGCGTTAAAAACCTATGCGGACTATCGTGCACAAATCTTAGAAAACAGATTGGCAGGATTGCTTTTAAAAATAAATGACAACGAAGTTTGGGCAAAACTCATTGGAAGTTTCAACGCGTACAATCTGTTGTCTATTTACGCTACAGCAGAATTATTAGGACTGGAAGAAATCGAAATCTTACGATTGATTAGTGAACTTGAAAGTGTAAGCGGTCGGTTTGAATATTTCATCACAAAAAATAAAATCACAGCAATTGTTGATTATGCACATACGCCAGATGCTTTGAAAAATGTACTGGAAACCATCAATAACATTCGTACAGGAAACGAGCAACTTATCACTGTTGTTGGTTGTGGTGGCGATCGCGATGTGACAAAACGTCCAAAAATGGGCAACATTGCATCAACGCTAAGTACAAAAGCAATCTTTACGTCAGACAATCCACGAAGTGAAGATCCAATGGCAATCATTGATGCGATTGAAAAAGGTGTAGAACCGCAGAATTACAAAAAAACACTTTCGATTACAGATCGTAAGCAAGCGATAAAAACGGCGTGTCAAATGGCAAACGAAAATGACATCATTCTCATTGCTGGAAAAGGACATGAAACCTATCAAGAAGTAAACGGAAAACGAACTGATTTTGATGATTACAAAATCGCGAAAGAAATCTTAGACAACCTAAACGAATAACGAGCAACAACAAAAGAATATGTTATACTACTTATTTGAATATCTCGAAAAACAATACCAGTTTCCAGGAGCTTCCTTATTTGGTTACCTGAGTTTCAGGGCAGCAATGGCTGTCATTCTTTCGTTGTTGATTTCTACCATTTATGGAAAAAGAATCATCGCATATTTACGCACCAAACAAATTGGAGAAACAGTTCGTGACTTAGGATTGGCAGGACAAAAAGAAAAAGCAGGAACGCCAACAATGGGTGGACTTATCATCATTTTGGCAACACTAATTCCTGTATTGCTATTCGCAAAGCTTGAAAATATATACATCATTTTGCTCATCGTCACAACAATTTGGATGGGAATTATCGGGTTCATAGATGATTATATCAAAAAGTTTAAAAACGACAAAGATGGACTCAAAGGAAAATTCAAAGTTTTAGGGCAAGTCGGATTGGGAATTATAGTCGGAACTACGTTATTTTTTCATAATGATGTTACGATTAGAGAAGAATTGCCTGTAAGTCAACAGCAGGAAGTTGTAGCAAGTGATAACACGCCAATAAAGAAATTTAGCGAAGAAAAACGTTCGATGAAAACGACAATTCCATTCGTAAAAGACAACGAAATTGACTATGCAAAACTCATTACTTGGATCAATCCAGACTATGCAAAATATGCGTGGTTGATATTCATCCCAATTGTCATAATTATCATTACAGGAGTTTCCAATGGTGCAAACCTTACCGACGGAATTGACGGACTCGCCGCAGGTACGTCCGCCATTATTGTACTTACATTAGGAATATTTGCGTGGATTTCAGGAAACGTGATTTTCTCCGAATATCTCAATGTGATGTACATTCCAAGAGCAGGAGAAATTACCATATACATTGCTGCATTTGTTGGAGCGTTGATCGGATTTTTATGGTACAATACGTATCCAGCACAAGTATTTATGGGTGATACGGGAAGTTTAACCATTGGAGGAATCATTGCAGTAATTGCCATTGCCATTCGTAAAGAATGGTTAATTCCAATCCTTTGTGGAATTTTCGTAGCAGAAAACCTATCGGTGATTTTGCAAGTAGGTTACTTCAAATACACACGGAAGAAATTTGGAGAAGGAAAAAGAATATTTCTCATGTCGCCATTACATCATCACTATCAAAAACTAGGATATCACGAAAGTAAAATTGTAACCCGATTCTGGATTGTTGGAATCTTATTAGCAATTCTAACGATTGTAACATTGAAGCTTAGGTAGATTCTAGTGCTGAGAATTGAGTAGTGAGAAAATAGAAAAATAGAGAATAGAGAATAGAAAATAGAGAAGAGAGCGTTGCAAATTAATGAGGATGTAATCTTTGAATTTTGAATTCTTGAATCTTTGAATAACAAACGTAGTGCAAAAACAACGATTAGTCATATTAGGAGGCGGAGAAAGCGGTGTAGGAACTGCAATCTTAGGAAAGCAAAAAGGCTATGAAGTTTTTGTTTCGGATAAAGGAACAATCAAAACGCATTACAAAAACGTTCTGAATCAGTTTGAAATTGAATGGGAAGAGCAACAGCATACAGAAGCTAAGATTCTCAATGCAAATGTGGTCATGAAAAGTCCAGGAATTCCAGATACGGTTCCATTAGTAAAACAATTAGTCGCTAACGGAATTCCAGTAATCTCAGAAATAGAATTTGCTGCCAACTATACGGAAGCAACTATAGTTGGAATTACAGGAAGTAATGGGAAAACTACCACAACAATGTTAACGAATCATGTGTTACAACAAGCTGGACTCAATGTAGGAATGGCTGGAAACATTGGCGATAGTTTTGCAAAACAAGTGGCAGAAGAAAATTACACTTCCTATGTGTTGGAAATAAGCAGTTTTCAATTAGATGGAATCGTAGATTTCAAACCACACATTGCTGTAATAACCAACATTACACCAGATCATTTAGATCGATATGAATACAAATTTGAAAACTATATCGCGTCTAAATTCAGAATTGCCATGAATCAAACATCGGATGATTATCTAATATATGATGCAGACGATGAGGTAATAGTAAACTGGCTGGAAAAACATCCTGTACAATCAACATTAATACCATTTTCATTACAAAAAAAACTTGAAAATGGCGCATACATACAAGACAAAAACATAATACTAACAATACAAAATAAGACAATAACTATGCCGACGGACTCGCTAGCACTAGAAGGTAAACACAACACAAAAAACGCAATGGCAGCATCAGCCGTAGCACAACTTTTAAACATCAGAAAACAAACCATACGTGAAAGTATGTCAGGATTTCAAGGTGTAGAACATCGTTTGGAGAAAGTGCTAAAAATCCAAAACGTACAATACATCAATGATTCCAAAGCAACCAACATTAACGCTACATATTATGCATTAGAAAGCATGACTACGCAAACGGTTTGGATTGTTGGAGGTGTTGACAAAGGAAACGATTACTCAGATTTATTGCCATTAGTACACGAAAAAGTAAAAGCAATCATCTGTTTAGGAGTTGACAATTCAAAAATTATTGAATCTTTCGGAAGAGTAACCGATTTAATGGTTGAAACAACTTCCATGAGTGAAGCGGTAAAAATTGCACACAAAATAGCTGAAAAAGGAGAAAATGTATTGTTGTCACCAGCTTGTGCAAGTTTCGATTTATTCGAAAACTATGAAGACAGAGGGACACAATTTAAAAATGCAGTGCGAAGCTTGTAATAGTAAATTTTAAATGCTGAATGTTAAATGTTAAAGTGCTTTTTCAAATAACGAATAACAAATAGTGAAGTGCAAATGCTAGTAGTAATCATAGCGAAATTGACTATGTAAAACGTCACTTCGAGTGAAATTTTGAAAAAATTTAGTATCGAGAAGCATTTGAAACCAAACGGATAAAGTATTTTCAAATAACGAATAACGAATAACGAATAACGAATAACGAATAACGAACACCGAACACCGAACACCGAAATTAAAACTATAAAACGTAAACGTCACTTCGAGTGAAATTTTGAAAAAATTTAGTATCGAGAAGTATTCAAAATGAACTAATAAAGTATTTTCAAACAACAAACAACAAACAACAAACAACAAACAACAAACAACAAACAACGAAAAACAAAACATGAACGCCATCTTTAAAAACATAAAAGGAGACAAAGCACTTTGGGCAGTAGTTGCCTTATTGGCGTTATTCTCGTTTTTACCTGTATACAGCGCAAGTAGCAACTTGGCGTACTTATACGGAGATGGAAACACGTTAAAATTTCTCATCAAGCATGCGTCGCATCTATTCTTAGGATTTGCCATCATTTATGGAGTACACAGAATGCCGTATCACTATTTCAAAGGTTTATCGATCATCATGATTCCGATAGTGTTGGTGTTCTTGGCATATACGCTAGCACAAGGAAACACCATAGGTGGTGCCAATGCAAGTCGTTGGATGCGGATTCCGTTTGTTGGTATCAGATTTCAAACATCAACTTTAGCGAGTGTAGTATTATTGATGTATGTAGCCAGATATCTGTCGCGAGTCAAAGACAAAGTTGTCAATTTTAAAGAGACAATTGTGCCGTTGTGGATTCCTGTTTTCTTAGTAGTTGGACTCATATTGCCAGCAAACTTTTCAACAGCAGCAATCATCTTTTCAATGGTGTTGATGTTGTGTTTCTTAGGAGGTTATCCTTGGAAATATTTGTTAGGAATTATTGGAGTTGGTTTGTTGAGTTTGACGATGTTTATTCTAGCGGCAAAAGCATTTCCAAGTGCATTCCCAAATCGTGTTGATACATGGGTAAAACGAATTGAAAATTTTTCTAGTAATGAAAAATCGGAAGCAAACTATCAAATAGAACGGGCAAAAATTGCCATTGCAAGCGGTGGATTAGTCGGAGTGGGTTCAGGAAAAAGTGTCATGAAAAACTTATTGCCACAAAGTTCATCAGATTTTATCTATGCAATTATTGTGGAAGAATATGGCTTAATCGGAGCATTATCACTGCTCTTTTTATACCTCTTATTGCTATTTCGAATTGTGATTGTAGCGCACAAGGCAGATACCATATTTGGAAAATTGCTAGCCATTGGTGTCGGTTTGCCAATCGTATTTCAGGCATTGATAAATATGGCGGTTGCGGTAGAATTATTTCCAGTTACAGGACAAACCTTGCCATTAATTAGTAGTGGAGGAACGTCCATTTGGATGACTTGTTTGGCAATCGGAATTGTATTAAGTGTTAGTAAAAAACGTGAAGAACTCTTGGAGCAAAAAGAAAAAGAAGAAAACCCGTTGGCAGTTTTGAGTGAAGCATTATAAAAAGAAAGTATTGAGTAATGAGATAGGAGTATTGAGAAGTTTTAGATCAAATTGATGAATAAACAAATTAACAAAAAGACAAAGAACAAAAAATAAATGAGTAACAAAGCGCAATCATACAAAATCATACTCTCAGGAGGTGGCACAGGAGGACATATCTATCCTGCGATTGCGATTGCGAACGAACTAAAAAGACGATATCCCGAATCAGAATTTCTATTTGTGGGCGCACAAGACCGAATGGAAATGGAGAAAGTGCCAAAAGCAGGTTTCAACATAGAAGGTTTGTGGATTTCAGGATTGCAACGAAAACTAACATTAAAAAACTTACTCTTTCCAGTAAAATTGATGAGTAGTCTGATGAAGTCACGCAAAATCATACGAAAGTTTCAGCCAGATGTCGTTATCGGAACTGGCGGATTTGCAAGTGGTCCATTACTAAAAGTTGCTTCAAATAGAAAAATACCAGCGTTGATTCAAGAGCAAAATTCGTACGCAGGAATTACAAATAAATTACTGGCAAAGCAAGTGCAAAAAATATGTGTTGCCTATGACAACATGGAGCGTTTCTTTCCGAAAGAGAAAATCATCAAAACAGGCAATCCTGTACGACAAGATTTATTAGAAATAAAAGGAAAAAGGGCAGAAGCACAAACTTTTTTTCAATTACAAGAAAATGTAAAAACAATCTTAATCATTGGCGGAAGTTTAGGTGCTAGACGCATCAATCAATTAATAGAAAAAGAACTCAATTTCTTTGCAGCACAAAACGTACAACTGATTTGGCAATGCGGGAAATTCTATTACGGACAATACAACAAGCACAATAAATCGGACAATGTACAAGTGCATCAATTCATTAACAAAATGGACTTGGCATATGCTGCGGCAGATATTATCATTTCACGTGCAGGCGCGAGTTCAGTTTCAGAATTGTGCATTGTTGGGAAACCTGTTCTATTCATTCCATCGCCAAATGTAGCAGAAGATCATCAAACCAAAAATGCATTAGCAATTACGGAAAAAGGTGGCGGAATATTAATCAAAGAAAAAGAGCTAGATGCACAATTTGAAGTGTGTATAGAAGAACTCTTAAAGTCGGAAAAAATGCAAGCAGATTTTGGCAGAGAAATCAAAAAATTAGCCTTGCCAAACGCAACGGCAACCATTGTTGACGAAGTAGAAAAATTATTAAACAAGTAAGAAAGGTTGAATTTGAAAAACATACATAACGTTTATTTTGTAGGCATTGGCGGTATCGGCATGTCTGCGTTGGCGCGCTATTTCAAATTTAACAACAAAAATGTAGCGGGTTATGACAAAACGAAAACTGAAATTACCAAGGCACTCGAAGCTTTGGGAATTCAGGTTTCAACAGATGATAATGTAAACAAAATTCCTGCTGAATATCTAAATAAAGAAAACACGATCATTGTGTATACGCCAGCAATTCCGAGTACACATTCGGAGCTGACGTATTTCAGGCAACATGATTTTAACATATACAAAAGAGCTGAAATTTTAGGACACATCACAAAAGACACCTATTGTTTGGGAGTTGCTGGAACACATGGAAAAACGACCACTTCAAGCATATTAGGGCATTTATTAGCGGAATCGGGAACGGATGTGACTGCTTTTTTAGGTGGAATTGCTGAAAATTACAATTCGAACCTCATTCTAAAAGGAAACGAAATAACAGTCGTGGAAGCGGATGAGTTCGATCGTTCGTTTTTACAGCTTTCGCCAGATATTGCTTGCATCACATCAACTGATGCTGATCATTTGGATATCTATGGCGAAAAAGAAGCATTGCTCGATTCGTTTATAGCATTCACAAAATGCATCAAGCCAAATGGAAAGTTATTTGTACATGAAGATATTCAGTTAGATGGAATCACCTACGGATTCAAAGAAACATCTAATTATCATATAAAAAACATAAGCATTCGAGATGGTGCTTATGTGTTTGACATTGTAACACCTTCTGAAATCATTGAAGATGTGCAATTTCATTTGCCCGGACGACACAACTTGTTAAACGGTCTAGTAGCTTTTGCGATGGCGGAAAAAATAGGAACCCCAACCGACCGCCTCGCCAAAGCCCTAAAAAGTTTTAAAGGTGTGCAACGTAGATTTTCCTATCAAATAAAAACGGATGATTTTGTATTTATTGACGATTATGCACATCATCCAACGGAAATAAACGCACTGCATCAAGCGGTTCGAGAAATGTATCCAGCTAAAAAAATAACGGCCATATTTCAGCCACATCTATTTAGCAGAACAAAAGATTTTGCAGACGAATTTGCAGAAAGTTTAGCACAATTTGATGAAATCATTCTCTTAGAGATCTATCCCGCAAGGGAAAAACCAATAGAAGGAATTACCTCAAGTTGGTTATTAAGCAAAATAAAAAACGATCAAAAACAATTGGTCACTAAAGAAAATTTAATCGATCATATAAAAAATATTAAAACGGATGTATTACTCACAGTTGGCGCTGGCGATATAGGAGCAGAAGTTGAAAAAATAAAAAACAAACTAACAATTGAAAATTAATTGGAATCTCATAAAAGGAATCACTGTAGCTGCAGTTTTGATATTTCTATATGCCTTTTCGGCGAATAGAAATGCAGCGCGTGTTGTTGGAAATCCAGACATAAAATACCTTGATGGAGAGCAATATTTCATCACAAGATCGATGGTTAATAAATTGTTAATACAAAATAACGATAGTGTTACGAACATACGAAAAGATCAGTTAGATTTGGATGTTCTAGAGGAACGTTTACGTGCGAACGAAATGATTCAAGATGCAGAAGTGTATCTATCTGTAAATGGGACTCTTGGTGCAAAAATAAAACAGCGAACACCAATTGCACGTATCGCAGCTAATGACTCTTTTTATATTGATTCAGAAGGGAAACTGATGCCGTTGTCCAAAGTTTCGGCAGCGCATGTTCCTTTTGTGGAAGGAAAAATTGATAAAAAGAAGTTGAATGACGTATATACGTTAGCAAAATTTATCGCTGAAGATGATTTTCTAAAAAAGAATATTATCGCCATTGTACAAAACGAAAATTATACATTCAATCTAAAATTAAGAGCGAATGATTTCGTTGTGTTATTTGGTAAAGTTGAACACATAGAAAAGAAGGTGAATAACCTGAAAGCGTTTTACAAAAAAGCTGTAAAAGATAAAACGCTCGATAGTTATGCGAAAGTTGATTTAAAATTTACCAATCAAGTAGTATGCACCAAAAAATAAGTCATGGAAAACAATAACATCGCAGTAGGATTAGACATAGGAACCACAAAAATTGTGGCAATGATTGGGCGAAAAAATGAATACGGTAAGCTCGAAATTCTTGGAGTAGGAAAATCCAAGAGTTTGGGTGTGCATCGTGGTGTCGTAAACAATATTACACAAACCATACAATCCATACAGCAAGCCGTTCAAGAAGCTGAAAGTGTTTCCGATTTGAAAATAACAGAAGTTGTAGTTGGAATTGCAGGACAGCATATTCGTAGTCTACAACACAGCGATTACATTACGCGTACCAACGCAGACGAAGTTATAGATGAAGAAGATATTGATTTGCTAATCAATCAAGTATACAAACTTGTCATGCTTCCTGGTGAAGAAATAATTCATGTGCTTCCGCAAGAATACAAAGTTGACGGTCAAGCCGAAATAAAAGAACCGATAGGAATGTATGGTGGACGATTAGAAGCCAATTTCCACGTGGTTGTTGGGCAAGTATCATCCATCAGAAACATTGGAAGATGTGTAAAAAGTTCAGGCTTAGGTTTAGCTGGAATTACACTAGAACCGTTAGCATCTGCAAATGCAGTACTAAGTCAGGAAGAAAAAGAAGCAGGAGTTGCATTAATTGATATTGGAGGTGGAACCACAGATTTGGCCATTTTTAAAGATGGAATCATTCGTCATACAGCGGTAATTCCATTTGGTGGAAACGTCATCACGGAAGATATCAAAGAAGGTTGTTCCATCATAGAAAAACAAGCAGAATTGCTCAAAATAAAATTTGGATCTGCTTGGCCAGGAGAAAACAAAGACAATGAAATCGTGTCAATTCCTGGATTACGAGGAAGAGAACCCAAAGAGATTACCTTAAAAAATCTCTCAAAAATAATTCATGCTCGTGTAGTTGAAATCATAGAACAAGCATTCTTAGAAATCAAAAACTACGGACATGAAGAACAAAAGAAAAAACTAATTGCAGGAATAGTGCTTACAGGTGGCGGAAGTCAACTAAATCACTTAAAACAATTAGTAGAATACATTACAGGAATGGATACCAGAATTGGCTATCCAAACGAACATTTGGCAGGAGATTCTGATGCAGAAATGGCAAGTCCATTATATGCAACAGCTGTCGGATTAGTAATGAATGCAGTAGAAAACCAATCAAAAGTCGTTGTTGAAGAAGAAGTTGTGGAATCACCTACAGAAACAGTTTCAGAAGCAGAATATGCTAGCGAAGACAACGCAGAACATACCAATACCAGTGCTCCAATACAATCGGAACCCAAAAAAGAACGAAAGTCGATCTTTGAAAAATGGGCCGATAAGTTGAAAGATTTTTTAGATAACGCAGAATAATAAAAAACCAGTTAAAGAATTATGAGTAGCAACACAGAATTCGGAAACATTTCATTTGATTTGCCAAAAAACCAATCAAATGTAATAAAAGTGATCGGTGTAGGCGGTGGCGGAAGTAATGCCATCAACCACATGTTCCAACAAGGAATAAAGGGAGTAGATTTTGTCATCTGTAATACAGATTCGCAAGCGCTACAAAACAGTCCAGTTCCCAACAAAATACAACTCGGAGTTTCGCTTACGGAAGGACTTGGCGCAGGTGCCAATCCTGAAGTTGGAGAAAAAGCCGCTTTGGAAAGTATTGAAGATATTGGTGTCATGCTCGATACCAATACAAAAATGGTGTTCATCACTGCCGGAATGGGCGGTGGAACAGGAACAGGAGCTGCACCAGTCATCGCAAAACTTGCCAAAGATAAAGACATACTAACGGTTGGTATTGTCACGATTCCTTTTAAGTTTGAAGGAAAAATGCGAAATGCACAAGCACGTATCGGAGTTGAAAAACTACGTTCGCATGTCGATTCGCTCATTGTGATCAATAACGACAAACTAAGAGAAGTATACGGAAACTTAGGTTTCAAAGCAGGATTCTCTAAAGCGGATGAAGTACTTTCTACAGCTTCCAGAGGAATTGCAGAAGTAATAACGCATCACTACACGCAAAATATTGACTTGCGTGATGCAAAGACAGTATTATCAAATAGTGGAACAGCCATCATGGGATCTGCAAATGCATCTGGTGCAAACCGAGCAAATGAAGCCATCATGAAAGCGCTTGATTCTCCATTACTAAATGATAATAAAATTGATGGAGCTAAAAACGTACTGTTGCTTATCGTTTCTGGTTCAGAAGAAATTACAATTGACGAAATCGGAGAAATCAACGATCACATTCAAAATGAAGCTGGTGGAGTAGCAAACATCATCATGGGAGTTGGAGAAGATGAAACGTTGGAAGATGCTATTTCGGTAACGATCATTGCTACTGGTTTTGATGTAGATCAACAAGATGAAATCGTAAATACGGAATCAAAAAAGATCATTCATACCTTAGAAGATGAACAACGTGCAGTACAAAATCTAACAACGAAGCCAACGGCTGTAGTAACGCCAAGCATTCCTGTGCAAACACCTACGGAAGCAGTTCCGCCAAAGAAAACAGAAGTAGTTCGTCATACATTAATAGATGATACTGCAACACTGAATTTGATTCCTACATCGGAAATTATCAAAAATATCAATGTTGTATATGAAGAAGTAAAAGCTCCAAAAGCGCAGGTTGAAGAAGAATTTATCATTACTTCTATGACGGATGAAGTTCGTAACATGCACGTAAATGAGCCTGAATTCGTAGTTGCTGAAACAAAAGAAGAAGAAAATCAGATTGCTTTTACATTTGATATGCCTTTAGCAAATTCTGTAGAAGAAACGCCTGAAAAAGAAGAAAATATTATTAAATTTGAACTCACTTCTGAAGAGGTAAAATCTATAGAAGTAAACGATCATGTGGAAGTAATTCCTGTGACAGAAGTTCATGACAAAGGTGTTACGCGTTACAGTTTAGATGACTATATGGAGGAAGAAGCTTCGGCTGAAAAAAATATTCCTCAAGCTGCTGAAGATGGCATTGTTTTTGAGAAAAAGATTGTGGCAGAATCCGTTGAAGAAGTTGCAAATGAAGCAGAAGCTGATCCGTTTAACGCGACGATTGAAGAAAGCTTAAAAAACAGAGCTGACGAACGTAGAAAAAAGCTAAAAGAATTCAATTATAAATTCAACAATAGTGTTTCTCGTATTGAAGAAATTGAGAAGCAACCAGCTTATAAAAGAGCAGGAATTGAATTAAATGAAAATACATCATCAGACACAGCTTCCCGCACCAGTTTAGGTACGGATAGTAATGATGATATGCAATTAAGAAACAACAATTCTTTCTTGCACGACAATGTTGACTAATTAGATTTAGTACTATTATATATGTTTTTTAGACCCGGGAGTTGCTGTTCTATTTCCGGGTTTAATTTTTTTACCTTCACAGCAATAAAATAAAAAATATCATGGGATTACAACAAGATATAATGACGGCGATGAAAACGGCGATGAAAGCTAAAGATCAAACCGCTTTAGCAGCATTACGCGCTGTAAAATCAGAACTATTACTAGCAAAAACAAGTGGTTCAGGAGAAGAATTATCAGAAGCTGACGAAATTAAAATATTACAAAAACTAGTAAAGCAACGCAAAGATAGCGCGGCAATATATTTGGAGCAGGATAGAAAAGATTTAGCTCTTCCTGAAATCGATCAAGCGGAAGTAATTAGTCAATTTTTACCAGAAGCTTTGAGCGAAGAAGAAATTGAAAAAGTAGTGGTCATGACGATCGACGATATCGGCGCATCAGGAATGAAAGACATGGGAAAAGTCATGGGCATCGTTTCTAAAGAATTGGCTGGACAAGCAGATGGAAAAACAATTTCTTCCATTGTAAAAGCAAAATTGTCTAGTTAATGTGAATTTCAATACAAAAGATCAGTTTGAAACTCTTCTTTTTCGCAGTATAGCAGGAATTTTTCGTCAAGAATTTTTGAAGCCTTGGAGAAAATTTAGAAAAATTCATGCGGTTTTAGTTTTTCCTTCAAAGAAAAACTAAAAATACCTCTGGAAAAGTTCCCTTTCTTTTGTTTCTTTTCTTTGGGAAAGCAAAGAAAATGAAAATGAAAAGCAAAAAATATGATTTATAACATAAAGCTTTAAACTTAAATTATATTAGTTAGATTACACTAGAGTTAATTAACATATCTTGGCTACGTAGCTCAGCTGAATAGAGCACTGGATTTCGGCTCCAGCGGTCGTAGGTTTGAATCCTACCGTAGTCACATCAAGCAAGAAACCACGTCAATTTGACGTGGTTCTTTGTTTTTGGAACAAATCCAAACGACAGTTTGAGATTTGGGCTAAAAATAAAGAACGAGAGCGGTAGCTCGTGGTTTCTTATTTGCAGTATTGAATTTAGTTAGGATCATGGCAATAATCCTGTTGAAGTTATTTTCAAAAAACTTGAAGCCACGCTTCAAAAGTTTGAAGAAAACAAAAAAATATACTGCGTTAGCAGTGAGATTTTGTATTTGCAGTAGTTAATTTAGTTAGGATCATGGTAATAATCCTGTTGATTGTTATTTTCAAAAAACTTGAAGCCACGCTTCAAAAGTTTGAAGAAAACAAAAAAATATACTGTTTTAGCAGTGAGATTTTGTATTTGCAGTGGTGATTTTAGTTAGGATCATGGCAATAATCCTGTTGAAGTTATTTTCGAAAAACTTGAAGCCACGCTTCAAAAGTTTGGAGAAAACAAAAAAAGATACTGCACTAGCAGTACGATTTAGTATTTGCAGTAGTGATTTTAGTTAGGATCACGAAGTAATACTTCCTAAGGTCACTAAAATTATAAAAACCTGTAATTTGAAAGATTACAGGTTTTTTGTTTTATACCCAAGTGTACAAAACCTATAGATGATTGATTTTTGATATTTGAAAGTTAGAACGATAGTTAATTTTGAATCAAATGAAAATGATAGTTGACAAACTAATTTCCCTCAACCTCAATTAAAAAAAACTAACTTTTAGGGTATGGAATATAGGAATATACGAGTCATTTTTTAAATCATGTTTTATTTGGGTTAAACGAATCTAATGCTAGTTTAAACACAAGTCCAATTTGTATTTGGCGTGTAAACGGTAATGCTGTATTTCGGTTTACATTAAATACATCATCCGCTTGTGCAAACACACCACCTGAAATAGTATTTTCCTTTATGTTAAATGCATAAAGTCCTAGTCCAAAGGAAGTATTAGGTTTCAGTGTTTCTGAATTTGCATAAAAATTATGTCTTAAATATGGGTTGATCAGTAAATATAAATCAGCTGGTTTTTTTTGGTCATCCAAATTGTTAATCTCTTTTAGTGGTACATATCTCACATAGTCAGCTGCTATTTGATATTTATCGAATCGATCATACGGTCCTGATAAAGCTTCTATTTCTGTAGAAGATTCTAAATTTGGAGAAACCGTATCATCAATCACTTTGAATGTGTATTCAGTGGATGTTAACCTACTTGAATTGTCTGTGTGACTTCTAGATACATTAACTCCCATTACATTATTTGTTAAAAAATGATGTGTCCATCCAATTTCAAGTCTTGTACCTTGAAAATTTCGTTTTACGATTCTTTCATCCACAAGATTTGATCCATTATCCAAATCATACATAAAAGAGTTTCCTATGAATCCAGCTTTAAAATACCATATGCGTTTTTTGAAACTCACATTATTTTTGAAAATTTCTTTTATAATATCGTCTACATCCTTAAGTTTTTTAAGATTTTCAATATAGTCACCATATTTAGTTTTTAAACTATCAAAAATGATATCTATACTGTTAGAGATTTTTTCAATTCTATTCTTTTTTGTTGCAATTTCAATTCTTTTCTTATGTAAGCTTTCATGAGCATTTTTCCAAGTATCTTTATCAAACAAGTTTTCAAGATTTACTTGTATCGTTATCTGCTCAAATTCACTATTGTTTGATAATTGTTTGATTTCATCAACAATAAAGTTTATTCTACTTCTACATTTATAGGCAATTTCCCAATCATCTTTATCACCTTTTTCATCAAGTGGAAATGTGTTATCTAGAACTCTTAGTGTATTTTTTAATTCAAATAAAATATCGTCAATTTTCTCAATGTATGATATAAGTTCTGATACTCGTTCCTCTTTATTATACAGTTGATTTGGAGCATTAAATTTCTCTAATTGAATTTTTACATAATCTATTACGTCTTTGGCAGGTCTATTAATGTGTGAAATATTTAATAATCCAGCTATTTCTTCTGTAATTGCTTCTGCTGATAAAAGCAGTTGTACATCCTCATTAATTTCAGCTTCATTGTCATATAAGTTATTTTTTATTTCTGACTTTTCAAGTAATGAGTTGGTGTAAGCATTCAAGTCATTACGATCATACCTAGCTGTTCTTGTTTGCCACCCAATCACAAAATTAGCATTTGCTTGATTTGCTAATACACCTTCACCAAATATAAGAGCTAATCCATTTTTTGATGCACCCGTAAGTTCTGCGCCTAATAATAAATTAGATTTTTTATAATTAGTTTCAGCTTTTGACCAGACTTTCTTTACACATTCAGATATGTTTTTAGAAGTAAATGCCCCATTTGAATATAAATCAGGATCAAAACAATCTCCTTCGCTATTGTTTTTTAGGGGTTTAAATTTGGATGTATTGATCAACTTATAAAATGCGATGTTGACTACATTATTTTTTCCATCTATATTAATAGTGGTAGAAGGCAATAAAATAGAACTAAAACCTTCACTATCTTGTCCCAAAGATTGACCAAAGGAATACAAAGTACTGGTCAATACTACGATTGTTATATATAATTTTTTCATGAATAGATCAGATTAAATGAAGAAGTTCTACCATTACTTTTTAGAGGATTGGGAGACATTTTCATTTTTCTTCCATTGTCTAAATTGTTTATTTCACTCGCTACAAATTCCCATTCTCCACTACCATCCCAATCTACAGTTACTTTAATGCCATTGCTAGTGGTGGTTGCCTTTAAGAGATAACCTTCGGCAGAACGCTGTGGTTGTCCATCAATAATAACTCCTTTAAATCCACTGGCTTTTACTTTATATTTCATTTTCACACGAACAGTAGAATTTTTCCTATTTGTCATTTCATTCACAAGCTCAAGTGCACGTCCTTTTGACACATTTGCCATCAGTAGTGAAGGTTCTAATCCAGTATCTTTTGTAATGTCAAAGGCTTCATAATTACTCGTAGCCTTATGGTCATTCATTTCAACTTGGTAAGCATCACTTATAACGGCTTCTTGTAGTCTGATAAGATTCTCCTTAGCTATTTCTGTTTCTTTCTTTGCTTTTTCAGTTTCCTTTTGAGCGTTTGCTTTTTCATTCTTTTCATTTTCAACTCTTTGATCAGCACTTTGTTCAACTTTTCGACTTACTTCTTGACCAAATATATAGCCGACAGCGGTAAAAACGATGGCTTCGATTCCTGTAAAAAGAAATAGATATCTTGCCCATTCCAGTGGCTTCTCTTCCCCCAGTATTTCTGCTCTTTTCATGAGGTAAATAATGAATATAATGTACACTAATATAAGTGACAGTGCTAACCAAAATTTTGCAGATTTTAAAAGAGAATCTAATGTTGTTGGTTTTTTACTCTTCGTAAATTCATCTTCTTTTGGTGGTTGTGGCGTTTCATTTTCCATGTGTATAGTTTTTATAATTAGACTTATTTTGAATACGATTGATAATATTTTTTCACATGTCTAAATGTATCTATGAAAAAAACTAAATTCAATCCCCATTAATAAGTATTTACATATACAACATGTCTTAAAATGATATTATCATGGAAGTAATAATCTATAGTCAATTCTTAATTGCTACAAATGGTTTAATAACTTATTCGTTTTAATTATATATTTAATATACAACAAAGCTTTACGGAAAATCGTAAACAAACAACTAGCGAAGAAGCTTACGCTTTGTCGTTTATGTGTAGTTTTTGGTAGAATTATGAAACTTATCTTTACCTCACATAAATTTCATCCATAAAAAAATCCTTACGAGTCTAAACTCATAAGGATTTGTAATTATACTATACATGTAAAATTAGTCTTTATTAAATGTTACTTTTCCGCTTTCCATATCATATACGGCAGATACAATCATAATTTTACCTTCGTCTTCCATTTTTGCCATCGTAGGCGAAACTTCGCGAATATTTTTCACAGTACGTTTTGCATTGTTTGTAATTACAGTATTTGTAAACGCATCGTTCTTTGAAGTTCTATCGCCTTCACTTTCAGTTTCTTCAACTGCTGGTTTAATTTCGTTGATTAAATCTGCTAAAGAGTTCATTCCAAGTGCTTTTGCATCTACATTATCAATGGTCGATTTTACGGCACCACAAGCAGTATGTCCCATTACAATCACTACTTTACTTCCTGCGACAGCGGTTGCAAATTCCATAGATCCTACAATGTCTGCATTTTCAATATTTCCAGCAACACGCGCTACAAAAATATCTCCAATTCCTAAGTCAAATACATCTTCTACAGGAACACGACTGTCTACACAAGAAAGTACAATTGCTTTTGGAAACTGTCCGATCATCGCTTTTCTACGTTGTGCAGAATGATCACGTTGTGTAAGATTGTTGTTGACAAAGTTTTCATTTCCTTTTTTCAAACGACCAATGATTTCTGCAGGCGTCATGTCGGCTTGTTCTTCTGCTGTAAGAATACTTTTTACAACCTTTTCTTCAACAAGCTCTTGTTGCGTTTCTTGCTTGGCAGTTTCAGTCTTTTTTGCTTCCTGACAAGAAATTAAACATAATACAGATACTACTGTGAGTAATTTAAAAGTGTAGTTTTTCATTTGCTTTTTTTTATTAGTTATTAAAAAATTATAACGTGTGGTGCAAACTAAATTGCAACTGACCTTTTTGCCAGTTTACGGTAGTTTGCTCCATCCAGCCGAGCTGAACTCTCAGTTTTTTACTAATAGCATACCCAAGGCCTAAATAGGTTCTATTACGGTCAAAAAACTGTACACTGCGTCCATCCCCAATATCACGTTGTCCATTCAAGAAAATTTCATTGTAAAGTGCAACGTAATAGGTTTTTTTAGCGAGTGTTGTATTATTTAAAGGAATATTTATGAAAAGGTTATAGCGATAGCGAGTTCGCATGTCTTGATTTTCTACCCAACGTTGTTCATAGCGAAAACGATGTGTAAGTAACAATCTTTTTAAGATTGTATTTGAAAATAAGGCTTCTTGATATATACGATTTTCAGAAACAGGATTGTCAATATCAGTTCCAAATTGTCCTGTGGTAATGTTTGCGAAACCGAATGTAAATTTTACGCCTGAATCTTTTGGTGTATAGGTTACTCCAGAACGCAGTAATAACTGTTCTCTATCACCAAGACCGCGCCAATCACGATATTGAAAATCTCCTTGAATTCCCCAATTTGAATCTTTAAAAGTTGTATTGTAAAAATACATGTACCAAGCGCCCAATTGGTTTTCATCTGGAGCTTGTGCGTGACTGATGCTTGAACAAGCTAGAAATAATGTTAGAAGTAGTAATGTTTTTTTCATAAATGTTTAAGGTCTGTTTGTTATTTCTTAAACAAAGATAATTAATTTAAAATTCTAGGAATTACTTCTTAACAGAATTTTAATAGTATTACTATCGATTTAAGAAAGTATTGCTTTTGAGTCTAAAAACTAGGAAGATTTCCAACTTGGTTAAGTTAGTTTTTAAAAGTATCAAAATGTATTCAAAATTAAAATAAACCTAGAAAACCAGTAATTCTTTACTACGCTCATACCAGTATAACAACGTTTAAGATCGAATATCGTTCGCTTAGGGTTTTTAAAAATTATGCAGCTTATAATTTTATCAATTTTGGAGTGTAATCATAGTAATATTTTCGATAGAGTAGCTACCATTATTTCTATGTATTGTAAAGGCGGAATCCGAAAAGCCTGTTTTGAATAGAGTAGGAGTTACAACCAATTAAAAATTAGAAAATGGAAGATAATACTAAAATTGATATTGATGACAGTGCTATTACATGGAAAGTGCATACAAGTGAAAAAGGTGAGAAGTATGAAGTTGGATATCTTTCTGAGGAGGAATTTTCTATTTCAAATAGTATTAATTCTAGTGTAAAAGTTCCTTCTAATGGACATTCAAGTAAGGAGGATTTTGGTGTCACTGTTAACTGGCCAGTAGCTGATTCAAAATGGAAGAATACTGTATCACACGTAAAAGATAGAGCGAGTATTACACATTATGCTTTATACGTACATGAAGGCTTTAGGAAGCATAAATTATGGTTTAAAAGTACAAAACACTATAAATATACTTTTTATGATGAAACAGGAGATGGCTATGTAGTAAATACTTTTAGGAATGGAAAACATTATGTTAGGTTTAATTCTAAAAGGCCAAGAATAGTGTATATAACCGGAAGTTAAGAATATGTGCGCTACATTTATTTTTTAGATAGATGTAGCGTTTGTTTTACCTAAAAAACAATCCATCTTTTAAAAAGGTAGCTTTAAAACGTCCACTAAACGGAACTTTGTGGTTGGTTTCCATAATGATCAAATTATCTTCAATGTACATTTCTTTTATTTTTGTAACATTTACTAGATAATTTCGATGCGTTTGCCTAAAATCAGGGTTTGCCAAAATTTCTTTTATTTTGGATAGTGAGAGCTTTATTAAATAACTGCCACGTTCACAAATAAGATGACAATATTTGTTGTCTACTTCTATGTAAATGATAGTAGTTACATTTACTTTTACCACTTTTTGACGTTCTTTTACAAAGAAAAATTCAGGAGCAACTACAGCAGTGGTAGCACTCATACTAAGTGTATTTTCTTGACTGTAATGTGTTTCAATGGCCAATTCTATTGTATATAGAAATTCCATTTCGTTAAACGGTTTTAATAAATAAGAAAAAGGCTTGGTGTACTTTGCTTTCTCAAAAACGGTTCTACTTTGCATGCTAGTTAGAAATATAAATGGAATTTGAGTTCCTTCCATATCCAATTGTTTTGCAAGTGTAATTCCTTGTGGTTTTCCATCAATCATGATGTCTAAAATGATCATGTCAAAATGCTGGATGTGTAGTTTCTTTAAAGCATCAGCAGTATTGGAAACATGCGTAACGAGATAATCATTTCGGTTTAGTAATGAAATCATTTCTTGCGCCTCTGCAACGTCATCTTCCAAAAGTAAAATGTGTAATTGTTCCATAGTAGGTTATGCGTTGGGTAAAACTATAGTAATGGTAGCACCAATAGTTTTATTGTTAGTCATCCGTAATTCACCGTTGTTCTTTGTTGCCAATGTGGTGCACAACAACAAGCCGAGTCCGACACCTTTGGCGCGATCAATATTTGAAATAGTAATTTCTTTTAAATTAGAAATTAAATTGAGTTGTTCTTGAGAAAAACCAATTCCAGTATCTTTAATTGTAATGTGGGAATGCAATTCAGTCTGCGAAGTATGAATCTCAATCGTTCCAGCTTCTGGAGTGTATTTAATGGCATTATCAATTAAATTTCGCAAAATAATTTTTAACGATTCTCTATCAAAATTTGCCATAATCGTGTTGTCAATAGCAATAGTAAGTACAATATTTTTTGCTGCAGCTAAACTTTCAAAATCAAATATAACTTGAGTAATTATGGGTTGCAACGAACTCACTTTTGGTTGAAATAACAATTGTTTTCGCTGTTCCAACGACCAATGCAAAATATTGGTTAGCAAGCCATACATACTTTCTGAGATATTTGTGGAAGTTTCAATCGTTGCTTGAAGACTTTCAAAATCCTGCGCAACTACTTGTTGCTGTAATTTATGATGTTGTTTTCGCAATGCATTTACAGGAGAACGCAAATCGTGCGAAACTACCGAGAACAGATAATCTTTCGTAGTGTTCAATTCGTTCAAAGCTTTCTTTTGGTCGTTAATTATTTTTGTTGCTTTTATTTTTTCACGATACAAATACGTTCCTGCTCCAAGTAAAATCAATAAAAAAATGGAGGAATATATAAAACCATTTCGTTCCGCTATTTTTACATTATTATACGCTTCTAGAATACGAAAATCTTTATCTTTTTCAAGAATAGCAATCTGTTTTTCAGATTGAACAGTGTTCCAAATTTTATTTTGATTATTTACTGAATCATTCCATTGTTCAAATTCTTTTCTATAACTTAAAGCGTTTGCATATTGTTTTTTATTCTCTTCAACAATTGACATGTTAAGTGCGGTAGTGGCTTTCACATTGAAACTAGAAACATACTTTGAAAGTTGGTATGCTTTTTCAAAATATGGAATCGCTTTTTCATCCTTATATTGTTCGTAATACAAATTTGCTAAATCTCCATAAGAACTAACCAAATTTATGGTGTCGTTAGCTGTTTCATGCATTTTTGTACTTTTTAACAAATAATATTCGGCTTTATCAAACTGTTGCAAGTGTAAATAGCAAAGTCCGATATTATGTTCCACACGACTTTTTTCAAGAAATAAATCTTGATCAGTTTTTAAATGTTCCACACTTTTATAATAGGCAATAGCTTTTTCAAACTTATGCTGTTCCAATGCATTTCCACCTAAAAACGCTTTTGAATGGTAATAAAAGTAAAAGTCAGGCGTGATTTTTAAAAAAGATTGCTCAGCCTGCTCAAATAACTTCTTTTCTTGAAAACTATATCCTCTAAAAAAATGGCAATAATTTGTCAATTCAGGATCATTATTTTTGAGCACTAATTGTTTGGCTGTATACACAAGTGTTGAATCCCATTTTTCTTGCAAAAAAGAAGATCGCGCTTCATTAAAATAGGTGTCTTTCTCAAAACGGGCACTTTTTTCTACAATTTTTTTTCTAAACAATGTATGATCTACTTTCTGTTGAGAAAAAACAAAAAAGGGAATACAAACAAACAAAAGAAGAAATATACCTCGAAAATACGTCATGAAAACGTTGGCTTTTATACTATCTTAAACAAACAAAAAAGGCTATCCTGGTCGCTGAACTGTAGTAACAGTACCTCTGGAAGTTTTCGGATTTGTTCTAATTAAAAACACCTCTACGGAATCAAAGTCAATGAGATCCAAGGATTTATCATCTAGTTTGATTGAATCAGAAGGAAAAACGATATCAAATTCAAAACAATTATACATGTTACTATCCAAATCTGTAGGAGTACTATTTGGTGTAAATTGTATATAAATATTTAGCTGGTAACTTCCTAAAGGATTAAAAGTAACTTGATAGGTAAGTTCGAAACTTGTTTCTTCAACTTCTCTATTTCTTCTTACAAAGCAAAAACTCTTAACTTTTAGATGCGTAGTATCATGATGAAAGGCAAAGCAAGTGGCTGGAACAAGAGTACTGAGTTCTAAATTGACATCATTTGTAGGAAGATTTAAATTTAATTTTATAGTGGAATCATTTTTATTGACATCATAGTAAATTGTACTATCATCAATCTTTTCTTCAGAAATTTTAGTTCCTGGAACAATAAGTGGGCTGGACATAGTTATGGTAGTTGTTTTGTATTAAAACGAATGAATTGAATACGTTTTTTCTTATATAAAACTATCGATTATTTATTCGAAATCCAAAATAAAATTATAATCATGTAAGAGATTATTATTACAGAAGTGTATTATTTTGCTTCCTTTCCACCTTTTTCTTCCTTTTATACCAACATGAATATATCAACAAAAAACCACATCAAAATTGATGCGGTTTTTACATTAAAATAGGTTGAGGTTAGTTTTAATTTTCTGGTAGTTGTTCTATAATTTGATACGTGCTAAAGTTTAAAAAGTTTCCTGGATGTGCCAATACGTTTTGCAAAATGAAAGGTGTATCAGGATTGGTGCCCGAATATTGAGCATTTCCATCCATGTCTGTATCCGCATTTGAATAGCTGTTGACGATAAATGTTGGAAAGTTTAAAAAGTTTCCTGAGTCATTCAGTACGATTGATAAAATACTTGGTGAATCTGGATCAGTTCCAGAATATTGTACGATATGATCTCCATTTGCATTTCCAGCCCATAAGCCAATAATATCTGTGGGCGTATCCGCAGGTATTTGTGCATTGGTGCCAAAGGTTTGTGTAGTTGGATTAGAAAAGTTTATAGAAGTTGACGTGTAATCCATTGGTAAAGTATTCGCAGACATGACTCCTAAATGATTTCGATGTTTAACTACTACATAATAATCTCCTATCGAAGCGTTCATTAATAATTCGCCTTCGCCATCTACATCTACAATATCGCCGTCTCGCTGTAAGAGTGCCGACTGTGAAGTGATCACATTGGTATTGTCGGTTGCATCGCGCAATTCTACCCAAACCCAGTCTACAATAGCATCATTTCCAACAGTGTTAAATACACTTGCATCACACGTTAGCATATCTGCGTACGGACTTGTGATTGGAATCAATCCTGCGACACGCAAATCATCTCTCATTAATGTTTCTTCTCCAGTATTTGGATTTATATACGCGCCTTGCAAATATACTTTTGGCGATAGTAGCACTGGACAATTTCCTTGCCCACCATCATCAAACGTCCAATTAAAGTTCATTTCAATATCGGCACGTGCTTGCGTTCCATAACAATAGGCTGAATTTCCAACTGAAAAATAGACATCATCTTTCAAGGTTAACTGACTCCAAGCCATCAACAACGCATCATAATTTTCGGTAGATAGATTACCACCTTGAAACATAAAAAGCATATCTGATACCATAGATACATTCCATTGACTGATATCTTTATCAAACGTTGTATTTTGAAACATGCCACGCATAGTAAGTACATTACTTACATTCCATCCGCCAATATCTTGGTCAAAAAATAGATTGCTTTTAAACATTTCAAGCATATTCTTAACGTTTCCAGTATTCCATCCGCTGATATCCTGATTAAAAGGACATCCAAAAAATAGTTGTCCCATAAATTCAATTGTACTCGTATCCCACATAGAAATATCTTGATCAAAAGGTGTTCCTCTAAACATGCTTTGAATAGATTCAACACCGATCAAGTCCCAATTACTTAATGGTTGATTAAAAGGTGAGTTAGAAAACATACTGCTCATATCCTTTGCACTGTCTATGTTCCAATTGTTTAGTGGTTGATTGAAACCAGAAACTGAAAACATACCACGAAATCTTTGTACAGAACTTACATTCCAATCATTAATATCTTGATTAAATGCAGTACAACCTGAAAACGCAAATCCCATGTCGAATACGTTTGTTAAATTAGGAGTGTCTATACTATTTTCAACTAAATTGATACAGCCAGAGAAAGCTCTGTCAAAGTTTTTCCAAGCAATCGTTCCCCATTGTTCTATGGAAAGTATTTTTTCATTGTCGCCTCCTCCGTTAAAAAGAATGGCAGGAAATGTTCCGCGAATAGCAACTGTGTATGTTCCAGCAGAAGCGTAGGTATGTGTAATATCTCCTGTAACACCAAAATCATCAAATGTACCATCATTTTCCCAGTCGATATCGTAGTTATAAGTGAATCCACCACGTGTCGGAATGGTGATTTGATTGTCATTGGAACTTCCTGTATTATCCGTTTTCCAAGTCGTCACAAAATAAGTAACCGTCACGGTATTTTGTTGCTCATACGCTCCTATATCAACGGTAGTTTCTACAATTCTAGGTTGTCCTGTGATGTCTGTAGGTAATGTTGCAAACGTATTGTTTCCTGCTTGGTGCAAAACGCTGTTATACAAACCAACCAGACCGTCATCGGCAGTTCGTAATATATTGTCAGCGCCATCTATGTCTGAACTATTTACAAACGGATCAACGGTGAGATGCGTAAATCCTGCTGGAGAACCGTATTCCGTTGGATTTTGACTCGTGTAATTATTGGAACCTTGGACATTACCGCCGCTTGTAAATGAAAAGTCAAACGGTTGCCCAAATGTGACGCAGTTGTTGAATGTCGGTATGGATGAAAAATTTGAAATTACATGCGGATTAGAACTATTTGTACTAACATTATTATAAAAAGTAGCATTGTTATAAATTGGCGTCGCTTGAAAATGAGAAATAGCACCACTATTAAAACTCGTATTGTTTGCTATGAGTAGATTATTAAATACTGGACTGGAAAATCCAAGGAAACTCATTGCGCCTCCATCAGAAGCTGTGCTATTATGAATTAATACGATGTTATTGGCAGTAATATTAGAAGTGTCGTTATACATACCACCACCAGTTATTGATTGATTGTTTTGAATGATTAAATTCTCGTAAGTAGTCGCCGTATTTTTGTTGATGATTCCTCCACCAGCAAAAACCTCTATCGTTTGTCCTTCAGCTGTAATTCCTGAGAATGTAGTGCCTCCAACGCCATTTTCTACACTAAAGCCATCTAAAATTGTTGTGTTTGCGTCATTGAGAGAGGAAACCACATGATAGGTATTATCACTCATATCTCCTTGTACGCCGATATCACCTGATAAAATGGTTGGATTGTTTATGAAATCGCGTTCAGAGAGTGTAGTTTCTGTTCCTGTAAAACCGCCGTACATTTTTGTGCCATCTACCAAATGAAACGTGAAGTCTCTATCGGTCAATGTTCCTGAAGTTACGTCTCTTGGATGTGCCGAAGGATAATAGGTTCCTTGTGCTACCCAAATTTCAGGAATGGTACAATTATTTGACAAATCAATCGCATCTTGAAGTGACGTAAAGGCATCTGTCCAGCTTTCCCCTGTATTTGCTCCCGTAGCATTTGTATTTACATAGATGCGCGAACTTGAAAAACTACATCCAACAGTAAGTGTAAAAACAGTTGCTCCATAATCTACATTCCACTGTTGTCCAAATGGCAATGCTGGTAAGTTTACGTTAGAAAATGTATTGAGATGATCCGTGTATGTAAACAAAGTAAATGTTTCGCCATAAGATGGTGTAGTTCCAAATGGTAAATTCACGTTCAATGTTCCTGCAATTACAAAAAATCCAGCAATATCAATTCGGTCATTTACAAAACCAGTTGCCGTTCCGCTAATATCGATGTCAAATGTAGTGGTGCTATTGGTTGTTAGATCGTTTTGATACGAATATGTTGCAAAAGTATTGGTATCTGTTCCTGGCGAAATCGTTCCATTATTAGTAGAATTTTGAAAATGAGTTCCTGTTCCCGTAAGTGTTCCAGTCGGTTCAAAATTCATGAGAGAAGTTTCTTGAATGGTCGCTTCATTATGAATCGTTCCAAAATTGTTGAATGTGGCTGAATTTGTCAAATTTCCCGCACCTGTAATGTTGATGGTTGCGTTGGCTTCATTGGTAAACGCTGCGGAATTGGTCAATACATTATTCAAATTTAATTCGGCTGTCAGCTTATTTTCAAACACGTTGTTTTGGTTAATTAGATTGTTTACATTAAAACGACCTTGATTGTCAATAATTCCATTATTCGTAATTATCGCATTTGACGTGAGTCCGAAAGTTGGATTACTATTATCATTTAAAATGTCAAGTTCGCCAGAAGCGGAATTCGTAAAGTTGACGCCGCCACCAAATGACGCAGCTCCGTAAATACTCAGATTATTATTGTTATCAAAAGTAGAAGTTCCCGAAACTTGAAAGGTAGCACCTGCATTTTGTGTCATCGGTGCATTGTTGGTGATTGTTACTGTATTTGCAGTAAATGAGGCGCCGTCATTAAATATCATTGAACTAGTAGTATTCTCTAATGAACTACCAGTATTCATGTTTAATTGACTTCCTGCATAATTTATCCAATTACCATTGTTCTTCCATACAGCATTATTTGAAAATGTCATGGAACCATAATTATGAATTGTACCCCTAACACTAACTGAGGTTAGAATGTTAAAGTTGTTATTATTTATCCAAGTCCCATAGTTGGTATAGACATTTTGATCAAGACCCACAGAGCCTGTGCTGGCAATTCGCGCGAAATTGTTTATGACACCTGTTGTGTTATTGATGAGTCTGGCATTAGCACCATTCATGTTAAATCGACAAGCATTTCCACCATTTAAATTCAAAGTTCCATTATTAGTGAATAGTCCTTGGTTACCTACAATTAATTCATTTGCGTTCAATGTTCCGTTGTTGGTAAATCTTCCACTAATACTAGTAAAAACTCTTGAGTTTGTAAAGGTCATGGAGGTGTTTGTACCTATAATCCAATGTCCACTAATACCATGATCTATTAAGCCAGAAGACGGATGAACCCAAAAGGCTCCTGAAGCAAACGTAAGTGTCACGTTAGCACTCACAGAAAGTTCCTGATCTAGCGTCACGGTTCCTCCGTTTCCTGTTACAATAGCGTTTGCGGTAATCGTGGTTCCTGGATACGACGGACTCCAATTGGCAGTATTCGACCAGTTCCCAGAGCCGTTGTATGTGTATGTTGTTTGAGCGTTTACTGTGAAAGCTATTGTAAACAAAAAGAATGCAAGTAATTTTGTCTTCATCATATTGAAATTTTAGCGCACCCAAACCCAAGTATCTGAATTTAGGTGATTTAGGGGAATCAACTTTATGTTGCAAAATATTCAATATGTGTTTGGTAATCAATGCGTAGAATATGCAAAAAATACGTAGGGGTACGTACGCTTCGCTTTGCTCAATTCAATGATTAAAAAATTCAATGATTCAAGGTTTTAGCTTGTTTATTTTATCGCTTCGTTTTTAGTCATCGCTTCGCATTTGGACTCGCTTTGCTTTGGACTTGGTTTTGCCTTTTGGTATTTTAGTAGGTAAGTGTTTTAGGATTTGTCATTCTTAATTTTGCTAATTTTTGTCATTCCTGCGAAGGCAGGAATCCACTTGGATTGTATTTTTTGTCACGAATACACGAATTTTTATGTGAACTAAAATGTCATTGAAGTTAACATTTATGACTGCGAGTAATGAACTAGAAATTACATGTAGATTCCTGCCTACACAGGAATGACATTGTACTCATAGCAACCAACGAAATTAACAATGTAAAAATATCTTCGAATAAACAAATAAACAAATACACGAATAACGAACACCCAACACCCAACAACTACAACGACAATACCAACTCCAAATGCTGTTGCACCCAAACAGTCAGCGCATCACTACTCGACGGAATGTCCAATTTTGATAAAATGTTGGCACGATGTTTTTGTACCGTTCGAACGGAAATTAATAATGTTTCCGAAATTTCACTCGAAGATTTTCCTTGTGCGATGAGTCGGATAATAGTACGCTCCGAAGGTGATAAAAATTGTAATTTTTTAAGTTCAGGAGATATTTTAGTGTCAAAAATATTATTGAATGTAGCACTAAAATACGTTTCGCCATTTTCAACTGCTTCAATACACTTTTTAATTTCTTCAAACGCTTCATCTTTTAACAAATATCCCGAAATGTTGAGGTTTTTTGCTTTGTAAATGAAACGTGCTTCTTTGTGTGATGTGAGTAAGATGAATTTGGTTTTCAAAGATAATTCCTTGGATTTTTTGATCACTTCAAAACCATTTAAAATAGGCATTTCGATGTCTAAAATTGCGATATCTGCTTCGTTTTTCACAATGGATTCCAACGCTTCAGCACCATTTTTGGCGGCAGCAACAACATTATAATCGTGCGCCAACAATTCTTCGTGTAAGCCTTTTAATAACATCGGATGATCGTCTGCAATGATGATTTTAGTGTTCATATTGTATAGGAATTATAGCGGTTATTGTGGTGCCTTTGTCAATTTCGCTGTCAATTTGTAAGTTGCCTTTCATAATTTTGATACGTTCCGTCATAGTTTTTAATCCCAAACTATGTTGTTTTTTTCGTTCGGAAACGTCAAAGCCTTTTCCATTATCTTTAATGATTGTAACAATTTCTTTTTGTTGTTTCTCAATTGAAATGGCAACGGCTTTTGCATTTGCATGTTTCAATACATTGGTAATACATTCTTGAATGAATCTATAAAAATTTAAGGTATTGTTTTCATCAAAATGGACATCAATTTCATCAATTTCTTCCGAAAAGAAAAGCGCATGTTCTTCGTCCAAATCTACAATTAATTGCTTGATGCTTTCCGTCAACCCAAGTTGTTTTAATAACGGCGGATACAAGCCTCGCGAAATTGCGCGTACTTCTTCCAACGTATTGTGTGTGAGTTCAGTAATTTCCGTTTGCTGAGAATTTTGTGCCTTCTTTTTAATCAAAGTGAGTTGCTGATTGATGCTGTCGTGCAATTCTTTGGCAATGCGTTTGCGTTCGTCTTCTTGCGATTGAATAAGTCCGTAGGCAAACTGTTCTTGCATCTTTCTGCGCGTTTGTAGTTGTTTGAGTTGCCACAGTAAAAACCCGATAATTGTCAAAATAATCAACAATACAAACCACCACGTTTTATAAAAGAAATTTTCACTGACAATCTGAATCGTGAGCGGATTGGCAATTTTTCTTCCCGAATAATCAAATGCTTCAATTTCCAATTCATAAGTTCCACTAGCCAAATTTGGAAATTGTAGGCTATTCTTAGTGCGCAAATTAACCCAATCACCAGCATTAAGACGATAGGTATACATCGGATTGGTATTGACAGCATTTGTGTTTTTCAATCCAAAATCGAGGGCTAATGAAGTGTTTTCTGCCGCCAATATAATAGGATTGTTTTCAGAAAATAATTTTCTATCAAAAGAAGTTTCAAACATTTTGGTGTCTGAATTGTATTTTTTGACTTTAAGTAAAGTTAACGCAGCTGTATCTTTGGAAATTTCCAACGCGTTTGGATCAAAAAAATTAAGACCTTCAATCGTTCCTAAAAAAAGTCCATCATTCGTTCGCAACGCACTATACCGATTGCCTTCATAATGACTAAAGCCGTCTTTTTCTGAAAAACGAGTTTTACTTTTAGTAATCGGATCAAACATCACAACGCCATTAAACGTATTAATCCACCAATTGTTGTCAACTACTGTCACCGAAGCGATTCCTGCCTTCAAATCATCCGAATAATACAGTTCAAAAAGTTCGGTAAACAAATTAAATTTGATAACTTTTCCGCTGCGTGTTCCAATAATCACTTCTGTAGTACTAAATTTTTCTAATGATAACACAAACGGATCATTTAAAAAATCTTTCCCAAAAAATGTATGCTTTTTGGTTGGAAAATGATAGGCTAAAATTCCTTTGTCAGTTCCGGCAACAGCCCAATTATCGAGCATAACCAAGTCATAAATATAAAGCGAATCGGTTTTTACCAACGGAATATGCGTTTCCGTTTTCGTATCAAATCCCATCAAATGATAACTATTAGTGCCATATACCAACATGCTGTCATTCGCGCACTCCAAGCTGATGACGGGAAAATGCTTAAAAATTGATACGTTGCGAGTCTTGCGATCGACTTTGATAATTTCTTTGCTGGAATTACTCCAAATTACAGTATCATCAACAATCATATTTCGCGAAGAAAAGGGTTTGTAAAGGTCGTCTCCCAAGTACATTTCATACGGCGTTACTTCCTTCGTTTCTGTCTGTACAACAAACCAACCGCTGGCTTCCGTTGCCACCAAATACGTATTTGACTCTAAAGGTTGAATGGCGCGTAAACTCTTATTGGGTAAGAATTTTGAAATTTCTTGTGAAGGGAATTTGAAATAATGCAATTCACCATTTGTTGCGATCCAAATATCTTTAGACACATTTTTTGAAATGGCTGTAATTCCTGAAATTTGATCCAAGGTAACTTCATGAATTTTCTTAAAACCAGCACTTTTCAATTCATAAAAACCGAGCTTATTTTCTTGAGAAGCTAATGTTATATACTTTCCGTTACTATCACGAATAACCTTTAAGTGTGTACTTGGTAAAGTTATTTTTTGTCCAGCTTCTTGAAAATAACGCAACGGATTATCCAGTTGATACAAGATTGAATTCTTTTTGGTAAACACATACGTCGTGTCGTTCATCACCAAATGTTCATCAATGACATATTTTTCAGTATTTCTGTTGTTGTAGATAGAAGCATCTGCATAATGCTCTAACAAATTGCTTTTCCAATCAAAAAAACGAACAGGTAAATTATCGTCACTAATCACACAATACGCTGGAAATGGAATAAATTGTGTTCCAGGATCCACTAAAAATTTACTTTTAGTTTCGTCTTCAAAACTAAAAATAAGTTTTTGACTCGAATGATCTATGAGTTGAACAAGCGAAATTTTTCGGTCTTTTTGTACAAGAATATAATCTTTCTCTTGATAGGTATACACGCTAGAAAGTCCAGCAATATCAGCTTCAAACTGTACTTCTTTAAATACGATAGTTTCAGGATTAAAAAGAAATAACTTTTGTCCAATAGAAGTCTTTAGCAACACATATAACAAACCATCTTTTCGTTTGTGAATTTGTGAAATTTCTGTGATTTGATACAAAACACCTGGAAGCGGAATATTGTGAAACGATTGACCGTTAAAACGCTGTAAAGTCAATTTTTTAGTATCAGCAACGATGACGCGCGAATCTTGATTGCTTCCGCCAATCCACAAAAAACCATCGGTATCAAAGCATAAAGTATTCACATTGTCAAAAGCCAATCCATCTTGCTTGGTAAACGTTTCATGAAATATCTTTTCAGATTGACCTAATGAGGAAAAGCTCGTCATCAAACAAACGAGAAAAAACAACATGTTAAATTGTGTAGTAAGAATGGGGAATCTTAACAAAAGCATACAATTGCAATCAATTGCTTAAAGATACTTTTTTTGTGTAAAATATTTCAATTCGATAAAAAAAATCCCAATCGCGATATATAATATCATGTTTTCTTGCATAGTTTTTTAGCTTTCGCTCTTGATTTTTCGAAAATATCTTTTCCAAATTCTGTATTTTAGAAACTTCAAAGACAAACAGATGATTCCTGAACATATAAGCAATAGAAAAGGACCAAGAAGCCTAAAAGATCTCAATCCAGAAGTTGTAGAATATTTGAACAAAGGTTTGATAGAAACCAAAAACTTAATGGAATGGTTGGCAGCCGATCAATTAGTGTTGTTAAAATTAGTGTTAGCACAACTTGGAAAATCAGCTTGGTATGAAGACTTTGAAGTCGCCGTAAACGCACAAAAAAAGCCAACAGCAAATAGCAATACCAAAGTCATTGGCGAAACGTTTGGAATCCTTACTTCAGATGAAAAAATATATGGAGAACTAAAAACACACACGTCTGATTTGGTGAGATGTTGGGCATGTTGGGCGCAAAGTACACAGCATGATTCTGTGCCAGATTTACTAAAAGTAATGAAATCGTATGCTGCCGACACACATTTTGGCGTGCGCGAAGTCGTAATTTTTGCAAGTAAAGAACGGATGATTGCCGATTTGGACACTTCCGTAGAATTACTATCGAAGTGGACAACGAGTCGTGACGAAAATGTGCGTCGTTTCGCAGTCGAGTCTATGCGACCAATTGGTGTTTGGACGAAGAAAATAGAAGCTTTTCAAGAAAATCCAGCGAAAGCGTTGCCAATTCTCAATCCATTAAAATCAGATTCATCCAAATATGTGCGTGATGCTGTTGGAAATTGGTTGAACGATGCCAGCAAGTCCCAACCCGATTGGGTCACTGCGCTTTGTACGCAATGGAAAAAAGAATCGGATACCAAAGAAACGGCATATATCATTAAAAGAGGTATGCGAACGATTTACAAAAAGCAGTAAAACCAACACCTGAAGGAGTAGTGCTAAGGCGCTTTTTACGATTTGCCAATTGGTAAACAAGCTAACAGATTTACAAGGTATGCGTTAGTACAATACAATTGATATTATTGACAAAAATACTAACGCTTTAAATATTGGAATAAATACATATCTTAGAACATTCTAACACACTTACGCATGTGTCTATAAAACCAACCAACAATGAGCGATCAAAAAAAACACGCAAAAGCATACTGGAAAGAAAATCTAAAATACCTAATCATTCTATTAGCTATTTGGTTTATAGTGTCTTATGGTTGTGGAATTTTATTTAGAGAAGAACTCAACCAATTCAGACTTGGCGGTTTCAAATTAGGTTTTTGGTTTGCACAACAAGGTTCCATATATGTATTTGTCATCTTGATATTTGTCTATGTGCGATTGATGAACAAACTAGATAAAAAATACGGTTTCGACGAGTAATTCAAACTAAACGTATTTAAAAAAAAGAAATTATGAGTGTACAAACGTGGACTTGGATCTTAGTAGGAATTACTTTTGCGCTATACTTCGGAATTGCCATTTGGGCAAGAGCCGGATCAACCAAAGAATTTTACGTTGCTGGTGGAGGCGTTTCTCCTTTGGCAAACGGTATGGCAACTGCCGCCGATTGGATGAGTGCCGCATCTTTCATTAGTATGGCAGGATTGATCTCCTTTATGGGATATGATGGTTCTGTGTTCCTCATGGGATGGACAGGCGGATATGTATTACTAGCATTACTCTTAGCGCCGTATTTACGGAAATTCGGGAAATTTACAGTACCTGATTTTATTGGCGATCGTTATTATTCAAACACAGCGAGAACAGTTGCCGTAATTTGCGCTTTAATTGTATCATTTACCTACGTTGCAGGACAAATGCGCGGTGTCGGAATTGTATTTTCACAATTCTTACAAGTAGATATTAATGTTGGAGTTATTATCGGAATGACAGTAGTGCTCATCTTTGCTTTCTTGGGAGGAATGAAAGGCATCACATACACACAAGTGGCACAATATTGTGTGTTGATTTTTGCCTTTATGGTGCCCGCATTTTTTATCTCCATGCAAATGACAGGAAACATCATTCCACAAATAGGAATGGGAGGAAAAGTAGAAGGTGGCGCTTTTCTGCTAGATAAACTTGACACATTGCACACACAACTCGGTTTTAACGAATATACCAGCGGAACGAAATCTACTTGGGATGTTTTTGCCATAACACTTGCATTAATGGTTGGTACGGCAGGATTGCCACACGTAATCGTTCGTTTCTTCACCGTTCCGAAAGTAAAAGATGCACGTAAATCTGCAGGATTAGCATTATTATTCATCGCAATTTTATACACAACCGCGCCAGCAATTGCCGTATTTTCAAGAACAAATTTAATTGAAACGGTAAGCAACAAAGATTATCAAGAAATTCCAGCTTGGTTCAAAAACTGGGAAGATACTGGACTAATCGCGTGGGCAGATAAAAATGGCGATGGAAAAATACAATATGTGGCAGGAAGTGCATTAGATGGTAAAAAACCTGAATTTACAGAAGCAAGAGGTGTAAACGGAGAACGTTTAATTTCAAATGCAAGTACAGCAACAAATGAATTATATGTTGATAGAGATATCATGGTATTAGCAAATCCTGAAATTGCAAAACTACCAAATTGGGTAATCGCGTTAGTTGCCGCTGGCGGATTGGCCGCAGCATTATCAACAGCTGCTGGATTATTACTAGTCATTTCAACATCAATCTCACACGATTTAATCAAAAAGCAATTAAAACCAACTATTTCAGAAAAAGGAGAATTATTAGCCGCACGAATTTCCATCTTTGTAGCAATTATCATCGCTGGATTGTTCGGAATTTATCCGCCAGGATTTGTCGCCGCCGTGGTTGCTTTAGCTTTCGGATTGGCAGCCGCCTCCTTTTTTCCAGCCATTATATTAGGAATTTTTGACAAACGAATGAACAAAGAAGGCGCTATTGCAGGAATGATTGTTGGAATCGTATTAATGCTATGCTACATGATACGTTACAAAACAGGACTCATTTGGGTACTAGACCCACTACCAAAAAGCGAATGGTGGTTTGGAACTTCTCCTGAAGGTTTTGGAACCATTGCAATGATTGTCAATGTGGTAGTTTCCGTGGTAGTTTCAAGATGTACGGCAGCACCGCCAGAAGAAGTCCAAGAACTCGTAGAAAATATCAGAATTCCTTCAGGAGCAGGAGAAGCTTCAAATCATTAATTATATTTGAAACCATTTTCATCTAGATCATTACAATACTTATACAAATGCTGCACAATACATCCTCTAAGCTTACAGTTTACGTTACACTGGTATTGTTGCTGTTTTCTAATACCATATTTGCACAGAGTAACACGGATTCGTTACGGTTAATCTGGCAAAACGAAAAAGAAATTGATACTGTTAGATTCAATGCGTTGGATGCATATTATGAACTTAACAATCAAATTCAACCCGACTCAGCATTGATTGCGCTAGATGATCATTATACAATTGCTAAAGAAAAAAATGCTGATGAACAACTGTTTATGGCAGCAAAACGAAAAGGAAACATACATCGACTTAAAGGCAATTATGATGAAGCTATGCGTAACTACAAGGAAGCTGAAAGTATTGCCATACGATTAAAAAATGATGTTTTACAAGCTGATATTATTGGCAATTTAGGAAATGTGTTTATTTATCGAAAAGATTATCTGCAAGCAACACAGTGTTATTCTAAGGCGTTAAAAGTATATCAAGAAAAAAAAGATGCTAGAAAAGAATCGCACATGCTCACAAGTTTGGGAAGTGTGTATCTCATTATTGATAATTATGATTTGGCGTTAGAATACTATCAAAAAGCACTTTCGCTGCTCAATGATAGAGGTTACGAAGACAGGCGAACTGCAATTATTTATGTAAATATCGGTTGGACTAATTTTGAGAAAAAATTATATAAGGAAGCTAAATTTTATTACGAAAAAGGACTTGAAATATTAAAAGTGAAAAATGAAAAATTTTTCATTGCTGAGTGTTATGCTGCTTTAGCAAGTATACATATCAGATTAAACCTTCTTGATGAAGCCAAAGATTATGCGCAAAAAAGCTTGGCATTAAATAAAGAACTAGCAATTAAAAGTGGAATTACCAATGCGGAAATTACAATTGCTCAACTTACGTATGAAACTGATATTGATGAAGCAACAAAGCAAGGCGAAGCTATATTGGCTAATTTAACTCCGAGTGCGAGCAAAGAATCAAAACGGTACATTTACGAATTACTTTATAAATGTTACAAAGCGCAAAAAAAATTAGGACTTTCCCTTGAAATGTATGAGCAATACACAATGTATGATGATAGCATACAAGCCGAAAAAAATAAGTTCGCAGTTGCTCGTGAAGCTGTAAAAAATGAGTTTGAAAAAAAACTATATCAAACGCAAGTTGAAAATGAAAATGCTCAAGCTGCTTTAAAATTAAAACAACTCAAAAAAACGTACGCTATTATTCTAATTTGCTTTTTAGTAGTTATAGGAATTCTTTATTACACTAGAAAAACAATCGTTGACAATCGTAAAAAAAGAGAAGCGCTATTAGCAGAGTTGGAACGGCTAAAAAATACAAATGACCTACAAATTCCCGCAAGTAAATTTGAATTAGACAGAAAAAAAATTGAACAATCTTTGGGTCGAAAAATAAATGAAACCGATTGGAATGTGCTTTCAATTTTACTCGAAGATCCCGTAATTTCAAACAAAGATATTGCCGAAAAAGCATATATGAGTGTTGACGGAATTGGCTCTTCGCTTCGAAGAATGTATACCTATTTTGAAATAAAAGAGTCCAAATACAAGAAAATATCGTTGCTCATGGAAGCGATAAAACTTTCAAATAAAAATTCATAAAAAATCAATTTTTTTCAAAAAACCCCATATTATACAGGCGATTCACGTCTATGCGTGAAGTATTTTATATAAAAATTGAGAATATTTGTAACAAAGAAATATGAATTAAAAATTAAAATTTGTTATGAAAAAATGTATTGCAACTATTATCATTATTTTTGCCTGTATTTTTACCATCAATGCACAAAATGTAAAATACGGAGTAAAAGCGGGTTTAAATTTTTCAAACTTAGAAATTAAACTCTCAGATGATTTTGAAGAAGATGATTCAGAAGATATCAATGGAAAAACAGGATTTTACTTTGGAGGTTTTGTTGACATTTCCATCTCTGAAAAATTTAGCATTCAACCTGAACTTTTATTTTCCATAGAAGGAGGAGAAGACACAGGAATAAATTTTGTCAACGTGCCTATAATGGCAAAATACTACATAACTTCAGGACTCAGTTTGCAGGCAGGCCCACAAATAGGATTTTTAGTGAGCGCCGAAGATGATGCTGACGAATTCTTGAAATCTACGAACTTCGGATTAAACGCAGGTCTTGGTTTTGACTTGAAAGAAACAGGAATATTCTTTGATGCTAGATATAATTTTGGACTTTCTGATATCGGAGATGCCACAGGATTTGAAGTAAACACAAAAGGTTTTCAAATTGGTGTTGGGTATAAATTCTAAATACACTTACGTATCCTAAAATTACTTTTTTATACACGAATTCGTATCATTTCACGTGTAGACGTGAGGCATAATTAGAGATAATTATACAAATTTATAAAAAAAAGATTATGAAAAAGAAACTATTAACGTACATTCTATTGGCGCCATTATTAATGGCGTTTCAATGTGAAGAAGACGAACTACAAAGCACATTAACATACAATACGTATAAAGTAAATGTAACGATGCAATCCAATTTTTCTGTTGATGAAACCATTTGGATTAACGGACGCGTTTCCTCTAAGGCATTTGACACTGCTGTAAATGATTCTATTTTTAGTGATATTGCACAAAGCGATACGTTCTCAATCTATAAATTTATAGAACCTACAGCAGTATCAAACTGTAAAGATGCCATAGACAAATTTGAATTAATTTTTGATAGCGGATCATATTCGTTTCTACCTTCTTGTGAAAATGCACAAATACATGCCATTCCAGAATTGGAAAGTAGCGAACTATTTTTTAGTTATCGAATTGGATTAAAGGCCATTGAACCTGGAGATTATGTAATTAGTTGGCAAGACGCTGCGATTCAAAATACTAGCAGAAATGAATCTATAGTAGACAATTATCCTATTGAAAATCATCCCAATCAAATCGGATTCAATCGTTGCGAAAATGTTTCTTGGAGGTTTTTAAACGAATCTCAACGCGAATTCTATTTTACTGTTGAATAAAATATCACACTACCAAAATCCCTATTTTTAAATTAAAAAATGCTATACATTATGAAACAAATTTTAAAACTAAGCACAGTGTGCATGTTTGCACTACTTGCTACAGCTTGCGCAAGCGACGACGACAGCAACGACACAACAGAACCTGAAGTGATTACAGTAACCGATGCAGATGGAAATGTATATAATACCATCACGATTGGAAATCAAACATGGATGTTAGAAAATCTAAAAACAACAAAATATAACGATGGAACTCCGATAACAAAATGGGAGTTTGGAATGGATTGGGCAAGTTTACCCGATGAAGAAGGATTCTATCAATGGGCACTTACCGCAGATTTAAATAATATAATTGATGAAGAATTGCCTTTTGACTATTACGGTGCGATGTACAATCATTTTGCGATTGAAAGTGGAAAATTAGCTCCAGACGGATGGCGAATTCCAACAGAACAAGACTTTAGACAACTAGAAAATTATTTAAGAAGCAATGGATTTTCTGGCAATGTGGCTGAAGCTTTAAAATCCGATTCAGGATGGTCAGCTTTCTCAGGAAACGGAACTAATGCATCAGGTTTTAATGGCTTGCCAAACGGATATGTAGCTGCTGGCGGTACTGCAACTGCATCAGAAACCGTATGTTCATGGGGAACAATCGATGTAGAATCTGGACCAATAAACTCTTCTACCAAAAGGAAATGGGTGCAACTAGGTGATGAAGATTCAGAAATTTTTTATTCTGAAACTTCCATAATACTTGGTGTTGGAATACGATGTATTAAAGAATAAAATGTACTTAAGCATACGAATTCTTATAAAATACAGTCAGTTGTTATAAAACAGCGAAATAATCTTTTTAAATAAATTAAAATTTCAGCGGTTGTCTGAAAGGCTAAATTTTCGTCAAGTTCAGTACATGGTTCAGAATGACGTTTTTTATACTTTTCAGGCAGCTTCTTTTTTTATATAAAGTCAACAGTGTTTAAAAAAACTTCACTATATTTTAGTATTCTCATAAAAATATATAAAACTCAGGCTAGTTATCATATACATAGCTAAAATGGTATTGTATAATTCAATACAGTATATTTATTTTCTGTAGGAAATGATAATGCAAAAAATCTTTGTAAATTATCCAACAATTTAAAGTGAAAAATTTAGACCAACCATGAGTAATTATCATATAAAACACTTAGAAGAATATTACCAAGTATACAGAAAATCAGTTCGTAATCCAGAAGTTTTTTGGGAAGAAATTGCCGAAGAACATTTCATGTGGCGCAAAAAGTGGGACAATGTATTAAGCTGGGATTTCTCAAAACCCGAAGTAAAATGGTTTGAAGGTGCGCAATTGAACATTACAGAAAACTGTATTGATCGTCATTTGTACACACGTGGCGATAAAACGGCCATTATTTTTGAACCAAACAGTCCAACAGAAGAAGCACAACATATTTCATACAGAGAATTACACGAAAAAGTATGTCGTTTTGCAAACGTACTAAAAGCACAAGGCATTCAAAAAGGCGATCGTGTCTGTATCTATTTGCCAATGATTCCTGAATTAGCAATCTCCGTTTTGGCATGTGCTAGAATTGGAGCCATTCATTCCGTAGTTTTTGCAGGATTCTCTTCCACAGCATTATCAACCAGAATCAACGATGCCACTTGTAAAATGGTGATCACAAGTGATGGTTCGTATCGTGGGGCAAAAACCATCGATCTTAAAGGAATTGTAGATGACGCTTTAAAAGATTGTGCATGTGTCGAATCGGTTTTAGTTGCCAAAAGAATCAACTCAGACATTCACATGGAAAATGGGCGCGATCATTGGTTGCAACCCTTATTAGACGAAGCATATCACGATTGTGTTCCTGAAATTATGAACGCTGAAGATCCATTATTCATCCTATACACTTCTGGCTCTACAGGAAAACCAAAAGGAATGGTTCACACTACGGCAGGTTATATGGTGTATAGTGCATACACGTTTAAAAACGTATTTCAATACCGTGAAAAAGATGTCTATTGGTGTACCGCCGATATTGGCTGGATTACGGGGCATAGTTACATTGTATACGGACCGTTATGCAATGGCGCAACAACGGTAATGTTTGAAGGCGTACCAAGTTATCCAGATTTTGGACGTTTTTGGGAAATCGTAGAAAAACATAAAGTCAATCAATTTTATACAGCGCCAACTGCTATCAGAGCTTTAGCAAAAGAAGGTGTTGCACATTTAGAAAAACACGATTTGTCATCATTAAAAGTATTAGGAACGGTTGGCGAACCGATCAATGAAGAAGCGTGGCATTGGTATGATGACAATGTCGGAAAGCGAAAAGCGCCGATTGTAGATACGTGGTGGCAAACGGAAACTGGTGGCATCATGATTACGCCAATTGCCTTTGCAACACCCACAAAACCAACGTATGCAACGTTACCTTTTATCGGAATTCAACCTGCATTGATGGACGAAAATGGTAAAGAAATCAGCGGAAATCAAGTAGATGGTCGTTTGTGTATCAAATTTCCGTGGCCAAGTATGGCTCGAACCATTTGGGGAAATCATCAGCGATATAAAGACACGTATTTTTCAGCTTATGAAAATAAATATTTTACAGGAGATGGCGCATTGCGCGATGAAGTTGGCTATTATCGAATAACGGGTAGAGTTGATGATGTCATTATAGTTTCGGGTCACAACTTAGGAACCGCGCCAATTGAAGACGCAATTAATGAACATCCAGCGGTGGCGGAATCTGCCATTGTAGGTTTTCCACATGATGTCAAAGGAAATGCATTATACGGTTACGTCACATTGAAAGAAACAGGAGAAAGTAGAAATCATGATAATGTTCGTAAAGAAATCAACCAGATTATTACCGAACAAATTGGACCAATTGCCAAGTTAGATAAAGTGCAATTTACCAATGGTTTGCCAAAAACACGTTCGGGAAAAATCATGCGTCGGATTCTTCGAAAAATAGCTGGGAAAGATGCTGAAAATTTAGGCGATATCAGTACGTTACTCAATCCTGAAGTTGTTCAGGATATTAAGGATAATGCGTTGTAATAGAAAACCTTATTCTGAACTTGATTCAGAATCTCATTAAAAATACTATACATATTTTTGAGAAACCGAATGAAACTCGATTTTACAATATTTCAGAAAAACTCCTTAAGACTTAGTGTTTTTGGGAGTTTTTTTAGTTAATGATATTGTTTCCAAACTTCTTCTGCTGATTTCAATTTTTTAAAGAGTTTTTCGTGATATATTTCTTTCAATCGGTACTTTCTAAACTCCCCATCATGCCAATTTCCAGATACTTTTCGTGGCATATAAGCTAAGTCTCCATATACATAAAACCACCTTTTTTTGCCTTCTCTATTATCACAATAAATTAGGAAATCTAAATTTTCCTGGAAACATAGTGAATTTACATTTTTAAAAATAACCTGATCGCTTGTTCCTCTTTCAAAAATTAAATTAAACTTTCCGTCATCTTTTTTCTGTAAATGAATATTGCCTATCAAGATAACAGAATCAGTTGTGTTATAATTCGCCATTGTGAAGCTAAAAAGGCATACAAGTATACTAGCTGTAAATTTTAGTTTAATCATTTTATAAAAGGATTTATTAAGGATATTTCGTTGTATTGACTATTTTTTTATTTTACTTTTTTTCTTCTATTATAAATACCAACTCCGTATGCAACTACTAATGGAATGGATAAAACCAACGATATGCCTGTTAATAACATTAAAACTAGATAGGAAGTGTCATGAGGTGTCGGATTCCGCATTCCTCCCATAACGCTAAAAACAACTCTATGTAGATTTAATATGGTTAGCGTAGCTATTATGAGACAAATAGGCATGAGCGTTACCGTAATAATATTTCCGATACTTAATTTGGTAAAATGTTTTAAAAAGTAGTAAAGCAACGCCAATCTCCAAAAGGCAACAATTGCTAAAAACCACACATTCATAGTATTTGCAGTTTCAAGTGATAAAAACTTCTCTACTGGAATGGCGTAAAATATGGCTGGGAATGACGTGAGACTGATAAAAGTTAGTACCGTAAAATAACTCCATTTTTCTACTTTAAACGGAAGTAAAATTAACCAAATAAATAAAGCTAATGCAAATATATAAATGACTGAACCCAAACCTAAATGCTGTAAAATACTTGCACCTGGATCATCCCAATAACGTCCCATACCGACAATCCATGTGCCAATAAGTCCGAGATAGAAGTGTTGCTTAGTAAACTGTAACATTTCTTCTCGCGTTAACTTAAAAGTTAATAATCTGATTAGTGTTTTATAAAGACGCATGTAAATTGTTTTTTCTTCTGTTTAAAAGTACTTTTTTAAATTGTTTCCCTCTATTTGCTACCACTTTTTTAGCGTATACATTCTTCATTAGGTTTTCAAACTCCGTTTCAAGTTCTGAAACTGAAAAGTTTTTAGGAATAAAATTTACATCAAATAAGGTGCATTTTTCCCAGTAATTATCTGCTAATAATCTTCCTTCATTTTTTAATTGTTGATACAATTCAGTTCCAGGAAATGGTGTCAGTAAGGTTATTTGTACTTCTGATAAGTTACTATCAATGATGAATTGTTCGGTTTCTTTGAATGTTTCTTTCGTGTCTGTATCAAAACCAAGAATGAAGCAACCATTTACAGAAATTCCATATGATTGTATTTTATCAATAGCTTTTAGGTATTGGTCAAATTGTTTATACTTCCAATCGTTTCTATCAATTCCTTTCAATCCTTCTTTATTAGCTGTTTCAAATCCAATTAAAATTTGCGCACAGTTTGATTTTGCTAACAAAGCTAATAATTCATCATTATATGCAATAGAAATATCCGTTTCTGTGAACCATTTAATCTTGTATTTCCCGAAGAGCGTTAATAATTCTTTAGTCCATTTTTTATCGACAAACGTATTGTCATCTGCTAATTCAATAAAAGGTCTGTCCCAAATTTCAATGATTTTAAGTAACTCTTTTTCAATCTGTTGAATGGGTTTCTTTTTGTACAAACTTATTGTCCGAGAAGCTGCACAAAAACTACAATTTAACGGACAACCTCTAGTTGTTTGGATAGTTAATCTATTATATTTCGAGATGTCAAGCAGTTCGTATTTTGGTACTTTACACAAATCAAAGTGAAATCTGTATGTTGCTTCTGCAAGTGAACTGTAAAACGGCTTAGTGGAATTATTCTCATAATCATTCAGAATGTTTTCCCAAATTAGTTCTCCTTCTCCTTGAATAACGATATCCGCAAATTGTTGTGCTTCATCTGGAAGCGCCGAAACATGTAGTCCACCAATAGCAACGGTTATTCCGATATTTCTAAATCGTTGGCTTAATTTGTAAGTTTCATTAATTCGAGCAGTTAGTGAAGAAAATGCAATGATATCAGGTTTCTCATTAATTATTGCAACAATTTCACTTTCAGAAAAATGGTCTAGTTCTTTATAAATTACTTTCCAATTGTCAGGCGTATGTGCTGCCAATGTTAGCAAACCCAAACTTGGTAAACTTGCAATGACTTCACTTCTTTCTACAAATCCAGGTAACGTTAATCCCAAATCAAGCAATCGCTTATTGTAAACTCGCACGCCACTCATTGAGATTAAAATAACTTTGTATTGTTTTTTCATTTACAGATTTTACTTTGTATCAACTACAACGATCTATGTATTCGTTTCTGAAGGTTGATTACGTCTAAAATTAATAAAAGAAAATGAACTAAAGACAAGTTTACGTAAATAAAACTTCGCGTAAAACGTACTAACTTTTCACAACCACTGATTCATAAATCGACGGTTACAATCTTTGTTTTTTGAGCTGTTCCGTTATACTTTCATGTCAGTATTAATCACAAAATCAAATTATTATGAAAAAAAGAAATTTAAAAACGTTAGATCTTAACAAGAAAGTTGTATCTACATTTAAGGAAATTATTCATGGCGGAAAAGGATATCCAACGTATTTATCGTTACCGTATTCGGAATGTTGGTGTTGGAGTGCCGATGAAGACACACAACCTTAAATGTTACGTGATAAAACGGGCTTCGGCTCGTTTTTTTACTTCTTTTTATTGCGCTTATTATAATTTTTATCGCCTCGTGTTTTTGGCTTTTTATACTTTTTGGCAATTTCTCTTCGGTACGATCCACCTTGATTGGTTTTCTTGTTCTTTTCTTTCTTTTCATGAAAACCTGGCGCCAATCCTGTCGTTTTTGACGGATTATTAATCTCGCGAATACGGGTTTGTTCCTCAGGTGCTAACTCGCTAGAAATTGCTACTTCTTCTGGGAAATCAAGTTGCGGTATTTCATATTTCATCAAAGTTTCAATCGCTTCTTTGTCTTCTTTTTCTTTGGCAGTGAAAAACAAAATACTATTTCCTTTCGCTTCAGCTCTTCCCGTTCGACCAATACGATGCATGTAGTTTTCAGGGTAATTTGGCGTGTTGAAGTTGAATACATGTGTAATCATTTCCAAATCTAAACCACGCGCCATTACATCGGTTGCAATTAAAATACGATTTACACCTTCATTAAATTGATTGATGGAACGCAAACGGTAATTTTGTGTTTTGTTGGAATGAATCACGCAGGCTTCTTCACCAAATTCAGGTTTCAAACACTCAAACAAACGATCGGCAATGCGTTTATTTGAAATAAACACCAATACTTTGCTATATGTTTCCGCATCTTTCAATAAATGTTTCAACAAATTTACCTTCGTGTAGAAATTCTGAACCGCATAACACGTCTGTGAAATATTGTCCAAAGGTGTTCCGCTTACCGCGATAGAAATGGTATGTGGCGTTACAAAAAAATCGTCAATCAACACACGAACATCATCTGTCATCGTTGCCGAAAACATAATATTCTGACGTTGTTCAGGAAGCAATTCTAAAATATTGGTAATCTGAAACCGAAAGCCCAAATCTAGCATGACATCAACTTCATCAATTACTAGTTTTTTAATCGATTTCAATTGCAAAGCTCTACTCAGCACCAAATCGTACAAACGTCCTGGTGTAGCCACAACAATATCTGCGCCTTGTTGCAGGTTTTGTGCTTGTGCATTCATATTGACGCCACCATACACACCTACAGTTCGGACGTTTATGTATTTTGCAAACAATTCAATTTGCTCTACTACCTGAACTACCAATTCTCGTGTTGGTACCAAAACTAAAATTCGTGGATTTACTTGCTTTGAGAATTTCAAATCACGCAACAAAGGCAACATGTAGGCAAATGTTTTTCCAGTTCCTGTTTGTGCAATTCCTACGACATCTTTTCCTGAACGAATCACTGAAAATGATTGTTCCTGAATAGGCGTTGGTGTCGTAAAACCTAAGTCTTCAATAGCATATTGCAATTGATTTGATAAGTCAAAATCCTGAAAAGTTGCCATAACGGTGTAAATTTTGCGCAAATGTAGTGTATTTCAAATCATTAACAAGAAGCAAAAGCACTAACATTTTATTCGCTAGCTTTTAATTTTATAAGATTTAAAAAATTATACATAAAAAAATCCAGACATGCTACATCTGGATTTTCATATATTTTAATACTATGTATGTTTTACTCTTTTACAATTTTACTGGTTACGATACCTTTATTCGTTTTAAGTTTCATAATGTATACACTTGCTGGTAACCTGTCTAGGGAAATACTAAATGAAGCACTGTTTTGTAGTGTATTTTTGTACACCAATTGTCCTTCAATGGAAAACAGCGAAATTTCAACATTCTGTAAGGTATTATTCAATTGTACAGTAACTGTATCAGATGAAGGATTTGGGTAGATTGTGCTTAAAATAGCTTCAAATTCTTCGTTAGACAATGGTGGCGGTGCTGGTAAAGTAGGATCTTTTATTGTATTTGCTGTAATTTGTGTACATGTAGGATCGTAAATAGAATAATTGAACAAGCCTAAATTTACATCATCATAACCATCTTTTAGTTTTGCTTCTATAGCGGCAACATCTTCTAAGCACCAACAATTGCTTGTTAAATCTTTATTGATATTGTCTAAATTTTCAACATTGTACGTGGTATTGTCGCAAATCGTATTTTCTTCAATAACTGCGGCACCTCCACTGTAATTTCCTGTTTTAATTCCTACATCGTTGTTTGAAATATCACTATTTCGTATTTCAAAACCTTCAAAAAAACTTTGCACGCCAATGGTATTATTGGTAATTACGGTATTGTCAATAACTCCGCGTCCACCATACAAAGCGGTTCCATTGTTTGTAAATGTAGAGTTGTATATACTTATGCGTTCTGTTTGATACAATCCAAAATCATTATTCGTAAATGTAGCATTTGTAACAATTTTATCCGCTTGCGTAATACCATACGTATTGTTGTTAAACTCACAATAATCCATATTGATGTCATACGCTGTATATCCTCCAACGGCAGTTGTATTATTTTCAAATTTACAGTGCGAATAGTAAATTGGACCACCATCATGACAGCATTCTGCATGTGTGGAAGTACTAGCGTATTCAAAATTGCAATATTCAAAACTAGCTTTTGCGCCTAATGAATTTTTAATTTGAACGCCAGTCCAATCGCCTTTATTTGGTGTGGTGGCATTTGAAGTAAACGTAATTCTGTTGGAACTGTTTCCAATGGCAATCAATTCACCTCTAATTTCAAGACGTTTTCCACTGTCAAATTTAAATTCGACACCAGGTTCAATTGTCAGCGTAAAATTTGGAAATAACACAAGATGATCTGTTACAATATAAGGGCTATTTGCCAGCGTGTATGTTGTGTTTGCAAAAATACCACCACTCACATTGGTTTGCGCTAATGCAAAGTTGAAAGCAAAAATGGTACATAAAAATAGGTAACGTAATTTTTTTATCATGGTTTTAATTTTAATTGACACAAATATAAAAGGAAATTTAAAGTTTATCTTATTTAAACAAACCAACTTGTACATATCATAAAATATCTTCTTTCTTTTTTAAGGTTTTGGAGATGAATATTCGTAATCCGTTAAAATCTAACAATATAAAATGACTTTAACTAGTATTTTTAATTGTTACTCATTTTCTATATGTTTCTCTTCCTGTTTATACAACGCTGGCGATAACTTTTTGAGTCCTTCTTTGGTTAAATATTTGGTTAAAATTCCACCTTTAATATTATTTACATCAAATTCGATGATAAATGCATTCGGATCAATTTTTTCAATAAGATTGTAGGTTCTTCGAATATCAATTCGGTTAATTACGGTATGAATAATATCCTTGTCAGATTGTGCGCCGCGTTTTCCATATCCTCTAGCGCCTTTGTACAGCGTAGTTCCTGTGCCAACTTGTTTGATGAGTTCCAATTCAATTTCTGTTGAATGTTCAGAAACAATCATCAAGCCGACGAAATCTTCAAAACCTTCAATCATTAAGTCAATAATTTTGGCAGTAACCAAAAAGGTCAAAATTGAATACATGGCAATTTCTACTGAAAGCACTTTGGCAGTAATGGCAAATAATACCGCATTAAATACTAAAATTACTTTTCCAATACTGATGCCCAAACGTTCATTAATGAAGATTCCTAATATCTCAGAACCGTCTAAAACGGCACCATTTTTAATAGTTAAACCAATTCCAGCACCTAAAAACAATCCGCCAAAAATGGCAATGAGTAACTTGTCTTCAGTTATGATTGTAAAATTTTCAAAGTGAATAAAAATTGCCAAACCGATGATAGAAAGAATTGATTTTATAAAAATTCGTTTGGTGAGTGTAAACCAAGCTAAAATTAGAAACGGAATACTGACAATCAGTAAGATAATTGAAATATCAACCTTATAAAGTTCACTGAGTAAAATAGCAATTCCTGTGGCGCCACCATCTAAAAAGCCGTTTGGTAGCAAAAACATTTTTAGTCCAATACTCGCCAAAAGAATTCCGATAAAAATTTGAAAAATTTCTGAAAGTAGTCGTTTCATGTAACACGTGTTGGTTTGTGAAATATTTTTTCAAAAGATAACGAAAACTTGTAGTCAAATAAACAAAAAAGGTATTTAATATGTATTGAAGCACTTTTATGAAGATGTGTGTTCAATTAAAAAAAGAAAAAAATAAGCGAACCGAAGTTCGCTCATTACACGATTAATTATCTTGCTTTGGCTTTGGAACTTGCAAATCGCACACAATTCCATCTTCGCAATGTGTATTGATGCATGTTCCTTCTGATCCACCTGGCGCACATGCAACTCCTGGAAGCATAGATAGTAATGCAGATGTTCCTCCTTTGATATCAGCGGAATTTAAACTTGAAATTGACTTTTTGTTGAGTTGTAATGACTTGAAATTTCTTTTTTTCATGATTTAAATTTTTAAAAATTAGATCATAAAAGTATACGATTTGCTGTGTGAAGACAACAAGCAGTAGTGCCCATTTATAAATGAGGAAGTATAGTATTTGATAGTAAAGAATATGAAATGATATAAAAAAAAGCTGTCTGAACATAAGTGCAATGAGATTCTGAATTGATACTGAATCAAGTTCAGCACATGTTCAGAATGACGTTTTTTATACTTTTAAGACAGCTTTTTTATGAAAAACAACAATTATTACTGCTGATTTAGTGCAATTGGTCCATCTGATATTGAATTACGAAGCAAGAGCCGTTTTTCTGCTTCATGCAATTTTTTGGCTAATTCATCTCTGACTGTTTTGTACTCAGGATTGTACGCCAAATTTTCCATTTCATTATCTTCATTATCTGTCAATTTATACAATTCATACATCGTAGGATAACTTCCCAATGCATGAAAATAATACGCAAATTTCCATTCTTTAGTTCGAATACAACGAATACGATTCGCCGCTAACACTGCCGAAGGATAATCTGCCGAACTTGCTTTGGTGTCGTCAAACGTAAACATAATTTCATCTTGAACGCCTTTGCCATCGGTAATAATTGGTAGTAAATTAGTTCCTTGCAATGCTTTAGAAGGTTTCCTTACATTAGCAATTTCTGCCATTGTTGGCATAATATCGATCAATGTCGCTAATTCGTCTGAAGAACGTTGCGGAATTTTTTCGCCACTTTCATTTTCGCTTGGAAATAGAATTGGATTTGAAAAAACCATCGGAACATTGAGTGTTTCTTCATATACATTGAATGCCTTTTGACGCATGCCACCGTGTGCTAATCCCATTTCTCCATGATCAGAAATACGAATTACCAAAGCATCGTCAGCCATTCGATGTCCAGCAGCATCTTTATGATAGAGTTCGCCGATAAACTCTCCAATTTGCTTGTCAATTTTTGTAAGTGTATGTGCGTAAAAGTTAATATAATTTAGTTTTTTCTCATCATCAGGCAACGCACCTAAAAGGATGTTTGCAGATTGTACAATCTGAAATTGTGCCATTGGTTTTTTATTTTTCAATAAATCTTCAGTTACAGAATATGGCAATCCAACACTTCTTCCAAGCCAATTTTCTTCTGAATATCCATAATTTACACCATTTGGATATGCCAATACATCATGCGGATTTACCAACGAAAGTACCAAACAAAACGGCACACGTTTGCCTCCTTTTCCACGAGCACTACGTACTTCTCGTAAAAAATCAATTCCTTGCTGAATGTACATTTCATCATGATTTGCGTAACCGCCACCAAAGTTTTGTGGTTTTACATCTTCTCCCGCATCAGGAGCAATCCAGCCTTTAAAACCTGTCAAAGCAATTTCGGAAGCTGTCAATCCGTTTTCGGTTTCTCCTTTGCTCAAGTGCCATTTCCCACGATATTGTACATTGTATCCTTCGCCAGAAAGCATGCGTGCCATATTGTAGATTTTAGGGTCCAATTGTGTTTCAGCATCCGAGTAACGTCCACCAAAAGTTAAGGTTTGTGTTACACCGTGTTGAGATGGATACACACCTGTAAAAAGTGTAGTTCTACTTGGAGAGCACATACAAGAATTGCAAAACGCTTTATTAAAGGTAAAACCATTATCTTTTAAAAATGTCATGGTTTTTAGGTTTTCAGCTTCCCAACCAGCAGGAAAGTTTCGAGTTGCACGCTCCTGATCTGTAATGATGAGAATCATATCAGGTTTTTCGGGTAATTGGGCTCTTTGTTTTGAAAAGTTCATAGGATTTCGTTTTATTTTAAAAGAAATATCTTATAAATTTTCAGTTTATATAAGCGTGCAAATACGCTACTCTAAAAGCAAGTAAAAACACTTAAGCCATTCTTACTTTTGTCATATTCAAGTTGTTAAATTCAGGGTTTTTTTCCTATCTTTTCACGGTAAAATGGGACACATTTACACTGTATGCTATTTATTAACTCAACAAAAAACAAACACAAAAAACATTATGGCAAAACAACCAGAAAAAAAGACAGGACTAAAGAATGCACTTGAAAAATTGAACAATGCCATCGAAGATTTAACGTCCTTACACGTACAAACGTATACGGGAACATTGGATATTACTATAGACGATACCAAAGGTTTTTCATCCATTAAAGATGAAATAAAAGCAGCAGCAAATAAGAAAGACGGTCAGCTTATTTTGGTAGCAGAAACCTTAGCAAAGTTTGATGGTGATTCGTATAATTTTGTAAAAAAGGATTTGGACGAAGTTCCTGCGGTAACACTTGAAGTACACAAGAATGCTGTAAAAGCAGGAATTGAAACACGTATTGGCTTGTTAGAATTGTTTAAAGGCGTATTTAACTAACAAACGCAATGAGCGAATTACCAGCATATACCTATCCTGAAATTTCAGGAACAGTAATCAATCAATTAGGAGAATTTGAAAACATTCTGAAAGGAGCCGAAAATAACGGTTTGGTCAATAAAGTGCCTGAAAATAAATCAGAAGCTTTTGAAATGCAACACCAAAAAATTAGAATTCAAACGATTGCTACACGATTGTATTTGCTTGGTTACCTGCGGAGACAATTCAATCCGAAACGAATTCACAAAAAAATAGACAAAATCAAAAGAGCAACACTGGCGTTTCAAAAAGATGCCAACTTAACGCAAGATAGTTGGGTTGGCGATGAAACGTGGTATGCGCTGGATGAATTGGTCAGTTTTGAATCGAAATTTACACATGAAAAATGGTTTGTAGACGGACGCATAAAACCAGAAGTTACAAACGCCATGCACAGAGCGATTCAGTTGCGACTTTGGACGTTGGGTTTGTACAGTAAAAAACCAAGACCAAACTTTAAACTGTTAGCAAGAAGGAGTTTGTTTCAATTTACGTGTATTCTTCACATGTTTTTAATACGGAAAAAGAGTTTTGCAAGCGATTTTAATATCGAAACGATGGAACTTCTTTTTAACCAAGAAGGATTGGTTCATTTTATAAAAAGACGAAGCGCTGCCAATAATGGTTTTAGTTTGCAGATGCGAGTGGCTAAAAAGGAAGAAGACGAAATAGTATCGAAGAGTTTTATTGTGAATTGCGCCAAAATAGAACTTTGGTTGCTAGGATTCAAAGTACGAATTGATAAAAAACTAGATTACGATTATGAATATGGAAGCTCCATGTGGAATGCACTTGCCGAATTTCACAGAGAGTTTGAAGGTAGAAAACCACACATTGCTGAAAAGTTAGCCAAAGAAGTATCTCCAAGACTCTTTGTGAGTATGGGAAATGCTTTAAAATCTGAAGAGGAATTCAAAGAAGATGATGCAAGCGAAGAAATTGCAGCACAACTTTTTGTGAAAAATAATGCTGTAGCAACCAAAAATAATATTCAAGAAGCGTGGGGTTTTATCAAAGAAACAGGCATGCGCTTATGGGACGGATTGAAACGTGTTTGGCATTGGATTAAAAGAATAGGGAAGAAGGTAGTCACTTTTATACAACACAATCTGTTCAAAGGGTTTTATCGTTTTGTGTCTAAAGCTTTTAAAATTGTCACGAAAGGAATTGGTGCCATTGTAAAATCGATTGGCGTTTATATTAAAGGCGGAATGATTGCCAATGGAATGCTTTTTAAGTTTTCAAAAGATTATGATACTGCTGTACATATAGCAACTAATATAACTGATGAAGATTCTGAAGCAGGCACACAAGCTTTGTTGAAACAAACTACAGCATTCAAACTTGGCTGTAAAATGGTTGGTTATCTATTTTACTTTTTTAAGAATTTATCATTTGGATTGCTCGGTTGGGCAAAAATTCTGTTTTCATTATTAAAAAGTTATAGAAAATTACGAGTTTTCTATCAAGAGTTTAAGTTGGTTGCAACTTAATGATGCAATAATTTAGATGTATCTTTATATTCTTCAAAATAAAGTATAAAATCTAAATCTCTTTTGTTTAAAGGGATTGATTTGCCATTATGATCCCAAAATTTCCATTTTTCAGGATTCATCGTATTTTCATAATAAGAGTATGAACAACCACCACGGTCGCTTACTTCAACAAGCTCTTTATCAAATATTCCTTCAGCAATTTTTACTTTTTGTGGCGTGTAAAAAGCCCAAAGTCCTACCTTATATTCATACTCTATAACTTTTGGTACAATACCGCAAAAAGTGAATTCATGTTTTTTTGACGTTCCAAATCCTTTGATGGAATCATAATTCCATTGTGGGTTTAACTCCGCTGTTTGAGTGTCTTTACAACTGATGAAGCACAATGCTGAAATTAGAAGCAATACATAACTTTTTCTTTTCATAAGGATTGTCATTTTTACCCAAATAATTTTTTCCAAAAACTCTTCTTTTCAGGTGTTTCGGTTGTTGCTTTTTGCTCAGGAGTTAAGGTTTTGGTTGTTGTATTGGTTTGTGCTGTCGTCGAAGTTGTCTGTGGTTTATCTACGGAAGTGGAATTCAGAAAAAACTCGCCATTATCAGACATTCCGATAGGAAATTGCGTGCGTTTTCGCCATTCGTCTTCTTGCAGAGCTTCACTAAATTCTAGTTGTATTTTTTTGTCAAAACTAGCACGCCCCATTCCAATCACTTTTTCTTCAATATTGGATGTTGATGTTTGAAAAACTGCTTTGTATTTTTCATCAAAATGCAGTAATAGAATTTGTGTTTGATCGCCAATTTTATAAATATCCAACACTTTGTAATAGGAAGGCGCCGCAATGACATGAAAACCATACTTTTTTACATTCGGATTTACTTGTGTCATATTTTTCGCTTTGTTGGATGCAATGGCGTATCTCAAATTTGAGCAGAGTCCTTTAGCAAAACTAGAAACATCTGTAAAACCACGTTCTTGTATGATTTGAAATTGCGTGTATTTTGCAATGTATTCAGGATTCAAAGTACAATCTCTATAGTACATAGTGAGTCCTGAAAACGTGTCGTTGTAAGCTTCTTCTATTTTTTTGTGTTCCATATATTTTTATTAATTAAGTTGAAGCCAAGTACTCCAAGGAATGATAAATGGTAATAAAATTACCCAAACGATAAAGAAAATTGCCATTGTTTTTGGGAACGCTTCTTTTTTCCGATAAGCGGGTAACGCCACAAATAAAAGCCATGTGCCTTTGTATATGAGTTGCACTAATAAAATAATTGAAAATGTGATAGGTTTCCAAAGTCCCAATGCTGAAATTATTGAAATGCTAAGCCACAAACAACCAACCAAGCGTATAATTTCTGTTTTAGGATATGCATTTTGAAAAATAGTGATAGCGGCTTTTTTAGGACTAAAAATTGATGCAATGGCAATTTGCCCAGCAACAATAATATTCAATATATAGATTAGATATAGTCCGATCATATTTTTTAGGTGTGCTTACTTAACAGCCACAACTGCCAAAAATATTAATATCCGTATTTACGGATCCGTCTTTGGAAGTTAAATGAGCGGTTCCGTAATATTGTGGTCCGCCAGCATCATCTTGTCCGTCTTTTGTGAGCGAAAATTTTAAATCGTATTGATCATTATAGTAATGTTTAAAAACGTCTCCGAGTTTGTAATTCGGATTTTCAGGTTTTTTACTTTGAAGTGTAACTTGCGTTCCGTCGATTTTTATGATGGCTTTCGCTTTTGGCGCATCTTCATAAGTTCCCACAATTAGCAACGTGGCATAATCGTTTGGATGTGTACGAAATGAACAACTACAACCATCTCTAAATTCGTTTGGTAACTCGTTTATTGAAGAGATAATTTGCATTGGTTTGGCAAACGCTGTTTTTTCATTTAAAGCAGTTTCTACAGTAAGCGTACTTTCCGTCCAAGTTCCATCAACCATAATTGGTTTTGCACTCAATTGCATAAAATGTTTGCTCAGTTTTTGCGTACGCGTGTATTGTTTTTTTGTGGTATGATCTTTTACAGTTTCCGTTAATTCCATGACATTGTTTTCAATATCTTCCATGTTTACGATAAACTGAAATTTACGCTCTTTTAAAATTTGTTGTGCGCTATTTTTCAATACATATTCACGGTAATATCCGTATTCGCCAACATCAGTATTTTTAACTTCTAGTGTTTTTCCATCTTTAAGATAAGTAGTCGTTCGTGTTTCTGCATCGCCAGCTTCTTCATTACGAACGCCAATATTTTCCCAAGTTTTTAAGTCGTAGATGCCAAAATGTGGAAAGTCGAGAAAATTATCAGTTATGATCTTATTTCCCTTAGTTTCGCCCTCTTTTTTAACGACTCCACCAAAAACCCAACCTTCTTTGTTGTCAACAGTTTTTACTTGCAACCAATAATCTTCATAAGCGACTCCGCGTACTACGATAACCTCTTTTTTAGTAGATTTTTTCCCAGTAAAGGTTAACGCATCTGTACTTGTATATGTGCCAATTACGTTTCCTTTTGTTTCGGATGTATCACGAATATTCACGTTGTCAACCCATGCGTAATATGTAGTGTCATTTTCAGGATTTTCTTTTACTATTTCAGTTTCAGTTGTTGTTTCAGTGTTAGTTTTCGGAGTTTCGTTACTTTTTTTATCATTGCCACAAGAAATACATAGAAAGGTAAAACACAGAAGACTAAATTTAAGGGAATTCGTAAAAGGCTTCATTTAATTATTGATTGGTTAGAATTTGTTTCAATTTAAAGAATAAATAAGTCGTGTAAAAACTTCCGAAAGAAATTTTAACGGATTAGTTTTTATGTCGCGTTTGTCTAGAAATTAGCATCTTACGTTTTTTCTCTAAATACTCTTTTTCAAGCGAATTTGTTACGGTTTGTAAAGCTAATTCTATATTGAGAATTGCTTTTTTACTATTTTTTGAGGTCTTATAAAAGTATGAAAGTTTTGTGCAATTTCTTCAAATTGGCAACTCGTTTTATGGCAAAGGTTGAATGTCAGTTGGTACTTTATCAATGTGAATTTCAAAATGTAAGGATTGATTCTCTTTAATTCCTTTTGTAATATCAGAAATTTTCAAGTTGAGCGTGTCAATAGAACCTTTTGTATTCCGTTTGATGTAGCCGTGATTGTCATTAATTAACTCATAAATGTCTAATTGTAAACCACTGTAATAGTTATATTTTGCCAAATTGTTTTTAATGTTGTCTTTCGTTGCAAATACATTGGGTAAAATTCCAAACAGCGTAGAACAAAAGAAAACGCCAATAAAAGTAGCTTTTAGGTAATAGTTTTTTGTATTATCCCAACCACCTTTTAAGACTAAAAAACCTAAAATTCCAGAGAGTACAGAAAACACCGTAAAGAATCCTGAAAAAGTATAATTGTAGGCGCTATACGTTTTAAAAATATATAAATACGATTCTTTAATATCCGCAATCATACGAAACTGTTCTTTCAGTTGTGTCACTTCACGAATGTCCGAAGTTGCAGCATTTAGTGCTTTTTGAATGGTAATATCTCGCTTTTCAAAAATAGAAACCATTGTTTCCGCAGTTTCATAATACAAACGAATAGTAACGATAAAAGCAATACTCACAATGAGTGTAACGATGAGAACGTAGCCAATTTTTAAATAATTTTCTCTAAAAACGGTTTTAAAGCCTTTCGATTCTTTTGGTGGGTCATTTTCCATAATATATACATTTAATTTTTTGGGCTATTCAATTGTATACAGGAGGATTTTAATATAAAAAGATTAGAGATTTCTAAAATAGAAAACTTCATGGGAAAAATCTAATGAATTGTTAAAATCATGAAGAAATTGTCCGATTTTTTGCTCCATGAAAGATTTCGGATATTAAAATTCTCAAGATGCAATAAACTTGTTTCATATTAATTTTTAAATGATTTCTTATGACGTTATTTGCTAGATTCTTGATTGTATGTGCATTTTTAAATGTATTTCCTTTAATCGTATTTTCTCAAAATGATACAATTTCAAAAACAAAAAGTAACAAACTCTATTTTGCGACACACATTTTTTTAGGACAAGGTTTTACCAATGGTTATAAACCAGAAGGTGCTTTGAGTGTAAACATTCAATTTCAAGGAGAAGAACGCTTTGGATTTGGATTCGATATGACATTGATAAGTCCTGAAAGTAAAGGATTTACCGATAATCCTCCAGCAAATTTAATTTCTAATTATTCAGAAGGCGCTAGCGAGCCTTTTTCGACTGTTAATCAAAATGGAGCACCATATGCTGATCGTTTTCGAGCGTATAGTTTATATATATCTAAAGGCTTTAAGCCAAGAGATCGAGTAGTGATAGATTTTCAAGCAGGTTTTTCGTTGTATCAAATGAAACGAAGTTCATATACGTATAGATATTTTCCCAGAATTAATGTTACCCCTAATTTTTTTGGGACTAGTGGTGGCAATGCACCATATGTACTAGTAAATGAAATAGAAGGTTCTGAAACATTTAGAGTAGGCGCCTATTTTAGAATCAATAGCATTGTCCGATTTCGAAAAAGAACCGTATTATCGTTATCTCCTTTTGCACATTTGAATGGAGAACAATCTTTTTACGGAATACAATTAGGAGTTGCTTTTGGAAGAAAATACAAGTCAAATATCCTAAAATAATGATTACATATTAACAAGAATGTTTTTTTCTCGGACCTGCATTTGGAAAAAATTGAGGTAAAAATGATTCGCTATCGTCATCAAAACGATCTTTATATCTGCATAAAATATCTTCAATAGCATTGCAATGTAAATCAGTTTGTTGAAATGCTTCTGGAAGTTCTTCCTTATAAATAAACTTTCGGTTGGGGAGTTTTCCTAAAATCTTTTCTGCGCCAACTTTTACGCCAGCGTGTAAATATATTTTGTTAGGAAAGATATCTAAATAAGCACCAATTCGTTCGGCAGTATCATATAATGCAAGTGTTCCAATACCACTCGTTTTATAACGTGTTACCTTTTCAAGCAATTCTTCAAAAGAAGTCGCTTGTTCCAAATCTGAAGCGTGATCCGTAAGATGAACTGCAAATTTTTCTAAAAGTATTGGCTTCAATCGGTATTGATGTGGATTCTTTTTTCCTTCATGATTTCTTGCCGTTGCCGCAACAAATATTGCTTCTTCAATAGAATTTTGCGCCGCGCAATGTGAAATCCAAGTGTCAGGATTCAATGCGATATCAGTTTTATAATGATGGATAATTTCCTCAAACCTTTTATCTGTCATAGTACTAAATTAAATAATCTTTTTCGTTTTTATATACTCTGCCACATCTCGCGCCCAAACTTGATATGCCAATTCAGAAGGATGCACGCCATCACTAAAAAAATCTGCGGGAGTTGCATCTAAATTCATACGATCGATAAAATCGTCATACGTAATCGTTCGGGAATAATAATGTACGTTTTCACATCCTTGAACAACTTTTTCAAGTTCTTTGCCAAGCAATTGGACTAAGTTTCCAATGACAAACCGGATGGCACCTGTAAATGCTGGAAACTCTTTAATTGGTGGCATATTGATAAAAACAATCGGCGTTTCTGGATAGGAAATACGAATTTTAGCAATCAATTTTCGAATGGCAATATTCCATTTTTTGGGCGAATGCAATTTAAAACTGTCATTGCCGCCAAGTCCAATAACAATTAAATCTACAGGTTTCTCCGTGATGCGTTCTACAATTTTATCATGAACGCGTTCGGCTGTATAGCCACTTTTTGCATACACTTTCCAAGAAATCGATTTTTCCAATTGTGTTGCCAATTCGTTTGCCAATGTTCCCGTAAATGCTTTTTCATGTGTGGTTGCGCCAACGCCAGCAATCGTACTTTCGCCAATAGTAATCAATTGAAATGATTCTTTTCCCGCATTTTTTGTGCTTCCTTCGATTCCTGTCGCTTCTGGCAATTGCGGAATGGTTTTCCGAATCTTTTTCCCCTGCACATATAGAAGTGGCAACAACGGAACGGAAACTATCGCGCCAAGCACATATTTAATATTCATAATCATTTCAAATTAGCACTTAAAGATACAATTTTGAAGCGTACAAAATAATTTTGTTTAATAGTTTTGTATATTTGTTAAACAAAATTAAATATGAAGAAAACACACCTTCCTACAAAAGTCTGTAAAGTTTGCGAGCGACCTTTTACTTGGCGTAAAAAGTGGGAACGTGTTTGGGACGAAGTTCAGTACTGTAGTGAACGTTGTCGGAGAAATAAAAATAGAAAAAATGACTAAAACAGGATTGGTTTGGTTTCGAAATGATTTGCGAATTCACGATCAGATTTCGTTGGTAAAGGCGGCAAAAGAAAACAGTTTTGTCATGGGAATTTATTGTTTTGATCCACGTCATTTTGAAAAAGATCGTTTCGGATTTGTAAAAACAGATAAGTTCCGTGCACAATTTTTAATTGAAACGGTAAACGATTTACAGAATCAACTAAATGATTTACACATTCCTTTGTTTGTGCATGTTGGAAAGCCTGAAGACATTATTCCTGAGTATGTAACTATTCATAATGTTACTTCAATTTACTTGCAAAAAGAATGGACTTTGGAAGAAGTTTCAGTGTTTGAAAATGTAAAAAATGCAGTTTCCAGTGAAGTGAATTGGGTTGAGAGTTACGATCAGTTTTTATATCATCCTGAGGACATTCCAATGACAATTGACAGCATTCCGCAAGTATTTACCGCATTTCGCAAAAAGTGTGAAAAATATGCTAGCATTCGCGAATTGGAAACTATTTCAAAAATGCCAGAGAAAAACCGAGTGACACATTTGACAAAAGTACCAACGTTGCAGGATTTAGGATTGCCAAATTTTGAAAAAGACACACGAACGGCTTTTCCTTTCAAAGGTGGTGAAACTGCAGGTTTAGAACGATTGAAAAACTACAGTTGGGACACTAAAAAGCTTTCGTATTACAAAAAAACACGAAATGGATTGGTAGGCACAGATTACAGTTCAAAATTTTCTGCATGGTTGGCAAATGGAAGTCTATCGCCACGAAAAATTTATCATGAAATCAAAAAATATGAGTCGCAAATCGTTAAAAATCAATCTACGTATTGGATGATTTTTGAATTGATTTGGCGCGACTTTTTTAAATATATTTCCCTTAAACATGGCAATCATATCTTCCAATTGGAAGGTATATTGCATAAAACGTACGAATGGAATCGTGATGCTTCATTAATTCAACAATGGATTGATGGTGAAACGGCTGAACCTTTCGTAAATGCAAACATGCTCGAACTCAAGCATACAGGCTGGATGAGCAATCGCGGTCGCCAAAACGTAGCTTCGTACTTTGCCAGAACGTTGCAACTTGATTGGCGTATTGGCGCCGCGTACTTTGAATCGGTTTTGCTCGATTATGATGTGCACAGCAATTATGGAAATTGGTTGTATGTGTCTGGCGTTGGGAACGATCCGCGCAATAGAACCTTTAATGTGAAATTGCAAGCGGAACGTTATGACGCAAACAATAAGTTTCAAAATCTTTGGTTACAAACGAGTTTATTTTAAAATCACACATGAAAACACTTCGATTACTTTTAGGCGATCAGCTCAATTATGAACATTCTTGGTATGAAAATACAGATGATGAAGTTTTGTATTTTATGGCTGAAATGAAGCAAGAAACCAATTATGTAAAACATCACATTCAAAAAGTAGTGGCGTTTTTTAAAAGTATGCGTTCGTTTTCAAGTTGGTTGGAAAGTGAAAATCATCAAGTTGTCTATTATACTTTAACGAATGAAAAAAATCAACAAGATTTGGTTGCCAATTTAAAGCAATTGATCAATGAACATGGGATTGAAAAATTTGAATATCAGTTGCCTGATGAATATCGTTTGGACGAACAATTGCAAAATTTTTGTAATGAAATTGACATTGAAACGGAAGCATATGATACAGAACACTTTTTAACATCAAGAACTGATTTTGCCGAATTTTTCAAAGGGAAGAAGCAAATGGTTATGGAATATTTTTATCGTGATATGCGAAAGAAATATGATATTATGATGATTTCTGATAAAAATCCAGAAGGAGGAAAGTGGAATTTTGATCAAAGTAATCGTAAAAAGTGGAAAGGTTCGCCTGAAATTCCAGACATAAAACGTGTGGACAATTCGGTTGAAGAAATTCTTGACATGATTCAGAAAGCAGACATTGAAACCATTGGAAGTATTGATGTTACTGATTTTCAATGGCCGACAAATCGAGAAGATTGTTTAAAAATTCTTGACTATTTTTGCAATACGTTATTGGTTCATTTTGGCGATTATCAAGATGCAATGCATACGGAAGAACGTTTTTTGTTTCACAGTCGCTTGTCATTTGCGATGAATTCTAAAATGTTGCATCCGAAAGAAGTTATTGAAACCGTAATTTCATATTGGCGAAATCACAAAGAAGAAATTGACATTTCGCAAGTGGAAGGTTTTGTGCGACAAATTTTGGGTTGGCGTGAATATATGCGTGGAATGTATTGGAAAGAAATGCCAAGCTATAAAACGTTGAATACGTTACAAAATACAAATTCGCTTCCTGACTTTTTCTGGACAGGAAAAACGAAGATGAATTGTTTGAAACATGCTATCACGCAAAGTTTGGAAAACGCGTATGCACATCACATTCAGCGGTTGATGATTACAGGTAATTTTGCCTTACTGACTCAAATGCATCCTGATGAAGTTGACGAATGGTATTTAGGTATTTATATTGATGCCATTGAATGGGTTGAAATTACCAACACACGCGGCATGAGTCAATTTGCAGATGGCGGTTTGGTTGCCACAAAACCGTATGTGTCTAGCGGAAGCTATATTAATAAAATGAGCAATTATTGTAAGGATTGTGTGTATAAAGTATCTAAAAAAGAAACTGAAGATGCGTGTCCGTTCAATTCGTTATATTGGAATTTTTTAGACGAAAAACGCGAACATTTTAAAGACAATCAGCGAATGACTATGATGATGAGTTTGTTGAATAAAATGGACAAAACAAAACTAGAAGCCTTAAAAAATAGAGCACAAGCAGTCATCGCAAATCCTGATGATTACTAACAGAAAAAGAAAGAAACATGCAAGAGCAAGAAGAAGATAAAAGACCAGATAATGTCGTTTTTGATGAAGAAACAAATACGTATAATGCGGCTTTAATGCCATACGCAACCAATGTTGGTGCACCTGTAATTACGACACCAGATACGGTAACCTGGAAAAATGTAAGCATTGACAAAGTAAATAAACAAGTAAAAGCGCGTTATGATGAACTCAAAGCGGAATATGATGCGTTGATGGAAAAGTTTGAATACAACAACTTAATCTACAGCGCAAAGTTTAACTTTGAACCTATTGTCGGGGAGATTTATCATTTATATCGTGACAAAAATCAGCAACCATTTTTATCCATCATTGCACCAACACAATGTAATTTTGATTACGTAGGAAGTTTTCGCTTGAATGCAGATAAAATGTGGGAAGTGGTTGAATAAATCAAATGAAAAGATTTAAAATTAAAAGATTGAAAAGATCATATTAAATAAAAGCCTGTTGAATTTTACTTCACAGGCTTTTTTATGTATTTCAAGATCGAGTTTTTAATTAAAGTTGAAAATTACCTAATTGTTAGTTCGAGCGCAGTCGAGAACAGTAGTATAGTATACGTTTCATTTTAAGCTACCTAGATTTAATCGTTCTGAATAATATTTGAATTAAGATATTCCCTAAACTCCGCAGGTTTATCCACATGCAACGCCAATTTTGTAAACGGTTTTTTGATGCCAAATAAACCGTAAAGTGTTTGTTCGGTATGTGTTTCTATAATTACATTGTGACTTTCCAATTCGCCTAACAATGCAAAACGAAGTATGTTGTCTTCTTTAGTAAATGATTTCGTTGAGAGTCGAATTTCTTTGATGTCACTTAGTGGAATTTCCGCTTCATGCATAATTCCATAACGTAATAAAAGTGTGTCTTTCGTCACTGCTATTGGTCGCTTCATCAATGACTTTACATATCCAAATACTTGAAATCCAGAATAGATGCTCAAAATTGTCAAAATCCAAGCCGCAATTGTACTCCATTTCGCGAGCAAGTGATGAATTGGCATAATTTCGATTCCAATCAGCATAATTGACACAAAATATAAAGCAACTGAACCACTTTCTTTATGGTAACTAAATTCGTTTTCGGCTAATTTTCTACGTTTCCAATACACAAATCCATAGTAAAAAACCGAAATTTCAGTTACAAACGGAAGTACCAATGGTTTTGGTAAAATTTCGGCACAGGTTTTCTTTAATGTTGTGAAAAAGTCTATAGAATTATCTTTTTGACTTTTATAAATACGAATAGTTTTTCGAACTTTGAAGATGATAAAAGTTGCAATACTCAATTCAATAATTGGTAAAAACCAAGTTTTAAACAACTGTAAATATTGCTGATTGTGTTCGGGTAAGCTATACATTCCAATTACCAAACCAAGAATCATCATTGGAACAACAGTTGTTTTTGGAATGTTCGTTTTTCGAATTAATAAGAAATAGATACAAGGAATTGTGAGGAGTACATCGAGTGTAATTGCTAAACTCAATACAGGTGAATTTGCTTGGAAATAAGATGATTGTACAAACAAAACAAGTAATGTTAATAAAGCAATTGGAATTCCAAAGCTTGCTAAATTACGGTTCAAAAGTGTTGTTTTTGTCATGCCGATTTCTTTTTAGTTTTGGTACTACTAGTTAGTGCAAAAGAAGCAGTTGTTGTTACATAAAATATCAATAAATACTACAATTTTTTAAAAGTGGTTAAAAAAGGAAAAGCCTTCTATTTATTTAAAAACAGAAGGCTTTTGTATATTGTTTGTCCTATCATTATAAACCTAAATTACTAATTGCAGGATCGTCGGAGTTATAATTGTAACATCTCCAAAAACCTGCGCCGTCGCCACCGTTGTAACGCCATACAATTTCTTGATCAGGTGTAACTTCCCAAAAGCCAAAATCGCCTTCGCAAATTAAGGTATTCCCATTTTTAAGACGTACAGCTCCAGAAATTTTACTAGAAAACAAATCAGGATGTGCGTATGACCAGACCAAATTTGGCTCGTTGTCTGTATCAGGAGTTAATGAGAAATTTTGCGGCATTTCAAGCTCTAGAATTTTAGATGCGCCTGTAGTTTTTCCATTCATGTATAACAAAATATTTCCTTCTCCTGGCACGCCATTTTTAAGTAAGTTTGGATAATGATTGCTATCGCTACGTACTTCGCCAAATGTATTGCCATAGGCTAATGGATTTCCAAAACGATACAGTAAATCGCCACCTTTTCCATAATTCCCACCTGAATTTGAAGCAGCTTCCGCAGTAGTTGTACTGTGGTCAATGACCCAAACTTCGCCGTAAAAATTAACACTTAAGTAAATTACATCTTTTGCTTCATCATAGTCAAAACCATTCGCATGCATGATATCTCCATTGGCTTGTAAGGTGTAATTCACGTGGATTAAATGCGGATTTTGACTTACAATGCCATAATTTGGATACGCAGGATCGTTGTCTTGAATGATATGATCAAAACTTCTCCATTCCCAAACGACAGTATTTGTTGTAGGATTAATTTCCATTAATTTTTCAGGATAAATATCGCCAGGACTAGTAGAACCTTGCGCTTCGGCAATTACTTCGTCAATACGTTCCCAAACTAATAAAAGTACATTTCCGTTTGGAAGCATTTCTACATCATGATGCAATACAAAATTATTGTCACTCAGTGTATATTCCCATTCTATATTACCTTCAAAATCCATGATGCGAACAATTCCTCCGAAACCACCAAAAGTAATTGTGGCACTTTCATCTTTAAAAATACCTAGCAATCTTCCATCAGGTAAAATTTCAAAATCATTTCCAAGTCTGTTAGGAAAATTGAATTCGTGCACTTTTTCGCCAGTTTTATCCACTAAAAAAGCACTGTCGTTACCATTTACAACGGCTAGCGTTAAACTGTTGTCAATTTTGTCTGCATCGTAAATTTCAACTTCATCAGCTAATACGACAACATCTGGATCAGGCGTTGTTGGATTTGAGGCTGTAGGAGTTATAATAGCATCGTCTCCCGAACAACTTGCCATAAATAGTAGGCTAGCGAGTAGAACATATTGTAGGGTAGCTTGTAATTTCATAGTCATTTTAATTATAATTTTATAAATGTATGGAATTATTGAAGAAATTCCGATTGAAAATAGTTGGTTTTCATTTTTTTGATTTCTATTGCAAGTAGATCACGCTATTTCATTAAAAACGCGCAATTATTGAATGTATTTTGCGTTTTGTGGGTAAGAATAATTATTTTAGCACAAATAGTTATGTCAAAAATGACTCTAAGAGGTTATACTTCACATAAAAAATTAAATTACTGCCCTTGTTAGCATACTACATCAAAGGATTTTTATACAAAAGCACAACGTTGTATCGTTTTGTGTTGTTTCCAAAAAAATTAACAGAAAATCAGCGTGCAATTCTCACGGATGAATTTTCTTTTTACACTAAATTAACACCGAAAGAAAAGTGCGTTTTTGAACACAGAGTGTTGCGTTTTATTGACTATCATACATTTGTCGGTCGTGAAAATTTGTACGTTACCGAACGAATGCAGTTGTTAATTTCGGCAACGTCAATCATGCTTACTTTTGGATTTGATCGTTATTTGCTTTCTAAGTTTGAAACGATTTTAGTGTATCCGCAAGACTATTTTTCCAATGTTACGCAACAATATCACAAAGGAGAAGCGAATCCGAAATATAAAACGATTGTTTTTTCTTGGGAAGATTTTGAGGAAGGAATTAAAATTGAAGATGACAATCTTAATTTAGGAATTCATGAACTTACACATGCGTTGCATTTTAGTTTTTTAACTGAAAAAAGCTTCAGTGCTACACATTTTTTGAAACATTACAAGCTACTATTACTTTCTTTAAGAAATAAGGACGCGCAAAAACGGTTGATTGCGATGAATTATTTGCGCGATTATGCTTTTGAAAATCAATATGAGTTTTTATCTGTTTTGGTAGAGCATTTCTTTGAAACTCCAGAGGAATTCAGAGCCAAGCTGCCAAATATATACAATCGTGTAAAAATAATGCTAAATATGAATGTAGCAGGTTTTTAAAGCTGTATGAGCGGAATGCGTAGGCAACTTTTTGTGCCAATTACAATTCCAGCATCGGTAGTAATATTTTGTACTTTAAGAAGCTCTTTTTCACAATATCCTTCGTTGATGATTTTTAATCGCTCGTTTATGTTTTCTAGAGAAATCCCAGAAGCTTCATGACAATTTTTCTTCGTTGTACAGATTCCATTTCCGTTGTCTGAAATACAAACGTATAGCATTTCATCGTTAACATCAATTGTAATATGTAGCGCTCCTTTTCCTGTTTTCTTTTTACTTTTCAAACCATGTAAAATTGCATTTTCAATAAGTGGTTGTAAAATGAGCGGAGGAACTTTCGTGTATTGCAAATCATCTTTCAACACGTTACTGATTTTTATTGAATATGAAAAACCACGATCAAACAAATCTTTTTGCAGTTCAATATAGAGTTTAGAAATTTCAATTTCTTCCTGAAGTGTAATTAATTTTGTTTTCGTCGATTTTTGTACCAAACGATATAAATGCGAAAGTCTATTAAGCCAATTGATAGATTGCGCCACATTTCCTTTGGTAATTGAGTTGCAGATACTCTGAATAGCATTGTTGATAAAATGAGGATTCATCTGAGAATTCAGAAGATCGTATTTTAATGCTAATTCGTGTGTAGACATATGTTGATAAATTTAAGAGTTAAAAAATTCGATTACTTAAGGTTGGATGGCTACTTAATGGGTATATGTAAATGTAGCCTTGTTACATATGGAAAGCAATAAGTACTAGTCCTTATTCATGAATTAGTATTCTACATTCACGGAAAGTAGAAATATAAATTCATCTTTAATTATTTGATTTTTAGACGGTTGTGTTGTTTTTCAAGTTTTGAAGTAAAATATCGGTAAACTCTCAAAAAATAGTGTGTTTTCCGTGAAAACGCAGGCTTTTTTCATGAATTTAGAGCGCTGTATTTTCTTAAAAATTGTTAAAAAACGCGTATTCTTGAGAAGTGCTATGAAAAACCGAACGAATAAGAAGCATAAAAAAAGGTAGTATTTTTTGAATACTACCTTCTGAAATTTTATGTAAAAGATCGTTTTTTTAAGAAACAATTTTCTTTAAATTTTGAATGGTTTGTGTAGGATTTTCGGAACGGAAAACAAAACTTCCAGCAACCAAAACATCTGCTCCAGCATCTACCAAAGCTTTGGCATTTTTGTCATTGACACCACCGTCAATTTCAATTTCTGTAGCCGCACCTTTTTCTGTGATTAATGCTTTTAATTTTTTAATTTTAGAAAAAGTATGCTCAATAAATGATTGTCCGCCAAAACCAGGATTTACACTCATAATACACACCAAATCAATATCGTTTATAACATCTTCTAAGAGATTTATATTTGTATGTGGATTCAAGGCAACTCCAGCTTTCATTCCTGCGGCTTTGATAGCTTGTAGCGTTCTGTGCAAGTGTGTACACGCTTCATAATGTACCGTTAATACATTGGCACCTAAATCAGCAAATGTTTGAATATAGCGATCTGGATCAACAATCATTAGGTGTACATCAATAGTTTTTGTTGCGTGTTTGTTAATCGCTTTTAGGACAGGCATTCCAAAAGAAATATTTGGAACAAAAACGCCATCCATAATATCAATATGAAACCAATCAGCTTCACTGTGGTTTACCATTTCAATATCGCGTTGTAAGTTGGCAAAATCTGCGGCTAGAATAGAAGGCGCAATTTTTTTTGTAGACATAAGTTGTAGTGTGTTGTTGTTTGCCGACAAAAGTACTATAAAATAAACGCTCTCGCAATGCGAGAGCGTCATTCATCAATCAAAAAACGAACAGTTATGTTATAAAAACTAAACTGCTGTACTGTTTTTAGGAGTTTATCCTAAATATGTTTTTAATATTTTACTACGTGAAGTATGCTTTAAACGACGAATCGCTTTTTCTTTAATCTGACGAACACGCTCACGAGTTAAGTCGAATGTTTCTCCAATTTCTTCCAACGTCATAGGATGTTGATTTCCTAATCCGAAGTACAAACGAATTACATCTGCTTCTCTTGGTGTTAACGTTTCTAATGCGCGCTCAATTTCCGTTTTTAAAGATTCATGTAATAATTCTTTATCAGGATTTGGCGATTCACCAGAATTTAATACGTCATATAAGTTAGAATCTTCTCCTTCTACAAGTGGCGCATCCATCGATACGTGTCTTCCAGAATTCTTCATAGATTCTTTTACATCATTCACCGTCATGTCTAACTCTTTTGCAATTTCTTCAGCAGAAGGAATACGCTCATGACTTTGTTCTAAATATGCAAAGGTCTTATTAATTTTATTAATAGAACCAATTTTATTCAAAGGTAAACGAACAATACGTGATTGTTCAGCTAATGCTTGAAGGATAGACTGTCGAATCCACCATACCGCATATGAAATAAATTTAAAACCACGCGTTTCATCAAAACGTTGAGCGGCTTTAATAAGACCCAAATTACCTTCATTGATCAAATCAGGAAGTGTTAATCCTTGATTTTGATACTGTTTTGCAACCGAAACTACGAAACGAAGATTAGCCTTTGTTAGTTTTTCTAGCGCTATTTGATCGCCAGCCTTAATTCTTTGTGCTAATTCTACTTCCTCGTCTGCTGTAATAAGGTCAACTTTACCGATTTCTTGAAGATATTTGTCTAAGGATGCAGTTTCCCTGTTGGTAACCTGCTTGGTAATTTTAAGTTGTCTCATGTAATTTACTTGGGATTTTAATCATTGTGCTTACGCTCTTAGTTATACGTATGAAATGACAAAAATGTTACAGAAGTTTCTAAATTATTTTAAATTATATGCATACTAAGTTGTAATAATTTAATAATTAAGGAATTACACGCCTCTTTTATCTCCATAAATATGCACGTGCAAACGATCTGTGTAGTTAAATTGATAGTTTTTACAGATTTCTATCAGCCATTGTTGCTTTTTTTGTAATGCTTCTGGATTGGTGCCTTCGGGCATTAAGTATACTTTTTGATTGGGAATGTTGTAGGTTTCGCAAATTGTTAACACTTCCGTGAGATCGTCCTCAGAGGCAATAACAAACTTAAAAACTGCTTTTTCATTGGTAGAAAAGTACTGATAAACAGCTGGTTTTTCACGCAATTTCTTCGGATTGTTAGAGTTTGCCAATTTTGGCGATACATTATATTGATCTATCAATGATTCAAAAGTTGCATCGGGTAAAAGCGTTCCGTTGGTTTCAATCTCGAAGAAATAATCAGCTGCTTTGGTGTTGAAAAACTCCATCAAACTTGATAATTCTTCTAATTGCATCATCGGTTCGCCACCAGTCAATACAATGTTTTTACAACCGCTTTTTACAACTTCATTATATATTTCTTCTGGCGTAAGCGACACGATCATTTCATCCATTTTGTACTTTTTATATTCAGGATCGGCGTCTTTTACATGTGCAAAACGTGTTTTTTCCCAATTCCAAGTATAATCTGTATCACACCAAATACAATGCAAATTGCAAAGCGATGTTCGGATAAACACACTTGGTTGTCCTATGTTTTTTCCTTCTCCTTGTATGGAATGAAAAATTTCAGGCTTTCCGTCAAGATTTGCAATTTTCAATTTCGTCATAAAATGATGCTTCAAAATAGGTAACAAAATTAAAGTATTCATAGCTGAGTGACAAAACTATATGGAACGGAATGGTAATTTAGTTGGTTTTTGTGATTATCGCAAAAATTATATTGTCAGTTTGCATTGTTTGCTAATATTGATGTGATTATTGCAATAGTTTTGAGTTGTACTTAAAATTCGAAATTATGGAAATACCGATTATACCAGGAAGAGGACTTGTGACAAACACCGCGACCAATATGCGTTTGGATTTTTTAGAAACAAACAATATAAAGACGAATTTGATTTCTGATGCCAGATTGGATGTGCAAGAGATTCGAAACAATATTGAGTCGTATATTGGAAGCACTGAAATTCCGTTGGGAATTGTGGGTCCACTACTTTTTAATGACAATGAAACGCAAGAATTAACCTATTGTTCGGCAGGAACTCTAGAAGGCGCTTTGATTGCGAGTATGAATCGTGGCGCAAAAGTAATTAGCAAGAGCAATGGTTTTTCTGCGGAAGTAAAATGGCAAAAAATGACGCGTTCGCCCATGTTTATTTTTGAAACAATTAATGAAGCAACATTATTTAAACAGTATACAAAAAAGTCATTTTCTAAGATAAAGGAAGCCGCTGAATTACATTCCAATCATGGAAAACTAGTTGAAATTGAAAGCATTCAACAAAATGAAGTAGTACATTTAAAATTTGTGTATCACACAGGAGATGCATCTGGGCAAAACATGACAACAACTTGCACATGGCACGCGATGTTATACATTGTGGAAGCTTTTAAAAATGCTACAAATATTGTCCCTTCCGATTTTGTAATTGAAGGAAATGGTGCGTCTGATAAAAAAGTATCGCAATATAATATTGACGCAGGAAGAGGAATTCATGTCGTCGCCGAATGTACTATTCCAGAAGAAGTTATTACGAAAGTGTTACGAACGACTTCTGACAAGTTGATGAATTGTTTTCATCCTTCCAAAAAGCTTGCTGAAAAAGACGGAATGGTTGGTTATAATATAAATGTCGCCAATGCGATTGCGGCAATTTTTGTAGCTACAGGACAAGATTTGGCATCAATTCACGAATCAAGTATTGGAATATTACATTTAGAACAAAAAAAAGGTGGTTTGTACATGCAACTTACCTTGCCAAACTTAGTCATTGGAAGTGTTGGTGGCGGAACTTCGCTGCCCAAACAATCGGAAGCTTTACAAATAATGGATTGTCATGGAAGCGGAAAAGTAAACCGATTTGCCAAATTGATCGCGGGTTTTGCGCTAGGTTTAGAAATTTCAACCTATGCAGCAATTGTAAGTGGTGAGTTTGCAAAAGCACATGAAAAACTAGGAAGAAACAAACCTGTAAAATGGTTGTTGAAATCTGAAATTACGCCCAATTTTGTGCAAGCCAGTTTGAATGGTTTCTTTACTGATAAAAATATTCAGCATATAAAATCGAAGGATAATCATGTATTAGAAAATGGAATTTTGACCAATATTGCTTCAAAAGTCAATAAAAAAATCATTGGATTTATCCCTTTTCAAGTGGCGTATCAACAACAAAATGGGCAATCTGAAACGAAAGATATCGTGATCAAGTCAAAAGCTTTAGATGTTGATGTCATTAAAGGTTTGCATACGATTGCCGCTTCTATAAATCCTGAACTTTCAGATTTATTGCGAAAGTCAAAACGAAATTTAGAATATCATAAATGTCATCTCAAAGAAATTGAATTGTATGAATATTTAAATAAAAGCGGATTTGGTCACATGCCGAAATATTATGGAAAACATGTAGATTCTACACGAGAGATTTACATGTTGATTCAAGAATTTTTAGCAGTGGACGAAATGAAGTTTATGGATTCTGAAAATCATCCTGAATATTGGAAACCTGCCATTATTTGTTCTGTTATTAGAAAAATTACTGAATTTCATCAAAGTGCAGTTATTACAGATTTTACGCATGTACAAGCATTCAAACCATGGAAATCTAAGGATTTGTATAGAAAACTGATGCAAATTTTAATCACAGAATGTGCAACAACAAAACAAAAACGCATGCTAAATTCGTTGCTTGATACTATTGACGATTTGGAAAGCGAAGCAATGGCTTTGAATATTGAAAAAACAATTATTCACAACGATTTCAATCCAAGAAACATTGCAATTAAAAACGATGATTCTCCAATTATATACGATTGGGAATTGGCAGTAATCGACATTCCACAAAGAGATATTGTTGAGTTTTTGAGCTTCGTATTGCGTCCAAGTTTTACAAAAGATGAATTTTTCTTTTATCTAAAAGTACATTTTCAATTATATGAAACTGCCGATTGGGAAAATTGGTTAAAAGCCTATACATATGCACTAAAAGTATACATTATTACCAGACTTTCATTTTATGAAGTTTCAGGAATATTGGTTAGCTATACTTTTTCAAAACGTGTGTTAGATACGGCACTTTCGATGTTAACTTATTTGACAGATGATGCATAGTTTTTTACAACATATTGGCATCATATTACTGCCGTTGATTATTGCAAATGTCATGCATATGATTGTCATTAAGAAAGATGTATTTCAAGGATTGACACGTCCAATTTCAACAAAACTATTTGGCGCCAACAAAACGTGGAGAGGTTTTGTGTTTGTTCCATTTCTAAATGCGTTGCTGCTGTGTGTGCTAAATTTCATATTTACATTTCAGTTGTCAAATGCCTTCTTTTTAGGATTCGTACTAGGATTGGCGTATATGTTTTTCGAATTGCCAAATTCATTCCTAAAGCGAAAATTAGGAATTCAACCTGGAGCAAAAGCTGCTTCAAACACAATTTTATTTACAGTGTTAGACAAAACAGATTCTGCATTTGGCGTAAGTCTCACATATTTTTTACTAGGAAACATATCGTTTCAAAATGCAGTGTTACTTTTTGTGTGTAGCAGTTGTACACATATGATAATCAGTCAAATTCTAGTTCAATTTCAACTAAAAAAATCATTTTAAACTTTCAACATATGAAAAAAGAAAATATATACAACGTTCCTAATTTTTTAAGCTTTTACCGATTGCTCACATTTCCGCTAATTCTGTGGTTTATTTATGCAGGAAACGAACATTTATTTGCCATATTTTTATGTATAAATCTGGTAACAGACATTTTAGACGGATTGATTGCGCGTACATTTAACCTAAAAACCAAGTTTGGCGCTAAGTTAGATTCATTGGCAGACAACGGAATGTTTATCGCGGCTTTTATCGGAATCTTTGCTTTCAAATTTGACGAAATGGAAGCATCTATCTGGTTGCTTTGGTTGTTTTTCGGATTCTTCATTACTGGTTTGGCAATTTCCCTGATAAAATTTAGGCAATATCCAAGTTTACATTTGTACACGACAAAAGTTGGCGGCTACGTTCAAGGAATTTTTATTTTCATACTATTTGCATGGAATTACGCTGAACCTTTATTTTTTGCTGCGATGATTGTTGGATACATTTCTCACATAGAAGAAATCATCATATTAATAATTTCAAAAGAAATGAAAACAGACGCGAAAGGATTGTATTGGATTTTGAAAGAAAGAAAACAATTGAAACATCAACTCCCTTAAATCGTATGAATTTTGATTTTTACAAACAACCTGAAACTGTTCGGGTGTTATTGATTGCTGCAGTTGGTATGATTTTAGGATTGCTAACCTATGAAATTATGTACTATTTGAATCCTTTTTCGCCAAGAGCTACCATAAGTTGGACAATTACTTTTCTGATTGGAATCGTAAGACAGCATGCATTGCACAGATATTTTACGTTTCAGCACAAAGCATCGTATGTCAAAAGTTTGAGTCGCGCCTCTTTTGTAGATGTAAGTGCGTTGTTTTTTAGCACAGGATTCAACTGGTTTTTATCCGAAGTTTTAATGATACATCACAGAATTGTTTGGGTTTGTTGTTTGTTGTCAACAGGATTAATTAGTTTGCTATTTCTTAAAAAATATATATTTAGAACTGCTGTAGATACTCCATAAAATTTGTCCGATTTTTTCATCAAAAGAAGATTTCGGACATTAAATTTTACTAAAAAAACAAAATTTAATGGTTAGTTTCAACGAGACATAATTTTGTAATGTAGTGATGTGAAACATGATTCCCTTTTTTATAGCATCAAATAAAACTCAATTTTTTTTCAATTATAGTTTGAGTTTCCTACATTCACAATAAATAAAATGAATGGGTTCCAATTTTTTTAATTTTTTATTGATTGCAGGAGCGATTCAAGGATTTATCTTTAATGGTGTTACGTTATTGTCACAAAAAAAGATAGATAAGGTTATTATATATCTGAATCTTACCGTTTTTTTCTTATCGTTAAACAATCTTCAAGCGTGGCTAATTGCCAAAGAGTTTCGATTTGATATGTTCTTTCTGCGACAGTTTTTAGTGCCTTGGTATATGTTTATCATGCCCATGTTTTACATGTTTTTAATTCATTATTTAAAAATTCAAGAACGTGTAAAAGGTTTTTTACATATTGCAATAACTCTTTTTGTCATAGAATTGATAGCGCGGACTTTTTTTATCATAAATGCTACAGAAAATGATGTTTTAGCCATAAAACAATATACATCTATTGAAGAAATTGCAAACGCTACCTTTGCTATTGTACTCTTTGTAAAATGTCTTCGAATTGTATTTAAACAGAGTAAACTCCTAGATTTTATTGCGAATTACGATGATATCAAATGGTTGAAACGTTTTTTAATTCTTGGCGGATTTGTCATCACGTTTTGGATCATTGCTATTGTTTTGAATAATTATTTTAATGATTTACGCGCGTATTATCCGCTTCGTTTGGCAACTTCAATATTGTTGTATTGGATTGGTTATCAAGGATTTTTTAGATATACATTGGTAAATGATCGTATTTTATTGCGAGGAAAATTAGCAGAACTAAAACCTGAAACAACACAAAAAGAAGTGCCGCAAACAGACAGCAATTTGTCTGAAAAACACCAACAATCATTTTCAACGATTGCAGCGTATATTGTAAATGAACAACGATTTTTAGATACTTCTTTGAGTTTAGAACAACTTTCGGACGAATTGAATATTAGTGCTGGACATTTGTCAAAATTGATCAATAGTTACAGTGATTATAACTTTTCGGATTATATCAATTCGTTACGCATCGCGCAAGCAAAGGCATTGTTAAAAGATGATAATTTTGATAATTATACCGTTGTTGCGATTGGATTGGAATGTGGATTTAACTCGCGTTCTACCTTTTATACAGCATTTAAAAAATTTACCGATCAAACACCTTCCGAATATCGTAAAGCACATTAATTTGTCTTAAATTTTCATTCGATGAAGATTTAGGACATGCTACAACTTTATATTTTTTCATAGCATTACATGTCTTTTTTTCTTTAAAAATGCACGAATTACGATGGCAATTTTTTCTGTAAAGAGTAGTAAATACAGATTGTTCAAGTGCTTTTACTTTTTATATTCCAATTCTTATTTCATCTATAGAACTATTAAAAATACATCCGAATAATTCTGTCGGTTACTATTTCGGATATCGAAATTGATAATCAAGGCTACATTCGTTTCATAGAAATTTTAAAACCGTTTACTATGAAAACCGTTAAGAAAACAGCCTTAGTTACGGGCGCTGCTTCTGGATTAGGATTTGAATTTGCAGTATTGTTGGCAAAAGACAACTACAACTTAATTTTAGTAGATATTGATGTGGAAAAATTAGGAATTGCAATGACAAGTATTAGAATGATTTCAGATGTGCGCATCAAAGTTATTATTAAAGATTTATGTGAAATGAGCAGTAGCGAGGAAATTATGATGGAAATAGGAAATACACCGATTGATGTTTTGATTAATAATGCTGGATTTGGACTTTTTGGTAAATTTTCAAATACCAATTGGGAACGCGAATCTCAAATGTTGCAATTGCATGTGTATACCACTACGTATTTAACAAAGTTACTCTTGAAACAAATGCAGAAAAGAGGAAGCGGTAAAATATTGAATGTTTCCAGTTTGGCAGCATTTCAACCTGGACCTTTAATGTCTTTATACTATGCTAGCAAAGCGTATATTTTATCATTTTCTGAAGCTATTGCCAATGAATTAAAAGGTACAGGAATTACGGTAACTGCTTTATGTCCTGGACAAACAAATACAGGATTTCAAAAAGTAGTCGCTGAAAGTTGTACTGAGAACACACTAAAATTTAATATGGCGTGTCCAAGAGCTGTGGCAAAATATGGATATGGCGCAATGCAACAAGGGAAAACAGTTGCTATTCCTGGGCAATTGAATCGATTGTTATCAAATATTCCAAGATTCATTCCTAGACGCTTGGTGACTATGATTGTTAGGCGATTGCAAGAAAGTAATCGGGAATAAAATGAAGCAAAAAAACGCCCCGAAATTTCGAGGCGTTTTTTTAATATATATGATAAATTGAATTATTTATCTTCTCTTGGTTTTCTGTCTTCACGAGGTTTGCGATTATCTCTTCCTCTGTTGTCACGTCCGCCAGAGCGTTTGTCGTCTCTTGGTGGTCTAGCAACATATCCTTCTGGTTTCGGTAAAATAGCTTTACGAGAAACTTTATCTTTTCGTGTTTTTGGATCAATACCAAAATATTTCACGTCTAAGATTTCTCCCATTTTAACTACATCACTTACGTTATCGGTACGTTCCCAAGCCAATTCAGAAATATGTAACAATACTTCGTTTCCTGGTGCTTCTGTATATTCTACAACAGCTCCGAAATCTAACATTTTTACAACTTTTACTTCGTAAATGCTTCCTTTTTCTGGTTTGAATGTAATAGAATCAATCTTCGCTAATACGGCATCAATTCCTTCTTGATCAGTTCCTAAAATTTCAACAATTCCTTCTTCTGTAACTGGATCTTCATTAATTACAATTGTCGTATTCGTTTCTTTTTGTAATTCCTGAATTACTTTTCCACCAGGACCAATTAATGCGCCAATATAATCTCCAGGAATTGTTCTTGTGATCATTTTTGGTGCATGTGCTTTTACGTCGCTGTTTGGTGTCGCAATTGTATCCGTTAATTTCTCTAAGATGTGTAAACGTCCGTCACGTGCTTGCTGTAAAGCATTTACAAGAATTTCGTATGACAATCCTTTTACTTTGATATCCATTTGACACGCAGTAATTCCGTCAGCAGTTCCTGTAACTTTAAAGTCCATATCTCCTAAATGATCTTCATCACCTAAAATATCTGAAAGTACCGCATACTTTCCAGAATCAGCATCAGAAATTAATCCCATTGCAATTCCAGAAACAGGTTTCTCTAATTGAACACCAGCGTCCATAATTGCCATAGTACCAGCACAAACAGTTGCCATAGAAGAAGAACCGTTCGATTCTAATACTTCAGATACAACACGTACTGTGTAAGGACAATCGTCAGGAACCATACCTTTTAAGGCACGTTGCGCAAGATTTCCGTGTCCTACTTCACGACGTGATGTTCCACGAATTGGTCGTGCTTCACCCGTAGAAAAAGGAGGGAAGTTATAGTGTAAATAGAAACGCTCTTCACCTTCAAAAGATGGCATGTCTATTTGGTTTGCTTCTCTAGATGTTCCTAACGTAACTGTTGCTAATGCTTGCGTTTCTCCACGTGTAAAAATTGACGAACCGTGAGTTGATGGTAAGTAATCTACTTCACACCAAATTGGTCTAATTTCGTCAGTTTTACGACCGTCTAAACGCAAACCTTCATTAAGCGTCAAGTCACGAACCGCTGCTTTTTCCGCTTTACGGTAATATTTAGAAACTAAATCGCCAAAATCTTCTAATTCTTCTTCTGAGAATGTAGCTGTGATTTCTTCTTTAATTTCTCCAAAAGCAGTACTTCTTTCATGTTTAGCAGAACCAGCTTTTGCTACAGCATATACTTTATCATATGCCATGTCGTATACTTTTTTCTCTAAATCAGCATCTTCTCTTTCAGGATCGTACTCACGAGTTTCTTTCTTACCGAACGCTTCCGCTAAACGAAGTTGTGCCGCACATTGAACTTTAATAGCTTCGTGTGCAAACTTGATAGCTTCTGTCATTTCTTCTTCAGAAATCTCATCCATTTCTCCTTCTACCATCATTACAGAATCAGCAGAAGCACCAATCATCATATCGATGTCAGATTCTTCTAATTGTGCTCTTGTTGGGTTGATGATAAATTCTCCATTAACACGTCCAACTCTAGCTTCAGAAATTGCACATTCAAATGGAAAATCGGATAATTGAATAGCTGCAGAAGCTGCTAAACCAGCCATTGCGTCTGGCATTACATCATCGTCATGAGACATTAACTGAATCATCACTTGTGTTTCTGCGTGATAATCTTTTGGAAATAAAGGACGTAATACACGGTCTACTAAACGCATTGTCAGTACCTCACCGTCACTTGGTCTTGCTTCTCTTTTGAAGAAACCACCAGGATAACGACCAGCTGCTGCAAATTTTTCGCGGTAATCAACTGTTAAAGGTAAAAAGTCAACATCGCTTTGCTTGTAGTTAGAAACCACTGTACATAATAACATACATTTTCCTGATTGTACAACTACAGAGCCATGCGCCTGCTTTGCTAACTTTCCGGTTTCGATAGAAATTTCTCTTCCGTCACCAAGGTCAATGACCTCTCTAAAAACTTTTGGAATCATAAATTTTTTTTAATTCTAATTAAACAAAGGTCGTTGTGTTGTTGTGTGTAGTTGTTGTTTTGACCCAATGAAAAACCAGTAATTATAGCTTTTTATTACTTTTACAATACGTGTAAAAGTGTACTTATGTATATTAAAAAAAGAGGCACGAAGCCTCTTTCTTTTTATTTTCTTAGTCCTAATTCTTTTACGATTGCACGATATCTTGTGATATCCGTTTTCTTTAGATAATCTAGTAAGCTTCTTCTTTTACCTACTAACATTACTAGAGAGCGTTCTGTGTTGTAATCTTTACGATTTCTCTTTAAATGCTCCGTTAAGTGATTAATTCTGTGCGTAAATAACGCGATCTGACCTTCTGACGAACCTGTATCTGTAGCAGATTTTCCGTGCTTTGCGAAGATTTCAGCTTTAACTTCTTTAGTTAAGTACATGCCAATATTGTTTTAATAATTTTTATGTATTAATACGTTTCTCGTATCAAGTCGCAAATATACTACTATTTTTTAGATTCCAAATTAATATTAAACCTTTTTGATTCTGTAAAGTCTTAAGATTATAAATGTTAAAAGATGTTAATAAGAAATGATTAAAAATTATTAGTTGGCGCCAAACTAGTGCTTTTTAATACACTTTATGTAACAGAATTAAAAACTTTAAAAACGAAAACAGATGAAAACCACATGCAAACAACAATGTATAATTTTAGTTTTAGTAGCGAGTCTCTTTATGTTTACTGCTTGTCAAAATGAAGATACAACTTCAGACGCCGTAGAAGAAGTTGCTATCGATGATCAATTGGCACAACGAAGCGCAGAAATAGATTTAATTGCAGATGATATCGATTTTATTGTAGAAGAAGGTTTTATAGAAGATGAAACCTATATTTATTTTTTACCAGATTGTGTTACGATTACAACACAAATTAGTTCAGGTTTTAGAGAACGTACGGTAGATTTTGGTACTGGATGCGAATTGCCAAACGGAAATCTTTTAAGCGGAATGATTACCATGAGTCATGAAGTAGATTCAGATCCTGCACGAAGAACCGTATCCGTAACATTTACCAATTTTGAACGTAATGGTGTTTCGGTTGAAGGAACGCGAAGTATTGAACGTGTGTTAGCAAATACTGCTGGAAATCCGCAAGCGACAGCAAGTGTTGATATGCAGGTAACTTGGCCAAACGGGGCAACGTATACACGTCAAGGAACAAGAGTTCGCGAGTGGATTGAAGGTTTTGGATCAGGAACTTGGAGCGACAATGTATTTTCGATTACAGGAAACGTAACAACTACAAATATTTTAGGAAATACCTATGCAGCCACCATTACAACGGCATTGCGTAGAGAATTGGTGTGCGCATTTATTGTAAGCGGAACTATTTCATTAAGCAGAAATAATGACACAGGAACTTTAGATTTTGGAAATGGAAGTTGCGATAACGAAGCAACTTGGACCAATCCGAGTGGAACTGTGCAAACGATTTTTTTAGATTAGCAATCTTTATTAGTTTAGTTTTAATCAATAAAAAAGGCATTCTGTTGGGAATGCCTTTTTTTGTATTTGTTATTCAAACAAAAATTACGCACGAATTGGCTCATTTTGAATCAAGTCGATGTATAAGTTAATTTTGTTTTTGAGTTCTTTTCTGTGTGAGATAAAATCTAAGAATCCGTGTTCTAATAAGAATTCTGATGTTTGGAAACCTTCTGGTAAATCTTTTCCTGTAGTATCGCGAACAACTCTTGGTCCTGCGAATCCGATTAAAGCACCAGGTTCTGCAATATTAATATCTCCTAACATGGCAAATGAAGCTGTTGTTCCACCAGTTGTAGGATCTGTACATAATGAGATATACGGAATTCCTGCATCTGCTAATTGTGCTAATTTTGCGGATGTTTTTGCCAATTGCATTAAGGATAATGCGGCTTCCATCATACGTGCGCCACCTGATTTTGAAATAATCATAAATGGAACGTTATTTTTTAAGGAGTAATCTGCAGCACGTGCAATTTTTTCTCCGACAACACTTCCCATAGAACCTCCAATAAATGAAAAGTCCATAGCAGCAATAACCAAATCTTTTCCTTTCGATTTTCCAACGGCTGTACGAACAGCGTCTTTTAAACCTGTTTTTTCTTTGGCAGCTTTTAATCGGTCTGTATATTTTTTGCTGTCTTCAAATTTTAAAGGATCTTTTGAAGTTAAGTTTTTGTCTAATTCTTTAAATTTTCCTTCGTCGAAGAGTATTTCAAAATATTCTGTACTTCCTATACGAACATGGTATCCATCTTCAGGACTAACGTAATAGTTTATTGCTAATTCTTCCGAATCTACAATTTTTCCTGTTGGCGATTTGTACCAAAGTCCTTTAGGTGTATCTCTTTTTTCCTCCGTTGAGGTTTGAATTCCTTTTTCTTTTCTTTTAAACCAAGCCATAATGATCTAGGAGTTACGATGTTTGCTGTTTTTGATTGTGTGTTGATCTCAAAAACGCTGCCATCGATTAGTTAGTTTTATTGTTTCACTAGCCAACAAAATTACTGTTTTTTTTCAATAAATAGAATATTTGCTTTTGCTATCTGTAAAACAGCCAGTTTTAGTCGTAAAAAAACCTCGTTTATATACTATGTTTAGTGTAAACGAGGTTTGTTTTTTCTTGGCGTTAGGGATTGCGCAATTTGTCTGAGCTCTTTTGTAAAATGGATTCCTGCCTGCGCAGGAAACAGTTTGTAAAAAGCGAGTTGCAAAAGCCCGACCCCAAAGGGTAACGCCCAAATTATGTTATTATAACGTATTTACGTTGTTTAAGTCCTCAAAAGCTTGTTTTAAACGCGTTTTGAATGTCAATTCGCCTTCACGCAACCATTTTCTTGGATCGTATGTTTTTTTGTTTGGAATGTCGTCTCCATCAGGATTTCCAATTTGTTGTGCCAAGTAGTCTTTTTTCGTAAGCATGTAATCGCGAATCCCAGACATGAACGCAAATTGTAAGTCAGTATCAATGTTCATTTTGATGACTCCGTACCCGATAGCTTCTCTGATTTCTTCTAATGTAGAACCTGAACCTCCGTGAAATACAAAGTCAATATGATTGTGACCTACATTGAATTTTTCAGAAATGTGTTCTTGCGAATTTTTTAAGATTTTTGGCGTTAGTTTTACGTTTCCAGGTTTGTATACACCGTGCACGTTTCCAAAAGCAGCAGCAATGGTAAAGCGTGGACTTACTTTCATCAACTCTTCGTATGCATAAGCAACTTCCGCAGGTTGTGTGTATAGTTTTGAATCGTCTACATCACTGTTGTCAACTCCATCTTCTTCACCACCAGTAATTCCTAATTCAATTTCTAGCGTCATTCCCATTTTGCTCATGCGCGCTAAGTATTCTTTACAGATTTCGATGTTTTCTTCTAGTGGTTCTTCCGAAAGATCGATCATGTGTGAACTGTATAATGGTTTTCCAGTTTCGGCAAAGTGCTTTTCGCTTGCGTCTAATAAACCGTCAATCCAAGGCAATAATTTTTTAGCACAGTGATCTGTATGTAAAATTACAGGAACTCCATAGGCTTCTGCCATTTCGTGTACGTGTCTTGCACCGGCAATAGAACCTGCAATGGCAGCTTTTTGGTTTTCATTGCTCAATCCTTTTCCTGCGTTGAATTGTGCGCCTCCATTTGAAAATTGTATGATGACAGGAGCATTGAGCTCAGCTGCAGTTTCTAAAACTCCGTTAATTGAGTTAGAACCAACAACATTTACTGCTGGTAGTGCAAAGCCTTTTTCTTTGGCTAGTTTAAATATTTCTTGTACTTCGTCTCCAGTAGCAACTCCTGCTTTGATATTGTGACTCATCGTCTTAGTTTTTTTGTTTGGATTACAAAAGTAATAAAAATGTGAAGAGTTTTTACGTAGTTGGCAATTTTAGAAGTTATAGCAAAGCGACTTTTACGAATTTGATAATTTTCGTCGTTTTTTAACTTACATTCCTGTTAAAATGTTTGTGTTTTTGTAGAATTACTGATTTGTTTTTGATGATTTTTTGAAGAAATAAATGCTTGTTTTCGAATGGTTTGAAAGCGCAAACGTTTTAGTGTTTCAGTATTTTATAAATTGAATGCTAGATTTTGAATTTTTATGCTAAATGTTCTATTTAGAAATACCGTAGAAATTGATTACTCTTGCATAAATCGACGAAACGATTGCCAGTATTTGTCTTTGTAGATTTCAAAATCGATTTTAATTTTATCCTGATACGTTTTCTTGATCTTATCTAAAACTTTTGAAGGTTTCCTAAAGTCAATACACGCAAAGTAAATTTCACGTACAGATTCTGCCGTTTGTCTTCCGATATTTAGATATCCATCAGCATCTTTTAGTTGTGCCACAATGTTGTCTTCTATTTCGCTTAGCAATTCGTAATCGTCATCAGTTGGCAGTCCATTGTTGTTTGCTCCATCATAGTTGAGTTCTACATGCACAATCCAAGGATGTGAAGCTTTGCTGTCCCAATTGAGTAATTCGGCGTTGATGATGGCAAGTAATGGCAGTCCATTTTGCAGCGTTCCTTCCATTGCAGCGTAGTTGTCGTTTTCCGTATTGTGACGTGTTCCCTGATATTTTTCAATGAATTCTTTTTCGCGCCAAATGAGAAAGTCTTTGAGTTTTTCAAACGGAATTAGTTCTTCTGTGGCATCTTTGGTGTTTATAATATCAAGGTTGTCAATAGTGGTCACTGTTTTTAATTCTCCCAAAAATATATCTAAGGCAATGTACATTCCGTTAAGCATGGAAGTTCTGTTTTCTTCATTGTACGCATCGTGCGTAATGATGATGTCAATTTCGTCGGGCATTTCTGGATGATTTATTGCATAAAATTGTAAGCTCGTCTCATCAAATTTGTATCCGTCAATATTTACACCTAATTTACTAACGTCAGAAGGTTGTTTGAGTGCCGTAATTTTCCAATTGTTCATTTTTGGCGCGGCAGCCACTAATTCTTCTACAAAAACAATATTTTTAGTGATGCCATCTGCGGTAAGAATTAATTCGGCAGTTGTATCTGTGTACATTCCTGCTAAAAACCAAAATCCTTCTCTTAGTTCATTGAGTTTTGGCGATAGTTTCTCAAAAAATTGTGTATGAATATCATCTTGATTTTTTAATACTTTAAAGAATTTCTTTTCGTGTTGTTGAAACCAATTCCAGAAATCTGCATAGGAATGAATTGGTTGTTCTTTTTTACTAAATAATGATTTGAAGAAACTCATATGTGTTTTACTTGAATTGATTGTGAAAAAGATACTGTTTTTAGATGAAAAAACCGAACTACTTATTGAACTCGTTTAAACTTTTTTAATTCGCTAAAAAATTGCTCTTTTCAGACCTATTTTTACCTTTTTTTCGTTCCGTAGCGCTGCTATGAAACTCAAAAAAGCTGTCAACAGCACTTAAAACTGCTAATTTTCGTCTGAATCCGAAAAGTTTAAACGAGTTCGTTAGAAAGGATAGTTAATTCCTATATTGTATACCGCGTTTCCAAAGTTGTAATCTTTGAACCAACGATTGCCGAGTTCATATGCGGGATCATAGGTTTTGAAACCTACATCAAAACGCAATACGAAGAAACTGAAATCGTAACGCAAACCGAAACCAGTTCCCAGTGCAATGTCTTGCAACGATTCGAAACCATTAAATTTTCGATCTTCGTCTTCAATATCGTCTAACGCATTCCAAATGTTTCCAGCATCGGCAAATAATGCGCCTTTGAAACTTCCGAACAAGTCAAAACGATATTCTATGTTTGAGGTGAGTTTTAAATTGGCTTCGTTGAAATCTAAGATGCTTGCCGAACGTCCCGGTCCCAATTGATACGCTGCCCAAGCTCTGTTGTCATTGGATCCGCCACCAAAATAACTTCGTACGAACGGAATGTTTTCAGAGTTTCCGTACGGAATGGCAAATCCGAAAAATGTACGAAATGCCAATACATCACGCTTTTCCGAAATTTCCCAATGCTTGATGAAATCAAATTCTGTTTTTACATATTGCGAATACGGAACACCAAAGAGTTTGTATTTTCCACGATCATTTTTTTCAAGATTTGCTACGTTGGCAATTGTAGATAAAAGGTTTCCTGCGAGTTCTACTTTTGTTCTAAATTGATAAAACGTATTATCTGTAATACTTTCTTTGGTATTGTGTGTAAAGTTGATGTTTGAAGCCGCAATGAGGTTGTCTTGCGTTAAGCGAAATTGTCGTTGTTCCACACTTAATACCGTAGAGAGTTCGCTTGGAGTTACAGGAAACGTATTAGACACAACATCTTCAATAAAGGCATCTGCTTCTCCTGAAGCGATATTTAGAGAAGCATCTTGATCGATATAGTTAGAACTTACTGCAACCGAATTTAAACGATCATAGGAACTTTGATATACGTTAAAATAGTTACTCGAATTCAAGTTTCGGATGAATTGAAGGTTGAACAATTCTAAACTAAACGAATTCTTTTTGTTTGGTGTCCAATTGTAACGAATTAATCCTGTGAAATTTTGTCGATCCAAACCAATATTTTGTTGCACACTCGTTCCTAAAGAAACAACGGTGGTTGGCAACATGTATTTTGGAATAATTTTCTCCGTATTAAACGGAAAGAAAAAACGAGGAAAGTTCAACTTAATATCTGCTCCAATTTCAGAAATATTAAAGAATTGATCTTCCGAATCGGCAACATCTTTAGAAGCTCCTAAAGTTCCACGCGCAGAAATTTCAAGCGTTTCCGCGCCACGAAATACGTTTCGGCTAATTAACGACGTACTAAACGAAAAACCGTAATCTTGAATGTTAGAGTGTGTAATGTCAATATCAAAACCTAGTGAAAACTTTTTTCTTGGCGTCAAATATATATCCGTAACCAAATCGGTTAAGCTATCATTATCATATTTGTATTGAATATTGGGATACTTAAACGTTCGTAAATTGCTAATGTGTTTGTACGTTAATGTTCTGTCGTTATCTCTATAAATTTCTCCTGGATTGATAAAAATTGCATCTGTAATTGCCTTTGGGCGAATACGAAGTTTATCATTTGAATAAATGGTAAAGTTTTTATACGTTACTGAATCTACATAGGTTTTTTGAGAATTTTCATAGGTGTAATCCGTGTAAATATTTACTTTTTTAACCTTGTGAACTTTGTATTCTTTTTCAATGATAGTATCATGTTCACGTACTTGCAAATTGTTCACTTTTAGCGCAACTGCCAAGTCGTAATCTCTGTTAAGCGTATCGAGTCCGACAGTAGGTTTGATAGAGTTTAACTGAAAATTATAAATTCCAGAATTTCGAAATAAAACCGTCAAGCGTTCGCGTTCATTGTAAAAGTCACTTGTGTTAAATTGATTTCCAACTTTAAGAAACGATTTGTCTTTGCTGAGGTTGTAAATAGAGTCTAAGTCGCGCGATGTAATAGTAACCTGCAAACTATCAATCATGTATGGTTTTCCAGTGTCTATAGTATAATCAATACTTGCTCTTTTTTCTTCTTCCGAAGGAATAATATCGTATTTCGCGGTAGCGTTAAAGTAGCCTTTGTTTTGATAGTATACTTTTAAGCGTTTGGTTGTTTTTCTTGTTTTTACAGAATCTATAATTACGGGAGCTTCTCCTGTTTTTTTCAACCAATTGTTAAAACCTCTTTTGTAGTTTGCCATTTCTCTAACTTGTTTTTTAGAGTAACGTCGTTGCAGGCGTTCGTAGCGTTTTGGGTTTTCGGTGAGCCAAGCATTGAAAACGGAATCTGGATTTTGTCCTGCTAAATTGTAAATGTTGAGTCGCAATGGATAATTTAAGAAACGGCTGTTTGGTTTTTGATACATTTGACTCAGCGCATTGACATCATTTGATTTTTCGCCATTTACCAATAATGTATTTTTTACAAGCAATAATTCGTCATCTTTTACACGCTTGATAGAATTACAAGCGCTCATCAAGGTGGCAATTATAATAAATAATGATATTTTTGCAAAAAAGGATTTCAATAAGAGGTGTTTTTCGAATTCAAAATTAAACTATTTGCATGATTAGCAAAAGACAAATAAAAATAATAAACAGCTTACAGCAAAAAAAGTACCGAAAATCTACAGGACTGTTTGTTGCGGAAGGTAAAAAGGTCATTCAAGAGTTTTTAAATTCCAATTTTGAACTGGATTCGCTATTTACAACCGACGAACATTTGTTTGCTCTAGACTCAAAAGTAACTGTTATTTCTGAAGTTGAACTTAAAAAAATAAGTTTCTTAAAAACACCGAATAAAGCGCTGGCACTTTTTAAGATTTCTGATGCTGCAAAAGTTGATCCAAAAGGGTTAATTTTAGCACTTGATGATGTACGCGATCCAGGAAATTTAGGCACTATTATTCGTTTGTGTGATTGGTTTGGTGTACAACAACTTATCTGCTCGCTTGAAACGGTTGATTGTTACAATCCGAAAGTAATTCAAGCAACAATGGGTTCATTGACACGTGTGAATATTGTGTACACAGATTTGAAAAATTATCTAGCTGAAACCAATTTGCCAATTTTTGGAGCGTTTATGGACGGAAATAATGTCTATAAAGCAAACTTACCTAAAGATGGAATTTTGGTTATGGGAAATGAAGCCAATGGTGTTTCCGAAGAAATTTCAAACTTGATTACAGAAAAAATTGCCATTCCACGTTTTGGAGACATGCAACAAACGGAAAGTTTAAATGTCGCGATGGCAACGGGAATTTTGTTGAATGAGTTTAAGCGTTCAAATTAATTTGAAAATTCAGATACTTTTGAGATTCTTCAAAATATAGCACATAAAATTTCCTTGTAATTAAAATATATTTTGATAGAAAATACCTTATGGAGTCATCGAGATTCCTATGATACAAATAGTTTTCAAGTGTTCTCGATTGCGATCGAACTGGTAAGATTTAAGTATTCAGAATTTTATGTGTTATATTCATGACTTTTTATATTGAACTTACGTTAATTATGTTTTGTTAGTAAATCTCTAACTTCCATAAGTGCATAGCCAAGTAAATTAAGACCATTCCAATGCTGTGGATTTTTAGCATTTTCATCATGCTGATCCAATCCGATTCCCCAAATACGATCAACGGGACTGGCTTCAACTAATATTCGATTGTTTGTATTTATTAAGAATTCAGATAAAGCAGGATTTTGACTAAATTTATTTAGATTTCCTTTTACTACAATATCAAATCTGTGTTTTTCCCAGATCTCTTGATTGAAATTACGAACCTTTCTACCAAGATCTTTTGCCTCTCCTGGTTTATTACACATTACTATTTTTTGATAGATTTCTTGATCATTAAATAATAAAGCCTTTTCAGCCATCATGTAATGTTCAGTAGTTTTGAAAGTTATTCCATCTACTTCAAATGAAGATTCATACCATTGACTAAAGCACGATTTGGTAATGATATTAGATTTTTTGTGTCCCCAAAAGAATAAAAACTTTAAGTTTTCACCTGTTGCTAATTGCGCTATTATTTTCTCATTAGTGTATTGCATGGGATTTGTGTAAGCGAACATCTATTTAATTTGAAAATATGTTCATTAGATAATGTCTAAGAAGCAAAATTTTCGGAATGTCATTCCGCACGTGTTGCGGAATCTATGTGCAACTACTACTGAAACGTAAAGTTGATAAATATTCCGCGCGATTGCATTTTCTGAATGTTACTTGTCCACGGACTGTTTGGGTCATCATCACGTACCAATTCGTCATTCAATGCAAAAACACCACGAATAGAAGGTGTAAATTTGAAGTAATACAAATAGAAATCAACTCCAAAACCTAATTCATAGTAATAGGTTGTACGTTTCATTCGAAACTGATTATTACTATTGTCATCAGGATTATTTTCATTGCTAGATAAATTCAACGAAGTCGAAAATCCTCCCACAATAAATGGCTTGATATTGTTGATACGTTTGGTTCCAATTTTTAACAACAATGGAATGTGTACGTAACTCGATTTTACTTCCCGTTCACGATCACTTATAGACGTTAATCCATAACTTTCAGGGTACACTAGGTTACGTGTGGTAAAGAAAATTCCTGGTTCCAGACGTAGATTCATGTAGTTATTCAACTTTACATCACCAACCAAACCAACATTAAAACCTGTTGACGGTTTTAGTGCAACCGCATCTGCGTTTGTATTGTAGGTAAATTTAAAGTCGTAACTGTTAAATCCTAAAAAATAACCCCAAGTCAGCAAATTATTGTCAATTTGTCCTTTTCCACCACTTGCGTCATTACGGACTTTTTTCTTGCTAAATAATTGAGCAGAAACAGATTGCAGTGCAAAAACACAACATATGATTACTAAAACTTTCTTCATAAAATCTATTTTGTTGCGGTGTAAATAGTCGCTACACCAAACGTTTGTGGTTTATCTTTCACATCTATAAACCCAATTTTTCGTAAAATATTGTTGAAGTTCTCTCCATATGGAAAAGCAGCTGCTGATTCTGACAAATATCCGTATGCAGAATTGTCTTTAGAAAACAGTTTTCCAATTAAGGGTAAAATATTTCTTGTGTAAAAATTATAGAATTGTTTGAAAGGCGTTTTTGTGGGAACAGAAGTTTCCAATACGACAAAAATCCCCGTTGGTTTTAATACGCGTAGAATTTCTGTCAAACCTTGTTCTAAATTTTCAAAATTTCGAACGCCAAACGCAACTGTAATTGCATCAAATGAATTGTCTTCAAACGGAAGTTTTTCGCCATCGCCCAACACCATTTCAATTTTATCATTCAGTGCTTTCTTTTTAATTTTCTCTTTTCCAACTTCTAACATTCCTGGCGAAATATCCAATCCAACAATGCGTTCTGCATTTGTTTCTGCTAAGTTGATTGCCAAATCGGCTGTTCCTGTAGCAATGTCCAAAATGGTTTTTGGCTGTTGTTGTCCAACTAATTTCACTACTTTTTTTCGCCATTTAATATCAATACCAAAAGAAATTACACGATTCAGTCCATCATAGTTCTTTGAAATCGTATCAAACATCTCAGTAACTTGTTCTTTTTTACCCAGATTTGACTCTTTATATGGTGTTACATTCTTCGACATATAGAAAATTTTTGCAAATATAGACATTCCTAGGATGATAGTTGGTAGCTTCGTCCTATATTTTGTAATAGTTGTACAAATCTGATCTTCAATATAAAAACTATACCTCAATACTGGCTTTTTTGTCGTATATTTGTACGCTTTTTCAATAAGAAAACTCGATGAAAATTATAATTGCAGGAGCTGGTGAGGTTGGATATCATTTAGCAAAACTCCTTTCTTACGAATCTCAAGATATTACCCTGATAGACTGCGACAAAGACAATCTTACGTACGCAGATACACATTTAGATATTCGTATCATTAAAGGTGATGCAACTTCTATCAACGTTTTACGAGACGCTAGAGTTGCTACCGCCGATTTGGTAATTACCGTAACTTCTTCGGAAACTACAAATATTACCATTTGCGTATTGGCGAAACAATTGGGTTGCAAACGAACAATTGCACGTATATCAAACACTGAATTTATTGATAATCAGGAAGAATTGCGTTTCAAAGATTTAGGAATCGATGAGTTGATTTCTCCTGAAAAGTTAGCTGCTGCCGAAATAAAATTATTATTAGATCAATCAGCATTTAATGATAGTTACGAGTTTGAAGATGGCGCCTTAACGATGGTTGGTACTACGCTACAACGTACCGCGCCGTTTGTTGGGAAAAGTGTGAAAGAAGCTGCAAATATTTTTCCAGAATTGCATTTTGTTCCTATTGCTATTCAACGATTTGGAACACAATATACATTAATTCCACGTGGCGATACTTTGTTTAAAGAAGGCGATCAAGTATACTTTATTACATCAAAAGGTGGAGTGGAAGAGTTGTATAAATTGATTGGAAAGATCAAAGAGGAAATCAAAAATGTAATGATTCTTGGTGGAAGTAATATCGGAATCAAAACGTCTAACGATTTGTGCGATAATAGATTCAATGTAAAGTTGATTGAAAAAGATAAAACCAAAGCATTTGAACTGGCAGATGATCTTCCGAATGCATTAATTATTCATGGTGACGGACGAAATGTAGAACTACTTGAAGAAGAAAGTATTTATGATATGGATGCTTTTATTGCTGTGACTGGAAATTCGGAAACCAATATTATGTCTTGCTTGGTGGCGAAATCGAAAAATATTCGAAAAACCATCGCGCTTGTTGAAAACATGGATTATTTCCAATTGTCACAATCTATCGGAATTGATACACTCATCAATAAAAAACTACTTGCGGCAAACAATATATTTAGACACATCCGAAAAGGAGATGTGGTCGATATGACGCGACTGAACAATATGAATGCAGAATTGCTCGAATTTATTGTAAAGCCGACATCTCGCGTATGCGGAAAAAAAGTAAAAGACTTAGATTTTCCACGATCGGCTATTATTGGCGGCGTTATTCGTGAAGGCGAAGGATTGATTGCTTTGGGCGATTTTAGGATTCAAGAAAAAGATAGAGTTGTCGTATGTAGTCTTCCAAGATCTATAAATAAAGTAGAACGCATGTTTCTATAACGAGCACTGATGAGAGTTAATTATAAAATCATTTTTCATTTGATGGGACTACTATTACTTTGTAATGGTGGTTTTATGTTTTTAGCAACATTGGTTAGTTTTCTGTATAAAGACGGCGTTACGCTAGAAATGTTTTTAGCAGGATTGGTAACTATTATTGCAGGGTTACTTTTTATGTTAACAACACGCGATCATAAGAAGGAAATTAAAAAGCGAGAAGGTTATATTGTGGTAACTTTCGGCTGGATTTTCATGTCGCTATCAGGAACATTTCCATATATCTTTACAGATGTAATTCCAAATTTTACCAATGCATTTTTTGAAACCATGTCAGGTTATACAACCACTGGCGCCACAATTTTAGAAAAAATTGAAGGATTGCCCGAAGGTATATTATTCTGGCGAAGCTTAACACATTGGATCGGCGGAATGGGAATTATCGTCTTAGCCATTGCTATTTTACCATTGCTAGGCATAGGAGGCATGCAGTTATTTGCAGCAGAAGCACCAGGTCCGAGCGCCGACAAATTGCATCCAAGAATTACGGATACTGCAAAGCGTTTATGGCTAATTTATGTTGGATATACAGTTGCGGAAACCATTTTACTCAATTTAGCAGGAATGTCCTTTTTTGATGCTATCAATCACTCGTTGTGTACCTTGTCTACGGGAGGATTTTCTACAAAAGATGCCAGCATAGCATATTGGAACGGACAGCCAATTATACAATACATCATCATTTTATTTATGTTCTTAGCAGGAACAAACTTTATCTTGAGTTATTTCGCCTTCAAGGGGAAAATTCAAAAAATTATAAAAGATGAAGAGTTTAAAGTATATGCAATTCTTACCTTAATATTTACGGTTATTGCAACAACAATTATTTATACACAAACAGATGTACAGCCTTCTGACTATCATCCGATGGTTTGGGGCGAGCTAGAAAGCGACTTTCGACATTCGTTATTTTCAGTCATTGCGGTCATTACCACGACTGGTTTTGTAACGGCAGATTTTACTTCGTGGACGACATTTTTAACGATTTTCTTTTTTGGTTTAATGTTTCTCGGAGGTTCTGCAGGTTCAACATCTGGAGGTGTAAAAGTGGTACGACATTTATTAATGATTAAAAATGGTTTGTTAGAATTCAAACGAACATTGCATCCAAGAGCAATTATTCCGGTGCGATATAACAATAAATCTGTTTCGGAACATATTGTTTACAACATCTTAGGATTCTTTATTCTATATATGTTACTCTTCATTATTGGTGCATTGGTCTTAGGTTTTGTAGGATTGAATTTTGAATCGGCTGTCGGTGGAGCTGCTTCTTCTTTAGGGAATGTAGGACCTGCTTTGGGCGACTTGAATCCGCTTAAAAATTACAACTCAATTCCTCCATTTGGGAAATGGTGGTGTGCATTTTTGATGCTTCTAGGACGTTTGGAATTATTTACCGTTTTAATTCTTTTGACGCCATTCTTCTGGAGAAACCGTTAGTTTTCAATGGTTTAAAAATTGTAATTTTATATTTTTTTTAAAAAATGTGTAACAAATTATTTGTTGATACGTCATACTTATATATCAATCAAAAAACAATCATCATGACATCAACACATCAATTACACGTAAATTCAGTTCCCATCGAAATGTATCAAGAAGATACAAACGATTCACAAAGAGGTTTATTAACGTCAACGTACAAGCAACAAATTCGATCAAATCGTTCTAGTTTGAAGCAACGTATTAAGAAAAGTCAATATCAATTAACTTCTGTAACTGGAACAATTCTTAAAATTTCAGTATTTGTAATCGCGTATATTATCGCTTTTATATAGAAATATTGAAAAAAAGGGGAAAAATCCCCTATAAAAGGGTTTTTTAACTTCAAATGTTTTGATCATCTTTACATCAGTAAAAAAAAGAGATTTAAAACACAATGCGAAAAACAGTTAACTTTCTGGAATTTTGTTTATTAGCAACTATATTATTGCTAACAAGCACAGTAGTTATGATTTTTACAAACATGGACGTTTCTGCTGAAACACAAATAGCAAAAACATTGTTCGGTATCGATTTAAATTATTGCATTGTTATCTTTTACGCCTTCAATTTATTTTTATTCTTCGGAATTAAAGAATTTTTTTGGCGATACGAACGCAAGTTCCCAAATACCATTATTTTATCTAGTGGTATTATATTGACGATTTCACTTTTAATACTTAATATTATATAGTTAGTCTCAATCAAGACAAAAAAAGAGCGTCCTTATCAAACGCTTTTTGTCTTACACAAATTTTCATATTGCGTAAAGGTGTATGAAAACAAAGTGAAAAATCCTTTTTAGTTTAACGAGCTAAAAAAAAGCTGCTTTTCTAGAAAAGCAGCTTTTTGCGTTTGTGTATATTTTTTTTAAAGTACATCTTTGATTTGCTGAATTGCAGCTCTTAATTGTTCTTCCGAAGCAGCATACGAAATACGAATACAGTTTGGATTTCCAAAGGCATCTCCTGTTACCGTTGCTACATTGGCTTTTTCTAACAAATACATTGAAAAATCCGTTGCATTGTTAATCGTTGTTCCGTGTAATGTTTTTCCAAAAAATGATGATATATCAGGAAATACATAAAAAGCACCTTCAGGCGTGTTAACATTAAATCCTTCAATTTCTCTTAAGAGTTCTAAAACAATATTTCTGCGGCTTAGAAACTCATCTATCATGTACTGAATTTTATCTTTAGAAGCTTCCAAAGCAGCTATTGTAGCACGTTGCGCAATACAGTTGGCACCACTTGTAACTTGTCCTTGAATTTTATTACACGCTCTTGCAATTGCTGTTGGAGCGCCAATGTATCCAATACGCCATCCAGTCATTGCAAATGCTTTTGAAACACCATTTACTGTGATAGTTCTATCGTAGAGCGATGGAATTCTTGCAATACTAAAATGCTCTTCTGTAAAATTGATATGTTCGTAAATTTCGTCAGAAACGACATAAATATTCGGATGTTTTTCTAAAACTGTTGCCAAAGCCCGTAATTCTGCTTCGCTGTATACAGATCCACTAGGATTGCATGGCGAACTAAACCAAATCATTTTTGTTTTTGGTGTAATAGCCGCTTCTAATTGTTCAGGAGTCATTTTGAAATCTGTGTCAATAGAAGTTTCTACTTGTACAGGAACGCCTTCTGCCAACTTTACAATGTCGCTGTAACTTACCCAAAACGGAGCTGGAAGAATTACTTCGTCGCCGTCATTTAATAACACTAAAGCTACATTTGCTAACGATTGTTTTGCTCCCGTAGAAACGACAATCTGAGAAGCATCATACGTAAGTTTATTATCAAGTTCAAATTTGTTGATAATGGCAGTTTTTAAATCTGCATATCCGTCTACTGGCGTATAGCTGTTGTAATTATCATTAATTGCTTGAATTGCAGCATCTTTAATAAAATCGGGAGTATTAAAGTCAGGTTCTCCCAAACTTAAACCAATAATATTTTTCCCTTCGTTTCGTAACTCTCTAGCTTTCGCTGCCATTGCTAACGTAGCCGAAGTTGACATGTTTAATACGCGCTCAGATAATAGTGCCATTGTTATGTTGTGTTTAATCTATATATAATAACTCAATTGTGCGAAATTAGTTATTTTTGGTTTAGGATAATAAAATAGTTAGCAATAATAACAATAAGAAATGACAAACGAAGAAAAGTTGAATTCAGAGGAGTATTTTGTGCAAACTGTAACAACTCGAATAGTAGAAACCAAAAAACGCCTAGATCGTTTGGTGTTTTTACTGATTTTGATAAGTGCTATTGGAGCTATTTACTATAAAAATCCGCCAGAAAGTTTCAATTTTTTGGTTTCTAAAATTACACCTTTAGGCTATCATTTAGGAATTGTTTTTGGCTTGTTGGGCGTATTTGCTTTAATTGGATCAAAGTTTATTGATTATATCATCAAGCGAAGAAAGATAGATGATTATTTACTTCAGAATCATTTTTTGTTGGAGAATTACAAGCGTAATTTTATTCCGTTTCCTGAAGAGATTTCTGAAAATGAAATTGAATTGAACAAGCTGCATTATATTTCACGAACTGTTGTTCCAAGTTCGTTTTATGAGTTTTTCTACGCCTTATTTATTGCAAAAAAAGATTTGCGTTTTCAGTCAGCTATGGTGTTAATAGCAATTTTTATGTTTGCGCATGCGGTTTCAATAATTCATGCAATACGTATTTGTGAAGGAAATTGGAAATTTGGCGCAGTAGCTTTTTTAGGTATCGCTTATTTTGTATTGTATGTTGGTTTTATCAATTCCATACGAAAATACAGAGAGAAACTTGCTGATAAAGGATTTACTTTATGTTTGGTTTCAGGTATTGCAACTAGTATTGTGTTGTTGGTTTTGTATTTTATTTAAACCAAAAAAAAAGTCTACAAAAGCAGACTTTTTTTAATGTTATATATTATTTAGTTTAGTTCGAAAAGCGCATTTTTTCTAGTTTGTAGTATTCTCTAAATGTAATCATGCGTTGTTGTTCTTCATCCCACAATTTGTGGAACATCATTTTTACACCATCTTTAAAGGAAAGCGTTGTTACGTATTTTGATAAAACTTTATTTTCTGTAAAACACTTTTTTAGGTTGTAATTAGGAATTCTACTATTCAAATGATGAATATGATGAATTCCAATATGACCTGTAAACCATTCCATGATTCTTGGTAATTTTAAATACGTACTTCCTTTGATCGCTGAAAGGACAAAGTCCCAATCTTTTTTCCACTTTTTATATGAAAACTCATGTTGATGCTGAATGTAGAAAAACCAGAAAGCAATGATTCCAAAGAAGAATAAGATGATAAATTGAACTGCAAAGAAGCTAGCCCAACCTGTTAAGTATCCTAAAATTAAATACGGAACAATGATTACAAGATTGTCTTTTAATAGTAAATACGTCGTTTTTCTCCAGTTGTTAAATGTCAAAAACGGATATTTTGTGGTAATAATTAAGTAATAAACAGGCGCAATTACAAAAATAACAATTGGGCTTCTGAATACTTTGTACTTAAATTTTCCCCACCAGTTTTTTGAACGAAACTCTTCTACAGTCAATGTTGGCATGTCGCCAATTTGTCTCGTTTCAAGTTGTCCATTATGTCCGTGATGGAAAGTGTGCGTTTCTGCCCAATATTTAAATGGTAAAAAACTGAATACACTACAAATGTATCCAATAGTATCGCTGGCTTTTTTTGATTTGATGAACGAATTGTGCCCACAATCGTGTTGAATGATAAAAATTCGAACTAAAAAGAATGCATTTACGATTCCTAAAAGGAAGGTTAGAATTAATGAAAAATCAAGTGCAAAATACATTAAAATCCAAACGGCTATGAATGGTAAAAATGAAGATGCTATTTGACCGATAGCTTTTTTTGTACTCTTTTTTTTGTATTTGGCAATGATAGACTTCCAATTTCTTAGCGCGTCTTTAATTTCTTGGTCAACGTTTTGTTTCGTCATGAAGGGAACTATTTAATCTTAAATATGTAGCTAAAATTGTTACAATATATTGCAAATATCGTAATTTGAAAATAATAAATTCATTGAATCACAAATAAAGATTAGTTTTGTTGCAGATATGAAAATTATACACAAATATTTTACAGATTTAACGCCAACTCAAATAGAACAGTTTGAACAGTTGGAAGCCTTATATAAGGAATGGAATGCACAGATTAATGTCATTTCAAGAAAAGATATTGATGAATTGTATTTGCGGCACGTATTGCACGGTTTGGCAATTGCAAAAGTACAGCCATTTGTCTCAGGTTCACGGATTTTAGATGTGGGCACAGGTGGTGGATTTCCAGGAATTCCTTTAGCAATTTTATTTCCAGAGGTACAATTTGTTTTGGTAGATGCTATAGGCAAAAAAATAAAAGTAGTGCAAGCTGTTGCTGAAAGTATTGGACTAACGAATGTTTCCGCACATCATATGCGTGCTGAAAAAGTGAAAGGAGAATTTGATTTTATCATCAGTAGAGCCGTGACAAATATGCCCGATTTTGTAAAATGGGTTCGAAAGAAAGTAGCTAAAAAGCAAAAACATACCTTGAAAAATGGAATTTTATATTTAAAAGGAGGCGATTTAACAGAAGAATTGAAAGATTTCGTCAAAGCTGAATTGTATCCAATTCCAACTTATTTTGAAGAAGCATTTTTTGAAACGAAAAAAGTGGTGTACTTGCCTTTAAAATATAAACCATAAATTAAAAATCCCTTGTAAAATTTACAAGGGATTTTTCGTGTTTAGTTGGTTGGTTTGGTTAGTGATCGTTTTTATATATTTTAAAAGGCTGTTGTAATATTTACAGTCAAACCTGTACTTTGCGGTACAAATCGACAAACACCTCCAACGCACACAAGTCCGCCACGTTGTCTACCATAGTTGAGTGCAAATCGTGTTGCGCCTCTGGCAAAACTTCCGCCGACATTGTAATAGTGAATTTGTTCATCTTCAATATCATTTCCGTAATTGTAAATGTCCGTGATATAAAATGAAAGTCTTGGTGTAACATTAAATTCTACAGTTCCACCAGCCCAGTTTTTATCATCATCTGGTGTCCATAAATGTTGCAATTCAATTCGAACAGATTGTCGTGAGCTTAGTTTGTAAATAACTTCTCCTACTGCAACATTTGAGTTTACGACACCACGTTCATCATTAATGAAACGTTGGTTGTAATATTGATTTACGAAGTAAAAAATACTTTGCCATTTTTTATCCCACTTTTTTCGGATTTCCATACTAAATTCTGAAAAATATTTTCTTCCAAAACCAAAGAAATCTATTTCAGAATCTCTTTCAGTAAAGTCAAAATCTCCTTTTAGTCCTGCCCAATATGCAGCATTTAGTGCAATTTTAGTTCCGTATTTTCCTCCCAAAGCAGTTCCTTTTTTGAAATTATAGAACATATCAATTTGTCCTCCAATTTCTCCAAATTTAAATAAGGATGGATCTGGTACAGAAATGGCAGCTTGCGCTTGGTATACATAAATATTCGTCAATGCATAATCGTGCTGTTTGGTTAATCCAGGTAAGTAGTTTACAATATTTTCATTGAATACATTTCCTGCGGCTTCTCTTTCAGAAAAGAAATTCATGTTTTCTAGTCTTCTTACAGTCGCATCAATTCCGAAACCTTTTTGAGAATATCCGAAGTTTACTAATAAGGCGCTTCCTTTTTCTACGAAGTTTTCAATGAATCTTTGCGAATTTACAATGGCGTCTTTTCCTTTTGTAATGTATTCTATACCAGAATAAAATGTTTCTCCTGAATAATCTAATCGTGCCGAAAAAGCATTTGTTAGTTCATCAAAACCAGTATTTTGAAATTGTTCAGGAATATCTTCTTTACGTCCGACATAGCTAAATCCTGCTGAAAGTGATGATGTTTCTAAATTTAAAGCATTTGTAAGATCAATTTCAGAATTGAACCCAAAAATCTCTCCTTCTGAAACTTCAAAACCATCACGTTGTCTTGCGTACATTCCTGTTAAAGCTATAGCGTCTGATGGTTGGTATTTTACTCTTGCTCCTCGAAATGAATTGTTGATTCCTAAAGGTCTATTTTCCCAACCTCTTAAAATGAGGCCGCTACCAAATTGCTCATAAAAGTAACCTGCGGTAACTTCTATTTTTCGAGTTTTGTACATTGCATAAAAGGTAGCAATGCCCGTGTCGTCTAATTTGGGAGAATAATTCAATAAAGGCATTGGCGCATACGATTCTACTTGAATTCCTGCAAACCAATTTCCGTAGTTATAATCTAATTTTAAATAATTGTTAGATCTAAAGTGTTCGTCTTCGGCAAACTTACCAAGAGATGTATCATCATTATACCATTGTATATTTGATTCAAATCCACCTGTAACTGTTCCCCAATCTTTCTTTTTTTCTTCATCTTCTTGAGCGATTCCAACAGAAAAAGCCAATGCAAAAGAAAGGTATAGTAATTTTTTCATGTAATGTGATGAGTTAGTTTTAAATTTTGGTTAGCTAGTTTTGTTTTGGTAAAGTTGTATGCTTAATTAGCATTTTTCTTTACCACATCATACAATTGGTTTTCAGCTCCGGGCTGATATCCTGTATGACGCCAAACAATTTTTCCATCTTTAATAACTACTACATGTGGAATTACGGTAATGTTTAAAGCACGTTGTAAATCTTGATTTTCATCTAAAAGAATTTTGTATTCCCAACCTTTACCGTTAATTAGTGGTTTGATTCTTTTTTTAGTTCTAGCATCATCTGTAGCAATTGCAATAAGTTCTACATCTGTTTCATCAATCCAATCTTCATATACTTCATTAATTGCATCTAATTCATTAATGCATGGTACACACCAAGTTGCCCAAAAGCTGATTATTTTCACGCCTTTTTCGCTTGTAATTTCATCCATAGTAACGGAAGTTCCGTTCAATTTTTTTACAGTAATATTAGGGATTTCTTTTTGTGCATTTGCTTGTATAGTGCAGAATAGGAATACTGCAACGATACTCATAATTGACTTCATAATATTTAGTTTAAATAGTGACAAGGTTGTAAATATATAAAAGCTTACGTTAAATAAGCAATAAAAATAAAATAATTCATTTTCAGGGTTTTCTACATATTGTCTATATAAATGGTAGGTTATTTGTTTGATTTACTGTTTATTAGATTTTTCTTTTTTTTAACAAAAATTTAATATAAATTAGTGCCCAATTACACCGAAAACTAAACTTTACAAACAAAAAAAGTCTTATGAAAACAAAAAACATTTTAAAAAGTGCATTTGCTGTATTTGCTCTGTTTGTTTGCTCATGTAGCAGCGATTCAGATGGTGACGGCGGAACTCCAACAAATCCAGGAGGAGGATCAGCGATTACTTCTATTACCGTAACAGCAAGTAGCAACTCTGTAGAAGTTGGAAATGCAATTACCTTTACAGTTAAAGGAAATGACGGAACTGATGTAACGTCTAATTCTACAATTTTAGTAAACAATTCAGCGATTACAGGAAGTTCTTTTACAGCTGATACACCAGGCACATACACAATCAAAGCAGAATATGAGCAATTGACAAGTGTACAACTTTTTGTTGATGTTACTGCTGGACCAATAACCGCTTTACGAGTTGAAAGTGCTGCTACAAGTTTAAAAGTAGGAGATACTGCAGACTTTACAGTAATCGGAATAGATGCTTTAGGAAACGAGTACACAATTACTGGTGACGCAAGTATTTCTGTAAATGGATCAGCTATTACTGGAAACAGATTTATGGTAACTCAATTAGGAGATATTACTGCTGTTGCAACAAAAGATGCTGTAACTTCTGACGCATTTATGCTTCCTGTTACAGACGAAACTGCGCCAGGATCATTTACAAAGAAAGCTTTAATTGAAGATTTCACAGGTACATGGTGCGGATGGTGTCCTAGAGTATCTTACGCAATTGAGCTAGTTGAAGCTGCATCTGATAAAGTATATGCAGTTGCTGCTCACAGTGGAGATCCAATGCAAAATAGCTATTCGTTAGCTTTAGATAATGTATATGTAACTTCAGGATATCCAACGGCTGTTCTTAACAGAGATCAAGAGTGGACATATCCAGAGCCAAGTAATGTTGCGCAAGCTACAAACTTAGCTAGTGGAACTACAACTTCAGGTTTATCTATAAACTCATTATTAAAAGGAAATCAATTAGAAGTATATGTAAGTACTGCTTTTTCTCAAAGTACTACAGGTGCTAAATTAGTAGTTATGGTTCTTGAAGATGGTATTATTGCATCGCAAGCAAACTATACAAGCTACTATGGTGGAGTTGATCCAATTAGCCAGTTTGAGCACAATCATACATTAAGACATTCTATCACAAATGTTTTTGGAGATGCTATTTCTGATACTTCTGCAAACTCTAAAACGAGTCAGGTATTCAATATTGCTGTTCCTACTACAGTAAACAATCCTGAAAAAATGTCTATCGTTGCTTTAATCGTTGATTCAAATGATAAAGTAATAAACGTTGCAGGAGAAAAAGTTGGATCTGATCATGATTTCCAATAGAAACAAACAATTATAATTAGCTAGAATTCTCTTAAATTCTTATACTAAAAGCGACTCATTTGAGTCGCTTTTTTAATTTTTTATTTGGCTGATAATTAATTTCTTACGGTAAAACCCTACTGAAAAGTGAATCTGAGTACGTATTTTTAGATTATTAATCAAAACTTTAGTATCATGAAAAAAAGAGATTTAAAAAAAATTAGCTTGAACAAGAAAGTAGTTTCAACTTTTAAAGTGCATGAATTAAAAGGTGGAGCGCTAAGTGATTTATGGCATCAAGATGAAGGCGGATACTGGGTATGTTGTACTTTTTTCGGACCATGTTAAATCCGTAAACAAATTTTAACCATTCAATAACAATGGTATAAAGAATAGAAAAGCCAGTATTTTTTAGATACAGGCTTTTTACATTTATTCAATTATAGTTTTTCTGTCCAACATAGTATCATGCATTTTAGCATTAAAATTCTATGTTTTTAAATACAAAAAAAACCGAAGATAATCTCTTCGGCTTTTCGTAAAATGTATATTAATTTATCCTAAGAAAGGATATCTATAATCAGTTGGAGTTACAAAAGTTTCTTTAATTAATCGTGGAGAAACCCAGCGTAATAAGTTTTGTGCAGAACCAGCTTTATCATTAGTTCCAGAAGCTCTAGCGCCACCAAATGGTTGTTGACCTACAACAGCTCCCGTTGGTTTGTCGTTTACATAGAAGTTTCCAGCACAGTTTTCTAAGGCTTTTGTAGCTTCATCAATAGCATAACGATCTCCAGAGAAAACGGCTCCAGTTAATGCATATTCAGAAGTTTCATCAACTAATTTCAATGTTTCTGACCAATCTGCATCTTCATACACATATACCGTAACAACAGGTCCGAATAATTCAGTTTCCATCGTTGTATATTTTGGATCTTTTGCAACAATAACTGTTGGCTCAATGAAATATCCTTTTGATTTATCGTAATTTCCACCAGCAAATACTTCTGCATCTGCGTCAGCTTTAGCTTGGTCTATATATTTTGCTAATTTGTCAAAAGAGCCTTCATGAATTACCGCAGTGATAAAGTTTCCTAAATCGGCAGGAGATCCCATTTTGAAAGAAGCAATATCTTCTTTTACATAATTTAATACTTCATCAGCCATTGATTTTGGTAAGTACACTCGTGAAGCGGCACTACATTTTTGACCTTGAAATTCAAAAGCACCACGTGAAATTCCTGTAGCAACTTGCTTTGGATTTGCACTTGGATGCGCAATGATGAAATCTTTTCCACCAGTTTCACCCACAATTTTTGGATATGTTTTATAGGTATGAATGTTATTTCCGATCTTCTTCCAAAGTTCTTTAAATACATAGGTTGAACCTGTAAAGTGAACTCCCGCAAAATCAGGACTGTCTAAAACGGTATCTGTAATCATTACTGGATCGCCATATACAACATTAATAACACCATCTGGTACACCAGCTTCTTTGAAAATATCAACAATTACTTTTGCAGAGAAAATTTGACTATCACTTGGTTTCCAAACCACCGTATTTCCCATCATAGCTGCACTTGCAGGTAAGTTGGCAGCAATGGCAGTAAAGTTAAAAGGTGTAATAGCGTATACAAATCCTTCTAATGGTCTGTATTCAACACGGTTCCAAATACCTTCGGCTGAATCTGGCTGCTCTTCATAAATTTGAGACATAAATTCTACGTTAAAACGTAAAAAGTCAATCAATTCACAAGCGGCGTCAATTTCTGCTTGGTGTACAGTTTTTGATTGTGCAATCATAGTTGCCGCGTTGATCTTAGCTCTATATGGTCCAGCGATTAATTCGGCAGCCTTTAAGAAAATAGCAGCACGTTGTTCCCAAGTTAATTGCGCCCATTTTTTTCTAGCTTCCAAAGCAGTTTCAATGGCTTGTGTTACATGCTTCTTTTCTGCTAAATGGTACGTTCCTACAACATGTTTGTGATCATGTGGAGGTGTCATTGTATTGGTGTTCCCAGTTTTCACTTCTTCACTACCAATATACATTGGCACATCTACGTTTCCGTTAAAATATGCTTCATATTGTGCAGTTACAGCAGCTCTTTCTGGACTTCCAGGAGCATATGATTTTACTGGCTCATTGATAGCTGTTGGAACTTGAAAAAATCCTTTTCCCATAGGTGATATATTTAATTGTGTATTGATTAAAAATTTGCGATGCAAAGATACAAAAAAATGTGCCGCAAAAGGCAGTTTGCTTTTTGAGTATTGCGCACTTATATAGGTCGCTTTTTATGAAAAAACATACATTTGCATAATTTGGCAATAACTACGGAAAATTTTTGTAAGTTGCCCACTTAAAGTTAGACCAAGAGTTCTATGTGTACAGTAAGTTTTATTTATAAAGGAAATCAAGAGTTTGTATTAACCTCAAATCGTGATGAATCGCCAATGCGTGCCACCGATTTACCTGCGGCTTATGAAGTTTCTGGTGTAAAAATGATGTATCCTAAAGACACAGTTGCTGGTGGAACTTGGGTTGGAATGAGTGAAAAAAACCGAGTTGTTTGCTTGTTAAATGGTGGTTTTGAAATTCATACACGTTTGCCGAAATATCGTCATAGTAGAGGAATTGTAGTGAAAGATTTTTTAGCATCTGACAACATTCTTGAAACTGTAGCAGTATATAATTTGGATGCAATAGAGCCGTTTACAATTGTTATTGTAGACTGGAATGATGGTATTCAATTGGTAGAATTGGTTTGGGATGGAACTCAGAAACACCTCCAACAACTTCCGTTGACAACACCACATATTTGGTCGTCTTCTACATTGTACACGGAGGAAATGAAGCAAATGCGACGTGATTGGTTTGCCGATTTTCAGCAAAAACATATTCTTGATGCTACATCAGCTTTGGATTTTCATACCAATGCAGGAATTGGAGATGCTAATGTAGATACCATGATGGATAGAGGTGTTGTAAAAACGATTAGTATTACGCAAATTGAAAAAAGTGAAACTACAGTTACGTTGAAGTATCAAGATTTTAATACAGATTCAGGTAGTGAAATATCTCTAAATCCATTAGTAGTAGTGAATGAGTAATACTGGTACAATATTAACATTAGCGTATCCTGATACTATTGTAATGACTGCCGAAGAATGGTATTCTCCTTACTTGAGATTTATTGGTATTGGTACAAAGAAATATGTGCGTGCAGGTCATGCCGCATTGGTACTTATTGATCATAAAACAGGAACGTTATCTTACCATGATTTCGGTCGATATATTACCAGAGAACCGCATGGAAGAGTTCGTGGCAAACAACGCGACAGAGAACTTGATTTTCCTTTGAAAGCAAATTTGATTGATGGAAAAATTACCAATCTTGATGAAATTCTACATTTTTTAGCAACCAATCCAAAGTTAACACACGGAGACGGAAAGTTATTAGCTTCCATTTGTGATCGTGTTAATTATGAAAAAGCGACTGCGCATATTGCAGAAATGCAACGGTATGGTTCTATATATTACGCGGCTTTTAAAAAAGGTTCATGCAATTGTGCCAGATTCGTTACAGGAACTCTAATTGCTTCCTTAACAGATAATCGCGTTAGAAAAGCATTGAAAAAATCTACATGGTTTACGCCAAGTACTGTTGGAAACGTAGTGCTTGCAAATACTCAAACAGCTATTTATGAAGTTACGGAAAATGGAGTAACACTATTTACATCAACTTCTCAAAAAGAAACGATCCGTTGTTTTTTAGATCGTTTGCAAGGATATGTTCCTGATTTTGTAGGAACATTAGAGCCAAAACATGTACAAGGAATTGCAGACAATGCGCAATGGTTACCTGGAATTGCCTGCGGAACTTGGTTTGAGCTTCATCCGCTTCCTGCAACATCATTTAGTTACAGAATTCGTCGTATTTCTCCGTATGGAAATGTAGATGTCGATGGTGTTTTTAAAGTAAACGATCCTACTTTTGATATTCAAAAACCGTATCAATTTATCCATAATTCAAATTGTTTGTACTGCAATATCAAACAAGATGATAAAATCTATTATTTCAGTTTTGAAAACGATTATTTGCTCGCAATAGAATAACGAATTACTCTGGTTTCAATCGCATAACTTCTTCCAAAAGGGCAGTTAATCCACCTTCTGTAATGTTATCATTATTCCAGTGACTCAACACGCAACTGACATAATTCCCTCTAACTTTTGTAGCAACATAATAAGCTGTAATAGTTTCGCCTTGCGCTAATCCGGCTAAAATTGATTTTACACCTTTAAATGAAAAAACAATCTTTAACGCTTCGGTTTCTTGTCCTTCAAAAATGATCGGAACCGTTTCTTCTGAAGCAATGCGAACGCCTTTTTTTGCTAGTGTCACACCTTTTTGCGCGTTGATTGAATTTTGTGCACTTTTCAAATCTTTGTGTACGGACCAATTCATTTCGCCATTGTAAGAACATTGTATGGTGTTCAAATTTGTCCAAAAGCAACTTTCATCACGTTGAATGTTTCTACCTGCAAAGTTGATGTAGTCTGGTTCCATTGTGGTATAACACTTTTTCGGAATTGCATCCGCAAGAATTACAGCAATCATCTTTTTCTCAAATGCCACATCTTTGATATTCATCTGTGAAAACCAAATGACGGTAATTGTTTTGTCATCGTTTTCAATGAAATAATAAGTAGCGTGTCTGATTAAATTTGGCGCAATTTCTTTTTGTTTGTGCACAAAAATGTTTTTACGTCCAATTTCATCCATAGAAGACTTTTTGTCGTTCCGTTTGATTTTATATTTTCGGGTAACTTTTTTAATATTTTTCTCTGAAAATTCATAATTGTACACTTCTTTCGTAATTGTATAACCATCAATATTGTAAAAAGTAGTGCTTTTGTTTTGAAGTACTTGCAATCGTTCATAAAGCGCATCATTTTGGCTATATCCGCTAAAAACTACAAATAATAAAATATAGATTATATGTTTCATGTGTGTAAATTTAAGTTGATGCTTGTACGCGTTTAAAATAAAAACTAGTATTTGTTCTACGTGTATCTCCTAACAAGATAAGAAATCCTCCCGCAATAAAATCTACGTTAGTTATAATAAGATCATTATTTTTTTGAACACCAATTCTAGACTTTTCTACAGTAATATTTCCAAAAATCATTGGAACTCCTTTTATATTCGTTTCTCTGTTTTTAAGATGAATCATGCCGTTTTTACGAAGTTTCATTTCCATTGTAGTTTGACTTACAACAGTGTTTTTAGATCGATATGTAAATTGAATTTCTGTATCTGACAGTAGTTTTATGTCTACCGTATAGTTTGTATCTGTGCCTCTTTTGGGGATGATTGTGTTTGTAAAACTATTGACAGTTGTTGCATCTTCGGGATTTTCATATTGAACAATCTCTCTCTTTCCATACGTGCTCAAATAATAAGCGTTATAGCAGGAAATTTCATAGCGTCCTTCAATAGTTTGAATATTCTCTCGGTCTAATTTTGTGATTTTATTTTTAATAATCTTCGTAGAAAATGAAGCACAATTGCTAAAGCAAACAGCTGTCATCATAAGGATGAATATTTTTTTCATATCGAACTTGGTTTTAATGTGTTATCTCAAAAATATTGTAATAATTACAAGTGTAATTGTAGGAATAGCAATTGAGAATGTTTATTTTTGTGAAAATCGCAAATAGTATGCAAGAGTTCTTTCTTTCTACATTAAAAACAATAGTGCCTGAAGATGTTTCGCTAATCGACACAGTAGCTGAAGTGTTAGATATTAGTTATGATGCAGCGCATAGACGTACAAGTTTAAAAAGCAAACTGTCGTTAGAAGAAGCGGTGAAATTATCGCGTCATTTTAATATGTCTATAGATCAATTGTACGCCATTGGTTTGCAAAATGTAGTTGCTGTAGAAAAAACACAAGTTATTACCTCGCAAGACGATTTAGAAACCTATTTTGAAGCATCTCATGACAATTTAAAACAAATTTTAGCGATGAAAGATTCAGAAATTATCTACTCAGCTAAAGATTTGCCTATATTTTATACGGCTTCTGATAATTTGCTATCACGTTTTAAAATGTATGTTTGGCTGCAATTATTAAGTGAAGAAAATAAAGTCATTGCGTTTGAAAACTTTGCGCCTTCTGTTTCGTTGGTTGGTTCGGCTTCTCGCTTGGGCGAATTGTACGCAAACTTGAAAGTGACCGAAATTTGGGATGTAACCACCATTAATAGTACGTTGAAGCAAATTCATTTTTACTATAAATCGACACTGTTAACAAATGATGTTGCTATTAAACTCTGTGACGATTTGAAAAAGTTAGTTGAAATGATTGAAGAAAAGGTAGAAAGCGATGAAAATTATCAGCTCTTTTACAACGAACTTTTATTGATGAATAATACGGTTTTAGTCAAAACGCCAATGATAAAAACATTGTTTGTGCCGTATACGATTCTTTCCTATTACAAAACCAGTGACACGCTCACATTGACGCAAGTGGATCAGCATTTGCAGCGACAAATGAAGAGTTCAAAATTATTATCTACCGCAGGAAAAAAAGAGCAACGTATCTTTTTTAACAAGATGTATAAAAAAATCGATGCTTTGAAATATTTAATTGATGCGGAGAGTGTATTGGATTTTGAGTGATTTTTGGTCGCTTTGCTTTTGGGCCTGTTCTCGCGAAGGCGGGAATCTTTTGGGTCGCTTCGCTTTTGGGTCGCTTCGCTTTTTGGTCGCTTCGCTTTTGGGTCGCTTCGCTTTTGGGTCGCTTCGCTTAAGTTCTTAAAAAACTTTTTTATTTAAATTTCAACATTCAACATTCAACATTCAACATTCAACATTTATAATTTAAAATTCCCAAACGTCACTTCGAGTGGATTTGTGAAATAAATTTGTATCGAGAAGTACTTTGAAGTTAGATGTGTTTTTTTTTCGTTTACTAATTCAGTCAATTTATTTAATTTTGCACTGTTTATTTTCTTCCAATCAAGTTCGTT
>NZ_LBMG01000210.1 GCF_001005315.1 Kordia jejudonensis
TTCAGGGAGTGCCTTTCTTAATTCTTATGTGGATTCCTTATGGGAACTCGCTAAAAATAAATTATACAAAGAGATATACTTAACTGAAAATGTGGAGAAAAAGACCAAAGAGTTATTGTATTTGTGGTATCAGCCTGTAAAAAAACAACATTTAGATAAAGTTCACAATGTCTACATAAAACGTATTGAATTAGTCCAGAAGTATCTTACCAAAGATTCCAAAAATAGATTCGTTCAATTACCATATAGATATTTTGATCCAAAAAATAAGCATGGCTTTACTGGAACTAAAGTTTGGTATGAGAATTATATTCGTAGCAAACAGAAAACGCGATTAAAATTAATTACTCATGCACAAATTCGTCGTTTTTTACATA
>NZ_LBMG01000211.1 GCF_001005315.1 Kordia jejudonensis
TCTTGGTTGTTAACACAGAATCTTTGCTTTTGGGTGTTAGGTATTGGTCAAGTTCTAAGAATAACTGGAAATTCAAACTAAAATACCAACATACTATGAGCGACAGCGATACGTAAATTCTAAAAAACAAAGCAACCAAAAAACAAAGCAACCAAAAAGTAAAGCGACCAAAGGCGAAGCGACCAAAAAGCAAAGCAACCCAAAGCAAAGCAACCAAAAAGCGAAGCAACCAAAAAGCGAAGCGACCCAAAACAAAGCAACCAAAAGCAAAGCGACCCAAAGCAAAGCAACCCAAAAGCGAAGCGACCAAAAAGAAAAGCGAACCAAAAAGCAAAGCGACCAAAAAGCAAAGCAACCAAAAAGC
>NZ_LBMG01000212.1 GCF_001005315.1 Kordia jejudonensis
TAGTAGACAACTTCCATATCTGTTTGTCCGTCTATAATTCCTGTGTCTAATGAGGTAAGATCAAAGATTCCTACATCCTGATTCATCTCATCTTCCGCACACACCTCAAAAGGTGTTATCGGTGCTGTTGCTGTTGGAATTGGCTCTACACTGAGTTCTAAACTTGCTATGTTATTGCTGTTGATACACTCCGTAGCAGTATTCTCCACACGGATAAACACCGTTTGTGGATCTGTTGTGTTTTCAAAACCGTTGACAAGTGCTGCCGTTCCTGCCAAAGCATCTGCCGCTGTTGGATGATAAGTCACA
>NZ_LBMG01000213.1 GCF_001005315.1 Kordia jejudonensis
ACAAAAACAGGCGAAACAGATTTTAAAGCATCGGTAGAAGCTTTTGAACCTGTAGAAGCCAAAAGCAACAGTACAACGGTTATCTTAAACACGAATTCAGGCGAAATAGCAGCTTTATTATTCATCAAATCCTTTCACTTCAAAGTGGCGTTGATGGAAGAGCATTTCAATGAAAACTACATGGATTCTGATAAATTTCCGAAAGCAACTTTCAAAGGAAAACTAAAAGATTTCAATATGTCAGATGTGTCAAGTACCGCGAAGGAATACAAACTTTCAGGAACACTCACAGTCAGAGGAAAAGCCAAAGACGTTCAAACTACGGCAATGGTTTCCAAAGAAGGCGACAAAATTGTGAT
>NZ_LBMG01000214.1 GCF_001005315.1 Kordia jejudonensis
TATATGAAACAGGCGTAGCGATTCGATTTTGAGTTACTAAACTATTTACAAATGGTTCGTTTGAAACTTCCGATTCAAAAGGATACGTAAATATTGATTTTTCAATGGTCTGATCAACGATACTTTTTAGTTCTTTTACAAAAGGATAGTTCGTATCAAATACAGTTTCTTGTGTTCTGCTATAAATTCCATTGTCTAAATAATCAGTGGTAATCACTTTTGTATTCAGATT
>NZ_LBMG01000215.1 GCF_001005315.1 Kordia jejudonensis
AAAAATAGTATTTATGGTTAAAGTTTTATAATTCCCGTGTTTGATCGAATACTTCACGGGAACTAAAACTTTATTTTGGTCAAAGACTGAGTTGGCTTTTTTCTCTCAGATTTATTTGACTGTTTTAATTAAGTTTGACAAAGTGGCAAATCACTATGCATGATGTTTTTGATTTTTAAACGAAAGTTTAATTCGGGAATCGAAAATAGCCGCTTTGTCTTTTTAAAATTGATAGCTAATTTAATCAAAAATATCTATTTGAAGTTTTTTATATGGTTGATTAGAGAAAAGCGGTAAAAGAAAAAT
>NZ_LBMG01000216.1 GCF_001005315.1 Kordia jejudonensis
AAAGGTATTAGTAAAAAAAGTCAAGCAGTTGTAGTATAAACAATATAAATTACTTCATTCTTTACAGCTATAAAATTAGCTAGCATACTAAAACTAAATAATAACATTCATAATTTTTGTTACATAAACCATGCGCAAAATACAGTTACTCATTTTATTTGTAACCTTTTTAATAACTGGTTGCTCCTCGCTTAAGCAAGAACTTCAAAATAAAAAACAATACGATAAACTTTCCGAAGGTTTTACAATTGATAAACTTCCTACTTGGACATTTCATGATTTCCGTAACGTGTTCAACCTTA
>NZ_LBMG01000217.1 GCF_001005315.1 Kordia jejudonensis
ATACCAAAGATTATAATGAAACTACCTATCGAGGGTATAGAAACTCACTCAATAGAGGTTTAAATTCTACCAATTGGAATCTATCAAAAATTATAGATCCTGTTCACAATAGAGAAGTAACTTTTGAGTATGAAGATTATTTTAAAGTTACGCCTGAACGAATTAAAAATATCACAGCAACCTATCAAGATCCTTCTGATCAAAATGATGTAAATGACCATTATTACACGCCTATA
>NZ_LBMG01000022.1 GCF_001005315.1 Kordia jejudonensis
GACCATGACTGAACTTCGGTTCGCTTTTTTTTCTTAGCTAAGAAAAAGTTCGCATATTTTTTATCTAATTCCATTCAAAGTTTTTATCTCTAAGTCATCAATGCTTTCAGCTTCGGTTGTAAATGTAATTGTAATCGTTTCATTTGGCAACAGATCAAAGAAATTGTCTGAAAAATGTCCTTTGGCTTTTGTATGGAAAAATATATCTTTTTGTAAAGTGCTGGCTGAAACTGTAATTGTAAAACCTTCTTCGGTTTTTAACACTTCCGTAGAAAGGTCTTGTACGGGTAATTGTAAATCTTTCGGTCGAGCCAGATAAAACAAAGAAGAAACATTTGCCGTATTTGAAGTTAATGTTGCTTTCATCACAATATCTTCAGGATTCGCTTTGAGAGTAGCGATAGGAGTTTCTACGATTAATGTACTTGCATTTGCTGGAATATTTACATTTTGAATTATATTTTCTATCATGTTCCCTTCAAAATCTAAAAAACTAAGATTCAATTCGCCTTCCAAAGCCGTTAATTTATCAGAAACAACGTAGGTTTTAATGATGTCATCTTTCACAACCGAAGAAATCAATACATTTTCAAACGACTTTTTAGCTTTGTAATGCAATGCTTTCCAATTTCCCATAAAATCAATACTTGACCATGAAACTACTGGCCAACAATCATTTAATTGCCAATACAAGCTTCCCATACAATACGGCATGGCGCGACGTTGTGCTTCCATTCCCATGGTTATTCCTTTGGCTTGTGTTAATTGACTCATATATACATAATCATCGCCAGCAGTTGGAACAGGATAATCACGTTCCATATATTCACGAATCAACATAAAACCTCTTGGATGTTTTTGATGCGTAAGGTAACTATCATGATTGATACTGATGCTGTCTTCTCCCGTAAAATAGCGAATAGCTTCATAGGAAGGAAACGATTGAAACCCGAATTCGCTCATAAAACGCGGTACTTTTTGTTCAAAACGTTCAAAAGGTAATGCATCATGCCAAACGCCCCAATCGTGCGCATCGCCTTCAAATTGAAACTGCGGATTGCCACGTCCGTAACTTGGTGAACTTTCCCAATACTCAATTTCAGGGTTTAGTTTTGCTACAGTTTCAGGTAGTATATTATCAAAAATTGCCAAATAACTTTCCCAAATTTCTTTCTTTTGCGCTGCTGTTTTATCGGCTTGCCAGCCCCAACGGTGCCAACCTTCGCTATTTTCGTTATTTCCACACCAAAGCGCAATAGATGTGTAATTTCGCAAGCGCGTTACTTGATCTATAGCTTCTTGTTGTACGTTTGCTAAAAAGGTTTCATCTCCAGGATACATCGCGCAAGCAAACATAAAATCTTGCCAAATTAAAATTCCTTTTTCATCACACAATTCATAAAAAATATCATTTTCATAGATTCCGCCGCCCCAAACACGGAGCATGTTCATATTGGCATCAACAACAGCATTCAGAAGTTTTTCATAATGCGCATCCGTCACATTGTTTTGCATGCTGTGTTGCGGAATGTAATTGGCACCTTTCATAAATACAGGAATTCCGTTGAGTTCAAAGTAGAAGGTTTCTCCTTTTTCGTCTTTTTTAGTAATTAGCTTGATTGTACACAGTCCTTTTTTAACTTTTTGCTGTGCTTTTAAATCTTTTCCCTCCAGCAAACTAATGTTGAACTCATACAAATACGGTTCGCCCAAATTGTGCGTCCACCAACGTTTCGGATTCGTAATGTTAAGTTTCGTTGTATACGTATGCGTTCCTTGTTTGGCAGGCTTAGTGATTGAATGTTTTGTATTATCAAATTTAACTTCAAACGTGACTTCTTCTACAGCTTCATCCGACGAAATGGTATATTGAACCTCAAATACTGCCAACGAATCTGTTATGGTTTCTTGTTTAAAATATACATTGTCTAACTTCATGGTATTCCAAGAAGTTACTTTGATTGGTTTCCAAATTCCTGATGTGTTTAGTGTCGGTCCCCAATCCCAACCGTACTGAAATTGTGCTTTTCGGGTAAAAACTCTTGGTCCAGCAGGCAATGTATACGCTAGTTTTGCTGCTTCTTTTGCTTCATGAATGCTTGTTCTTTCAAACTCAATACGTAGCGCATTGGTTGCTTTTGCTACTTTTTTTATGTCAAATTTCCACGTTCGAAACGCATTGTTCGTTTTCCCTAACAATGAATCATTTATATAAATAGTTGCATACGTATCCAAACCTTCAAAAGTCAATTCTATATGTGATTTTTCTAAAGTTTCCTCGTCAAGCGAGAATGTTGTCTGATATTCCCAATCCTTCGTAGTTACCCATTGTACATTGAGCTCGTTTGTTCCCAAAAAAGGATCTTGAATTTTGTTGTGCATTAATAGATCTGCATAAACATTTCCAGGGACTGATGCTTCAAGCCACGTTGTGTCGCTTACTTTTTGCTTAAATTCCCAGTTTTGATGAAGGTAGGAAACGCTTGGTCGGTCATCTTTTGCACAACTTATCAAGAAAAATACTAGTAAAAGTGTTAAGATTTTATTCATGGTTCGTATGGATTCGTTCTAAAATCTGTCTTATTTTTTCTTTGTTCGAAATGGCAATACGCGTTTCGTTGAATAGGGAAGTACTGTTCATGCTAATTTTTGGAATGTTAATCGATTGATGAATATTCGTCGCCGAACAGTGTATTTCTTGAAAACCACTTTCTTTGAACAACAGTGCATTTTTTGGGTTGATTCCGCCACCAGGCATGATGATTAATTCGTTTTCAACAAGTTCTTGCAATTCTTGTAGTAACAGAATTCCTTTTTCGGCAGTTGTTTCCTGTCCAGATGTCAATACACGATTTACGCCTAAAACTGCCAATTGTAATATGGCTTCTTGCGGATCAGGTGTCCAATCGAAACCACGATGAAAGGTAAATGATAGTGGCTTTGCGAGTTCAATTAATTCCTGTGTGCGTTCTTGATCTATCGTTTGATCTTGCAACAACACACCAGATACAATACCGGCGCAACCTAATTCTTTACACAAAAGTATATTCTCTTTCATGATTTCAAATTCTTCACGTGAATAAGTAAAATCGCCACTTCTCGGACGAATTAATACATGTACAGGAATTTCAAGATCATTCATAACTTTTTTGAGCAATCCGTACGAAGGTGTAATGCCGCCAATGGCCAATTCGGAACACAATTCAACACGATGTGCCCCTGCTTTTTGAGCGTTGATAGCAGATTCATAAGAGTTTGCACAGATTTCTAGTAGCATGCGTTGTTTGGTTATTTGGTATGTATTATGAATGCTTTTGTATGTTGAGTTTTCAACTTCATTCTCGTTCTCAAATATATGATTTATTCTCGTTTTCTGTAATGAGATGCTCTTCAATTCCTTTTACAAATTTGAGGTGTTTTAGTTGGTATGTTGATTAGTTTATATAAACTATCAATAGAAAATGAAGCATTAGGTTGTTTGATCAAGTTATTTTAAACATGATTAAAAACTAAAAACCAACGGAATGATAAACTGAAAAAATAATACTAAGAGCACAATTGAGATGATATTTAGTAGAAATCCTGCGCGTGCCATTTGTGCAACTTTTACATGACCGCTTGCAAATACGATGGCATTTGGCGGTGTAGACATGGGCAACATAAATGCGCAACTAGAAGCCATGGTTACTGGAATAAGAATGTGTAAAAGATCAATTTGTAATCCGATAGCAACGCCCGCAACCATTGGAGCAAAAATAGCGATCAACGCCACATTGCTCATCAATTCTGTCATAAATAACATGACTGCAATTAGAATGCTACAAATTATAAGTATGCTTAATGTTGTGTTATCACTGACGGTTGTTCCGATGAGGTCAATGATTCCGACATTAGAAAGACTGCTTGCAAGCGCCAATCCGCCACCGAATAAGAGTAGAATTCCCCAAGGCAACCGTTTGGTATCTTCCCATGCTAAAATGTTGGTGTTTTTGTGTGTTGCCGTAAAACATGCAAAAGCCGCAACAAGACTAATCGTTGTGTCTGATAGAGCTAGATTTGGAAATAGACTGTTTAGATAGTTTTTTCCTATCCATGCTAAAATGGCTGCGATAAAAATAACCATCACAATGATTTCTGAGGTGCTTATTTTTCCTAGTTTTTCCATTTCACGATCAATGATTTCTTTCGATTGTTCAAAGGAAGCTAGATGATTTGGATACATCACTTTCGTCAAAATGTAGTAGATAAAAAACAGCATGATAATCGCAAAAGGAACACCTACAATCATCCATTTTACAAAGGAAATACTATAACCGTATTCGCTTTCCATAAAACCAGCTAGTACAATATTTGGCGGTGTGCCAATTAAGGTTGCAATACCACCAACATTGGCAGCGTAGGCAATTCCTAACATGATACTTAGTGCAAAATTTCTATCTTTTTTGGTAAAACCGTCTTCATCGTGAATCAATAATTCGATCACGGAATAGGCAATAGGAAGCATCACTACCGTTGTTGCCGTATTGCTAATCCACATACTTAAAAAAGCAGTTGCCAGCATGAATCCTAAAATGATTTTGTTTGGACTTGTGCCCGTAAGTTTTATGATTCCTAAAGCGACACGTCTGTGTAAGTTTACTTTTTCTAAGGCGAGTGCTAAGACAAATCCGCCAAAAAATAAAAATATGATAGGATGACCGTAATTGACGGCAACTTCTTTGATCGGCATAATTCCCAATAGCGGGTAAAAGGTAAGTGGAATTAGCGCAGTGATAGAAATAGAAACCGTTTCGGTAATCCACCATAATATCATCCACAATGCAACTCCAATTACTTTGTCTGCTTCAGGACTAATGAGTTCAAAAGGCGCAAAAAAGAATAATAAACAGAGTAGAGGACCTAAAACAAGAATTATTTTTTTCTTCATAGTTAGTATTCAGATGCTCAACAGCATTATTATTCCTTAGCGTTATTGGAACTGCAAAATATGAAATTAAAATTTCTTTGGGTATTTTTTTAGCGAAGTAATTTTAGTTAAAACAAACGAAGTCCTGTTAACTTTTGAACCTCAATAACATCCTTATTAAAAACAAAAAGACGATATCTTGTATTTCCAATTCTGTTATAACTTGGAATGTCGTTTTGCCAAAATTCAATAGTATTTTCGTTCAAAAGCGCTATCATATCCGTAAGTTTTTCTTTAGAATATGTTGCAATTACTAAATGTGGATGTTTGATGCTATCTGCGATAAATGTATCGTGCAATTTTTATATTTGAAGAATCAAGATGCAAGAAAAGATATTTACAATGATATTAATGAAGGAAAAGCATTCATTATATTTGGAGGAACAGCAGGAACAGAAATTCCCTCAGTTATGTTCTCTAATAAATTGAAAAAAATAGCTTCTAAAATTGATGCAAAAACCCAAACAGAAATCGACCGCTTACTTAAACAAGTAGTAAATGGTAATATGAATCCTGGAATTGGAAATAAGATAATTCAGAATGATGGTAAAGTTATATTTAATAAATTTAGATCAAAAACCGGAAGAGTTTATCGGAGAGAAGGCGTAGAAGGAGATGTAGAAACACTATATTATCCAACCAAGAAAGGGCAAACTGAAGCAGTAAATGCAATAATTAAACAACATGGATTTTAATAAAAAAAATAATTATACTATTAGTAGAAACAGTTGTAGTGAGGACATTTTTAACGGAAATGAAGATATTTTTGTTACGCTTAAAAATGGTAAACAATATGTAGCTACTTTTTTTACCTATAAAAACGTAGAAAATATAAGAAAGAAAAATCAAAAAACAGGTGAAGAATTAAACGGTAAATATTTTTGGAGTTCGGATATGATACTCATAGAAGATTTGAGAATAGATACAATTAATTCTGTAATAGATCATTTGTTAGAACAAGATTATTTTTTTGATATTTTCAGTGAAGTTTAATATTTTTTGAGTTATAAAATCTCATAAATAAAATAATCATTCAATAAAACTGCTAGGAAACCCAACACCCAAAAGCAAAGCAACTCAATATCTAATACCCAACAACAAAAATCCTACTTCACTATAATTTCATCTAAAAAAGTCCATGCTTTGTTTCCCGCACCTTGCAAACCATCTTGAATGGTGCCGTAGTTTGGAATAAAAATTTCGATATGTTTGGTTGTGATTTCTTCAATTTGAAACGTGTGTGGAACAAGTGTAGTGTCTGCAGTTGTGACTTGATTTACTTGATGTAACGTTCTGCCATCTTCTTCGTTTATATAACTAATTCCAATTTCCTTTGGCGCATAAATCCATTGTCCATTAGCATTGTAAAATCGTGTAGACACAGAACTGATTTTTGTGGGTTTATCAAATTCAATAGTGATTGTTACATCTTTACCCCAAAAACCCAACCATTCTTTGTCGCCAAAACGCGTATTACTTCCCGAAACGCCGTTAACCAATCCTTTTGAACCGCTTCCTGCATAGGCTTTATGTGGTTTGGGTTCAAGTGAAATAGTTGCACCAACCGCAGCATGTTTATTAAAAATAAGCTCAAAATCACGTCCGAGTTTTTGTTTATTATCAAAGACCGCCGCTTTTAACACGGTTGAACCTTCAATAGGTAAGTAAGGTGTATATTTTTCGGATTGTAAATTTGGAGAAGATCCGTCAGTAGTGAAACGAATGGTTTTATCTCTAATAATGGTTTGTAAATCAAATACTAACTGATTATTCCGCGTAACAACGTTTCCTTCAATCTCATACAAATGATTGGCATAGTTGACATTCAAAGTATCCAATCGTTTGTGAAAATGTGACAAACGATACGTAAAATCTTGATAATCGCGTTGTCGTGGATTCGACCAATTCACTTCTGCCATCGCAATCGCTCTTGGAAACGCCATATATTCAACTTGCTCAGGCGTTGTAATGTATTCCGTCCACACATTTCCTTGTGCACCCAAAACATGTGTTGCTTCTTCCGTAGAAAGTTCTTTGGGAATCGGATCAAAATAATATACTTTTTCCAGTGGCAAATAACCACCAATAGCCAACGGTTCATCTTCATTATCCGATTGATAATAATCAAAATACGCATGTGATGTTGGAGTCATAATCACGTTGTGTCCAGCTTTTGCAGCTTCAACAGCGCCATTTGTACCACGCCAAGACATTACAGTTGCATTTGGTGCCAAACCGCCTTCCAAAATTTCATCCCAACCAATAATTTGCTTACCTTTGCTGTTAATATATTTTTCCATACGTGTAATAAAATAACTCTGCAAACCATGTTCGTCTTTCAAATCTTCTTTTTTGATGAGTTCCTGACAATGTTCGCAAGCTTTCCAACGCGTTTTTGGTGCTTCATCGCCACCAATATGAATGTACTTGGCAGGAAAAAGTGGCATGACTTCATCTAAAACATCTTCTAAAAATGTAAAGGTTTCCTCTTTTGGACAATAAATATCTTCAAAAACGCCCCATTTGGTCGCTACTTTTACAGTTGTTCCTGTACAACCCAAATTTGGATACGCGGCAATGGCAGCTTGCGAATGTCCAGGCATTTCTATTTCAGGAATTACCGTAACATGTCGTTCAGAAGCATACTGTACAATCTCTTTGATTTCTTCCTGTGTATAAAATCCACCATACTTTTTTCCATCAAATTGTTGTGGTGTATCATTGTAATGTCCGATCAAAGTTTCATCACGATACGCAGCAATATTTTGCAATTCAGGATATTTTTTAATCTCAATTCGCCAACCTTGATCGTCCGTCAAATGCCAATGAAACGTATTCATCTTTAACATTGCCATGAGATCAATATATTTTTTGATAAATGCTACCGAAAATAAATGGCGTGATACATCCAAGTGCATTCCTCTGTACGTAAAGCGTGGCGCATCTTTTATATATAAATTTCTAAGATGAACGGAATTAGTTTCTACAGTAGCGGGTAACAATTGTCGAAAGGTTTGAAACGCATAAAAAGCGCCTTTTTCAGTTTTTGCTTTGATGATTATCTGAGAAGTATCAACCAAAATTTCATATCCTTCTTCATTTTCGATGGTTTCATCGTATTGAAAAGTTATCGAATTTCTATCAGGTTTACTATGCTTTATCAATTGAAATCCCAATGTTTCTTCTACGTACTTATTAAAAAAATGTGCAGTAGTTTGAAGTTCGCTGTCATAATGAAAAGAAACATTTTTATCCAAAATAAAAACACCTTCTTGGATTGTAAATTCATTGGGTATAGGTATAATATGTGGTCTAATGGGAAATTGTGGTTCTGTACAACCAATGAAACAGAGGAAAATTATGAATTTGAAAAAAATAGTACTTCTCATTTTAGTATATTAGATGCCATAAATTTAGCAATCTATTTAATGAAACTTCAATACAGCTTCTTTTTTATTGTCATATGGCTTTTTTTTAGCTGTAATTCTGACGAAAAAATACAAATTGTACAAAAAAATACCGTACTAATCACATATGTAAATCCATTTATTGGAACAGGCGGACACGGACATACATATCCAGGAGCAACCATGCCGTTTGGAATGATGCAACTAAGTCCAGATACGCGTTTGGATGGTTGGGATGGCTGTTCAGGATATCACTATTCAGATGAATATATCTATGGTTTTTCGCATACACATTTAAGCGGAACAGGCGTTTCCGATTATGGCGATATTTTACTCATGCCAACCAACGAAGTAAACTTCAACAATGGCGCTGATGGAAAAAAAGGCTATCGCGCACATTTTTCGCATGACAATGAAATTGCGGAAGCTGGTTATTACAAAGTACAACTAGACAGTACAAATATTACAGTAGAATTGACCGTTTCTGAACGAAGTGGCATCCATAAATACACATTTCCTTCTGCGGAAAATCAAGTAGTGATGTTAGACTTAGTGCATCGTGATAAAGTATTAGATGCCAAAATTGATAAAATTTCGAATACTGAAATTGTAGGCTATCGTTTTTCGGAAGCATGGGCAAGTGATCAACGTTTGTTCTATGTCATACAAACATCGCATCCTTTTGATGATATCTTACAATCGCCACCAAAACAAGGAATGCCAGGCGCGCGACGATCTGCTTTGACATTTAAAAATCCAAACAATGAACCAGTTATCATTAAAGTTGGTATCTCAGCAGTTGATATCGCTGGGGCGCGAAAAAACTTGGAACAAGAAATAGGCGAGAAGTCCTTTAATGCGATAAAACAACAAGCACAAGACACTTGGGAAAGGCAATTGGAAAAAATTGTGATTGAAAGTGATGACTTAGACTATAAAACAAATTTTTATACAGCGTTATATCATACGATGCTAGCGCCAAATATCTATCAAGATGTAGATGGACGGTATCGTGATATGGATTTAGAAATTCATCAATCGAATGAACATACACATTACACCGTTTTTTCTTTGTGGGATACGTATCGCGCAGCACATCCGTTGTATACGATTATTGAACAAGAACGTACAAACGATTTTATTAAAACCTTCATTAAGAAATATGAATCTGGCGGAATCCTGCCAATTTGGGATTTATCAGCCAACTATACAGGTTGTATGATTGGTTATCATGCTGTTCCTGTAATTTCGGATGCGTATCTAAAAGGCATTCGCGATTATGACGTGGACAAAGCGTTTGAAGCGATGAAACACAGTGCCACACGTGATAAATTAGGCTTAGAATATTACAAAAAATTAGGATTCATTCCTGTAGAAAAAGAATCAGAATCGGTATCTAAAACCTTAGAATACGCTTATGACGATTGGACAATTGCACAAATGGCAAAAGCAATGGGAAAAACGGACGATTACGAAACTTTTGTCAAACGTGCGCAATTCTACAAAAATGTATTCGATCCAGAAACACAATTCATGCGTGGACGTTTTAGAAACACGTGGTTTGCACCTTTTGATCCGTATGAAGTGAATTTCAATTACACAGAAGCCAACTCATGGCAATACAGTTTTTATGTACCGCAAGATATTTCAGGTTTCATAGAATTGTTAGGCGGAAAAGACAAATTAGAAGCACAATTGGACAAGCTTTTCACAGCAAAACAAGAAACTTCAGGACGCAATCAGGCAGATATTACAGGATTAATTGGTCAATATGCGCACGGAAACGAGCCAAGTCATCACATGGCATATTTGTACAATTTCATCAATAAACCTTCAAAAACGCAGGAATATGTGCATCAAATCTTAACCACGTTATACAAAAACGAACCAGATGGCGTTTCAGGAAATGAAGACTGTGGTCAAATGAGTGCTTGGTATGTATTAAGCAGTTTAGGATTTTACTCGGTAACGCCAGGAACGAACGAATATATTATTGGAACGCCATTATTCGATAAAGCAACAATAAATCTAGAGAATGGAAAAACGTTTACGCTTGTCGCGAATCATCTCTCGAAAGATAATATATATATCAAATCCATAAGTTTAAACGGGAAAAATCATCCGAAATCATTCATCAAGCATGAAGATATTATGAATGGTGGCAATTTAGTTTTTGAAATGACCAACGTTGCCACAGATTGGGGAACGCAAAACGAAAACATTCCTGTTACAACAATTACCGAACATACAATTGTATCGCCGCCGTTTATAGCGAAAGGCGATATTGCGTTCAAGGGAGAAACGGAAGTAACATTACAAACAGTTGATAAAGAAGCTACGATTTTTTACAAATTGATCGATAACAACAAAGCTGAAAAAGTATCTTTTATCGAATATACAGCACCATTTAAAATAGCAGAAAAAAGTTCGCTAATGGTGTATGCTCAACGTGGAGATCAAAAAAGTGCAGAAATCGAAACGACCTTTTTCAAAATTGATCCAAACTTAAAAATTAAACTAGAAACGGAATATGCCAACCAATACAATGCTGGCGGACAAAACGCACTGATTGATGGAATTTTCGGTACAGAAGATTTCCGCACAGGAACGTGGCAAGGCTATTTTGATAAAGATTTGATTGCCACTGTAGATTTAGGAAAAATAAAAGATGTTTATTCCATAAGCGCCAACTTTTTACAAGATCAAAAATCGTGGATATTTTTACCAACAGAAGTAGAAGTATTTATTTCCACCGATGGAAAGAAATTTACAAGTGTGCAAAAGTTAGTACACGAAAAACCAAGACCTAAGGAAAAACCAAGTATTCAGAAAGTAGGAACAGCATTTAAGACCAAGAAAGCACGCTACGTAAAAATAGTTGCAAAAAAACTAGGTAAATTACCAGAATGGCATTTGGGATACAAACATGACGGACGTTCATGGTTGTTTGTAGATGAAATAGAAATACGATAATTTTTAAATTCAACTGATTTGAAAAGAAGAAAATTTATACAAAATACAATCTTGTCTGGCTTAGGTTTATCCGTAGCAACAGCATTAACAGCTTGTGCGGACGAAACTAAAATGACTACTATAACTGATGAAACTAAAGCGGTTTCCACAGGAAAACCTGTCATTCCAATGGTAATTGCTACGTGGAATGTACCCAACGCAACTAAAAAAGCTTGGGAAGTATTACAAGCTGGAAAATCTGCTTTAGATGCTGTAGAACAAGGTGTCATGGTGGAAGAGGCAGACGTAAACAATCAGTCGGTTGGAAAAGGCGGATTGCCCGATAGAGACGGAAATGTAACCTTAGACGCTTGCATCATGAACAAAGAAGGTAATTATGGCGCAGTCGTTTGTATCGAAAATATAAAACATCCAATATCGGTTGCCCGAAAAGTAATGGAAGATACACCGCATGTACTATTAGCTGGAAACGGTGCGAAGCAATTTGCAATAGAAAGTGGTTTTACACCAGAAAATCTATTGACGGAAGCTTCAAAGAAAGCTTGGGAAGAATGGAAAGTAAAATCTGAATACAAACCTGTGATCAATGTGGAAAATCATGATACGATAGGAATGTTAGCCATTGATAAAAACGGAGATATTTCGGGCGCATGTACCACAAGCGGATTATCATACAAAATGCAAGGTCGCGTGGGCGATTCGGCAATTATAGGTTCAGGATTATTTATTGACAATGAAATTGGCGGTGCAACGGCTACAGGAATGGGCGAAGAAGTCTTAAAAACTGTTGGAAGTTTCCTCATTGTAGAATTAATGCGACAAGGGAAATCGCCACAAGAAGCCTGTGAAGAAGCGGTACAACGCGTTGTAAAGAAAAGTCCCAATTACAAAGATTTTCAAGTGGGATACATTGCTGTAAACAAACAAGGAGAAACAGGCGCGTATTGTATTCACGAATGGTTTAATTATACGACGTATCAAAATGATGAAAACAAAAATCACAAAGCGGATTATTACGATAAGAAAAAGTAGTTTTGGGTTTTAAATTTTAAATGCTAAATGCTAAATTTTGAATGTTGAAATATACTTTCGAATTGACGAATTGATGAATAACGAATAACGAATAACGAATAAACAATTTTGAAATTATAAATGTTAAATGCTAAATTTTAAATGTAAAAAAGTAAATTTCAACTAAACAACTAAACAACTAAACAACTAAACAACTAAACAACTAAACAACTAAACAACTAAACAAAAAGGAAATTATAAATGTTGAATGCTAAATGTAAAATATTAAATTAAGAAAGATACTTTTTAAGACCCAAGACCCAAGACCCAAGACCAAAAGAAACTAGTATTGAGATGTCAGTATTGAGTAGTGAGAATTATATTCAAAACAACAAACAACTAATAACGAATAACGAATAACGAATAACGAATAACGAAGTTAAAATGTTGAATGCTACATGTTGAATTTTGAATTGAAAAGAATACTTTTTACAATCAACCATCAACCATCAACCATCAACCATCAACCATCAACCATCAACCATCAACCATCAACCATCAACCATCAACCATCAACCAGCAACCAACCAACAACAACAACAAAAACCATATGTCAACAACTACGAAAAACTCGTACAAAAGTGCTTTTATATTTGTAACCACTTTATTTTTTCTGTGGGGATTTATTACCGTTTTGGTCGATCCGTTAATTCCACGACTCAAAGAAGTCTTTGAACTCACTTATTTTCAGTCAGGAATGATCCAATTTGCGTTTTTTGGTGCGTATTTAGCGCTGTCGATTCCTGCAGGATTTCTATTGTCTAAAATTGGTTACAAAAAAGGAATCATTCTCGGTTTAATCATCATGGGTTCTGGATGTTTGCTATTTTACCCAGCAGCTTCTTCCCGAATTTATATTGTATTTTTATTAGCTGTATTTATATTGGCAAGCGGCATGACCATTTTGCAAGTTGCTGCCAATCCGTATGTAGCCGCGTTAGGTTCTGAAGAAGGCGCTAGTAGCCGATTAAATTTAGCACAAGCGTTCAATTCACTAGGAACTGCCATTGCACCCGCAATTGGAGCCATGTTTATCTTGAGCGATAAAATAAAAACCAGTGACGAAATTACCGCATTGAGTACTTCTGATAAAGAAATTTACTATGCGGCAGAAGCATCAAATGTGCAAATACCATTCGTGGCAATTGCTTTATTTACCTTGTTATTAGCCGTAATTTTCGCGTATGTAAAACTGCCCAAAATATTGCAAAAAGCACCAAAAGGCGGCTATATTTCACTTTTAAATTCGCCTTCCTTACTCATGGGCGCTATTGGAATTTTCGTTTACGTCGGAGCAGAAGTTGCCATCGGAAGTTACTTAACGAATTACTTCATCGATATGAATCTAGCGGAAGCCATTGTCAACAATTCAACGATGAAAAGGATTTCCGAATTGATTGTAAGTGCCGATCTTTCCACACTAGATCCGAAAGCCATTGTAGGAGCATTTGTAACGTTTTATTGGCTCGGCGCCATGATTGGACGATTTATTGGTGCGTATTTAACCAAAATCATTGATCCCGCAAAAGTGTTAATTGGTTTTGCGCTTGGTGCATTGATAATGATAATAATTTCTATTAATAGTGTAGGATTTATCTCAATGTGGAGTATATTAGCAGTCGGATTATTTAATTCTATTATGTTTCCGACGATCTTTACTTTAGCATTAGGCGGATTGGACGATTTAAAACCACAAGCATCAGGTATTTTGTGTACCATGATTGTTGGTGGCGCAGTCATTCCACCATTGTACGGACTGTTGACCGATAATATTGGCTTTAAAACAGCATTACTTTTAGTATTTGCTTGTTATACCTACATTATGATTTACGGATTTGTAAAACAAAGAAAGAAAGTAGTAGCATAAACATAAATAATCAAAAGACTTTAGTATAGTACATGAATAAGATTCAAGAAAAACTGAACGCATTACGTAGCGAATTACGCGAACACAATTATAATTATTACGTGTTGGATAACGCGACTATTTCTGATTATGAGTTTGACATGAAACTCAAAGAATTACAGGAATTGGAAGCGAAACATCCCGAATATCACGATCCAAATTCTCCTAGTTTACGTGTTGGCGGACAAATCACGAAGAATTTCAATACCATTGCACACGAATATCGGATGTATTCCTTAGACAATTCCTATTCAAAAGAAGACTTGCTCGATTGGGAAAAGCGCATCGAAAAGATTCTCGGTGTAGAAAACATAGAATTTACCTGCGAGTTAAAGTATGATGGCGCTTCTATGAATTTGACCTATGAAGATGGAAAACTCATCAAAGCAGTCACGCGAGGCGATGGTTTTCAAGGAGATGAGGTAACCAATAATATCAAAACGATAAAAACGGTTCCGTTGCAATTGAAAGGCGATTATCCACCGAAATTTGACATTCGTGGCGAGATCATTCTTCCGCTTGACGGATTTAAAAAAATGAATGAAGAACGTGTAGCCAATGGTGAAGAACCGTATATGAATCCTCGAAATACAGCTTCTGGAAGTTTAAAATTACAAGACAGTAGCGAAGTTGCCAAACGTCCGTTAGAATGCTTATTGTATAGTTTAAAAGGCGAACGTTTGCCCATTGCAACTCAGTTTGAAAGTTTAGAAAAAGCACGCCAATGGGGATTTAAAGTGCCAACCGTTGCCAAAGTTGCTAAAAACGTAGACGAAATTTTAGCATTTGTGAATTATTGGGAAGCCAATCGTCATGAGTTGAAATACGAAATTGATGGTGTGGTGATTAAAGTGAACAATTTGCAATATCAAGATGAACTGGGTTACACGTCCAAAGCGCCACGTTGGGCAATGGCGTACAAGTTTAAAGCGGAACAAGTGGCTACGGTTTTAAACGAAATTACCTATCAAGTTGGACGTACAGGCGCCATTACACCAGTTGCCAATTTGCAACCAGTATTATTAGCGGGAACAACGGTAAAACGTGCTTCGCTACACAATGCCGATCAAATAGCAAAGTTAGACATCCGTGAACGCGATACCGTTTTTGTAGAAAAAGGTGGCGAAATTATTCCAAAAATCGTAGGTGTCAATTTTGACTTGCGTCCTGAAGATTCTACCGAAACAGTGTACGCAACCGAATGTCCTGAATGCCATACGCCTTTGCAACGAAAAGAAGGAGAAGCACAGCATTATTGTCCAAATGATATGGGATGTAGACCACAAATTGTGGGGAGAATTCAACATTATATTTCGCGAAAAGCCATGGATATTGAAGGCTTAGGTGGCGAAACGGTGGCGTTGTTGGTACAAGAAGGATTGATTAACAATTATGCAGATTTATACGAGTTGACAAAGGAACAAGTGATTCCGCTAGAACGAATGGCGGAAAAAAGTGCTGAAAATTTGGTCAATGGTATTGAAGCGTCAAAACAAATTCCGTTTGAACGTGTGTTATACGCATTGGGAATTAGGTATGTAGGAGAAACTGTCGCAAAAAAATTGGCGAAGCACTACAAGTCTATTGATGCTATCATGAACGCTTCGTCGAATGATTTAGTTAGCGTGGACGAAATAGGCGTGAAGATCGCCGAAAGTGTGGCACAGTTTTTTTCTGAAGAAGCTAATTTGCATACAATTGAACGTTTAAAAGAATTTGGTGTACAATTAGAGTTTTCAGCCGAACAGTTGGAAGGTCTTACAGAAACACTTTTAGGAAAATCGTTTGTGGTTTCTGGAGTTTTTGAAAAAGTATCTCGAAACGAGCTTAAAAAACTCATTGAAAATAATGGAGGAAAAGTATCTTCTTCGATTTCATCTAAAACTTCGTTTGTAGTTGCAGGCGATAAAATGGGACCGAGCAAACGTGAAAAAGCAGAAAAATTGAACATTACAATCTTAACCGAAGAAGAGTTTTTGAGTATGATTTAACGAATTGATGAATTTAGCAAAACCGACACATATCGCCTTTTTAGTTATTGCAGCAATTACAATGCTTGTAGCTATGTTTATGGAGAAGTTTTATTTAATTTATTTTCAGCCATTTACGGTGTTAGCGATACTTGTTATTTATTTTACAGAGAAAAAAGACGCTACAAGTGTATTATACATTCTGGCACAAATTATTGGACTCGTAGGCGGAATCCTTTTGATATTGGGCATGCGACACTATTTAAAAGCCGTTTCCATACTGTTTTCGCTGTTTTATGTATTGTATCTTCGGTTGATGTATGTTCGGAATTTACACGATAAAGGAAGCCTGAAAACATATTTGTATGTTGCTATATTTTCGATTCCAGTCTTATATATTTATTACAACGTTATTCAAATAATTTCGTCCGAACTCACAGAAGTAGTCATTTATTTTAGCTTTTTAATGTTTTTTATGCTGAGTTATATCATTACAGCATTGTATTATTATATAAAAGATAAATCGCCTTCAAACCTTTGGATGTTGATTGCTGCCATGAATTTAGGCTTTATGAATATTATTATTGGACTCAATGAGATGTATATGTATGAAACCATTTTTACAGTAATTGTGGTATTCTGTAGTTTGTGTATTCAATATTTTGTGTTGAAATTTATGTTGTATGATAAAAATGAAGACGATGATATCTTGAATATGTTTTAATGAAATGGCATATAAAAAACAAGCACATATTGCCTTTTACATTACAGCTTTTCTATCATTGCTCGTGGCGCTTATTTTTGAAAAAAGAATCTTATTATTTATTTATCCGTTTACGTTTGTTACCATCTTTTTAATGTATGTGTCAGAAAATAAACGGGCAATTAGCGTTTTGTTTTCAATAGCATTAGTATCAGGAATGGCTAGCGGAATTCTTCTTATTGAAGGATTTGGACAATATGTTCGAGAAGTCTCTGTGCTTGTTTCGCTGTTTTATATTATCTACTTACGATTGATGTATTTGAAAAATATAAAAATGAAAACAACACCCAAAATTTACTTGCGAGTGTTGCTTATATTTCTTCCAGTATTATATGTATATGACAGAGTTATTTGTTTGATATATAATGAATTGGAATATGGTTTCAGCTACTTTGCAGTCATGGCAATTTTTATGTTGATTTACATCATGACGGCAATTTATTATTACTTACGAAATAAAAACCAATCTAATTTATGGATGCTCATTGCAGCTGTAAATTTAGGTATTATGAATATTATCGTGACCATTAATGAACTATATATGTACGAACGAATGTTTACAGTAATTGCAATTCTTTGCAGTCATTTTATGCTATTCTTCTCATATAAGTTTATGTTGGAAGAAAATACAGAAAATGTATCACAACTATTAGAATAGGATATTAATTTAAAAAATAATACTGTTATGAGAACTTAGAACTTTTTTCCAATGATTGGAATGTTTTTACGTTGTAGCCAAAGTGTAATAGCACTTAATAGAAACACAACTACAGCAGTAATAAACAATGTGCCACCATCGGGTTTGCCTTCAAACGGAACTTCAATACCAAGTTGCGTTAAGTGCATCATAATAGCTCCGCCAATTATTCCGAGTGTTAGTGTTGCACCAAGCCAAGCGGTTTTTGGAATTACAATTAAAATTCCAGCAATTAGTTCTGCAATTCCGATTCCGATACGTCCATAAGGTTCTAAACCAACTTGTTCAAAGATATAAACACTATCAGGATGCGCGGAAAGCTTAAAACGTAAAGTTTGGATAAGAATGATAGCAATAGCAAGTCGGATGATGAATGGAATGTATTTTTTCATAAGAGTTGGTTTTTAGCGTTTTAGTTGTGACTGTAGTCGACGAAAAAAAACATAGCTTACAAAGCTACACAAATTATATATAATGATACACATATTTTTACAATACATAGTTAGTTAATTTATTATAGAATGCCAAAACAAAAAATCCTCTTAGTTCTTTATTTTATTGTTCTCGCTTTGGACGCGATTGGTGTTGTATTTCCAGAATGGATTGATAGAAAATATACCACTTTTCTGCCAATACCACTTTTATTAATATTGTATGTGTACACGGTAAAAAAAATGAATTGGTTGTATGTGACGTCGTTGATTTTTACGATGATAGCTATTATATTTTTTAATATGCCATCTTACTTCAAACTGGCATTGGTTTTCTACGGAATTGGCTTGTGTTTTTATGTAATTATCGTCCTAAAAAAAGCAGTAGTTATTCCTGTGAAAACAATTGTTATTGCTACGATTCCATTTCTAATAGTGTATTTAGTTCCGTTATTTTTTTATTCTGATGCTGTACAAACTGAGATATTTAACTATATCATGTTTTACGTGTTTTTTGTAGGCTTGTTCTTCTTCATTTCCACCTTAGTGTATATCAATAAACCTAGCAAAACAAATTTGTGGTTGTTATGTTCTGGAATTCTGTTTTTAATTTCTACAATTATTCACGGATATAATCTTTTTTTCGAATACGTAACTACTATACGAGTAGGCGTTGTGATTACATTTCTAATCATGCATTTTGCGATGTATAAATATGTTAGCAAACAATAAAAAATAAAAAACATAGGAATTCAGACTAGAAATAATTTATTTTTGTAGTGCTAATGAAAAAGATTACACTTTTACTTATAATTCTTTTAACGCTTATTTTTTCTATAGATATACTTTGGTTCTTTTTCCCAGATTCTATAGATAGAAAATACGCCATTGTATTAACGATTCCTGTAATAACGCTTTGCTATTTCTTGCATGCTGAAGCCAAAAATATCCTGTATTTACTAGCATTGGTAGCATTTATCATTGCCGATTACTTATTTTTTATAGAAAAAAGTTTGATCTATGGAATTACAAGTAGTGCTATAGCTTTATCCATATACGGAATTATTGTTTTGAAGCAATCACACTATATTTCTACGCGACAATTGCTTATTAGTACGATTCCTTTTTTAGCATTGTACATGTTGCCTTTCTTATTCTTTGTTGAAAAAATAAATGATGAAATTTTCGGCGAAGTTATCTTTTACAGTTTTGCCATCGGTTACTTTTCGTTTATGTCAATCATGACCTATTTTGGCAAAAGAAACAGGCTGACTCAAAAATTGCTCATTGCAGGAATCGCAACCGCTTGTATGGGAGCACTTTTTGGAATATTCTTATTCGTCGAAAGAGCGCCCATATATTCTGTTTTGGCAAATTTATTTTTTATATATTCTCATTATAAAATGTGGCAATATATTATTTTAAAAGATGCCAAAGAAAACAAGGATAAAGAAGCAATTATACTATAATTGACTTTCCGTTTGCAATCACATTTTTTTCATCATCAAAATAGAAGTCAATTCTTCCCACATAAATACCATACGCACCGACTTGATTCACTAAAACAGATTCCCCGTCTATATTTTTTTCAATTGTGGGTTTTGGTAAAAAAGTATGTGTATGTCCGCCAATAATTAAATCGATATTCTTAGTTTTTCTTGCGAGAATCAAATCAGAAGGTCGCTCTGGATTTTTCTTATAATTGTACCCAATATGTGAAAGACAAATGACCAAATCGCACTTTTCTTCTTCTTTCAACACACGACTCATATCTTGTGCAAACTCAATAGGATCGTGATATACGGTTTCTTTATACATGCGTTTATCAACCAAACCTTCTAACTTGACACCAAGTCCAAAGATTCCAATTTTGATACCATCTTTCACAAATATTTTATACGGTTTCACATGTGTATCCATGACCGTATTCTTAAAATCATAATTTGCAGAAACAAATTCAAAATTTGCATTTGGTAATTGCTTGTACAATCCGTCAATTCCGTTGTCAAAATCGTGATTTCCAATCGTTGCCAAATCGTATTTCATCATACTCATGAGCTTAAACTCCAATTCGCCACCATAATAGTTAAAATACGGTGTTCCTTGGAAAATATCGCCTGCATCTAACAATAACGTATTTGGATTTTCCTTACGAATTTTAGAAACCAACGTGGCTCTTCTTGCTGCGCCACCTTGGTTTGGATTCCGTGGATGATTGGCGCCAAAAGGATCAATATGACTGTGGACGTCGTTGGTATGTAAAATGGTAATATGTTTCTTTGCCGAACTTACTGTAAAACTTTGTAATGACAAACCTCCTAAAGTTACAAAAGCACTTGTTGCTAACGAATGTTGTATAAAATCTCTTCTCTTCATCATGTATGGTTTATAATTTTACAAATCTGCCGTCAAGTTTCGCAGGAATTGTGTCTACAGTTTTAAAATAATCAATCATTGCGTTTCTAATCTTGTAATCTAACACTTCTAAGGTTACAGGATCTTGAAGAAAATACATGCGGTCGCCACCGTGTTGTAAATAATCTGACGTTACAACCGTATATGTTTTGCCGTCTTCAATTGGTTTTCCATTCACCAAGGCTTCATGTACGGTAAAATCATTATTCAATTTAATTGTCAAACCAGCTATTGGATGTGCTCTTTTTGCTTCCGCTAGATAGTTTACAAGTGCGTGTACATTCTCAGCAGTCAATTCGGCAACAACAATAGAATTTTCAAAAGGCATTACATTAAATGCAGTTTGGGTTGTAATTGGACCTTTTGCAATTGGAGCGCGAATTCCACCATGATTTAGCAAACATATATCAATACTTTTTCCAGTACGTTTCTTATAAACAGGTTCTGATTGTAGCTTTACAAAATCGGCCATTAAATTACCAATCGTAGTTTCCAGCTCTCCATCGCGTTTGTGCATATCTTTTGGTGCATAACTCAGTACTTTTTGCATATCTTCCTGAATGCGCTCGCGAAACGGTTGTATATACGCTTCAATTTCTTCATTGGCAGCAATAGAATCAGTAATATTGATACGTTTTCCTTCAATTCGGGAAACATCTTGCTTCTCTTTAGCACAGGAAAAGGCTAAAAAAAGAGCGAGTAGTGGAATAAATCTCTTCATAAAAATAAAATATGCGGCAAATTATGAAAAATCATAGATACTATTGGCGCGAATTGCACTAAAAAAATGTCAAGACACACAGTTTTTTTGTGATTCTAAGGCAAAAATCAACGTTCATTGTTAAAAATCAACGTTTGTAAAGTATTTTTTTTGCGCTCAAAACTTCCGCGTAATTTGCAGTATAACTTACGTTTAAAAGGGTAAAGGTTAAATATAGGTTACTTCAGATGAGATGTATCAACTATGAATGCATCTCATTTTTTTGTTGAAAAAATGTACTTTTGTGGAGAATTAAATAGCATACATGTTTTTAAAAGCATTACAATACAAGTCCTCTAAAAAAGCATTAACGAAACAATTGTCGAAAACGATTGCGAAAGAAGTTACTGAGCATCCAATTAAAACGATTGGAATTCTTATCAATGCAGACGAAATTCAGCATGTAGCGGAAATCACAAATAGTATTGAAATTGATGCTAAAATTCATGTATTATGTTACCATAAAGATTTTAAAAAAACGCGGACAATCACGCATCCAACATTTTACGAAAAAGATTTTGGTTGGAAAGGAACACCTAAAACGGAAACCTTGCAAGCGTTTTTTAACACTCCGTTAGATTTGCTAATCAGTTATTACAGTTCAGATACGTTGCCATTGCAGTTAGTATCGGGCTTGCATACGGCGAACTTAAAAGTTGGTATTGCAGGAACAGATCAGCAAATTCACGACATGATTATTCAAACCAAAGAAACAGAAGTAGCAGTTTTTACAACAGAACTACACAAATATTTACAGATACTTAATAAACTATCAAAATGAAGAAATTCATCGGAACCGGCGTTGCATTAGTTACCCCTTTTAATGCAGATCATTCGGTAGACGTTACAGCACTTACACATATTGTAGAACATGTAATACAAGGTGGTATAGAATACTTGGTTGCTTTAGGAACAACGGCAGAAAATGCTGTGCTGACTCCTGAAGAGAAACAATTAGTTGTAGATACTATTCTAAAAGCCAACAACAAACGTTTGCCAATAGTGTTAGGTATTGGTGGAAATAATACAGCAGCTGTTGTAAACGAACTAAAAACAACAAATTTGGAAGCTATAGATGCAATTTTATCCGTATCTCCATTTTACAACAAACCTACGCAGGAAGGAATTTACCAGCATTTTAAAGCAGTTTCAGAAGCAAGTCCAAAACCAATTATCATATACAATGTGCCTGGACGTACGGCAAGTAACATGTTGCCAGAAACCGTAATTCGTTTGGCAAATGATTTTGATAATATTATTGCTGTAAAAGAAGCGGCTGGCGATATTGTACAAGCGATGCGTTTAATTCAACTTGCGCCGAAAGATTTCTTAGTTATCTCTGGAGATGATATGATTACGTTGCCAATGGTATATGCTGGTGGAGCAGGAGTAATTTCGGTAATTGGGCAAGGATATCCAAAACAATTCTCAGAAATGGTTAGGTATGCCTTTGCGGGAAATATCTCAGGAGCAAACAAGCTACATTATAAAATTATGCCAGCCATTGATTATATTTTTGAAGAAGGCAATCCAGCAGGAATCAAAGCGGTTTTTGAAAAACTAGGAATAGCAACAGCAACTGTGCGTTTGCCTTTGGTGGAAGCTTCGCAGACGCTCAAAGAAAAATTGAATAACTTTACAGATCAATTGAATTCATAAGGTTTCAATGGCAACAAATAAAGTAAAAGATCCAGGACTTGGCGAATCGACCATTACATCTGCAAAACGCATTGTAAACAAAGATGGTACATTCAACATAAAACATCTGAATGGAAAAGCTGGAATTTCTGCGTTATACGCATATTTGGTAGACATCAGCTGGACACGCTTTTTTTGTTTGGTATTTTTAGCATATACAGTATTAAATGTATTCTTTGCAAGCATTTATGTAGCTATTGGTGTTGAATATATTGGTGTAACTCCTGTATCATTTTTAAAAGATTTCATCAAAGCTTTTTTCTTCTCTTCGCAAACGGTTACAACCTTGGGTTATGGAGCAATGGCGCCAAAAGGAATATTGGCAGGAATTGTTTCTAGCATTCACGCATTAACAGGATTGCTTAGTTTTTCATTCGTTACAGGATTGTTATATGGACGTTTCTCTAAACCAAAAGCATCTATTGAATTCAGTAATAACATCATTTACAGAGATTTCAAAGAAGGAAAAGCGTTAATGTTTCGGTTGATCAATAGTAAAACGGATGTAATGATCAATCCGCGAATTGTAGTTACACTCGCAATTACTGAAGAAGATGCAAAATATGGATATCGCCGCAATTTCTATCAATTAGAATTGGAAAGAGATCAAATCACCTACTTGCCAACCACTTGGACTTTAGTTCATGAAATTACCGAAGATTCTCCGTTGGCAAAATTTTCCAAAGAAGAACTCCAAAATCTCAATGGAGAATTTCTCATCATGATTACCTATTATGATCAAGCATTCAACGAAGAAGTATACAAATTACATTCCTACACATTTGAAGAACTTACTATGGATGTTGCGTTTGAAAAAGCTTTCTACTTTGACGAAGAAGGATACACTGTGTTAGATCATCATAAATTGAGCAATACGAAGAAACTATAGTTTTTTGTCAATTTGATTGTTTGTTGGTTTATTTTGTTTTTCATTTACAAATCAACAAATCAACAAATCAACAAATCAACAAATCAACAAATCAACACACAAATAGCGAAGTATATTCAATAATCCGAAAAGCAACGTACAGCTAATAGTTCAGGAAAAAGTTAAAACTATGATAAAGACTATTAAAAACAAATATCTAAAATTATTTTAGCGGCTTAAAAATGTTTTTTTAATACATAATAAATACATACTTTTGCAAGATGTTTAAAAATATGAAGAAGTTTCTTTACATACTATTAGTAGCGATCACGTTGATCTCGTGTGGTGAGTACCAAAATGCTTTAAAGTCTGAGGACACAAAGGTAAAATACGACTTAGCGGAACGCTTATACAAAGAAGGTAAATTCAAAAAGTCAAGCCGTCTATTTGAACAAATAGTTCCTAAATACAGAGGAAAGCCTCAAGGAGAACGTGTTACATACATGTATGCACGATCGTTATTTGAAGTAGAACAATACTTTATTTCAGCCTATCAATTTGAGCGTTTTGCAAGATCATATCCAAAAAGTGATAGCGTGCAAAAAGCATTATTCTTTGAAGCGAAAAGCTATTACATGGAATCGCCTCGTTACAGTATAGATCAGACTGAAACAAAGAAAGCAATCAATAAATTGCAATCTTTTATCAACGGATATGCTAATTCTGAAGATTTACCAGAAGCTAATAAAATGGTAAGTGAGTTGACAACGAAGCTTGAGAAAAAAGCATATGAAATAGCAAAGCAATACAATACAATTGCAGATTACAAAGCATCTATCAAAGCTACTGAGAATTTTCTTTCGGACTATCCAGGAACTACTTTTAGAGAAGATGCAATGTTTTTAAAATTAGATTCATCATACAAATTGGCTTCAAAGAGTTTCATTTCATTAATGAAAGAACGTTTTGATGTCGCAGCGTCTGCATACCGAACGCTGATAAAATTTTATCCTGAATCGAAATACAGAGAAGAAGCCGACCAAATGATGGCTTCGATAACACAAGAATTAGAAAAACTTTCAAAATAACCCTGAATTATGGTGGATATTAAAAACTTAGATGCTCCAATAAGCACAACAACAGTTGAACGAAATCAATTTGATGCGCCAACGGACAATATTTATGAAGCGATTTCTGTAGTTGCCAAAAGAGCAATTCAGATCAATTCAGAAATTAAAAAAGAATTAATCGAGAAGTTAGAAGAATTTGCTACGCACAACGATAGTTTAGAAGAAATTTTCGAAAACAAAGAGCAAATAGAAGTATCTAAATTCTATGAAAAACTTCCAAAACCACATGCAATTGCGGTACAAGAATGGTTGGAAGAAAAAATATACTACCGTAACACTAAAGAAGAAGCATAATAGATGTCAATATTAAGGGGCAAAAAAGTACTATTAGGCGTAACCGCTGGCATTGCCGCTTATAAAACAGCTTCACTTGTACGGTTATTCATAAAAGCAGGCGCAGACATCAAAGTGGTGATGACGCCTGCTGCAAAAGACTTCATTACACCGTTAACACTCTCCACACTTTCAAAAAATCCTGTTCATTCCACTTTTACGAATGAAAGCGATGAAAATGATATGTGGACAAATCATGTAGAACTTGGTTTGTGGGCAGACTTTATGTTGATTGCGCCAGCAACAGCAAATACAATGTCCAAAATGGCTACGGGAAATAGTAACAACTTACTATTGGCTACCTATCTATCTGCAAAATGTCCTGTATATTTTGCGCCAGCAATGGACTTAGATATGTACAAACACGATTCTACGAAAAATTCCTTTGAAAAATTAACCAGTTTTGGAAACATCATGATTCCTGCGACAAGCGGAGAATTAGCCAGTGGTTTAATGGGAGAAGGAAGAATGGCAGAACCTGAAGATATAATTAGCTTTATTGAAAATGATATCTTAGGAAAGCTTCCGCTGAAAGGAAAAAAAGTGGTAATTACCGCAGGACCAACATACGAAACAATTGATCCTGTGCGTTTTATTGGGAATCATTCGTCTGGAAAAATGGGCTTTGAATTGGCGCTAACTGCCGCAAAATTAGGTGCTGAGGTTACGTTAATTGCTGGGCCAAACAATCAACACATACAACATTCATTGGTCAATGTAGTCAATGTCATTAGTGCGGAAGACATGTATAATGCGGCGCACAATGATTTTCCATCAGCAGATATTGCTATATTATCTGCCGCAGTAGCCGATTATAAACCAAAAGATGTTGCGACTCAGAAAATAAAAAAGAACGATTCATCGTTAACTATAGAATTGATCAAGACAAAAGACATTCTAGCTTCGTTAGGAGACATCAAAAAAGATCAGTTTTTAGTTGGTTTTGCATTAGAAACAAACAATGAACTCGAAAATGCAAAAGGAAAACTTACCCGAAAGAATTTAGACATGATTGTGTTAAATTCATTAAATGACAAAGGTGCAGGATTCGGAAAACCAACAAATAAAGTTACAATTATTGACAAAAAAATGAATACCTTAGCTTTTGGGTTAAAATCGAAAGCTGAAGTAGCCAACGATATATTTAGTGAAATTTTAAAACGAATCAATGCGTAATCTTGTTTTAAGTATCTTATTATTTGGTGCTGTATGTTTTGCAACAGCGCAAGAATTAAACTGTCAAATCACGATTGATACACAACAAGTCAATCAGACAAATCAGCAAATTTTTAGAACGTTAGAACGTTCCTTAAACGATTTTGTAAATAAAACGCAGTGGACAAATAAAGATTTCAAACCCGAAGAACGCATCAATTGTAGTATGGTTATCAATGTGGCTGAATACAATTCAGATCAATTTGTAGCTACAATTCAAGTGCAATCATCACGACCAATTTACAATTCGTCATTTGAGTCGCCAGTATTCAACTTTAACGACAGACAATTTCGATTTGTCTATCAAGAATTTCAACCTATTGTATACAATCCAAATGCATTTACCACCAACTTAGTAGCTGTCATTTCATATTATGTATATGTTATCTTAGGAATAGACGCCGACACTTTTAAACTTCGTGGCGGTTCAGAATATTTTGCACAAGCACAACAAATCGTAAATCTAGCACAACCAAGTCCTTTCTTAGGATGGAAAGAAGCAGACGGAAATCGTACGCGTTGGTTGTTATTAGATAACTTGCTCAACAATACACACAAAGAATACAGAATGGTAATGTACAATTATCATAGAGTAGGAATGGATTTAATGGCAGATGATACACGAGCCGCAAAAAGTACCATTGCAAACAGTTTGGAACTGTTTAAAGCCTTAAACAGTAGACGTCCAAACTCTTTCTTACTACAAACATTTTTTGATGCAAAAGCAGAAGAAATTGAAAGTATTTATTCTGGTGGACCTAAAGTAAACATTGTCAACTTGGTAGAAACGCTGAATAAAGTGGCGCCATTTCATGCAACAAAATGGGGAAAAATTAAATTCTGATTCTTGCAAAAATCTAATGCAATAGTCTATTTTTGTACTTGATTATTTTCACACAATAAATACAGTTGCATTGCTCACACAACTATCTATAAAAAACTTTGCGTTAATTGATTCTTTACAAGTAAAATTTGATAAAGGATTGACAATTATTACAGGAGAAACTGGTGCAGGGAAATCTATTTTACTCGGTGGTTTGGCATTAATATTAGGAAAACGTGCCGATTTATCTTCACTAAAAGATACAACACGAAAATGTGTGATTGAAGCCGAATTTGCAATCAAAAAATACAAACTCAAGCACTTTTTTGAAACCCACGATCTCGATTACGATCAACACACCATTATACGACGGGAAATATTGCCTTCGGGAAAATCAAGAGCATTTGTAAACGATGTTCCTGTGCGTTTAGATGTGCTAAATGCGCTTGGCGATCGGCTTATTGACATACATTCGCAACATCAAACTTTACAATTGACCGATAATCAATTTCAATTTCAAGTCATTGATACCTTGGCAAATGTTATGGAAGAAGTAGTTTCATACCAAACTGTACTCAGCGAATATCAAAAAAACACCAAAGCGCTTCAAACCATACGTCAACAACAAGCCGATTTAGAAAAAGAACATGATTATAATATGTTTCTACTCAAAGAATTGGAAGAAGCAAAATTGGAAGGTTTGGTATTGGAAGATTTAGAAACACAATACGAACGTTTGAATAATGCGGAAGACATCAAAACAAATTTGAGCGCTTCCGAACAATTACTTTCAGACGAACAAGTTGGAATCTTAAACCTGCTCTCAGAATTGCAAATCACTTCTGGAAAGTTGGTAGACATTGCGCCTGAATTTCAACAATTGGCAGAACGCATTAAAAGTTCCTACATCGAATTGGATGATATCTTTTCAGAAATTGTAAATCTACAAGGTGATGTAGAATTCAATCCTGAACAATTAGAAGAAATAGCGGCAAAGCTTCAAAAAATATTTGATTTACAAAAAAAGCACAATGTACTAAGCATTGAAGAATTGCAAAGTATTCAGTTTGACCTAGCAGAAAAAGCAGAAGTTTCTGAAAACATTGATGAAGTTATTCAAGCAAAGGAAAAAGAATTAGAAGCATTTGCACAACAGTTAAAGCAACTTGCAGCGACAATTCATCAAAAACGTATAGCAGGAATTCCGTTACTTACCGAACAGTTGGAAACGATGTTAGCAACCTTAGGCATGCCAAATGCGCGTTTCAATATACAACTATCACAAACCGATCAGTTTTACGCTAATGGAATGGACGATTTGCAATTTCTATTTGCAGCGAACAAAGGCGGAAACTTTAACGAATTGAAAAAAGCGGCTTCAGGTGGAGAACTCTCACGTGTAATGTTGTGTATCAAAGCAATACTATCGAAGTATATGCAGTTGCCAACCATCATGTTTGACGAAATTGATACGGGAGTTTCTGGAGAAGTAGCTAATAAAATGGCGAAAATAATGCAAAACATGGGGAAAAGCATGCAAGTATTCTCCATTACACATTTACCACAAATTGCTGCCAAAGGAAAGCAACATTTCAAAGTATACAAACAAGACGTAAACGAAGTAACCACTACATATTTAAAAGAGTTGAGTGACGATGAGCGCGTTAGAGAAATAGCGCAAATGTTGAGCGGCGCCAAAATATTAGATTCGGCTTTAGCCAATGCCAAAGAACTATTGAAATCATAAAACGGAATATTCAATACAATCACATCGTTCAATTAAATCTTTTACCATATATTTGAGCTACCAAAACAACTAAAAACGACTAAAATTAACTAGCATGTCATATAACTTATTAAAAGGAAAAAGAGGAATCATATTTGGTGCTTTAGACGAAAATTCTATTGCATGGAAAACGGCTGTACGTGTACATGAAGAAGGTGGAACATTTGTACTTACCAACGCACCAATTGCAATGCGTATGGGGAAAATTAGAGATTTAGCAGAGCAAACAGGTTCTGAAATCATTCCAGCAGATGCTACAAGTACAGAAGACCTTCAAAACTTAGTTGACAAATCAATGGAGATTTTAGGTGGAAAAATTGACTTCGTTTTGCATTCTATCGGAATGTCTGTAAATGTTCGTAAAGGACGTCACTATACAGACTTAAACTACGATTGGATGACGAAAGGTTGGGATGTTTCTGCGGTATCTTTTCACAAAGTAATGCAAACATTATACAAATCTGACGCGATGAGCGAATGGGGAAGTATTGTAGCGTTAACTTACATGGCTGCGCAACGTACATTTCCAGACTATAATGATATGGCTGACAACAAATCGTACTTGGAATCTATTGCGCGTAGTTTTGGATATTTCTTTGGGAAAGACAAAAAAGTACGTGTCAACACAATTTCTCAGTCGCCAACACCAACCACAGCAGGACAAGGTGTAAAAGGATTTGACGGTTTCATTTCATACGCTGAAAAAATGTCTCCACTAGGAAATGCCACTGCGTTAGATTGTGCAAACTACACCGTAACGTTATTTTCAGATTTGACAAAACGTGTAACGATGCAAAACTTGTATAATGATGGAGGATTCTCAAACACAGGAGTAAGTCAGGAAGTAATTGAAAGATTTACAGAAGAATAAACACAACATACTTCTAAAACATAGTAAATGTCTCTAAAATAATTTAGGGACATTTTTTTTGGTTTAAATTTTCACAGAAAAACACAAATGATATCGTATTCAAAAATATATTCTTTCTCTCGTATTGACGCTTGTTCAAAGATGATTTTATAAAAAATAATATAGTTAAAAAACGGTGCTAATAGCCATAAAATCATAAACGAACAATTGATAATCAAACGGATACATCTAATTTAATTTGTAAAAGAACATATCTTTTAATAGCTTAGGCGTCTCGAACTCAACTTTTAAGCAACCTAAAACCGACTATGAATAAACTAGTACGTTTCTTCAGCATCTGTTGTATTTTAATATTTTCAACTAAAATCTGCGCACAAGCATACTTTACAGATCAAGCGACAGCGCTTGGAGTAGGCGACTTCAGCGGCACAATTTTCTTAGGAGGAGGCATCTCTTTTTGTGACTTTAATAATGATGGATGGGATGATATTACCATTGCAACGCAAAGTGGCGATCCCGTAAAAATTTATAAAAACAATGGAGACGGAACTTTTTCTCCAGAAACTACATTAGTGCCAAATAATACTGCACAACAAAAACAAGTCATTTGGGTAGATTTTGATAACGACGGCGACAAAGATTTATTTGTAGCGGGCGATGTAGATGGAAGTCGTTTCTACAGAAATGATGGAACACAACTAACAGACATTACAGTCGCTGCCGGATTTCCAACAGAACCACAAGATAATTATGGTGCGTCGTGGGGAGATTACAATAATGATGGATATTTAGATGTATTTCTTTGTAACAGAGGTGCAAACATTCCGCAACCCAACTATTTATATAAAAACAATGGAGATGGAACGTTTACAAATGTAAGTGCTGCGGCTGGTATTGATGCTGGAAGTCACTTGTCATTCTGTTCCGCGTTTTTTGATTACAATAATGATGGATGGCAGGATATATACATGGCAAATGATAAAATCAACACTACAAACATACTATATAAAAATAATGGCGATGGTACATTTTCAGATGTTAGTGAAGAATCAGGAACAAATATTGCTATTGACGCAATGTCAGTGACAATTGCCGATTTTGATGGCGATACATGGTTTGATATCTATGTAACCAATGGAATTCCTGGAAACTATCTGTTGCGAAATAATGGCGATGGAACATTTACGAACATTGCGAATCAAACTGGTACAATGTTTAACAGTATTGCATGGGGAGCAGTATTTCTAGACGCTGAAAATGATGGAGATTTAGACTTATATGTAAGTGGAGCATTTGATGGAAGCAACGCATCCTACTTATCTGCGGCTCTTTACACAAATAACAATGCAGGAACATTTAGCATTGCAAACAATTCAAGCTTTCAGAACGATACAAGAGAAAGTTATGCAAATGCAATTGGAGATAGTGACAACGATGGTTTTCCAGAAATTATAGTAAGTAATTCTGGAGGCGACAATATCTTTCTATGGAAAAATGAAACGACAGATACAAACAACTGGCTAAAAGTAAATTTGGAAGGTGTTGTAAGTAACAAACAAGGAATTGGTGCTACAATCGAAATAAATAGTGGAGGCGTATCACAATATAGATACACAGTTTGTGGAGAAGGCTATATTTCACAAAACTCAAGTACAGAATTTTTTGGAGTGGGCACAAATGCAGTTATTGATTATGTTCAAGTAACTTGGTTAGGCGGCGCGCAAGATATCTTATATAATGTAGTGCCAAATCAGACACTAACAATTTTAGAAGGTAGTAGTCCATTAAACACAGAAGAATTTGAAACAAATAATACAATACGAGTATACCCAAATCCAACCACTGGAAAAATTTGGATTCAAAATACTACAAATAATGTACACGAATATGTGGTATTTGACAGTAGAGGAGTACAGGTAAAAAAAGGAAAAATACATCAACAAGATTACATTAATCTGAATACTTTATCTTCAGGCTATTACACACTAAAAATAACAGGGAAAAAAGGAGTATTTACTAAAAAAATAATGTTAAAATAATGTAAAAAAAAAAGGTGAAAAAAACGCATTAAAAGGTTTCTTGTCGTTTAAAATGCTCGTTTCGTCGACATTTTCGTGGTTGATCCAAAAAAAATGTAGTTCTTTCGCTGATATTCAACTAACTAACTAAAAACTAACTTTTATGACAAAAATTACACTTAAAATCTGTATGATAATGTGTTTATTGGGTACCTATGTAGGGATCTCACAAACATTAAATCAAGCCGCGAGTTGGCCTAATGCAGCCTGGACACTTTCTGGGTCGTATACTGCGGGAGGATTATTATCTGATCCAACAGGAGCAGGTACCACTTTTACATGGGATGATGACGCAGCTGGTAATGGTTCTGTTGATAATCTCATAGCAACTTCACCAGTAATCGATCTTACTGCTGCAAGTGGAGCTGGAGAAACGTGGATTACTATCAACAGTACATTTACATACAGAGCCCTTGGAGGTGATGTATTAATTATTGAAACGTATGATGCAGATGCTATGACGTGGTCTACATTATATACGTTTAGCGGAAACACAACTACAAGTGACTATCAAGATTGTTTAGTTGTAGATGCGTATACAACGCAAGTACTCGACATCTCTGGATTTACGGCTACACAATTGTCAGGATTTCAATACCGTATTTCTTACGATGACCAAGGTGGATGGCAATGGGGATGGTGTATAACTTCACCAACCATTACATCGGCGGCACCGCCATCATGTATTGATCCTTCAATGTTAACTGCTACAAGTATTACAGATACAACTGCTGACTTAGGTTGGACAGAAAACGGAACTGCAACTGCATGGAATATTGAATTAGTTACTAGTGGCGCAGCAGCTACAGGAACACCTACAGCTTCAGGAGTTGCCAATCCATACATGGCTACAGGACTTACAGCAGATACATTATATGATTATTATGTACAAGCCGATTGTGGACCAGGAGGAATATCTGCTTGGGTTGGCCCTTTTACATTTAGAACAGCTTGTGTAGCAATTGCAGCCGCATACACAGAAGACTTTGAAACTTTCACACCAGCAGTAGATGCCGCATTTGTAGCAGAAAACTGTTGGACAGGAAGTAACACTGGGGTATCATACTTTTGGGAATCTGCAGCTGGTACAGATGCAGGATCAGGAGGAACAGGACCAGATCCTTCAATCACAACAGGAAATTACTTTTATACAGAAGCATCAGGCGCAAGTAACGGAAATGTTACTGAATTAGTTTCTCCATTAGTAGATTTAACAGCATTAACGGCACCAGCTTTGACATTTAATTATCATATGTATGGTGTACAAATAGGTACTTTAGACGTAATTGTTAATGGAACAACTACAGTTTGGACACTAAGTGGACAACAACAAGCCACAGCAACGACTCCATGGGAATTAGCAGTTGTTGATTTAGCTGCATATGCAGGACAATCAATCACTGTAACATTTAGAGGAACGGCAGTAGGAACTTTTGAAGGAGATATTGCTATTGACAATATTTCATTCACAGAATTACCTTCATGCCCGCAACCAAATGCATTAACAGCTACTACGATTACTGATACAACAGCTGATCTAGGATGGACGGAAAACGGAACAGCTACGGTTTGGGATGTTGAAATCGTTGATGTAACAGCAGGAGGAATGGCAACAGGAACACCAACAGCTTCAGGAGTTACAAACCCTTATGCAGCAATGGGACTTACACAAAATAACGATTACTCTTTTTATGTAAGATCCGACTGTGGAGGAGGAACATTATCGTCATGGGCTGGACCATTTGCATTCACAACTTTAGAAACGTGCCCAACACCTTCAGGGTTAACGGCTACGAATATTATGGAAACTACTGCTGACTTAGGTTGGACAGAAAACGGAACAGCAACGGCATGGAATATTGAATTAGTAGACCTAAGTGCTGGCGGAACTGCTACAGGTACTGCAACAGCTACTGGAATCATGAATCCGTATATGGCAACAGGATTAGTAGGAGATAATAGCTATGAATTCTATGTACAAGCTGACTGTGGAGTTGATGGCGTATCTGCTTGGGCAGGACCATTTGCATTTGATACACCATATGTAGCTGTACCACCATCGTGTACTAATGATACATTTTTAGATTCAGGAGGAATGTCAAATGATTATTCAGACGATGAAAATATTACCTACACTATTTGTCCAGATAATGCTGGAGATGCAGTAACCGTAGAATTCACTTTCTTTAATACAGAAAATGATGGACCTGCTGGCTGTTGGGATGGATTAACAATTTATGACGGAGCAGACAATTCAGCAACAGCAATTCTTCCGCCAGGAGGTGGATTTGTCTGGTGTTGGGATGAAAATGATATACCAGCAGAAGGAACAGGAGATTTAGAAGGTATGATGATTACTTCTTCGGATGCTTCAGGATGTTTAACGTTTGTATTTACATCAGACACTTCAGTAACAAGACCAGGATGGGAAGCAAATATTGCATGTAACCCATTATCTGTTGAATCTGCAGAAGTTAGAGGTTTCGTACACTATGTTGACACGGTAAATAATAGCTTTAACGTAAATGCTCAAAGTAACATTGACTCAATTGAAGTATATAACTTAGTAGGACAAATCATTACAACTGCTAAGCCAAATGCTAATTCAGGAGCTGCATATTTAGGTTCAGCTAAAAATGGCGTTTACTTTGCAAGAGTAACCTTAGAAAATGGAAGAACTTCCACTGTAAAATTTGTGAAGTAATCTTATTTAAAACATATAATATCATTAAAAGCTGTTCTTCATTGGACAGCTTTTTTTGTTTCTATAATATAACACAATATAAAAATGGACAATAGTAAGTAATGTCTATTTTTTTAATTGATTATATTGGTAAATTGAGTATATTTTCTTTCATATGCTATTGAAAAAAACCTCTTTTTAAAATACAATAAACACAGATCACTTTATCCCCTTGATTAAATGTATTTTATATCTAAAATAATTCTTATATTTATCCCACTAACTAACTAAAACGATGTACATGAAAAAAACTACAATTAAAGTTTTGTTTATGATGTTTTTTGCTATAACCTATTCAGGGTTTGCGCAAACATTAAATCAAAATGCGATGTGGCCTAACGCAAACTGGTCACTAACAGGGACTTACAATGCGGATCCATCAGCTCTTGAAGCAGATCCAACAACTTCTCCAAACTTTGCTTTTGATGATGACGATGCAGGAAATGGAAGCGATGATGATATTGCTGCTGAATCACCAATAATTGACTTAACCGCGGCACATACCGCAGGAGAAACATGGATTACAGTTTCAGGAAACCTTGTTTATAATTATAACAATGATGATATTCTTCAATTTGAATATTGGGATGCAGATGCAAGTACTTGGAATGTATTCAGTGGACCTATTGATGCTGATACTACTACTGCTCCAACCGATAATTTCTGTTCAGGAACCGCGGAAGCTTACACAACAGATGTTCTTAACATCGTAGGATTTACGCCAACTCAATTATCGGGCTTTAGATACCGAATTTATTTTGATGATTTAGTAGGTGCTGCAGGATATGAGTGGGGATTTTGCTTCGATGCTCCAACCATTACTTCGGCAACACCACCATCTTGTCCAGATCCATCTATGTTAACAGTGTCAAACATCACTGATACTACGGCAGATTTAGCATGGACTGAAAGCGGATCAGCAACTGCATGGGATGTTGAAATAGTAACTACTGGAACGCCACCAACAGGAACGGCAACGGCAACAGCAGTTTCAAATCCATATACAGCAACTGGACTTACAGAAAATACAGAATACGATTACTATGTTAGAGCTAACTGTGGTGTTGATGGAACTTCAGCATGGATCGGCCCTTTGACATTTAGAACAGCTTGTGCTCCAATTGCTGCACCATATAGCGAAAATTTCGAAACATTTACAACTGGAGGAAGTGCATTTATTTATGAAAACTGCTGGACAGGAACTGGTGGAGGATATTACTGGGAATCTGCTCCAGGTGATGATGCAGGATCAGGCGGAACAGGACCAGATCCTTCAATTACAACAGGAAACTACTTTTATACAGAAGCTTCCAATGGATCAAGTGGCGATACAACTGACTTAATTTCTCCTTTAGTAGATTTAACAGCATTGACGGCACCAGCATTAACATTTAACTATCACATGTTTGGTGGACAAATAGGAACGTTAGACGTATTGGTAAACGGTACAACAAATGTTTGGACTTTATCAGGAGAACAGCAAACTAGCGCAACGGCTCCATGGGAAATTGCAGTGGTTGATTTAGCTGCGTTTGCTGGTCAAACAATATCAATTACATTTAGAGGAACAAGCGCAGGAACATTTGAAGGAGATATCTCAATTGATAATGTGTCATTTACTGAATTACCATCGTGTGCTGCGCCAAATGCGTTAACAGCAACAAATATTACTGGTTTCTCTGCTGATTTAGGTTGGACAGAAAACGGAACAGCAACAACTTGGAATATTGAACTCGTAGATATTACGGGTGGAGGAACAGCGACAGGTACTGCTACATCAGTAGGAGTTACCAATCCTTTTAGTGTTACAGGATTAGATCCGTCAACTGATTACGAATACTACGTTCAAGCAGACTGTGGTGTAGATGGAACTTCTGCTTGGGTAGGACCATTCTCATTTACGACTACAGTAGCATGTCCTGAACCTACAGCATTAACTGCAACAAACGTTTTGACTGAATCTGCTGATTTAGGATGGACCGCTGGAGGATCAGAAACATTGTGGGATATTGAAATCGTAGATATCACTGCTGGAGAAACAGCAACAGGAACAGCTACGTCAGAAGGTGTTACAAATCCTTATAATATTACTGGACTTACAGAGGACAATGTATATGAATTTTATGTAAGAGCAGATTGTGGAGCTAACGGTACTTCTGTTTGGGCAGGACCATTAACTTTTGCGACAGCTTGTGCAGCAACGACTGCGCCATATACAGAAGACTTTGAAACATTTACAACTGCAGGAACTGCATTTACGAATGAAAACTGTTGGTCTGCAACTGGTGGAGCATATTATTGGGAATCTGCACCTGGTACTGATGCTGGATCAGGAGGAACAGGACCAGATCCTTCAATTACAACAGGAAACTACTTCTACACAGAAGCATCTGCTGGAGCTTCTGGAGATATAACAGACTTAACTTCGCCGTTAGTAGACTTGTCAGGATTAACTGCACCAGCTTTAACATTTAACTATCACATGTTTGGAGGTCAAATAGGAACGTTAGATGTATTGGTAAATGGAACGACAAACGTTTGGACACTAAGTGGTGAACAGCAAACTTTGGCAACGACTCCATGGGAATTAGCAGTTGTTGATTTGGCTGCTTTCGCAGGACAAACTATATCAGTGACATTTAGAGCTACAAGCGTAGGAACATTCGAAGGAGATATCTCAATCGATAATGTATCTTTTGAAGAATTACCTGCTTGTCCAATACCAAATTCATTAACAGTTGCAAATATTACAGATACTACTGCAGATTTAGGATGGACAGAAAATGGAACAGCTACGGCTTGGGATATTGAAATCGTTGATATTACAGCAGGAGGAATGGCAACAGGAACACCAACAGTTTCAGGAGTTACAAATCCTTACACATCTGTTGGACTTACACAAAATAACGATTATTGTTTTTATGTAAGAGCTGATTGCGGAGCAGCAACATTTTCTGATTGGGCAGGACCATTCTGCTTTACAACTTTAGAAACGTGCCCAGCACCTTCAGGGTTAACTGCTACAAATATTATGGAAACTACTGCCGACTTAGGTTGGACAGAAAACGGAACATCAACTACATGGAATATTGAATTAGTAGACCTAACTGCGGGAGGAACTGCAACAGGAACTGCAACAGCTTCAGGAGTTACTAACCCGTATACAGCAATGGGCTTAGTAGCAGATAGCAACTATGAATTCTATGTACAAGCTGATTGTGGACCAGATGGTGTATCTGCTTGGGCAGGACCATTTGCATTCGCTACACCATATGTAGCTGTACCACCAACATGTACTAATGGTACGTTCTTAGATTCAGGAGGAAGATCAGGTGATTACTCAATTAATGAAAATATTACGTATACCATTTGTCCAGATATGGCTGGAGATGCTGTAACTGTAGAATTCACTTTCTTCAGCACAGAAAATAATGGAGCTACTGCTTGTTGGGACGGATTAACAATTCATGATGGAGCAGACGCTACAGCAACAACAATTGATCCTCCAGCAGGTGGAACAATCTGGTGTTGGGATGAAGATGACGTACCAGCAGAAGGAACAGGAGATTTAGAAGGTATGATGATTACTTCTTCAGATGCTTCTGGATGTTTAACATTCGTATTTACATCTGACACTTCAGTAGTAAAAGATGGATGGGAAGCTGATATTACGTGTGCACCTTTATCAGTAGATTCTTTTGAAAATAGAGGTTTCGTACACTATGTTGATACAGTAAACAATAGCTTTAATGTGAACGCACAAAGTAACATTGACTCAATTGAAGTATATAACTTAGTAGGACAAATCATTACAACTGCTAAGCCAAATGCTAATTCAGGAGCTGCATATTTAGGTTCAGCTAAAAATGGCGTTTACTTTGCAAGAGTAACCTTAGAAAATGGAAGAACTTCCACTGTA
>NZ_LBMG01000023.1 GCF_001005315.1 Kordia jejudonensis
AACGGTTAAATTCGTGAAGTAATCTTTTTTAAACATATATTATCATTAAAAGCTGTTCTTCATTGAACAGCTTTTTTTGTTTCCCTATATTTGCGATATGCAACTAAAATTCTCAATTATTGTTCCTGTCTATAACAGACCCGATGAAGTAGAGGAATTATTGGAAAGTATTGTCAAACAAACATTTCAACAAGATTTTGAAGTGGTTATTGTGGAAGATGGCTCTACGATTCCAGCCAAACATATTGTGGAAAAATACCAAAGTAAACTTACTATAAGTTACTTCTTTAAGCCGAACTCAGGTCCAGGTGACTCTAGAAATTACGGAATGCAACGCGCAAAAGGGAATTATTTTTTAATATTTGATTCTGATTGTATTTTACCGCCACAGTACCTAACTGAAGTTGACATAGCACTAAAAGAAAATTATTACGATTGTTTTGGTGGACCAGATGCAGCACATAGCTCGTTTACAACTATACAAAAAGCAATTAGTTATGCAATGACCGCTTTTTTAACAACTGGAGGAATCAGAGGAGGAAAAAAAGCAGTAAACAAATTTCAACCAAGAAGTTTCAACATGGGAATTTCCAAAGAAGCTTTTGAAAAAACACAAGGTTTTGGGCAAATTCATCCAGGAGAAGATCCCGATTTAACCATACGAATCTGGAAATCAGGCTATGAAACCACATTGCTTCCAAAGGCGTATGTATATCACAAACGGAGAATTTCGTGGGAAAAATTTCATATTCAAGTCAATAAATTTGGAATGGTACGCCCAATCTTAAATTTGTGGCATCCTGAAACCGCAAAAATTACCTATTGGTTTCCAACACTATTCTGTATAGGTTTTATAATTTCAATACTCACAAGTATATTTTTAAAATTTCATTGGTTTTCATTCGGATATGGCGTATATTTTATTGCAATATTGTTAGATGCGTTGCGAACCACAAAAAATATCAAAATTGCTGTGTTGGCAGTATTTGCCGTTTGTATACAATTTTACGGATATGGATGGGGATTTTTAAAATCGACACTTGCCATAAAGGTGTTCAAAAACGATCCAGAAAAAAGATTTCCTAAATTATTCTTTAAAAAATAACTATGTTCAAAGGGATTAAAAATATATTTTCAGAAATATTTAAAGGAAGAAAAATAAATACTTTCCTGATTTTTTTCTTCGTCTCTTTCATGTTATGGACACTAATCAAGCTATCAAATACGTATACAGATACCATCAAAATGAACGTTACGTATACCAACTTATCAGATGATAAAATTCTATTAGGAAGTCAAGAAAATATAGTAGAAGCACAAGTAAAAACTACTGGTTTTCGAATGTTGCGACAGAAATTCTTCAAAAGTACCGTTGAAGTCGATTTAAAAAAAGTAAACAAATTCAAAGAAGCAGAAACATTTTACGTGTTAGCTGACGATGCGATTAATAAACATCTTTATCAAGAAACGGAAATATTAAAAGTCTCGCCCGACACATTATTTTTTAAACTGGGAAAAAACAAAACAAAAGAAGTGCCTGTAGTGCATCAATTAGCACTAGCATTTGAAAAAGGGTACAATTTATACGACTCATTACGAATTGAACCCAAAACAATTACCATTTCAGGACCTGAAGATATTGTCGATGCTCAAAAAGTAGTATTTACGGAAATAAAGCAAATTGAAGCGATCAATAAAGATATTGAACTTGACGTAAAGCTGCTAAAAAATGATTCCTTACAACGATTAACATACAATACTGAAAAAGTTAAGGCAATCGCTAAGGTTGATAAATTTACAGAAGGGAAACTCAATATTCCTTTGCAAGTAACCAATTTGCCCAAAGGCTATTCCATAAAATTATTTCCAAAAGAAGTAACGGTTACATTTACGGCAAACATTTCTGACTTTGATCAAATAACAGAAAATGACTTTTCAATATTCTGTGATTACAAAGAAGTAGAAAATACGGAAGCTTCCTTTTTAATTCCAAAACTTGGAAAACTTCCCCCAAAAGTAAAAACATATCGAATTGATACTAAAAAAGTTAACTTCTTAATAAAAAAATGATTGTAGGACTCACAGGCGGTATCGGAAGTGGAAAAACAACCATCGCAAAAATGTTTCATGAACTAGGCGTTTCCATCTACATTGCAGATGTTGAAGCAAAAAAACTCATGAACACTTCTAAAATCATTCAAAAAGAATTGATAGAAACCTTTGGAGATGAAACCTATGTCGATGGAGAATTAAATAGAAGTTACCTTTCTAACATTGTATTTAACAATCCTGAAGAATTACAAAAAATAAATGCAATTGTACATCCGCGCGTTGGCGAGCATTTTAAAAGTTGGTATCATGAACGTCGCAATGAAGCATACATCATCAAAGAAGTAGCTATTTTGTTTGAAAATGGTTCCTATACACAATGTGACAAAATCATTACCGTTGTTGCACCTATCGAAGCACGTTTTCGTCGTCTCATACAAAGAGATCAAACCACACGTGAAGCCATACAAAGTAGAATGAATAATCAATGGAGTGATGCGAAAAAAACAGCACTTTCAGATTACATTATTCATAACGACAACCTCGCAAAAGCAAAAGAACAAGTAAAAAAAATACACCAAGAAATATTGCTGAATAGCGAGAAAATCTGACAAAATTAACATATTTGTTAAGGTTTGGTTAAAAAGTTAAAATAACCGAGATTAAGCGTTAATTTTGATCAAATGAGTAAACGATTATTTATTGTTCTGGTCATTTTGATGAGTTTATCGCTCATCGGGATTATATTTGTGCAAGGATATTGGATTGCTTCTGCGGTAAAAGAAAAGCAGGAATCTTTCTCTCTAAATGCAAATCAAATTCTAACCAACGTTTCTGAAAGTATCAGCAAATCAGAACACCTGAAATACTATACTAAATTTCAAGAATTAATTGATAGTATAGAAGAACCTGAAAGTTCACAAATCATAGGTGTTTTAGAAATACGAAGTAGAAACGAAAAAAATAATGAAACTAGTATTTACACTAGAGGAATTATAGAAGAAGATTACAATATTTTCCCTTCGTTCATTGATAACAAAGACGATAGTACAAGCTTAAAAAACTATAAACGCGTTACCACACGTACCGTGTACAAAGAAGATTTGCTAGATGATGCCAACTTTAGTGGAATATCATTTGTGGAACGCATGCGTGAAGTAGATAATATCTCTATGAAAATGGCGCAATATCAGGAAGATATAGATGAGTTTACAAAGCAAGTGCCCATACACAAACGTGTATCTGTAGATTTTTTACACTTTCTGTTTAAAGATAATATCGATAAGCTTGGTATAAATTTAGATTATGAATTTGGTGTATATGATGATGGATTAGGAACAAAAATCAAATCTAAAAATTTCAAAATTACGGATAGCGGAATGTATGATGTTCCGATCTTTGAAACGTTAGAAGGCGAAAGTGGATATACATTATTTGTAAGTTTTCCGAAGCGTAACAAATACGTTTTATCGTCTATCATGGGAATGGCAATTATGTCAATTGTATTTACCTTAATTATCATCATTGCATATTCGAGTGCGCTGTATCAACTAATTAAGCAAAAACAGATTTCAGAAATAAAAACTGATTTCATCAACAATATGACGCATGAATTTAAAACGCCTATTGCGACAATCAATTTAGCGTTAGATGCAGTGCAAAATCCGAAAATAATTGATGACAGAGACAAAGTAAAACGATACCTGAGAATGATTCGTGAAGAAAACAAACGAATGCATGCACAAGTAGAAAACGTATTGCAAATCTCTAAACTAGAAAAAAATCAATTAGAAATTCGGAAAGATGAAGTTGATGTTCACGACCTAATTGAAGATGCAATGTCTCACATAGAACTCATTGTTGAAGATAGAAACGGATATGTGAAAACACATTTAGAAGCAAACGACTCAATGGTAATGGCAAATGATACACACTTTACCAATGTACTTGTGAACGTCTTAGACAACGCTATCAAATACACAGAAGGAGAACCAAAAATTGACATTTATACCGAAAAGGTAAAAAATAATATCATAATAAAAGTAAAAGATCAGGGACAGGGAATGTCCAAATCAGTACAAAAAAGAATATTTGAAAAATTTTATAGAGAACATACCGGTGATATTCATAATGTAAAAGGACATGGACTCGGCTTAGCTTACGTAAAACGAATCATAGACGACCACGATGGTCAAGTATCCGTTGAAAGTGAAAAAGGCAAAGGAAGTACCTTTATTATCAAATTACCACTAATATCGTAACCACATGGAGATTCAAAACAAAAAGATTTTATTAGTAGAAGATGATCCGAATTTTGGAACAGTATTAAAAGACTATCTATCAATGAACGATTATGACGTTGTTCATGCAAAGAACGGAATGGAAGGATTTGAAAAATTCAAAAAAGACAATTACGACCTTTGCATACTTGACGTAATGATGCCGTACAAAGATGGTTTTACGCTTGCGAAAGAAATCCGCGAGAAAAATACTGAAGTTCCAATCATTTTCCTCACTGCCAAAGCATTAAAAGAAGATGTGATGAAAGGATACAAAGTAGGCGCAGACGACTACTTAAACAAGCCTTTTGATTCGGAAGTATTATTGATGAAAATCAAAGCAATAATGCAACGAAAAACATCTGATTCTGTAGCTGATAGCAAACAATTCGAATTCGTAATTGGAAGATTTAGCCTAAACTCTAAATTAAGATTCTTAACATTTGATAATGAAGAACCTATCAAATTGTCTCCAAAAGAAAACGAATTATTGCGTTTACTAGCACTGCACGAAAATGATTTAATGCCTAGAGAATTGGCGTTGACGAAAATTTGGAGAGATGACAACTACTTTACATCCAGATCAATGGACGTGTATATTGCAAAACTACGTAAGTATCTAAAAAGAGATGAAGATGTAGAAATTCTTAATATTCACGGCGAAGGATTTAGATTAGTTATCAAAAACAAAGCAGAATAAAATAGAAATTATACACATTTGTTACCCCTAAACAATTGAAATATAGTCGACTGTAATGTCGACTTTTTCAATTAATCCCTAGTAAGTCTATGGGATACACTTTTTAAGTAAATAATTAGCGTCTTATTATTGATATTTTAATTTTTGTACATTTGTATAAACTGAGCTGCTATGAAAAAATATTGCTTATTATTACTTCCCTTTTTAATTACTTGTAGTTCGTTATTTTCACAAAATTTAGACACGTATAATTTTATAAAGACCACTATTAATGGTTATAATGTATGGGCTTATGATTTTGCCTATGATACCGCGGGAAATATTTATGCAGCGGGTAACATTGAAGACCCTAATACTGATTTTGAAGAAACAGCCGTTTTAAAATATCTGCCTAATGGTGTTTTAGATAACACATTTGGTATAGATGGAGTTTTTATCTATAATTTTGGATCAGAAAAGCAGACTGCTAGAGATATTGAAATTGATAGCAATGGCAAAGTGGTAATAACTGGGATTGCTATACATTCAAATACTGAAAGAGATATTTTTATTGCCCGATTAACACAAAATGGAACATTAGATACTAGTTTTAACAGTAATGGAATTGTATCAATAGCCAATGGTTATGCGAATGATGTTCATAAAGTCCTTATTAGTAACGAGGGGAAGATTATAGTAGGAGGAACTATAGCTACAAGTACAAACACATCTTTAGCACTTATCAGGCTGAATGATAATGGTTCATATGACAATACATTTAGTTTAAATGGAATCAGCACTATAGATGTAAGTACGATTTTTCCAGGTGCTACCTCTACATATGTAGGTAATTCTATTCATGATTTGCATATTCTTTCAGATGGAAAAATACTTGCGTTTACTTCTGTAAACCATAACACAATGTTAGTTAAATACAATACTTCAGGTAGTTTAGATACTACTTACGGAGCTGGTGATGGTATGTTTATATATAATCCACCTTCTGGAATTATACATTATCCACAGAAATTTCATGTAAATAATGATGGAAGCGTATTTATGTTTATTAGAGGATTCTGTTATAGCTGTAATGCTGGAAGCGGAAATGTTCTGTATTACTGGGTTTTTAAAATTGATGCCAACGGAGCATATGATATTACGTTCAGTGATGATGGACAATATTTTATATCAAATATTTCTTTTCCGCAAACTGCTATAGCAGTTTCTGAAACGCAAGAAGTATATGTTGGCGTTGAAATATATAGTAATTTTGAAGTTAGAAAGCTTACCAGTACAGGAAGTTTAGATACTTCTTTTCATGGTGATGGAAGTTGGAATCCTACAGAAGTAGAACGTAGAAAAATGTTTCCTTATGAAATGTCAGTAAATTCAAATAATGAATTGATGATATTAGGGAAATTTTTCATTAGTGGTTTTTTGGATAATTTCTTTTTCTATTCCCCGTTACCAACACAAAACAATGTGATACTAAGTGTTGAAGAAGCGGTTTTAAATGGAGAATTTGCCTTATATCCAAATCCTACAAAAGATGTTTTTTATGTAAAAAACGACAATTTCAGCAGACCTGTAACAATTGAAGTTTACAATAGTTTGGGAATGCGTTTATTTACCAAAGAAATCTCTACGATAGATAATACAGTTAGCTTAAAAGGATATGCAAGTGGTGTTTACTACATAAAATTCTCAGGAACAAATACAACAAGTACGATTTTAAAAAACTAACATATTCTAAGAAATTAACGTGTTAACTTATGAATAATGTCCGAATGTTGAGGATATTTTTCTTGTAAGGTTGAACGATCCGCTAATTCAAAATCATCAAAATCAAATCCTGGTGCTACGGTGCAACCTACAAACGCGTACGAATCTTTTACTGATACGCTTGACGCAAACCAACAACCTGCAGGAACTACCAATTGCGGCTGTTCTCCGTTGCTAAAATTCATTCCGACTTTATGTTCAGTATAAGCGCCGTTTTCGTCAATCACATGAACCGACAATGAGCTTCCACCATAAAAATGCCAAATTTCATCTTGTTTAATTCTGTGAAACGCAGAAAAATTCTCAGAAGTGAGCAAAAAATAAATGCTCGTACAATAATTACGATCGCCCGAAAAATCATTTGGCAACGCAGCTTTAGGAATCACTGACGAACTTCTATATACTTCCTTATAAAATCCACCTTCTGGATGCGGAAGGAGTTGTAAGCTTTCCACTAATTTTTCTATTTGGTATTTGTTCGCTGCGCTCATGGTATGTTAGTATGTTGGTATTTTGGTATGTTAGTATTTTGGTATGTTGGTATTTTAGTATGTTGGTGTATTGGTATGTTAGTATGTTGGAATATTGGTATTTTAGTATGTTGGTAGTTAAATTAAATTTTTAACTTTCTTTACTCTTTACTCTTTACTCTTTACTCTTTACTCTTTACTCTTTACTCTTTACTCTTTACTCTTTACTCTTTACTCTTTACTCTTTACTCTTTACTCTTTACTCTTTACTCTTTACTCTTTACTCTTTACTCTTTACTCTTTACTCTTTACTCTTTACTCTTTACTCTTTACTCTTTACTCTTTACTCTTTACTCTTTACTCTTTACTCTTTACTCTTTACTCTTTACTCTTTACTCTTTACTCTTTACTCTTTACTCTTTACTCTTTACTCTTTACTCTTTACTCTTTACTCTTTACTCTTTACTCTTTACTCTTTACTCTTTACTCTTTACTCTTTACTCTTTACTCTTTACTCTTTACTCTTTACTCTTTACTCTTTACTCTTTACTCTTTACTCTTTACTCTTTACTCTTTACTCTTTACTCTTTACTCTTTACTCTTTACTCTTTACTCTTTACTCTTTACTCTTTACTCTTTACTCTTTACTCTTTACTCTTTACTCTTTTTTTTTTACTCTTGTCCTTTGTGTCTGTTAATTTGATTTCTTTACGAATCAACGAATCAACGAATCAACGAATCAACGAATCAACGAATCAACGAATCAACGAATCAACGAATCAACGAATCAACGAATCAACGAATCAACGAATCAACGAATCAACGAATCAACGAATCAACGAATCAACGAATCAACGAATCAACGAATCAACGAATCAACGAATCAACGAATCAACGAATCAACGAATCAACGAATCAACGAATCAACGAATCAACGAATCAACGAATCAACGAATCAACGAATCAACGAATCAACGAATCAACGAATCAACGAATCAACGAATCAACGAATCAACGAATCAACGAATCAACGAATCAACGAATCAACGAATCAACGAATCAACGAATCAACGAATCAACGAATCAACGAATCAACGAATCAACGAATCAACGAATCAACGAATCAACGAATCAACGAATCAACGAATCAACAAATCAACAAATCAACGAATCAACCTTTTCTACAACTGTTTCAATCTCCGTTTCATAATCAAACCAAATCGTTTGTGCATCTCTTCGAAACCAAGTTCCTTGCCGTTTGGCAAATCTCCGTGTATTTTTCTTAATCTCACTTACAGCAAAATCTAAGGTAAAATCGCCATCAAAATAGCTGAATAATTCTCGATAGCCAACAGTTTGTAAGGCATTCAATGTTTTGTGTGGATACAACTGTTGAGCTTCTTCAAGCAAACCTTCTTGCATCATTATGTCAACGCGTCTATTAATTCGGTCGTATATAATTTCTCTATCTGCGGTCAATCCAATTTTAATCGAAGTAAAATTGCGTTTCGTATTTTCAGCTTTCAAAAAGCTCGAATACGGTTGTCCACTTCCAATACAAATCTCCAAGGCACGAATCAAACGATGTGGATTCTCTAAGGCAACTTTTTCGTAATATACGGGATCAAGTTTTTGTAATTTCTCTTGCAATGAAACAATGCCTTTTTCTTCCAATTCTTGATTTAAATATTCTCTGATTTGGGGATCTACATTAGGAAATTCGTCCAAACCTTTCAAAACGGCATCGACATACAAACCACTTCCGCCAACCATAATGACAACTTTGTGTTTTTGAAACAATGCATCAAGTTTGGCAATGGCATCTTTTTCAAACTGACCAACATTATACGCGTCAAAAATACTAATATGTTGTATAAAATGATGTGTCGCCGCGTTTAGTTCTTCTTCCGATGGAACCGCAGTTCCAATAGTCATTTCCTTAAAAAACTGACGTGAATCACAAGAAATAATTTCCGTATTGAAATATTGTGCAAGTTTAATACTTAAAGCCGTTTTTCCAATAGCCGTAGCGCCAACAATAGAAATCAGATAGTTCTCAGACATACAATACGTTAATCAGTTTCTTCAGGATGTAAGCCTTCTCCGCAATTGTAGCAATACTCAGCTTTATTTCGATGTTTTTCCGCAGCGCAATTTGGACACGATTGCGTATTCAAATCTACGCCACCTTTACTGTGTTGATTGGCAAATTCAGCCGTTACAATTCCAGTAGGAACCGCAATAATTCCGTATCCTAAAATCATGATAATTGAAGCGATAAATTGTCCCAAAGCGGTTAATGGAGCAATATCGCCATAACCAACAGTTGTTAGCGTTACAATTGCCCAATATATACTTCTAGGAATGCTGGTAAAGCCACTATCTTGACCACTTTCAATCAAATACATTACAGAACCTAGAATGGTACACAAAATCAAAATAAACATGATAAATACACCAATTTTGATTTTACTTGCATTCAACGCACGCATAATATTGTTTGATTCTCCAATGTAACGCGCCAACTTTAACACTCTAAAAATTCGCATCAATCGTAAAGCACGTAAGGCAATCAGTGATTGCGAACCGATAATAAATAATGATAAATATTTTGGAACGGTAGATAACAAATCGATGATTCCGTAAAAGCTAAAAATATATTTTGTTGGTTTTTTTATCGAAATAATTCGAGCAAAATATTCAATAGTAAAAAGAATTGTAATTACCCATTCTGCAATGTTCAGAAAATCGCCGTGTTTGGTGGCAAATTCATTAACACTTTCGAGCATTACCAATAAAATACTCGCCAAAATGAGGATGAGTAATATTACATCAAACAGTTTTCCTGCGGGCGTATCTGCTTCGTAAATAATTTCGTGAAGTTTCGATTTCCAATTTGCCATAGTTGCAATTTACCATTTATTTTAATCAAACTCAATTTCAAGAAATCTTTTCAACTAAACTTACAAACAATGCTTGGTAGCTTTTACCAATTACAGTTTTTTTCTTATGGTCAAACGTGTATTACTTTCCAACGTTGACAAATCATTAAAAAATGCTTTCAGTTCTTGATATTCATCTGCTTTAAAATGAAAATCGTTGATTACTAGCTTGAAAGTCATATTCAATTGTCCATCTTTTGCAACGGATTTCATACCGCAAATGGCTTTCGTTCCTGCAAGTTTGAGTGTTTTATTTTCTGGAAGATTCACATATTCATAACCTTCAGGAATCGACATAATAAATCGTGAAGTGTATATTCTTGGATATGCAAAATCTACTGGATATTTACGTTCTTCAAGTCGAAAAGGATTTGATGGAAACAGTTTAAAGAAAAACGGATCTATGTATGTGTTTTCACTTGAAATATCATCAATGAAATCGAGCATAAAAAATTCTTTAATCTGTGTATTGACATCAGTACGTCCTTCCACATCATATTTAGAAACTTCTATAAAAGGAATTCGTTTTTCAACAGCGTCTAAGTAGCTATCTTCATCAGTATCCTCGAGTTCTTTTCGTTTTTCATATGCCAAATATCCTGTGCCAACGAGCGAAATTTTACCTTTAACGCTTCCATCTTCATCCACCACAATATTAATCATGGTATTTTGACGGTTTTCTGCAAACGGGTTTATGGTATGCCAATAACTCGGATTTTTAAAATCCATTGCTCTTCCAAGGTAGTTTAATGCTCTAACTTGTGTCAAACCAAACGAAAGTAATTTGTCCGAAGCATCTAATAAAAACACTTCCTTGCCAATAGTTACTTTGGCAACTACATAATTAAAATCGGACATGACAGGATGCAATTGCGTTGGCAATCCTCTTGATCGTGTGGAAAGCATGACGGTTTCGGCTTTTAAATTTGCACCAAGCAAACTATTGACCAATGACAAGTTGATTTCGGCAACATTTCCAATTTTATTTTGAAATGCTTGTCTTACATTTGAATCTTTAAAAAGTCCGTATTCTCCATTCCACGTATAATGTTCTTTGATAAAGTCGTATACTTTTCTAGCCCGATCGTACTCAGATCCTTCATTTAAAATAGACTCAGGAAGCTGATTTTTAAAGAATTTTTTACGTTTCACTTGCGCACCAATATCTCTATCGGTTCGCATTTCTTTATCTACAGCTTTCCACGTTTTGGTATACACATCTTTTCCGCCATCAAAATGATAATATTCAGACATTTCAAAAGCTATTTTTGACATGTAATTATTTTTGGAAAGCATATACGCTTCTTCCTTAAATGCAGGAATGTCTCTCATGGCATATTTAAACACTTCACAATCAGCTTTATCGGCAAGTCCAGGCACGTAAAAGCATCTTTTCTTTACATTCGATTTGTTGATTGCCAGTTTTAAAAAACCTTTCAAAGATCTGTTGTATCGATAGTTTCCAGGAATTTTAGCACTAAACTCACTATACTCTTTTGGAATGTCGCTCTGAAAATCCCAACCTTCAAAATTGTATACAAAAGGCGTTTCCAACGTGTATTGATATTCCAACACACTTCCAGGTTTTACGCTTGGAAACGTAAACCGTTTTGCAGACCAATTCTCGGTATGATCTATCGTAAACACTTGATTATCTGTAAGTCGAACTTTTCCATCAGCATTATGGGTTATTGCTTTTATGTCCTTAATTTTTTCTTTAGATTTTTTTGTGTGGTAATATGGAATTTCAATATCAGCATGTTGTACACCATCTTTATCTAAAACTTTGATTTTTGTGTAATAATGTTTCACTAACAAGATTCGATCTTTGATCAATTGAAACGAAACATCGCCATATTCTTCCAAAACGACCGCATGTGCAGTGGTATCTTTTTCATATACACGCATATTGATTTCTTCTTTGGAAACCGCACCAAATTTTTCACTCAAAGGGTTTTGTCCGACACACACAAACGTGATTAGGAAAAGAAAAGACAAGCAATATAATTTCATAATTTAGGGTAAAAGGATAATTTTAAATCTATTTTTTTTGCGAAGATGACTTTGAATAATATGTTGTACATCTCTATTATTCTCCATTGGTGTAATAATTGATTTCAGGACTTCCGTGTTGGTTACTTGATAGTTTAAACTATAAAAACCAAATCCTTTGTAAATCCCGTTTTCTATCAAAATAGCGCTGCGTTCGTCGTGTACACGACCTTTGTCAATAATCAGCATGTTTTTATTTTGATAACTATATTTTTCAATTGCTTCCTGAACACGTTTGTTGTAACTTTCTACGGCTTCTTCCTGAATACATGCGCCGTTACATTCTTTAATTGTGTAGGGAAAACACTGCGTTTTAGAAGGATCTAATTCATTTATTTTTTGACAGAGACGAAATTCAGCCGTTAATTTAAACATCACATGTTTGGCTTGCGACATGTTTGTAAACGTTGTAATGTGCTTTTTTCGTCCATCCGCTTTTTCAATTCGCAATCCAATATAACCGTTCGCGTCTTTGTAGGAAGCCATTGCATACTGAAAAACAGTTTTTCGTTGCGCTCTGTTATACATTGGCTTTTTACGTTTAATCTCTTCACTTTCCTTCAAAAGTGCGATCAATTCACTTCCTGTACGTTCAAAAGTTACCGTAGCGACTTGTTTTTGAATCTTTTTGGATTTATTGTTTGTTCCAGTAAAATGCTGATTGACACGTTTTTTAATGTTTTTACTTTTGCCAATGTAAATAATATCGCCTTTCACATTGTGCATATAATACACGCCAGTTGCCGAAGGTAAATTTTCTACAATGTCAAGTAGGCGAGTGGCCACTTTTTTACGAATCTCGGTTTTAACAGCTTGTTGTATGATGTTTTTCTCAACATCTTTATCGAGTAGTACTTTAAAGAGTTTTACGGTTGCCAATGCATCGCCAGAAGCACGATGTCTGTCACTCATTGGAATTCCCAAGGCACGAACCAATTTTCCAAGTTTGTACGATTCCATTTCTGGAATTAACTTTTTGGATAATTCTACCGTGCATAATGATTTTCGATTGAATGGAAATCCTAAGCGCTTAAATTCGAGTTGTAAAATGCGATAATCAAACATGGCATTGTGCGCCACAATGATACAATCTTGTGTAATTTCTACAACACGTTTGGCAATTTCATAGAATTTTGGGGCATCACGAAGCATTTTGCTATTAATTCCTGTCAAATTCACGACAAATGGTTGAATGTCGCGTTCAGGATTTACTAAGCTTATGAACTGATCTACAATTTCATGTCCATCAAACTTATAGATCGCAATTTCGGTAATTCCTTCTTCATTGTATTTTCCTCCAGTCGTTTCTATGTCTACTATTGCGTACAAGCTATGCGTCTTCGTTTTTTGTTTCGGGTATAAATATAAAAATATCCAAAGGATTTATTTAGTTCGATGACGTATAATTTCGAGCGCCAAAAATACTACTGCCAATTCTGACCATGGTACTGCCTTCTTCAATTGCCAAATTGTAATCGCCACTCATGCCCATAGAAATGATTTCTAAAGACGGATTTTTGGTGTGTAAATCGTCAAAAGTAGCTTTTAAGTGTTTAAATTCATTTTGAACTTGCGCCGTATTATCTGTAAATGTTGCCATGCCCATAACACCGACAATTTGGATGTTTTCTAACTGTGTAAATTCTGCGGAAGCGAGCAAATAAGCAGCATCAGAAGCATCCATGCCAAATTTAGAATCTTCTTCGGCAATTTTTATTTGTAGCAAACAACGTATAATTCGGTTGTATTTTTTAGCCTGTTTGTTGATTTCTTTTAAAAGTTTGAAACTATCGACACCGTGAATTAGATCGACAAATTCCGCCATGTATTTTACTTTATTTCGCTGTACATGACCAATCATATGCCAAGAAATATCTTTGGGCAATTGCGCCCACTTTTCTGCCATTTCCTGAATTTTATTTTCGCCAAATACACGTTGTCCAGCGTCATATGCTTCTTGCAAGTCGCTTATAGGCTTCGTTTTGGAAACTGCCACGAGCGTTACGTGGTTGGGTAATGTAGTATGTAATTCTTTTATTTTTTCTGAAATTGACATCTTTTAAATTGTAAATGTTGAATGGTAAATGTTATATGTTGAATTTTATATGCTAAATGCTAAATTTTAAATTTTTTCCCTAATTCCCAAGACCCAAGACCCAAGACCCAAAACCAAAAACCCAAGACCAAAAACCCAAGACCCAAAACGAAAACCCCCAAAATCAAAACTCATAAATCGCAACACCGCTTCTTAACTTTGGTTCTATATAGGTACTTTTTGGTGGCATGGTCAATCCGTCATCGGCAATTTGTTTCATTTCGTCAACATTTGCAGGCACCAAGCCAAAACCAACGGCAAATTCTTTTTGATCGATTCGGTTTTTCATTTCAATGACATTGTGTTTGTCGTATCCGTAATCTATCCGTTGATCGTTGCGCAAATCGGTAATTCCTAAAATGGGTTTCAGGATCGTAATATAAAGAATATGTGTGTCGAGTTTGCTTAACGAATCGGTAAATTCATAATTCGTCCTACGTAAGTATAAAGAATAAAACTCTCCGTCCAAATACATGCTAAAATGATGTTTTTTTGACGGTTTGTACAATTCTAAACCACGATTTTCGATTCGGAAAAACTGATCGAGTTTCAACAAAAACTGTTCTTTAGACAAACCATTTAAGTCTTTTACCAATCGGTTAAATTCGTGAATGCGTAATTCAGATTCAGGAATCAAAAAACTCATAAACGCGTTATACGGTTCGTTTCCCGTATGTTCAGGATTCGATTGTTTTAAATCTTCTCCCAAAAGAAATGACGAAGCCGAACGATGATGTCCGTCAGCAATGTAAATTTCGTCCATGCGCTCAAATGCGGCTTGAATCACTTGAATATCGTCTGTATTTTCCATTTTCCAGAAATAATGTGTATCTCTGTATGTAGTTGTAAACTCGTATTCAGCGCGCGTTTTGGTATATTTTTCTAAGACGGAATTAATTTTGTCAGAATCAGGATACGTTAACAACACAGGTTCTGCATTGAAACCAACGGTTTTTAGGTATTCTTTAAAAACTTGCTCGCGATATTCAATAGTATCTTCATGTTTTTTGATGACATTATTTTTATAATCTTCATTGCTCGCGGCAGCTACAATGCCTGTAAAAACTTGCTTTTCACGATTGACAATTCTATAAATATAAAAACAAGCCGTTTCATCTTGTATAAAAATATCATCTTCTTTAAACTCCAAATAACGATTCCGAACTAAGGTATAACGCTCCTTTCCAGAGATTTCTTTGTGATATTTATAACCAGGATTTACAATATGTAGAAACGAAAACGGATTGTAATCTAAGCGAGCTTCGCGTTCATCTTGCGTGTAACTTTGATACGAGCGAGAAGCGACTAAACTAACTTTGTCACGCGTTGGACGCACCGCTTTGAATGGTTTTATCGTTGCCAAATTATTTTCTGTTAGATGTTATAAATTTTGTAGGATTTACGTATCCTGTCGTATTTTTACTGTAGCCGCCACCAATATCCATGAGAATACGATCGCGAATTTCTAGGTGTAAATGTGCATAGTACGTGCCATTTGCATTGCCAATAGTGCCAATTTGCATGCCTTTCGTTACAAAATTACCCTTTTTTACGGAGATTTTGTCACAATGTGCGTATAAGGATTCGTAATATTCGCCTTTATATTTGTGAATAATTCGAATGACATTTCCCCAGCCGCTGCCAATGTCTTCGGCAAAATTTACATATCCATTTGCAATACTGTAAATAGGATCGCCCAAATCTGTATTTCCGCCGCCTGTGCCATTCCAGTCATCACCTAAATGATCATTAACGGTAAATTTTTGCGCATTGTAATAACCGTTTGCATTGGGTTTTCCTACGGGGAAATCGAAACCTGAAGCTATATACGTTGATTTTTTACTAAATATAGAATCAAAAAAGACGAATGCAGATGACACAGCTTTCGTCTTTTTCGGTTTGTTATTTTCCGTATTTTTTTGAGGAGTCGTTTGTTGACAACCAAAAAAACACAGACATAATAATATGAAGGTAAGTTGCTTCAAACGTTTACTAGTTTTTTGAATGTAGCTTTGTCTTGTTCCGTCAAAAATATATTTTTTGGAACATATATATATTTTGCGCTTGTTATATATAGTAACCAATACTTTTCTTCCTCAACTACTTTTTTTAATCGTAAAAAATGCCATGAAGCAGTACTTCCATTTTTTGTGAGATGTATAAGTTCTTCATCAAATTGCAATTGTGTTTCCGAAAAGAAAGGTTTTAAGTTTTTTAACGCAAACCAAAAAAGTAGTATAAAACTGATGATGAATAGTGCAAAGACAATGTATACCATTAAAAGATAACTAATGCGCCAACTCATTAACAAACCCCAAATTAATACAAAAGGAATCAGTTTCAATACATTTTTGCGCAACGTGTTCCATACGATGCGCATGTATTGTTTTTTAGTAAGTTGATACATTTTTGTATCAATCATTATCGAAACATTTTTGCTACTTTTTCTGCTTTTCTACTTTCTGAATAATCGTAGAAACCTTCTCCAGATTTTACGCCTAACTTTCCAGCCATTACCATATTTACCAATAATGGGCATGGTGCGTATTTTGGATTTTTAAATCCTTCATACATTACATTTAAGATGGATAAACAAACATCTAGCCCAATAAAATCAGCCAATTGCAATGGTCCCATCGGATGAGCCATTCCTAATTTCATTACCGTATCAATTTCTTGAACACCTGCAACACCGTTGTATAAGGTTTCAATAGATTCGTTGATCATTGGCATTAAAATTCTGTTTGCTACAAATCCAGGATAATCGTTCACTTCCGTTGGCACTTTATTCAGTTTTTTCGAAAGTTCCATGATAGTATTGGTAACTTCGTCAGAAGTGTTGTAACCGCGAATAATTTCTACCAATTTCATGATCGGAACAGGATTCATAAAGTGCATTCCGATAACCATTTCAGGACGCGATGTTACGGCGCCAATTTGTGTAATAGAAATAGAAGAAGTGTTGGTTGCCAAAATGGTATCTTCTGGACACAATTCGTCTAAATCTTTAAATATCTTCAACTTTAAATCTACGTTTTCCGTTGCAGCTTCAACCACCAAACCAGCATATTCAACTCCTTCTTTTATGCTTGTAAATGTGGCAATATTGTTTAATGTATGTTGTTTTTCTTCTTCTGAAATCTTTTCTTTAGCAACCATACGATCTAAGTTTTTCGTGATTGTTGCCATTCCTTTGTCTAAAGAAGCTTGCGAGATATCAATGAGTTGTACTTTAAAACCAAACTGAGCAAAAGTATGCGCAATTCCATTTCCCATAGTTCCAGCTCCGATAACAGCTACGTTTTTCATAGTATATAGTTTATTTAGTCTGTAATTTTAGTTTTTTTCCGTGCCACGGACAGTATTTCCAGTTTCCGTTTACCAATTCGTCATCTTCTGGACACATTTTTTCTTCTACCATACTTGCTAATGGGAGCTTGATATTAAATCTTGATTTTTGATTCATTACAATAGAAAACTTTGAAAATTCAGTCATTGGCGTAATAAGTTTACCTTGTTTGTCTCTTTTTTTGAATACATGAAATTTTAACTGCTTTCCAAGTTCTCCCAGCGTTTGTGTCATGGAAGGTTTTAATACAGATAGCACTTCAAGATATTCAGCAGAAATTTCAGATTCTTCTAATTCATCATACACAGTTCCTGATTTGTCTAGTATCTGAATGTTAGAATATTTCGGTTTAAAATTACCATATGCGGTAAGTTCTGAATTCATAGATGCTACTAAAACATACTCGTCAAGAATAGTTACAAACGAATTGATATCTTTCGAATTTACAATTCTACTTCCGTTCATGACTACTTCCCAGTATTCTGTTGGAATCCACCAAATCATTTTAAAATTGTCTTTATTCTTTTTGACGATTTGAATATCTTTTGTTAAATCAGAAATGTCGATTTGGTCAATATTTTTTAATACTATCTTTTCTTGTGCAAACGAAAACGTTATCGTAAAAAAGGCAAGAAGTACGATTGCTTTTTTGGTACTTAACATAAATTTAGTTGTTGAATTTTTCTATAATTTGAATGGCGATACGCAACGCTTCTGTTCCTTGTTCTAACGAAACAATTGGTGTCGTATCATTATTAATAGCATCTGCAAACGTTTCCAATTCGTCTAAAATGGCGTTGTTTTGATGAATGTCAGGATTTTCAAAATAGATTTGCTTTTTCACACCTTCTGCATTTTGAAGAATCAACGCGAATTCATCCACTTTTTTTGGCGCATCTTTCATTTTTACGACTTCAACTTTCTTTTCTAAAAAATCGACAGCAATGTACGCATCACGTTGAAAGAAACGAGTTTTACGCATGTTTTTCATAGAAATACGACTTGAAGTCAGATTGGCAACGCAACCATTTTCAAATTCCAAACGCGCATTGGCAATATCTGGCGAATTGCTAATAACCGAAACTCCACTTGCGTGAATATCTTTTACTTTAGAATTTACCACACTTAAAATAGCATCAATATCGTGAATCATCAAATCTAATACCACAGGAACATCTGTTCCACGCGGATTAAATTCTGCCAAACGATGAGTTTCAATAAACATTGGCGAATTGATTTGATCTTTTACAGCTTTAAATGCAGGATTAAAACGTTCTACATGTCCTACTTGCCCTTTTACATTGTGTTTTGTTGCTAAAGCGATTAATTCCTCTGCTTCTGCAACCGTATTTGTAATTGGTTTTTCAATAAAAACATGCTTTCCTTTTGTAATTGCTTTCTTTGCACATTCGTGATGTGAAAGTGTTGGAGTAACGATATCTACTACATCTACGGCGTCAATTAGGGCTTCAATTGTGTCAAAATAGATGTATCCAAATTCGGCTACTATTTTCTGCGCATATTCAGGATTTGCGTCATAAAAACCTATAAGTTCGTATTGAGATGATTGTTCTAATAATCGTAAGTGAATTTTTCCTAAGTGTCCAGCACCTAAAACTCCAGCTTTTAGCATAAAAAAAGTGTTTTCCACAAAAATAATTTATTTTTTGAAAACCTTCGGGATATCCGTAATATTTATTATTTTGATTGAAAGATTGAAAGATTGAAAGATTGAAAGATTGAAAGATTGAAAGTTCAAATTCAATTTCAATTTCAGTTCAAAGTTCAATGTTGTAAACAAATCAACAATCGTACATCGTGAATCAAATCACTTCGCAGTCAGGAAGTTGAGTTTTTCCAGAATTATTTTTATTAATAGATAAAAAATACGCTTATTTTTGTGCGAGGATGAAAGACACGTTTAAACATAGAGGAATGCGAAATCAGCTAGCACAAGTGGTTGCTGACAAAGGAATTACAGATGAAAATGTCCTAAATGGAATTCGAAACATTCCACGTCATTTATTTATGGATTCTAGCTTTGAAGCACATGCGTATCAAGACAAAGCGTTTCCTATTGGCGCCGATCAAACCATTTCGCAACCGTATACAGTAGCTTTTCAAACTGAATTATTAGAAATTACAAAAGGATCAAAAATTCTTGAAATCGGTACAGGAAGCGGTTACCAAACTGCCATGTTACTCGAACTTGGCGCAAAAGTATACAGCATAGAACGACAAAAAGAATTATTTAAGCGTACGAGTTTATTCTTGCCAAAATTGGGCTATCGTCCAAAACGACTCATCTTTGGAGACGGTTACAAAGGATTGCCCGAAGAAGCACCATTTGATGGAATTGTAGTAACGGCTGGCGCTCCATTTGTACCAAAACCGTTACTTTCACAACTAAAAATAGGAGGAAAGCTGGTCATTCCTGTGGGCGATACTTCACAAATTATGACACTTTTCGTAAGAACATCTGAAAAAGAATTTACCAAAAAAGAATTTGGCAAATTTCGTTTTGTGCCAATGTTAGAAGATAAAAACTAAAAAGTACGTACACATATCTACGTTTTTCACGTAATAAAAAGGCTTGTATTTATTTTGAACTTGCAGAATTTAATCATAGCTTTATTCACATAAAAACAACACTGAATTACCTAATGTATCACTAGATAATTCTGGACTTTCCCTAATCCATTAGACTTTATTAAAATTAGTTAATAACAAATAAAATAAAGGACCTATGGAGACAGTAACTCAAAGCATTGAGGATATCTCAGCTACAACAATTTGTGGACTTATTAAAGTGCAAATGCTAACACATCCTGATCGGATAGCAATTGTGGATGGAAAAATTAATATTGACTACAAACGTTTGCTTGCCAAAGCGAATCAAGTTGCTGGTGCGCTTCAACATCGTAAGATTCCAAAAGGATCGTTAATTGGTGTTTGCATGCATCGTTCATGGGAATTAGTAGCGACATTAATTGGCGTTATGCAAGCTGGTTGCGCGTATGTTCCATTAGATCCTACCTATCCGAAAGATCGTATCAAATACATGCTAGAAGATTCTAAAGCGAAAGCGGCAGTTGTATCCGATGGAACGACTGCGAATTTGTGTGCAGGAGTTGAAAATGTAGTGTGGATTGATGCACTTGGAGATCATTCGGATGAAAATATACACGCTTCAAAAAACGAATTAGCGTATGTTATTTATACTTCAGGTTCTACAGGAAAACCAAAAGGTGTAGCTGTTGAACATAAAAATATAGTAGCCATGCGGGCATCTGTTCGGCAAATGTTTAGCGATAAAGAATTGAACGGAATGCTCGCTGCTGCTTCGGTTTGTTTTGATACTTCGGTAATGGAAATTATGGGAACACTTTCGCTAGGGGGAAAGATAATATTAGTTCAAAATGCATTAGAATTAACTAAAATTCCCGCATTAGATCAAGTACGAACCTTTGTGATGGTTCCGTCGTCTGTTCAAGCATTATTGGCAACAGAAACATTGCCCAAAAATATAAAATGTGTCGTTTTTGGAGGAGAAGCTTTAAAACGATCGTTAGTTGAGCAAGTGTATGCGCACGATTCTGTAGAACGCGTATTAAACGCATACGGACCAACGGAAGACACTGTATATTCTACTATTTCAGAAGTGTCGAGAGATACAAAAATAGTAACGATAGGAAAATCTGTTCTAAACTCACGAGCTTATATTTTAAACGAAAATCTTCAACCAGTTTCCAATGGCGATGCTGGCGAATTGCACTTAGCGGGAACAAAACTGGCACGCGGTTATTTGTATGATGAAGCAAAAACAAACGAACGTTTTATAGAAATTGAACCTACTGAAGCCATTCCTGATCGCAGATTATATAAAACGGGCGATTTATGTCGTTGGGCAGAAAATGGAGAAATTGAATTTTTAGGAAGAGTCGATCAGCAAGTAAAAATACGAGGTTTCCGCATTGAACTTGAAGAAATAGAATCTACACTTGAAACCATGGAAGGCATTCATGCTGTTGCGGCCGCTGCTGTTGAAGGCGGAATTAGGCAAAAAATGTTATTGCTTTATGTGGTTAAAAAAGATGATTCTATCACCACAGAGCACATAAAATCATACATCGCTGCACGTTTGCCAAAGTACATGATTCCACAAGTTGTAAAGTATTTGGACGAATTGCCATTGTTGCCAAATGATAAGCTCGATCGAAAGAAACTCATGCAATTGGCGCAAAAATCATCATCCAAAGAAACGACAACGGAAAATCTTTTGGGACAATTTAAAAGCTCAAATGAAAGCTTAAAAGAAGCCGTCTTGGAAACGATTCAACGTGAAGTTGCCACCATTATGAATATTGATGATTCAAAAACGATTTTGCCGAATCAACCTTTTGACGAACATGGACTCGATTCGTTGTCTACGTTAGAATTTAGCAGTAGACTTTCTAAATCATTAGGAAAAAAAATAACCGCGCCAATTATTCTTAGACATCCAACACCAAATGCTTTGACAAATTATGTCGTAGATATTACAGAAAATGGAGGAGAAGTTGTCGAAAATGCATCTTGTAAGGTGTTTAGTGATACATTGGCGAAGTTTCAATTTGACATTCAATCGAGTTTTCCAACGTTTCAAGCAGCAAATGCAACGGCTTGGAGTGCAGATGATAAAAGTAAGCTTGTGCAAGAAGTATTGCGTATGGTAAATGACAATCGTAGAAATCCGTATGGGAAAGTATTACGCACAGGAAGTGCCGCTACAGGAGTTGTGGGCGATGCGTTTAATGACGAAGAACAAGAAGCAATTATTTGGTCAACAAACTTGTATTTTGGACTCAACAGAGATGATAGAGTAATTAAAGAAGCAACGTTGGCACTAGAAAAATTTGGAACAGGCATGGGGATTTCGGCGTCTGCATCTGGAATGACGAATCAGCATGTAGCTTTTGAAAAAGAATTTGCAGATTTGGTCGGAAAAGAAGACGCTTGCTTATTTCCTACTGGCTATACGGCAAATGTAGGTGCGATTTCTGGAATTCTTGGAAAAAATGATGTCGTTGTCATCGATCAACTTTGTCATGCTTCTATTGTAGATGGTGCGCGTTTGAGTGGTGCCGAAATACGAACATTTAAACATAATGATGCCAAAGATTTAGAAACCGTATTACAATCGGAAGTGTCTCCATATCGTACAGTTTTAGTCGTGTTGGAAAGTGTATACAGTATGGGCGAAGGAACAGCGCCAGTTGCGGAAATTGTAAAAATGGCAAAAAAATACAACGCATTGACTTTTGTTGACGAAGCGCATTCTTTTGGTTTTTATGGAAAAAATGGTGCTGGAATTTGTGCCGCGCAAGGTGCTACCGAAAATGTAGATTTTTTAATGACAACACTCAGCAAAGCGTTGGGAAGTATTGGCGGAATTATTGCCGCAAGTCGTGAACATATTGGTTTGTTAAAAGCATCATCAAGAGCGTACATATTTCAGGCGTCTATCAGTCCTGCGGATATTGCTGCTGCGTTGACTTCCTTGCGATTGCTTCGTGCCGATGAAAAATTGCGCGAACAGTTGTGGGACAGAACGCGATACATGCGTCGACGATTTGAAGAAGCTGGATATGATTTAGGCACAGGAGACGGACCAATTATTACACCACATTTTGGCGATAAAGACAAATTGTATGCGATTGTACAGAGTTTATATAAACGTGGTGTACAAACTTTGGCGGTAACGTATCCGATTGTGGAAATTGGTCGTGGACGTTTACGATTTATCTGTTCTGCGGCGCATACGCGAAAAGATATTGATAAAACGGTTGAAGCACTTATTGAAGCCGAACGCGAAGTAGATGCACAAATGGTAATTACACAAAAAGAACAGAAAAAGGAAAGTGTTTCGAATGAAGCGTTACAAGAATGGGCAACTACTTTTACTTCTTATATAAAGCATTGGTTGACACAAATCACGGGCGCTACGCCAAACCTTATGATTTCTGTACGAAGTTCTGATGACAAGAATCCAATTAGAATAGTCATAAATGACGGCGTGTGTACACAAACTGATCAGGTCGTTTCAGGATTACCTTCTTGTGCTGTATGTGTTGAAAATAAAGAAGCGTTAATTGCTATACAATCGTGTGATATGCAAGCGATATTGAATCATATTTCTAACGGAAATTTTGTGCTAAACGGACAAGTGGAAGCTTTTATTTGGCTTTTTGCACGATTGGTAGACTTTCAAAAAGTGATGCAAGCAAGTTCAAATTATACACAGAAGGAATCAGAAGAAGTGATTGTTTAATAATTTTGAATCTTTGAAATTGTGCACATTCGGGAGCTTTTTAGATGTGCTTGTTTTTTTATTGAAATTAATACAATGTTTATGCTTAATGACTTGTTATAAAAAGGTATAACTAACAGAAAAATTTAGAAAAAACAAAAATAATATAACAAGCAATTATATGCTGTCAATATTGCTTACTGTATTTATTTCATCAATTCAATTTGATACTTTGTAGCATCAAAAGCCATTTGTAAACCTCTTAGGTTATACTCAGATTTATTTTGTTGAAATAATGTATTCAAGTATTCCGTTTGCTTACTAATATTGTCATTTTCTCTTTTAAAGATTTGGTATTTTAAGAGAATTAAATTCGCCATAATTTTATCCGAAATATTTATATCAGTTTGATTTAAATACGCTTCTATCGTACTTTTTATCTTGGAATCATTTTCAGGTAGTTCATCGAATAGATACGCATTTGCCAAGTCAGATTTATTCATACTAGCGTAATCATTCTGATTGGACATATCTTTTCGGTAAGTCATTTTATTTGCATTTAGAAAATACCATCTAGTGTAAGAATCATTTTCCATTTTAATTTCTTTTTCAAACTTCTTTTTCTTTACACTCCAGTTTGTGAAAGCAATTAAAAGTTCAGTTTCATCATCTTTCTTTAAAATAGCAAATCGAATCAAGTAATTTCTTTTTCCGGGCTTTTCAATTTCAATATCCAACTTATTTTCTACTGAAACATATTTTTTCAGCGCTTTTAGAATAGCGGAGACCTCTTTATGACTTGCTTCTGGAAATAGATTTTCTCTTAAAAATAAATCAATGTACAGATAATGAGTCAAATAAAAATCATCCATTTTAAGATAATTCGCTTCTGTCAAATGATCTGTTTTAATGTTGATTTTATCAGATTGTGCGTGCCCAAAATTTGTGAATAAAGCTAAAAGTAGAAGTGTAATTAATTTTCGGTTCATTTTGTTGGTTTATATTTAGTACAAATAGTTTTATATGAAACGTAATATGCGAAAAGATACTAAATTCCCAGTTCAATACATAGCAGATTTTTTAAATTTTAGCCACTTTCTAAAAATGTCCAAACCTTTGTGTTAGCAGCAACTTACGCTATTTTTATATATAATATTACTTACTGACTTTTTCAGCAATAGTATTCATTTCGCCATATTTTTTAAGTTGGTACATGGAATAAAAACCGAGTACAAATTCTGCTATGATTCCGAAAACGTAGCCACCTGTTGGCAATCCATCCATTACCATGCTTAATGCTCGTCCAATAGCAAGAGATATCATAAATACTATATTCAATTCCGTGGCGATTTTCCAGTATTCAGCTTTCCAAATTCCGATAATCCAAACGAGTGATATTCCGATATATAGACACATAATAGCTTTCAGCATATTTGAAAGGTCAATTGTTTTTACTTGTATGTTTAAGTGTTCAGGTAAAACTGATGGCGAACCATAAATTATTGCTGTCGGAACTACAATTAATAAGGATACGATGAGATGTAGATTTTTTAGAATCCAATTTAGTTTACTTTTCATATTTTTTATTGCGATAGTTGAATTCCGCTTTGCTTTTTTTAGCTTGTTGGTAAAACGGTCTAGTATAACCGTCAGTTACGGGCTTATATACTTTAATATTCGGTTTGGTACTGATGCTCGCAATTCCAAGTGGATTCGGACGTAGTCGAATTCGCCGTAATTGCGGTTATACATTGTAGTGCGTTCGTATTTTTTATTCCGATTTGTGTACTTCAAGTTCAATTTCAACCATAAATTCAGGTAATGCTAATCCTTTTACTTCAAGCCAAGAACCAGTCGGAAATCCGTTTTTATAAATTTCAGCTCGATATGCTGATTTTTCTAGCATTTGTGCCATATCAGTTGTGAAAATATCTTCTTTTACCACATCGTCAAATGTACAATCAAAGTGTTTTAATATTTTTTCTAAATCAGCATAACAGTTTTTCATCTGCTGTTCTATATCGCCAATCGCAGTTGGATTTCCTTCATCGTCCATACTTACAGCTCCAGAAATTTTAATGTTATTTCCAATTTTTACAGCGTGTGAATATCCATATGCTTTTTCCACTTCCAGTCGAAGTGAAAAATATTCAGGTTTTTCGGATTCAACTATTACTTCTTTTTCCACTTCTTTCTTTTCTTCCTTTTGTTTTTTTTCACAACTTTGGAATCCAAAAGCCAATACAAAAAGTACTGTGAGTAAAGTCAGTCGGTTAGTTGGTTTTTTCATATTTCTGATCATTTAGAGCCTACTTTGGTCGGTTTTCGGCTATCCCGTTTTTCTTATGAGTTTCGTTTTTCAGTATGACGCACAATGTGTTTGTGTATGGTTTGTTGTATGTTTAAGCACTAAAGTAGCAAATAAACCACAGATAGAAAGTCCATGAGGATTTTCGTAAGTAGGCTAGAACTTAGCAATTGATTTTATACGGTGTTGTAAACAGAATTTATTTCAACCATATTTGTTTCCTAACGAAACTTGGGATTTGTAATATCCAAAAATGGTCTTTTGTTTTATCTAAATCAATATTCAAATTTGCTTTGTTATACATATTCATTAAAGTCAGATTATGTAATTGACTTTCTGTTACGAAATATAGATTCGCTAAATCAAACTCGTCTTTTAATGGATATGCATCTTTATCGTGTTTATAAATGTAATCTCCTTTTTCGAGATGTTGATTTAATTTTAAAAACTCTTTTATATAGATGTATTCTAATTCCATAATTTACGCTTGTTCGTAAAATTTACCTTGATATTTTAAAATTAAATCGGGCAAATTTAAATTCATATTCATTTGTTTTTTTGCTACGTCAATTACTACAGCCCAAGTTCCGATTGGGCTTATTGGTGAATTTGATAAATAATCCGAAAGATTGATATTTTGCACCATTATTGTTTGTGGACTAAATTCAAGACCAGAAACAGCACCATATTCAATATTGTGTACTTTATCAGTCTCAATATCTATATCGTTTATAATTGGTGCATTTCTTGCTTCTTCTTGTAAAGTTTTTGTGATTGCTATATCAAAAACTTTTCCATTTATTTCAATCCAAGAATGGTCAAAAAAATAGTCGTTAGCTTTGACCTCACCTAATTTCCATTTGCAATCAATTCCAGATTCTTTTAGTAAAACATATATCGCTGAACTACTCTCGTGACAAGCTCCTGTCCAATCTAATCTATAAGTTATATCTAAAAACTCATTGAAAACCTTTCCAATAATATCTTTCTTTTCAAAATTCGCAATCACTTCATTTAGATTGTCTGTCCAATGTTTGTTCAGCATTGTTGTAAACAGTTTTTTTTATGTATTTATAAATAGGGTTGAATATCTTTTTTCTTAGATTTTTTTTGGTTGTTGCTTTAGTGCTAATTGTTCGTGCAATTTGTGGTGACATTAGATAATATAGATTTACAGAAATTCTCCCTAAAACTGTTGTATTCAGTTTTTCATCTCTAAATTGTCTAAATAGAAGAACTTCTTCTGATTCAGATGAATCATAAACAGCTGTTGCAATAAAACAACGACTATCTTTATTATTAATTCCATCAACGACAACTTTCGGCGTTTTTGGATGATTTAAAAAAAGTGCTTTCCTTTCAGGTTTGTAAACAATATTTACATTTCGTATTATCTGATATATTCTTTCAATAATTTCGGCAGGTGTATTTGGATTTCGCATTAATCCATCATAGTAGTCCAAATTAAGGTCTTCATAGAAATTCAATTTTGGATTAAGAATAGCTCTTTTCAAAATCTTTTCATTAACTCGATTATTATAAGAAAAAGCTCTAAGAACTTCAATATTACTATCAAAAGATAAAGTTTCTAAAAGTTTCTCAGGCGTAGATGGGTTTTTAACAACATTAGCTCTTACAGCACTTAAAATGTGTTTTGCCAATTCGTGTAGAGTTTTTTCAGGTGCTAATGGATTTTTAGAAAGTTCAGTATTTAATTTAGTTGAACTTGCGATTTGATTAATGATATTGATAAATTTTGATTCAGCTGCAAGTTTACTTTCATTAGTGTAATTATAACGAATTTCAATGTTCTTACAGAATTTCAAAATGTATAATTGTAAATCTTCAGGTATTTTATTTGTTGTCAATTGGCCAATACTCAATCCATATTCCCCTTTTTCAATTTCAGATTTTTTATCAGAAATTAAGAAATTAAGTTCCTCAATGTTATTGGGTTGTAATGTGGTTACTGACATTTCGTTTAAATTGTTTACAATGGTAAATATAACAAACGTCGCTGACCCAAAGGGCAGCTATGTTTTGTTATATAGTGTTAGCTGCTAGCTTTGTATGTTAATGTTCCGGTAATCTTTTCAGGTTCATTTTTACAAGTGATTTCATAGTCAATTGTAAAATCAGTATGACTTTTTACAAGAATATAAGAAGGAAAAGCCATAGTTTCATTTGTGTTTAGTTCTTTAAAATAGCATTCGATTATAGTTTGATTTGGTTTGTCATAGTAATAATTATAGTCAAAATAATAATTTAACATTGAGCGAAATTTATCTTCTTCCTGTCCTTTTCGCTCATAACCAAACATACCAAAGTTTATAAATTGAGGTATTATATTTCTTGGGTTATATTCATTAACGACACTATTTTGATTCTGTTTTAAGCTATTAAATAAAAAGCTATTATCTGAGTTCAAATCTTCTATATTTTGAAACATTTTTGGAATAGGAACTTTTTTTGATTTAATAACTTTTACATTTTCAGGAATTGAAAGTTGAACTCTGATTTCTTCGTTATGCTGTTTTCCTGTATTTGTGATGACAATTGGTAATAAAGAAAGTTTCGATAATTTTTTCCAAAAGTCCATTAAATCAAGTAATTCATTAATTTTCCAGTAAAAATCCTTATATAATTTTTTCTTTTCCTTCTCTATTTCACTGCCTATTAAGGTTGTTTTATTTGGAGTTAGTGGAAATCCTATACTCATTGTTTTGGTTTCTTTAAGTTCTCCAAAATTGAAGAACTCTTTTTCTGGTTCTACATTTAGAAGTTTTTTTAGTCCTCTAGTAATTAATTTAATCTCATAATTGCTTATAACAACGGGTTCATTACTATACTCAAATGAACTTTTTAAAGTAGAGAATGTACTGAAATCATTTATATCAAACTCTTTCTCAAAAGTTTTTACTTTAAAATCGTACTTGCTAATTTTCTCAAACAATTCTTTTACCTTTTGTTTTTTGCTAGAAAAGAGGTTTGAATTTTTGATATCAGCGATTTTAATATCTGATATTATTTTTTTTGAAAATACTTTGTTATGGTAGAATTGAAGTTGGAAGTTCGCTTTGTTTAAGGTTACCTGCTCCGAATAGTTATATAAAATCCAGTCGAGTAAATGACTCTCAAATTCATTTTTATGAACGATCTTTCCTAAAGTTGAAATTTTGATTATTTGATTTACCATTCCATTGGCAATCAATTTTTTAGTTGGGTAGTCCGTTAAAATATCTTTTGAGAAAAAGAATTTGTCAATACCCGCAACTAATGCATCCTCTAGAGTTTCAATATTATTCGGTTCAAAGTAAACTCTTAACCTATTTTTTATTTTATGTAGGCTTTTAAATTTTTCTGGAAATTCTGTTTCTTGTTTGTCCTTTATTGAGTTGAATAACAATTTTGTTGAGTGAGAGGAATTCCCAACTAAATAAATGGAATAGATTTTAGCGGCGCTATAATCTAAAGTAAGATTTTGAAGCCACTGGAAAATATCATTTGTTCTAAAATTATTTATTGACGACTTCACTTGACTTATTTCCATACTTTGGTCGGGAAATGTCCATATAATGTCAACTTTATCGTAATCTGTTTTAGGTTCAACGCAAATTGAATTCCAATCACCATTCAAAGATTTTAAGACAGCAATTAGCGATTGAAATAAATATCCTCTAATACTTTCTTGTCCACTCATATTTTTTTCGGCTTGCAGCTAACGTGTTTGTGTATGGCTCGTTGCTCGTTGCGTGCAAATTAGCGATTATTTTTCGGTTGGGCACAAGCCAGATTTTTAAATTTTACTATTTATCCTTTTCTTGGAAATCGTCAAATTTAAAAATTTGGCGACTTTCCAAATATGCTTTAACTTCGATTGAACAACTGATTAGCAATGAGCTATACACGTTGTTAGCAACAGTTATTTGTTCCAATGAATAATATCAATTGGCAAATATTCAGCTCCTAATTTCGCGTTGGGAACTTTTGTTTGAAAACAATCCACCATTTCTTGTGGAATTGCTAATTCACTATTTGGATTAGTTATCATCACTTTAAAAGGAAACTCATCTTTTCTGCCATAATCTAAAGGATGTTGATATAAATCGGGTAGCAATTCATCACGAGTTCCATTTTTAATGGGTAATAAGTGTCTTGTTATTATTACACAATCAACATTTTCAAATTTTAATAATGTGCCTTGCTTGTCTTTTGCAAAAGAATCTTGAGTAAATAAACCAGCTTGAGGACTTGAAATAGCAGAGATAGGTTCATAAATGAAGTCGTCCCATACAATAACAAGAACGCAGTAAATATTCGGGTTATCATTTTTAAATCCCTCAAATTTTGAGTTTGCACTAATCAAAAAGTCCTTTACTACGTTATCTCTAGGCAACATAGTTTTTGAAGTGTCAACTGCTTTTATAAGGTCACTTCTGGACGGTAATTGAGTAGGATTATCTGCTCTTTCATTGTGTTTTTTAACAAATTCAGGCGATTTTACTTCTATCGCTAACTCTAAATTATCGGTTGTTACAATAATTTCAGGATTTTTTTGTGAAGTAGAGGATTTAGGTTCGTATTCAATTTTTTTTAAACTATCCCATTCATGAGTCACAGTTTTATTTACAATCAGCAATTCAGCCAATACTTGCAGTAATTGGTCGTAATGAGCAGTTTCATTTTCCTTTGAATTGATATTTGCTATTTTTTTTAGATAATCTTTTCCAGCATTTGGAATGGCTTTTTCTATATTTATTATTGCATCGATAATCGATTTGGCAAGTGGATGTTCTAATCCACTTTTATAAAATTCAAAATGATATTTGAAGAAATGCCATTTGTTGAAAATGTCAGAATTAAAAATCTGTTTAATTATTTCTCCTTTGGTCATTTCTAATTGTTGCTAACGCATGAATATACAGAATTCCTGTTTTTATACTAAATACAGTAAATAACAGGAACTAATTTTACAACAACTTCCTCTTATTCTCTCTAAATGTAAAACAAAGATTACACATACGCAATGCGGTTTTCCACAAAACCACTAAAATACTTCGTGAGTTCGTGACAAAAAAGATAAAAATGGATTCCTGCCTGCGCAGGAATGACAGAGTGTTAACTTTAATAACTACGTAATAATTCAGGATGATGTAAAAAGGGTATTTTATGAATTCTGTTACATATTGCCAATTCTCCTATGCGGTATATGGAATGTTAGGTATAAAAATCAGTCGTTTTTATAGTTACCTTTTCTTTTATATTTCTTCGCACGATTATTGGGACAAGAATTAATAGAATTCCAAATACGATAATAATTACTACATCTCCATTACCGTTTTTTAGTTTACTTTCAAAAGAAGTAAGATCGATTTTATTGCGAAACATTGAATAATTTCCGCAAGGTTTATTTGACTCAATATCTACTTTTAAGTATTCAGTTCTACAGACAAAAAAATCATATTCAGTAGTTTCAGAATTATTTAATGGATTTGGCGAGATCAAGTAATATCCGTTGAGTTCAAAATTAGATAAGTAAGGTCGGCACATGATTCCATTGTCTCCGAAAATTGTAATTCTTTTTCTATTTTCTTTTCCTTTGTATTTTTTAATGATTTCGACAGTCATTGAATAAGGTATTTTTCTGTCATAATCAGTTATCTTACGGTCAAGATATTCATCAAAGGAAATTATTTTGACCAATGCAACAAATTCAGAATTTCTTGCTGTCAAACTAAAAGAATCATTCCAACGACGTGAACAACTACAAGCGAATAATTCGAAAGATGAAAATAGGATGAATACTAAAAATAGAAATTTCTGTCTCAAGGATGGTTTTTTTATGATTTCAACGTGTTCGTGTATGATTAATTGCGTGGTTTAGTACGTAATTTAGCAAATAAAAACCGAATAGAAAATCCGCGAGGATTTTCGTAAGTAGGCTAGAACTAGCAATAAATTATATACGATGTTAGCTTTAGTTATTTTCGCTAAATTCCAATTGTTGTAATGATTGATATTCTATGTTAATAATTCTTTTTATTTCTAATTTTATTGAATTAAGGATATTCAATTCTGGATATTCTTTTATTAATAGGTATTGGTTCTTTTCAGCAGATTCTTGATGGTAAATTATGCTGGAAAAATTTTGAAAATGAAATATATCTTCCAAAGTTTTTATATGATTGTTGGTCTTGAAAGTTGTTTTTGCTAATTCACTTCTTAATTGAGGATAGAATATCCAAAACAAATCTTCTTTAGTTCCATTCTCTGATATTCCTACAGGACAAATTCCCATAATTCGTGATTCTGTAATTGAACGACATTTATCAAAATAATAAACTTCTGATATTTTATATCCAATAATATTGTTTGAATGTGATTTTAAAATGCTTGTGATTTCATCATTGTTATATTCTTTGTAAAAATCAGATGTTTTGTAAATCTTATTTTTTGGATTTAATTTAATCTGGTTTTTAATTGTTTTCCATAAAAGATTGTTTTTAAAAAGTAACTTATTGTTAAAGTTGTTTGGAATGTATTTATAGTAACGACTCCAAGAAAAATTGCAAGAATCAGCAACAAAAGGATATTCAATATAGTTTTCATTATTCTTATTTAATGAATCTATGACGAATATCTTTTGATTTGACTTTAAAGATTTGAATTGGTATGAATTAAAATATTTTCGTTTATTAATTAATTTCCCTGATTTGTCATAATATCTCCAAATTCCAGATTTTTGATTTTCATTATAGTGACCTTTTAATATTAGTTTTTTTTCAGGATTCCAGATTTTGATTTTTTTATCAAATTTACCTTTAAGAGTATCAATTTGAAATGAGTAGTTCAAAGTGTCAATATAAATTATCTCTGAACCAGTTATTTCTTTTTGTTTTGTTGAATCTCCAATGAACGATGCAGGATATTTAGTTCTTTTCCATTTGGTTCTTAATATTTCCACATCATCAATTATTTGACAAAATGAAAATGATGAATTTAGCACCATTAGTAAAAGCAAATATTTAAAAGACATTGAACTAAGTTTGGTTTTAATTAAAGCTAACGTATGTATATACAGAATTCCTGTTTTTATACTAAATAGGGAAAATAACAGGAACTAATTTTACAACAACTTCCTCTTATTCTCTCTAAATGTAAAACAAAGATTACACATACGCAATGCGGTTTTCCACAAAACCACTAAAATACTTCGTGAATTCGTGACAAAAAAAAGATAAAAATGGATTCCTGCCTGCGCAGGAATGACAGAGTGGTTACTGAAATAATTATGTGCTAGTAAAAAAATCTTTAGGGAATCAAATTAGAGTTGTTGCAAATCTACAGCTTTTGTTTTCCGCAAAACCACTAAAATACTTCGTGAATTCGTGACAAAAAAAAGATAAAAATGGATTCCTGCCTTACTGAATCAAGTTCAGCACAGGTCGCAGGAATGACAGAGTGGTTACTGAAATTTTAAAATGATTGTAGAAACTTAACGGAAACTTTTCTTGATACGATCCAAATTTCGCTTGTTGTCACGATCTTTTATCGTTTCACGCTTGTCATGGATCTTTTTTCCTTTGGCAAGTGCAATAGTTAGTTTTGCCAAGCCTTTTTCATTTAGAAATAAACGTAGTGGAACAATCGTCAATCCTGAGTTTTTAACTTGTTTGTTCAAACCGCGCAATTCTTTCTTATTCAATAATAATTTACGCGTACTACGTGGTTGATGATTGTAATGTGTTCCAAACGCATATTCTTCAATATACATATTGACCACAAAGAGTTCGCCTTGTTCATTGAACTCGCAGAAACTTTCGGCAATAGAAGCTTTGCTCATTCGAATAGATTTAATCTCAGTTCCCGTCAAGACAATTCCTGCCGTGAATTTCTCTAAGATTTCATATTGAAAGCGCGCCTTCTTGTTTTGTATGTTGATGTTTTTTTGCATAAATGGACGCAAATATAGCTATTTCACTGTAAATTTTATCGAATTAACTTCGAGAACTCAAAAAAATACAAAATTGATCTCAATTATTTTAAAAAAGGAAAGATTGTTAAATTCGATGTGTAATTCTTTAAAATATGTAAGATTTTGTCACTGTTCAATTTATAAATTGAATAGCTTTTGTTTTATAAATCAGAAAGTATAATGCTTGATAATGTGGTGTTTACGTTGTAGTTTTATTCCAATATTAATTAAAACCAAATATTATGAGAAAACAAAAATTAAACACGTTAAAGCTCAACAAAGAGTCCATTACAAACTTAGATGGAAACCAAATTAAAGGTGGACACGGTTGTCCTACTCAACACTACAGTTGTCAAAATTCGTGCTGGTGCGATGTAACAAGAGTTGCTGAACGCTGCCCAGTTTAGTAGGATACATACCAACTTTGTGTAAATATATAAAAGGCTGTCAAAAAAGCATAAAAAAGCGTCATTCTGAATTCAATTCAGAATCTCATTGCACTGATTTTCAATGGTTATGAGAAACCGAATCAAGTTCGGCTTGACGAAAATTTAACTTTTCAGGCAGCCTTTTTAAAATTATAAGGAATATTTTTCTAATTAATCGTGAGCAATTGAACGGTTTTTGTATCTCCAGTAACAGTCACAATATATACATTTCCATTATTGGAATCGTCAATAGATTCAAACATTTCTTTGCTTAACAATCTATTTGTAATAGCTGGAGTCGTGTTGCTATGTCCAACAATTAAGACCGTTTTTCCTGCGGTATCTTTTAAAAACTTTGGAAGATCTAATCGAAACGGATGATACGATTTAATTTCTAATTCGTTAGCATCTGCCGTTGGTTTTGCCGTTTGTATTGTTCGGTTGTATTCTGTAGAATAGACCGCATCAAATTTTACATTTTTAAATACATCTGCCCAATAAGCGGCTCTATTGTGTCCGTCTTTTGTTAATTCAGGATCTTTATTTGATTTGTCGCTCCGATTTTTTTCCGCATGGCGAATAAGATAATATACCGAAGTTTCAACTTCTTTGGCGTCTTTTGCTTTGGTTTCTTGTGCGAAGCAATTCATTACTAAGAACAGACTGAATAGTAGTACAATGTTTTTTTTCATCAATAATTGTTTTTTAGGTTTAGATGATGGCTAGTGCAATTTCAATCATTTCTTTGAAAGTTTGTGCGCGTTCCTCAGAAGTTGTGGTTTCATGAGTCACTAAACTATCAGAAATTGTCAATAAAGATAATGCTTTTACTTGAAATCGTGCAGCTAAGGTGTATAAAGCGGCAGTTTCCATTTCTACACATAAAACTCCATATGCTGCCCATTTTTTATAATATTCTTCGTCTTCTTGATAAAAAACGTCGCTTGTTAGTATGTTTCCAGCTTTTACGGCAATGTTTTTTTCTTTCGCGGCATTGATGGCAGCTAAGAACAATTCGGCATTCGCTGTAGGTGCAAACGTTTCTCCATGAAAAGGCAAATCGTTCATGCTACTGTTTGAAGATGAAGACATGGCAACGACAATGTCTCGAATACGAATTTCTTTTTGATACGAACCTGCGCTACCAACTCTAATTAGTTTTTGAACATCATATTCGTTGATCAATTCATGTGCATAAATGCTAATGGAAGGCGCGCCCATTCCTGTTCCTTGTACGGAAATTGGTTTCCCTTTGTATGTTCCTGTGTAGCCAAACATCCCGCGAACATCGTTGTACAGTTTGGGATGTTCAAAATAGGTTTCTGCAATCCATTTGGCACGCATGGGATCGCCAGGCAATAAAACTGTTGGTGCAATTTCTCCTTTTTTTGCGTTGATGTGAATGCTCATAAGTTAGTATGTATTTGTTGATGATGTTCCTGTAACAATGGTAATTCCGTTGGAAGTTCCTAAACGGGAAACACCTAAATCGATATATTTTTTGGCAGTTTCAAAGTCTCGGATTCCGCCAGAAGCTTTTAGTTTTGCCTTTCCGTTTACGGTTGTTTTCATGAGTGTAATATCTTCAAAAGTAGCGCCGCCAGTTCCGAATCCTGTTGAGGTTTTTACAAAATCAGCATTGGCTTCTACGGCTAATTGACATGCTTTTATTTTTTCTTCTTCCGAAAGATAACACGTTTCAATGATAACTTTTAGGATATGATTTCCAGCCGCTTTTTTGAGTTGTTGTATTTCTTCTTTTACTAGATTTTCTTTGCCAGATTTTAACCAGCCAATGTTGATGACCATATCAAATTCGTCAGCGCCATCGTGTTTTGCTTGCAGTAATTCGGAAACTTTTGCTTCGGTACTCATCGCGCCAAGCGGAAAACCAATCACGCTGCATACTTGAACAGTAGCTGTATTTTCTAAGTATTTTTTAGCGAAAGCGACATGACAACTGTTGACACAAACCGAATAAAAATCATGTTCAATAGCTTCCTTACAGAGTTGTTGAATATCTGCAATTGTTGCCGTAGGTTTTAGTAATGTGTGATCGATGTAACGATTGATGTGCATATTATTTTTAAAATTCTATGATTAAATATATTATAAATAACAACCTAAGATTAGTATAAAACCTTTCTCGTTCTTTTCTTTGCTTGCCCAAAGAAAATGAACCAAAAGAAATGGCACTTTTATGAGGAATTTTTAGTTCTTCTTTTTGGGAAGTACTAAAACCGTCATCCAAACACTAAATTTTTTCCAAGGCTTCAAAAATTCTTAACGTGTTTGCATGTCTATTCTACATAAAAGAAACACTTAGGTAATCATTTATTCTTGTTCGTTATTTAACTGTGTAAATATATTTAAAAAATAAGCGAGTGAAGCTGATATTTATCACGAAACCGTTGCCATGCGTAAATTTTTCACGCGTTCGTCAAAATTGGTTTCTGTAATAGGAAGAACAACATTGGTAAACAATTCCATAAAGTATTCATTGTGTTCGTGCGTTTTTCCTTTGAGAATGTTAAAGTGAATAAATGAACTCCATAACACACATTTGAGTTCCGTTTTTGCTTCGTTCCACATGCGAATTTCTACCAATAATTGCTTTTTGCCAAATTGAATCAACTGTGATTCTACGGAAACGGTTTCCATGACAAAAGCAGGCTTTACATAAGCAATTTGATGTGAACCAACAACCCAAGTTGTGCCAGTATTTTTCGCATTTTCAAAGATGTCAATATTATAATAGTCAATAAGTTGATCTTCTCTTGCGTTGATAAGATAATCTAAGTATTTGCTGTTGTTTAAGTGATTTAATGGATCACAATCTTGAAAACGAATTTTGGTTTTACTGTTTAAAATTTTTGGTAATTGTTTCATATCTTGTTGTTTAGTAATATACCAATTGGTATATTTTAAGTAAAAAAAATAGTTTTATGCTCTTAATTCTTCGTTGATCATTTTATCAATTTGATTCATGGTGTCCTGTATGTAAAAATCATCATCCATTGTATATGCCATAAAAATTGCACCTTGAATCATGGTGTCAATTCGTTTGGCAGTGTACATAGCGTTAATTTCTGTCGAAATTTCTCCGAGTTCAATTCCTTCTTCAATAATAGTCGCCAACTGATCTTGAATTCGTTGAATGATGGTGCGTACTTTTTCTAGTAGTAATGTATTTTGATGATTGGAATCTACACCAACATTTAAAATTGGACAACCGCCCATTTTGTTGGTATATCTATAATAATTACGATAAAAATCGGAGATGAGCAAAAGCTTTTCAATAGGAGAATCACTTTTATCCATGTGTTTTACAATTTCCCGCATTAAGCTTTTTACCATGAATTTAAATGCGGCAATCGCGAGTTGTTCTTTGTTTTCAAAATTGCCATAAATCGCGCCTTTTGTCAAACCTGTAGCTTTCGTAATGTCAGCAATACTGGTAGCTGCGTATCCATTTTTGTTAAAAATAGGCGCCACTGTTTCAATAATGAATGCTTTTGTTTTTTCCGCTTTGGTAATCATATTTCAAATATAATTAAAAAAATATACCAATCGGTATAAAAATTATTTTTATTGTAAAAACGTAGTTCTTGTATTGTTTGTGTGTAGTTGTAAGTGTTTGATTATTAGTAAATTTAATTCACTAATAATTTAAAACCTAGGATATGAAGAAAAGAAACCTACCTGTAAAGCTGTATTTAAAAAAGCGAAGTATTGCTTCTTTGGATTTGAAAATGATTAAAGGAGGAACAGATCCTACAAATGATCCGACAGCAACAGAATCGCTCGGGAAGCAGAGTACATGTCCTATAGAAACATGTACATGTCTCGTAGGTGCGCCAGTGCGAGTTTAAGAGTATTTACGTATTAATATAGTACCATATTTTAAAAAATAATAATCATGAAGAAAAAGAATTTCGTAGCAAAATTATCATTAAACAAGAAAAATGTAGCCATATTAGAAACAGAAAAGCTTATCGGCGGAACTGGTTATACCGCAGATTGTCCACCATTTACAATTGCAGCTTTGTGTGGCACCGGCGGAACAGGAACAGCAGGTTGTGGAACTTATAATACGTGTTTAACAGATGCCGCGTTGAGTTGCACACCAAGAGGTTGTGGAAATACATTGTTTAATTGCTAAAATCTGAATTATATACCTACTATAATTATAAATTTTGAGTTAGTTAAGGGAGATAGAAGTGTGTGTAAATGTGCTTCTATCTTTTTTTTGAAGATTTAATAATTAAAAGATTGAAAGATTGAAAGATTGAAGAATTTAAAGATTGAAGGATGTTCTGCCATGAATTCACGAATCTTATTATCATATCATATACTTTGCAAAATTGTGTAGAGTTCTTTGGTTTTCAGTTTTCCTCGCAATTCTTTGTTTCCAACGGAAATTGTTTGAAATTCTTCTTCCAATTGCAACGAATCATGTAATTCTTTTGAGATGAGAATGTCTACACCAATTGTATTGCAAAGTGATTGTATTCTCGCAGTTGCATTTAAAACATCTCCTGTAAAAATGATATCTTTTTTAAGACTTCCAATCTCGCCCGTGGTAACAGTTCCTAAATGAATTCCTGCTTTGAATGATAGTTGCATCTTGAATGTTGCTTGAAACCAATCTTGCTTTGCTTGCAAATCTTTTTTCATGTCAAAAAAACAGTGAATGCAATTATTTTTTGCGATTCCATTTTTATAATTCCAAGAAATGACCATTTCATCACCCACATATTGATATATTTCTCCAGAATGTTTTATAACAGCTTCCGATAGAATGTTGTAATATTCTTTAAGCAGTTTGAAATATTCAGTATGTCCCAACTTTTCAGCAATTGTAGTGGAAGATTTCATATCAAGAAACATGAAAATTCGATCTTCTTCTTTTGGTTTGTGATATTTTCCTCTGATAATATTCACTAAAATTCCATGTCCAATATTTTCACTTATTTCTGAATAAAACAATGAAGCGCCTAAGGAAACAGCCATTTGAAGTACTGTACTCAGGAAGCTTATATTCGTTAAATACTCTAAAAATTTATTCCAAACTTTAGGATCAAAGATGTTCGTTTCTAGTTCAATACTTGCCGCAATTGGATACATAATGCAAATAATTAGAAATAGAAAAAGGGAATATATGATGATTTTTCCAATAATTTTTATGAGAAAGCTGCTTCTAGAAAAATAGCGATTGAGAAATAATAACTCGATAGTTCCAATCAAAAAACCTACAAAAGTAACTGCAATCATAGCAAATACTACTATTTTGAAGCTAAGATTGATAACTCCATCAGGCATGAATTCGTAGTCTTTTGTAGCTGCAAATTCAACAGTTAAAAAAATGATTCCAAAAAGTAGCCAAATGATTCCAAATGGTAGAATTCGGGCAATATTTCTTTTTAGTTGTGGAGAAAGCATTTATTTCTTTTCAGTTTGTAGCTATAACTTACAAAATATAAAGTTAGGAAAAGATATAGAATTCTATATTTAAAAAATTGGGATATGATTTTACGTGTGCTAATTTCTCAAAACTTTAACTTTTCCCAATAAAATAAAGCGTTCCGAGTAGCGTTTATATACTGAATCTTGTAGTTCAGGAACTAGAAATAGTTTCTGTCTTTGTTAGTAAATGCAAAGCGCAACTAAATTAGTTGCGCTTTGTGTGTTTATGATGGATCTGCAATTAAATCTGTTTGATTTCGAAATACGAGTTCATCATCAAATTCATCCAATAGAATGATGCTATCTACCGTAACTTTTCCACTCAGAATTTCTTTTGAAAGCTGATTGAGTACTTTGCGTTGAATGACACGTTTTACAGGTCGCGCACCAAATTGTGGATCGAATCCATGCTTGGCTAAATACGCAATAGCTTCTTCGGTAGCATCCAATGTAATTTGCTGTTTCGCCAACATTTTGATAATATTTTTGAATTGTAAGCGTACAATTTCTTTGATATTACTTTGTGTTAATGGCGTAAACATGACAATATCATCAATACGATTTAAAAATTCTGGGCGAACCGTTTGTTTCAACAAACCTAAGACTTCCACTTTGGCAGCTTCCATCGCAGTATTTACATCTTGCACAGCTTTGAATTTTTCTTCAATGATATGACTTCCCATGTTTGATGTCATAATGATGATGGTATTTTTGAAATCTGCAATTCTCCCTTTGTTGTCTGTCAATCGTCCTTCATCGAGCACTTGTAATAATACATTAAAGGTATCAGGATGCGCTTTTTCAATTTCATCTAACAATACTACAGAATATGGTTTTCTTCGTACGGCTTCTGTCAATTGGCCACCTTCATCATAACCTACATATCCTGGAGGCGCACCAACCAAGCGACTTACCGAATGTGATTCTTGATATTCGCTCATGTCAATTCGGGTCATGGCGTTTTCATCATCAAATAAGTAGGAGGCAAGTGCTTTTGCTAATTCAGTTTTTCCAACACCTGTAGTTCCTAAAAATAGGAAGGAACCAATTGGACGATTTACATCTTGCAATCCTGCACGACTTCTACGAACAGCATCTGAAACTGCAATGATGGCTTCTTCTTGTCCCACTACACGTTTGTGCAATTCTGTTTCCAATTGTAACAGTTTTTCACGTTCGCTTTGCAGCATTTTGGTCACAGGAATTCCTGTCCACTTTGCCACAACTTCCGCAATATCTTCGTTGGTAACTTCTTCTTTAATGAGTGCATGATCTTCTTGTAGGGCTAAATCTTGCTGTAACGCATCTAGTTTTGCTTGTGCTTCTTTGATTTTTCCATAGCGCAATTCGGCAACTTTTCCATAATTCCCTTCGCGTTCTGCTCGTTCCGCTTCCGCGCGATAGTTCTCAATAGCTTCTTTTGTCGCTTGTACTTGATCGACGACATCTTTTTCAGATTGCCATTTTGCGAAAATTTCGTTGCGTTCGTCTTTGATGTTTGCCAATTCAGCATTTAACGATTTGAGTTTGACTTCATCATTTTCACGCTTAATTGCTTCAATTTCAATTTCTAACTGCATGATGCGTCTGTCTAACACATCTAAATCTTCAGGTTTAGAGTTGATTTCCATGCGGAGTTTAGAAGCAGCTTCATCAATTAAATCAATGGCTTTGTCTGGCAAGAAACGATTCGTAATATAGCGTTGTGAAAGTTCAACTGCTGCAATAATCGCTTCGTCTTTGATACGTACTTTATGGTGTGTTTCGTACTTTTCTTTGATTCCTCTTAAAATAGAAATTGCACTTTCCGTATCAGGTTCGTTTACCATAATCTTCTGAAAACGACGTTCTAAAGCTTTGTCTTTTTCAAAGTATTTTTGATATTCATCTAAAGTTGTTGCTCCAATAGCTCTCAATTCGCCACGTGCTAAAGCAGGTTTTAAAATGTTTGCAGCATCCATGGCGCCTTGTCCGCCACCAGCACCAACTAAGGTGTGAATTTCGTCAATAAAAAGTACAATATCGCCATCAGCAGAAGTTACTTCTTTGATGACAGCTTTTAAGCGTTCTTCAAATTCTCCTTTGAATTTTGCACCAGCAATTAATGCGCCCATATCAAGCGAATAGATTTGCTTGTCTTTTAGATTTTCAGGAACATCGCCTTGTATGATTCTGTGCGCTAAACCTTCTGCAATAGCGGTTTTACCAACACCTGGCTCTCCAACTAAAATTGGATTGTTTTTCGTTCTTCTGGATAGTATTTGCAAAACTCTACGGATTTCTTCATCGCGTCCAATAACAGGATCAAGCTTTCCATCATTTGCTAATTGATTCAAATTATTTGCATATTTGTTTAGCGAATTATACGTTTCTTCAGCATTTGCCGAAGTTACAGGTTCGCCTTTGCTCAATTCTAAAATGGCAGCTTTTAAATCTTTTTCGGTTACCCCTTGATCTTTTAAAATCTGCGCTATTTTACTTTTCGATTTAAATATTGCCAGCACCAAGTGTGACGTAGAAACAAATTCGTCGCCCATATCTTTTGCAATAATACTGGCATCCGTCAGTGTTTTTCCTGTAGCAGGCGAAAGCATGATATTTCCGCCACTAACTTTTGCAAAACTTGTCAGCGTACTGTCTAATATTTGAGTTAATAATGCAACATTTACATCTAGTTTTTTTAGAAGAAATGGTAATACATTGTCGTCAACTTCCATAATGGCTTTGAAAAGATGTTCATTTTCAATGAGTTGATGTCCAAATGTTTGTGTAAGTTGCTGCGCTTGTTGTACAGCTTCTTGCGATTTTATAGTATAATTATTAAAATTCATAGCGTTGTATTGTGTGTTTTTTGATAATTTTACAATTCTTGTTCCATTTACGGATTCAAGACAAAATGGCGGTTAAACGTAATGTTTTCAAGACATTTTGACATTTTTACAAATATTGAAAGTTTTCAAAAGTACTTTCGACTCACTCTTTAAATTTAGTACATACTTATGGGAATATTCAATAAAATATTCGGAAATTCTGATACTTCTGAAACTCCAGAGCCTTCAAAAATCCATTGGACACCTTTGACAGATATGGATCAATTGGACACTATTGTGGAAACGTCTAAAACACAACCTGTAGCTATTTTTAAGCACAGCACACGTTGTGGAATTAGCAACATGGTCATTAAACAGTTTGAAAAATCGTATGATTTGGAAGCAAACCAAATGAAGGTTTATTATTTAGATTTGTTGAATTACCGCCCAATTTCACAAGAGATTGCTGCACGTTTTCAGGTATGGCATGAAAGTCCACAGTTGATTGTTATAAAGAACGGTAGTACTGTTGCGCATGCTTCTCACAGTCAAATTAACGCGCTTCCGTTGGCACAATTTGTATAACAATTGCTCCTTTTTTAGCTTAGCATACGAATTAAGAATTTTTTAAGAGAGATTTTACTTTCTTATTTGTACATTGATTGGACAACATTCAATCAATCAACAAACGTTCTTAACACTGCTATGAAAGCTACCATTAACTTATGGATAATGCTATTTTTTGCATTTGCCATACAATCGTTCGTACTCGCTATTTTATTTTTTTTGAAGCGAAAAGGAGACAGAATTGCGAATAGTATTTTCGGAATTTTTCTCATGTTGTTCTCGTACAATCTACTTTTTAATTGTGCGTATTGGTCTAACTATCAAGGCTCTTTTGTAGAGCATATGTCGTTTACCAATTTTATTCCTTGGGTTTCTTATGGCCCATTACTTTATGTATATATCAAACGCGTTTTAAAGCAACGTCCTTTTACGTGGACAGATTTTAGACATGCCATTCCAGTTATTTGGATCTTAATGGTATTTGGACGTTTTTACTTTTTACCCTACGATGTAAAATTAACGGTCGCGGCAGAGAACACCTATGAAAATTATGTGAATTGGTGGCCAATTCCTAGAGAATACATGGTGTACACTGTTATGCTGTTGATGTTTGTCTACGTTTTTAAAATTTATGCTTTTTACAAGAAAGAAAAAGGCAACGTACCTGAGCCGCAACGGTTGTGGATAAAGTCGTTATGGCTTTGTTTTTCAGGGTTTGCCTTTGTGTTTTTTATCTACTTTGTACTGATTTATATGCGTTTAATGACGATTTCCAATGATTATTTAATTGGTTATGCCATGATATTTTTTATCGGAATTGTCTCGTATTTCAGTTTTATGCAACCTAATATTTTTTCAGGAACAATCCAGTTTCCATTTGCTAAATATCAAAATAATGGATTGTCCAGAACCATAGCCAATGAAATGAAAGATAAGTTGGTTTTTTTGATGGAATCGGATAAATTATTTTTAGATAATTCGCTTACGCTAGATGTGTTAGCGGAGCGATTGAACTTATCTCGACATCATACTTCACAGTTGATCAATGAATATTTCAGGGTAAACTTCTTCGAGTTTGTCAATAACTATCGGATTGACGAAGCCAAAAAGCTTTTGCAAGATCATAACAATACGTTAAATATCAATCAGATAATTTACGCTGCTGGATTTAACAATAGAACTTCATTTTACAACGCATTCAAGAAAAAGACAGGTGTTTCGCCCAAATCCTACAGAAATACACACAGGAAGACTTCATGATTTTTAAAATTTTGTTTTTGTAAACCTTTATCGGTTGGGATGTTTTTGTACACTTTTCTGATTTCCTTTATTCCTGAAATAAACGGCCATTTATTCAGAATAGGGGAAGCCGAAAAACTAAAAGAGTAGGCATATTGTAAATAAAACATCATGAAAAAACAAGAGTTAACATCAGTATTAAAGTTAAAGAAGTCGGTAGTATCAAATTTCAATACGTTGAAAGTAAAAGGAGGAACTATTGGCATTGAATCTGCTGACAGGTTGCACTGTGAAACAGAAGATTGTACGCAAAATTGTTTCACATTATTGTATACAAACTGTTATCAATGTCCAAATACGACTTGTTAAGCAATGCAAACGTGGAAGCCGAAAAACGTACGAGTAGGCATATTTAAAAAACAATTCATCATGAAGAAAAAAAGCAACGTAAAATCGTTAAAGATTAATAAATCAAGTGTCGCAAGTTTATCAGATAAAAAAGTAGACATGATCAAAGGCGGATCAGCAGTTCCACATTTGTGTCCAACTTTCATTCCGATACTTTGCTTAGTTACCTATCGTTCATGCAACTTTACGGAAACGTTTCGATCGTGTCCTGTATAATTTTGCATCATTTAAATTATTTATAAATCATTAAAACCGAAACATTATGAAAAAATCAGTGATCAAAAATTCATTACAGATTAAAAAAGCAACCATTGCGCAGTTACATGATACACAAGTTGATTCCATAAAAGGTGGATCTACCATTGCAACTTCCGTATTGGCAGCATTGTGTAGAACTATTAACCCACTAGATTGTTCAATGAGTGCATTTTGTGCATATTAGATTGATTCAATTTTTTGTGATTGACAACTTCAGGCTTCGGTTTGGAGTTGTTTTTTTGTGTAAACATATGACAAACTCAACTTTTCTAGTAACTTGCGGTCAAATTGAGCGTTTTCATGTGTGATCCAATAATTTATGTACTTTTAGGTTTGGCAGTTGGCTATATTGGCGGTTTTGCAGGTATTGGTGGCGGACCGTTTTTAGTATCATTTCTAGTTTTATACTGTGGAATGTCGCAATTAGCCGCACAAGGAAATGTACTGACCATGATGTTAGGTCCAATGAGTTTATTAGGCGTCATGTCTATGTATGAATATGTCAAAAAACAATGGATTCATATTGCCATTGGTGTGATTTCCTATTGTGTTTTCTCGTATTTTGGCGCCGTCTTTGCTTTTTATATTGGAGAGACAGACTTAAAATATTACTTCGCCGTATTATTAATCATTATTGCTTTTCTTCAATTTAAATCATATTTGAAAAAAAACGCAAAAGCTTCTGACAAAGAACACATTGCCTATCATTGGATATTTATTTTAGCCGCTTGTACAGGAATTTTAGGAGGTATGTTTGGCATTGGAGCTGGTGTTTTAATGGTTCCAATACTAATTAGCGGATTTAAGCTTAAAAAGGAATATGCACGCGCTTTGAGTTTAGCCATCCTAATTCCACCTGTGAGTTACGGCGCATTTATAAAATATAACTTTGAAAATCCTGTCGATTGGCAATTGGTTGGCATCCTTTTTGGCACTTACTTCATTTCAAACTTCTTCGGAGCTAAGATGGGCAGCAAAGTTTCAGGGAAAGCATTCACGCTTGTGTATGGCATCATTTTGTTATCTATTGCCATTATATATTTAGTCTAATGACTATTTAATACAACTTCACAATAATTCCTAGTTTTCTTTTTTTAACAATCTTGTAGTAAAAATGTTACAGATTTAACACTTTACTAAAACCATATCTATTTTATGGTTTTACATGTAATTATACACTTTTTTTTGTCGTATAATTGGTTAACCAAATTGGAAAACCAGTTTGGTTAACCAGAAATTTAACCAAAAACCATTTAAATCATGAAACATTTTTTTTCGAATGTAACGTACAAATTATTAAAAATTGCAACTGTGGTCTGCCTTATCTTTTGCTATGTAGCATGCTCCGAAGATACAATTACTGAAACAGACGAAGTACTTTTAGTAGATGAAGACTTGACATTGCAAGCAAAGAACTCTGAAATTATACCTGTGAGCGTTTCTGCTAACGGCGATGATGGAAATGTTCCCCAAAACACATTGGACGGAAGCCTAGGAACACGTTGGTCATCAAATGGCTATAATGGAAAATACATTACCTACGATTTGGGAAGTGTAAAGTCCGTTTCGTCAGTTAAATTAGCTTTCTACAAAGGAAATCAGCGAAAAGCATACTTTAAAATTAGAGTGGGAACATCTATTTATAATTTACAAACAATTGTAGACAAAAAAACATCAGGGAGTAGTGGAAACACAAACGGATTAGAAACCTACACTTTCAATACAGTTAATGTACGCTATGTACGTATTTCATGTTTTGGAAATTCTTCAAGTTCTTGGAATAGTATTACAGAAACAGAAATTTATGGAACTGGCGGAACTACTGGCGGTGGAAACTCACCTGGAGATGTTTTAGGTTTGACATCAAATGACTGGAAATTGAATGGATTTACAGGAAGTCCAGGAGCAAACGCAACGTATAGAGACAATGTATTGGCTTCTACAGGACAAACGTTTTCAACATATAACGATCCTAATTATTTTTATACAGATGGCGAATGGACATTTTTTAAATGCTACAGAGGTTTAGGTGGATCTGCAAATTCTGGAAATCCTAGAGTGGAATTACGAGAAATGAGCAATGGAAATTTAGCCAGTTGGAACGGTGGATCTGGAAATAATACGATGACATTTACAGTGAGAGTTGATCGTTTGCCGCAAGATGCTGATAATAATGGTGGAGTTTTATGTTTTGCACAAATTCACGGTCCGTCAAATACGGTTGATGATGTGATTAGAGTACAATTTATAGGAGATGAAAATCAAACTTCTGGAAATGTACGTCTTAAAATTAGCGGTTACATCACTGAAGATGTTCAAGGAAAAAGTCTAATTATTGACAATGGCTACAAACTTGATACAAGTTATACGTTTAAAATTCAGTACAACAATGGAGTTGTAAAAGTTTTTGATGGTGGTTCTGAAATTTTCTCACAAGCAATTGGAACAAACACTTCAGGAAACTATTTCAAAGTTGGAAACTACTTGCAATCAGTTCAAGGAGCTAGTTATACAGGTTCGCACGGAATTGTACGCATTAAGAATTTAAGTATTACACACTAAGCTTTTCAAGTATTTGAAAAGTGAAATTCTGAATTTATTTCAGCATCAAACTATTTTATTTTTCTCGAATTAGCACAAAAAAACTCCCAATGTAAGTATTGGGAGTTTTATGTATATAAATGGTACTTTATTTTTTCTTCGGTTGAAAAACGGGCAATAATTTTGAAGAAACTTCTCCAAAACCAATACGTACATGTTCATTTTTACAATGTCCGCGCATGGTTACCGTATCGCCATCATTGATAAACGTTCGTTCAGATCCATCATTTAATTTCACAGGGTTTTTTCCTGCCCAAGACAATTCTAACATAGAACCATACGAATCAGGTGTTTTTCCAGAAAGCGTTCCACTTCCCATCATATCGCCAGAATTTACAGGACAACCATTTACCGTATGATGCGTCAATTGCTGAACCATGTTCCAATACATGTATTTAAAATTAGAACGCGCAACAATAGTTTCTTCACTATTTTCAGGTGTAATACCTACTTCTAAATGAATATCATAACTTTTCTTTCCTGAATATTGTAAATATTCTAACTGTGGTTTTAAAGGTTTTGGACTTTCTACTCTAAATGGCTCTAAAGCATCCATAGTAACGATCCAAGGAGAAATTGACGATGCAAAACTCTTTCCTAAAAATGGTCCTAATGGTACATATTCCCACTTTTGAATGTCACGTGCACTCCAATCATTAAACAATACAACACCAAAAATATAATCTTCTGCTTCATCAATAGGAATTGGTTCTCCTAAATTGTTAGCATCTGTAGTAATGAATGCCATTTCCAATTCAAAATCAACACGCTGCGAAGGACCAAAAACAGGTGTTTCTGCTCCAGCGGGCAATGTTTGTCCTTGCGGACGATGAATCGGAATTCCAGATGGAATAATCGAAGAACTTCTTCCATGATATCCTACAGGAACGTGCAACCAATTTGGCATTAATGCGTTATCGGCACCACGAAACATAGTACCTACATTTGTCGCATGTTCAATACTTGAATAAAAATCAGTATAATCACCAATTTGAACTGGCAATTGCATTTCTATTTCATCTAAAGTAAAAATAATTGTATTTCTATGTTCTGCATGATCGCGCAAATCGCCATTATCGGCATCAAAAATGTCTCCAATACGATTACGAACCAAGCGCCATGTTTTCTTTCCGTCCGAAATAAAATCATTCAAGCTATCTTGAAGAAAAATATCATCTGTCAACGGAATTCCATCAAAGTATCCAAGTTGGTGTAGTGCTCCTAAATCTATGGCAAAATCGCCTATACGTGTACCAATGGTAATCACATCATCTCTAGTGAGGAAAACTCCAAAAGGAATGTTTTGTATAGGGAAGTCACTATCAGGAGCAACTTCTAGCCATGTTTTTCTATTGGGATTATTTGTAGTATCTGGCATGGTTGTGTTGAATATTTATAATTTGATAAAAATTGTTATTTCTATTCAAATATATGAGTTTTCTATATGAGTTATGGAATCTATATCATATTTTTGGATTTTATTAACATAGACTCAAAATAATGCAACGCGACGAACAAATTTTTGAATTAATTCAAGCCGAAAAAGAAAGACAAAAAGAAGGATTAGAGTTGATCGCTTCTGAAAACTTTGTAAGCGACCAAGTAATGGAAGCTGTTGGCTCTGTACTGACTAATAAATACGCAGAAGGATATCCTGGAAAACGTTACTACGGCGGCTGTGAAGTTGTAGATGAAGTAGAAAATATAGCTATTGAAAGAGCAAAAGCTTTATTTGGTGCCGAATACGTTAATGTACAACCACATAGTGGAAGTCAAGCAAATACAGCCGTTTTTGCAGCGTGTTTGAAACCAGGAGACAAAATCTTAGGATTCGATTTATCTCATGGTGGACACTTAACACATGGTTCTCCCGTAAACTTCTCTGGAAAATTATACACACCAACTTTTTACGGAGTAGAAGAGGAGACAGGCGTATTAAATTATGATAAAATTCAAGAAATTGCTACCAAAGAGCAACCAAAAATGATCATCGCTGGTGCATCTGCATATTCAAGAGATATCGATTTTGAACGCTTTCGCGAGATTGCTGATAGTGTAAATGCACTATTATTAGCCGATATTTCACATCCTTCTGGATTGATTGCTAAAGGCCTATTAAACGATCCAATTCCACATTGTCATATTGTTACGACAACCACACATAAAACCTTGCGTGGACCTCGTGGTGGACTCATCATGATGGGGAAAGATTTTGAAAATCCTTTTGGACTCAAATTGAAGAATGGAAACTTACGCAAAATGTCTTCATTACTAGATAGTGGCGTTTTTCCAGGAAACCAAGGCGGACCTTTAGAACATGTCATTGCAGGAAAAGCAATTGCTTTTGGAGAAGCATTGACAGATGCCTTTATGCACTACATTTTACAAGTTCAAAAAAATGCAAAAGCTATGGCGGCAGCATTTGTAGCCAAAGGATATCATATTATTTCTGGTGGAACAGACAATCACATGATGTTAATTGATCTTAGAAATAAAAACATCACAGGAAAAGATGCTGAAAAAGCACTTGGAAAAGCTGATATTACGGTGAATAAAAATATGGTTCCGTTTGACGATAAAAGTCCGTTTGTAACGTCTGGAATTCGTGTTGGTACTGCAGCAATAACAACCAGAGGTCTTAAAGAAGACGATATGGCACTTATTGTTGAATATATCGATGAAGCGTTGATGAATTACGAAAGTGATGAAAAATTAGAAAGCATTGCATTTAAAGTAAATGTAATGATGTCTGATAAGCCATTATTTCAAGCATAAGTCCTAAAAAAGAGCGCAATAGTATAACGTTTTAACATAAAATTAAGATTTATTATATTTGCAATGAGATGTAAAAAATTGCAAATATGAAATACGCTATTCAGATTTGTAACATAAATTGAAAAGTGAGTAGCGAATTCCATCTGCCATTACTGTATTCTAAACAATAAACAGATGAAAAGTTATACTATTGCTGTATTAACGTGCCTGTGTATTTCCCTAGCAAGCGCACAAGTACTTTTTGAAGACAAAGCTTTTGAACTCGGTATCAATATTACTGGAAACGCAAGTACACAACTTGGTGGCGTGAGTTTCTACGATTACGATAATGATGGTTGGGACGACTTAACCTTTGCGAGTAAAGAAAATTTCCCCGTACGATTTTTTAAAAACAATTCAGGAACGTTTGTAGAAGAGACATTCAACATTACTATCGGAAATCATTCCAAACAGGTATTGTGGGTCGATTATGATAACGATGGCGATAATGATTTGTTTGTGACAAAATTTGATGCGTCAAACAAATTGTACCAAAACGATGGAAATTTCAATTTTACAGATGTGACCGCTATTGCGGGATTTCCCTCAACAACATTATTTACCTATGGCGCTTCTTTTGGCGATTATGACAATGATGGCGATTTAGATTTATTCTTAAGTAATAAAGATGATGCTAAAATCATTCCGAATCAATTGTATAGAAATAACGGAAACGGAACATTTACAGATGTTTCGTTGATAGCTGGCATCAGTTCGGTTGGACATTTATCATTCTGTTCTTCATTTTTTGACTATGATAATGATGGCTTTTTAGATATTTATATTTCCAATGACCGATTTGCCAATACAAATATTCTCTACAAAAACAACGGAAACGGAACCTTTACAGATGTAAGTTTGGCTTCTGGTGCTGGCGTTGCGGCAAATGCAATGTCTACCACAATTGACGATTACAATTATGATGGTTTTCTAGATATTTACGTTACGAATACCACAGAAGGAAATCATCTTCTCAAAAATAATGGCGACGGAACGTTTACAGATGAAGCTACTGCTTCAGGAACCATTTTTAATAGCATAGGTTGGGGCGCAAATTTCTTTGATGCAGACAATGATACCGATTTAGATTTGTATGTTTCTAGTATGATAAACGATCCAAATTCAGGATTGTTAACCACCGCTTTTTATGAATGTGATGCAAATTATACGTATACAATTCCTGCAAATGCTGGATTTACAACAGACACATACACAAGTTTCTCAAATGCCATTGGCGATGTCAATAATGATGGTTATCAGGATTTTGTGGTCATCAATTTGGCGCCAGATAACAATTCGTTATGGAGAAGTACTGGCGGAACAAACAATTGGTTAAAAGTCAAGCTGGACGGAACTACGAGTAACAAAGCAGGAATTGGCGCAAAAATAAAAGCAACTATCAATGGAGCGCCAATGTACAGATACGTATTGTGTGGCGAAGCATTTTTAGGACAAAACTCTGCTACAGAACTTTTCGGATTGGGCACAGCAACTACAATTGATATGCTCGAAATCTTCTGGCCAAGCGGCATTACAGATACATATACAAACGTAAATGCCAATCAATTACTTACTGTAACCGAAGGAAGCACATTAGGAATACAAGAAGAAAATGCTGGGAGTTTCAGCGTGTATCCAAATCCTGCAACGGATTACATTATCGTTTCAACTACAGTTTCTGAATCCTACACAAGTACGATTTATGACAGTTTGGGCAAACAAGTATTTTCTCAGAAATCACAAGGTTTGCATTCAAAATTGGATGTTTCAAATTTATCTAGTGGAATTTTCTTTTTAGAAATTCGTACTGAAAGCAGTAAAACTGTTCAAAAAATCATTATTTATTAAAATGATCTCAAACTAAAAAAGATAAATTAGCGCAAAAATAAGTAGCGTAATTCCGATAATAACTTTAAAAGGCATTAATTTTTTGGAAATCTTTACCAATACTCCGCCAACAGCTGGAATTTGACTTACCACATGCGTCAATAACAATAAGCCGCCTGAAACTGCTACCAATTCATATAGAAAGCCACCTTTTGAGAAAATAAGCAGAAAAAGTCCAAGACCAAATGAAATACCTCCGATAATAAGAGTAAACGGCATTAATTTCTTGGCGACATTATTAAAGAAATTGCTTTCGCCATCAAGTTTGTCTAGTGCGGTAATTCCGAGTAGAATTCCTGCTAATATATTGGCAATGTCAAAAATAAATCCCATGGTTTTTTGAATTTAGTGTTAAACTATTCTTTGTTTTTATTGTAATACCAATATACAAATAAAAAAAGCATCTTAACAGCATGTTTGTCTTTTAGAATACTATTCGATATAAGGATTTTTTTTTGGATGAATTCAAATAGGTTTTAAGAAAGAATATCTTGTTTGTTAAAAATGGAATGCTTAATTCTTTTCAGTGGTTATGATTGGCATTGTGTTTTCGATAATTATTTTTTGGAATTCTTCTCTATGTTCATAAGGAATCAAATGTCCAGCTTTTTCAAGTGTAAATAATTCTTTTTGAGTTGCTTGTAGAAGGTTGTAATAACTTTGTGTTAGTTTTGAGTTGGTTTGATAATCACGCTCGCCAATTATAAAAAATACAGGACAGTCAATTTTTTTTAAAGATTGAAATAAATTTTCTTGACTTGCTTCGTTAAAAAGTGGTAACCAAGTATTTGCCCACGACAATACTCGTTTTTTAAATGATTTTTTCTTAGCATATTTTTTCCCTTCAAAATCAAAAAGCCATTTTCTTGCATAATATAATTCTTCTGCCGTTTTAAACGGAATAGATACTTTAGACAGTTCATTTATTGCCTTGGTATTCTTCTGTTCTTTAGCATGTTTTTTTAGCATTTCTAGTGTTAGAAGTTCACTTTCACTCTGATGTACTAGTGGATTCGTTGCTATAAAAGCGTGAATAAGTTCAGGATGATTTTTCGCTATATGAAAGCCAAGTAATGTACCATATGAATGTGCTACCAGTACAATTTTTTTCTTATTAAACTTTTGAAGAAGATATTGTATGAGTATATAAGTGTCATTTTTAAAAAAGTTCTTGACTGAGATCAACTTCTAAATTCTTTAAATGTAACGTTTTACCTGTCTTTCGTTGATCCCACAATACTACAGTAAAGTCTTGTTGAAGTTTCCCAAACATTTTATCAATTTGGGTCATTACAGAATCTCCCGGACCACCATTTATATAAAGGAGTACTGGATTTTCAAGATAATCTCCTTTAATGCGAATTACTTGCTCTGAATTGGAAATACGTACTGTTTCAGTTGTATCAATTTTGGTGTTGGTTGTTTGACTATGTCCCAAATATCCATAAAGTACTATTAGTAGTAGCGTAATTGCTCGTCCCATTATATATGATTGAAAATTCTAAAACATTCAATCAAAAAGTATTCCAAAAACAGCCTTCGTGTTTAGTTAACACTTAAGCTTTTTTGACATCAATTAATGGTTTTAATCATCTTCAAAAATCACATTTTGATACGCGCCTGCATCAGTTTTGTTATTTGGTGCAGTAGTTCGGTTAGTTCCTAAAATATCATTTGGAGCAAACATTGAAGTTATTGTCGGATTTCCAATTCCGATTGCATCAGAATCTGCACCGATCATAAATTCGTTTTCTTCAGGATTTTTAAAGTCTATTGAATTCGAACTTAATAACAAGGAAACTTCATCAAATAGCGTTGATTCATTAAAGTTATATAGCGGATCGGTTGTAAATCTATTTTGAAAATCATCAAATTTAATCAAGCAATTCTGAAAATTATACACAAAGGCAGCGCTTTCATTTGCATCTAAAACTAGCTCAATATTATTATTTCCATCAATGATACAGTTTAAAAATGTAGCATCAATTGGTTCCAATAGTGGAAAACTTCCATCTTGCAAATCAAAATAGTTGTCCAATAATACTGTTGGAAATACTCTGAAACTATTTGTCCAATAATTGGCAAATGTACAATGCGTAAATCTATATTGTCCACCAAAATTACAGTATAAAGAAGCTTGTCCTGCATTTCCAATAACCGTATTTGTAGCTTCTACAAAACCAGTTCGTGCGAGTAAACCAACGGTAGCACTGTTATGAATTTGAGAATTGTTGAGTGTCAATGTCGGATTTGCAGTTCCGTCATTATTATCTGCCAAAATTCCTACGGAAGCATTTTTTATAGTTGCATGATTGATGAAGTTATTGGTACTTCCATCTGTCAGCCAAATGGTTCCCCATTGTCCTGGAACGTTCGCAAAAACAGGCTCTAAACGATCGCCTTCAAAAATAACTTCGCCTTCGAGTTCTTCTGTTGTACTTGTGGTTCCATTCACTTGCAATGAACCTTCATTGGCGACAATAATGCCCGAATTTGCATGAAAATGAACTCTTGCGCCTGCATCAATAGTTAAGACTTTATTTTGCCCAACGGCGGCATATCCGTAAATGACGTAAGGTTTATCATTTGTCCAGTTGAGTTCTGTATCTTCTAAAAAGAAACCTTCTATTCGTGTTTCATTGCCTTCATCATCAACACTTAACAACAATGTTTCAACAGTTCCGTCATTAAATTGTTGTGGATAGAGAAAAACAGCATCTTGCACAAGCGTGACGAGTTCTACTTTTTGCTGATTTCCACCTGTATCAAATTGTATGGCATCTGTATATAAAAACTGATCGCCACTCGCAAAATCATTGATATTCACGGTCGTTTCTACAAATATGAACAAACTGTCATTGGCTAATAATTCAACATTTTCAAATACTTTTCCAGCAATTCCATCAACATTTAAACGATATTTAGACGTTTCGCCTTCGCCCAATTGTATTGTTGGAATATTAATATCATCATCACTTCGGTTGTATACTTTTAGGTTATACGTACTTGAACCAATATTGGTAAAAATGGTGTCAAGGTATACGGTGTCTTTAGAAAATTCTAATTGTCCAGAACTCGGAACGGTTACAAAATCTTTTCGACATGAACTCCAAAGTATGGCAATTGCGAAAATTAAAAAAGCATATAAAAGTTTCTTCATTGTAATATTTTAATCATGATACATCTTCAAGTAGACATACATTTAGCTGTAAAAATATAACTTTTTGAAGTTCTAATTATTGTTTATCGCTCGATTTTTTATTTTCAGCACGTTTTGCAGCTCTTTCTGCTTTGCGTGCTGCTCTCTCTGCGCGTCTTTTTTCACGTTTTTCACGCCATTTTTTCTTTTGAAACGCAAAGTAGTTTTGAATGCGGAGTTTATTTTCTGTTTGCACTTTGGTCACTGGTTTATCATTATCTTCTATCAATGGCTCAGATGATATCACATATCCACCAACAGTAACAATTTCTCCTAAAACGTTTGATTATAATTGTACATCATGCTTATTTTTTGTGACTTTAATTTCTGTAGATTCATACCCAATATAATTAACGATTAACGTATCGTTTCTCTTCATATACAGTATGTAATGACCATCAAAATTTGTAGTTACGCTAGTTTCCGTATTTTTTACTTTCACTGTTGCACCAGCTAAAGGAAGTCCTGCATCATCGGTTATTGTTCCATTAACTGCTAGACTATCATTTCGCTTCTGTATATCTTCAGCAGTAACAATTGCCACAGCTCCAATATTTACTTTGACTAATCTTGAATTGGGAATTGGCAGTATTTGCGATTCACCCAAGCTATTGTCCGTTTGTAATACGACATTAATTTTTTCCTTCGTTACTTTTATTTCAGCAGTGATATATCCAACATAACTTACTATGAGTACATCATTTTTATTCACATTAAGTGTATAATTGCCATCAAAATCTGTAATTATTCCTTGTTGGGTTCCTTTAATTTTGATAGTTGCACCTGGCAATGGGAATCCAGTATCATCTGTAATTATACCACTAACTGTAATGCTTTCTTTTTGCTTGTGAAGCGATCCAATATGTAACGAAGTATATGTAGTAGCATTCGTGTGTTCCGTTTTTGGTTTTTCGATTGTATTTTTTTTCACTTCTTGAGAAAAAAGTGTGATGGGAAGCAAAAATGAAGCCGCATATGATAACCAATGATTTCGTTTTTTTCTATCGACAATTAGTTTCCGATCTAATTGAGAAGTATGAAAACGTCCGCAAACATTGTCATTTTTCTGAAAATGTTGTATAATTTGTTCATCACTTTCAGCGGTAAAATCAATAACTTCTTTCGTGCAAACGTTACAAAACTTACCTTTTTGTGTTGGTGTCATTTCATTCCAATCTTCATGACAAGGTTCTGGAATACGAATAGTTATTTTTGGATGTTTCATATGTTTATATTGAATATATTTCAAATAAAACATAAAAACATAAAAACATAAGGTAGAAAACCGACAATGAGTGAAGCACTCTTTTTAGTGAGTTAACGTATATGCTATACAGATTTCTTTCTTCTTCGGATTGCTAGTAATCCAACGATTGGTCCTAACGCCAATATGCTAAATACTATTGGTGTATCAGTTACTGTTTGCAATGCATTCAATAATTGTATACTTATGATTGTGATTGAAAACCCAATACAATTTACAATGGTTAGTGCGGTACCTTTTAATGCTACTGGCGCATTTTGTGCAACCAATGTAGAAAATAGTGGCGAATCTGCAATAACGACTATTCCCCAAAAAAGGAGAAATGCAATGAAAATTTCCAACGAATTTATATAAAATACAAACGGAAGCAAAAGGCAACAGATACACGACAATAATAACGATAAGTAGGCAATCTGTTTTACGTTGAATTTTTGAACTAAATAACCACCAAGTACACAACCCAAACCACCAATTGCAATTATTATAAAGGAAAGAAAAGGAATCGCATTTGTCATTTCAGCATGTTTTTCCATGTAGCGTTGAAGTATCACGGGAACAAATGCCCAAAAAGCGTATAATTCCCACATGTGTCCAAAATATCCAAAGGCAGCAGCTCGGAAATTCGATTCTTTAAAAATGGTAGGAATCGCGGAAATATTGATGTGTTGACTTGGTTTTCTATACGGACCATTGGGCACTAAACCAAACATCAATATACCGCCTAATGTCGCAATAGCAGTAGTGATCATCACAACCGATTCCCACGGTAAACTTCCTTTGATGTCTTTCAATAAGTGTGGAAAAGCAGTTCCAATAACAAGCGCACCAACCAAATATCCTAGCGATTTGCCAAGTCCTTTTTCAAAATAATCGGCGGCAATTTTCATGCCTACTGGGTAAATTCCCGCAAGGAAAAACCCTGTTAGAAATCGAAAACTAAGAATCGTAACAAATGTATTTCCTTTCCAAATGATGCACATATTAAACATTGCGCCTAAAAAAGCACACATCATAAAAACTTTCGATGGCGAATACCGATCGGCTACTGAAAGAAGCGCAAAAATTAAAGTACCAACAATAAATCCGAATTGCACACTAGAAGTAAGATAGCCCAAAGCACTTTCTCCGAGATTAAAATTTGATTCCAATTCGGGCATAATTCCGTTTCCTGCAAACCACAAGGATGTACAAAAAAATTGTGAAATTACTATAATAGGAAGAATGTGTTTAGGGACGTTCATTAAAGTTAATACACGTTGTTGGTATTTGTGATGGCTAAAACTACAATAATCTTATCCAATTGAGAAATGAACAGTAAGAGTTTTGTGAAGTATAAAAAAAACTCCTTTATTCAATACAGAAATAAAGGAGTTTGTTATTGAAAAGATACTTATAATTACAACTCGTCTACAATAAAATTGAAACCACTTGCAACTGGCGTATACACACCATCTACGACTTGAAACACTTGCATGGTAAATCCGTTGTTATACGAATATAATATATAGGATAATCCTGGTATTTGTAATGTTTGAGATACTACTACAGAAGCTCCGTCATTTACATTTCCGTTGTAACTAATAGTATATTTCTGTTGTCCAGAATCATACTGACATGAAAAGTTATTGTTACTGATAATTTGACCGTTTGAAGCGACCGATCCGCAAAAAATTGACATAATGTTAAGGTTTTAAAAATGATTAATAATTAGTTGATAAAACATCTCGTATATTGCTCAGCGCTAAGCCATTAATTTGATGTTGTTTTGGTATGATTCAAAAGTAGATGGTTTTCAAACGAAGTAAAAGATAGCTACTACGTGATTTAAAACACGTGTTATAAGCAATGCAAACGCGTAGAAATACGTATGTGTAATTGTCTTATTTACAATAATTTAGTAAAAACCTTAAAACTATTTTAATTATGGCTTTAGAACCAATTGATAACTTCGATGAAATGAAGTTAGGAAAAGCGGCAGTTTTAACAGCAAACTGGCGAAAAGAAAATGTAATAAAAGCATTCCTCTTTCATAAAAACGATATTGAATGTTTGGCACAAGAAGAAGGTGTCGTTGGTGTTCGATTTTACATAGGAATTACCACAAAAGAAAATGGAGAAGATGCTCCTGATATGATTGCGGTTGGCGTTAATGATCAAAATGAAGATATTATTAATGAAACATCAGAAGCAAAAAGCATAGATGAATTCAGCGGCATTTACGATTTTGCATTGCCATGTCCAGAATTGTGCGACCCTGAAAGTATATTATTTAAAGCAATTGGAAACGTAAATCCTATCAGGACAACAAGTATGATGAAAACAGTACAACATTCTACGGAAAATGAATGTTTCATTAAATTAGGAGAAATTAGTGAACAAGAAGCTGTTGATCGTGTTTCCATTTGGCAATGTGAAATGAATAAAGAATTGATATCTATCTATTTTAACATTGAAGATTTAGATGCTGTATTTAATGAATTCACAATTATTAACGAAGATACCAATGCTTTACGTGTGTATTTTGGATTAGAAGATGGAGTTCATCGTGTTATACTTATTGGAGCTACTAATAGCGTAAATGATTATTATAGCGATATTGATACACCAGAAGTATATGTAAATACCGCAGCACCATGTACAGGAAATGGAGAAGTTTCATGTGCTGTAAATAGAATTTTATACACAACCTGTACTGAATCATAAATAACGATGCTTTCAAGAACTTTTTTAGCAACCATTAGTGAAATTGCGCAATTGTCATTGGCGCTACCAATACTAGTAATGATATTCAGATTCAAACGTTTTACTAAGTTATTCTGGACGCTGGCAATACTACTCATTGTAGCAGCCATTATTTCGTACAGTGCATATCTTATCTATCTAGAAAAAGAAAATAATATGTACTTATTGCATATGTACACTGTTTTAGAATATGCGCTTTGGAGTGTATTTTACTATCAATTGTTTGAAAATAAAGTTGTTAAAAAAGTAATTGTAAGCATGTTAATCATATTTGTAATTTTTTCAGTTACAAATACCATTTATTGGCAATCGTTAACAACGTTCAATTCATATAGTAGGTCTGTTGAAGGTGCATTTTTATTATGTTTTGCGATTGCATGGTTTTACAAAGTCTTTGTCGATCGTACGATTGTACGACTAGAAACACATCCAGTATTTTGGATCAATGCAGGTGTTTTGGTGTATTTTTCTGGTTCTTTTTTATTATTCATTTCGAATAATTTTTTAGTTCATATTTCTAGACAACATTTCTTTGAAGCTTGGACATTGCATGGACTATTCTTAATAATTCATTATCTTTTTATCGCAATAGGCATATGGTTAATCAAGCACAAGAAGGAACTTCACTAATATTATACGGTGGCATGTTGGGAATGTTTTTCCTAGCAATTGCCATTGTTGGATTTGTTTTAATTTATAAAAAGCGATTGTTACAGCAAAAAATCACGCACCAACAACAGTTGTTAGATAGTGCTATAGAAATTCAAGATGAAGAGCGAAAACGTTTTGCGGCCGATTTACACGATGAAATTGGTGGCGGAATATCAACCATTTTATTGAGTGTTTCTAAATTGAAAAAAGAAGCTGCGCCAGATGAAATACTTGTAGAGCAATCTGACATGGTTCGGGTGCAATTGGATGATTTGTTGAAAAAAGTTCGTGAAATTTCATACAATATCATGCCGCCAACTTTAGAAGATTTTGGTCTAAACGAAGCACTAAGCGATGTATGTTACACCTTAAACGAAACAGGAGTACTCAACGTTGATTACGAATGGAATGGAAGTGAAAAACGATTGAAATTTTCAACCGAACTTGCCATATATCGTATTATAAAAGAACTCATTACAAACGTTGTAAAACATGCAGCTGCGAATACGATTGCAATACAAATCACCAATAATGATGCACATTTCAAATTAATTATAAAAGATGATGGTAAAGGTTTTGATCCAGAAACAGTAAAAAAAGGTGCAGGATTGCGTAATATTTACGATCGTGCATTGATTTTAGGTGCAAATCTTGCCATTTCATCTAAAAAACAACAAGGAACAATAACAACACTTCAACTAAAGAAAAATATATGATTGGAATAGGATTAGTAGACGATCACTTACTATTTAGAGAAGGCATAAAGGCGATATTTCAAGATGAAAAACACATGGGAATTCTTCTTGAAGCTTCAAATGGTAGCGAATTTCTTGAAGCATTACAAAGTTCTGTACTAAAGCCCGAAGTCGTATTATTAGACATTAGAATGCCAATAATGGACGGATACGAAACGGCAAAAATAGTGTTGGAGAAATATCCAGATATGAAAATCATTGTGTTAACCATGCATGAAGAAGAACGGCATATCATCAAAATGATTGAATTGGGCGTCAATGGATATCTCATGAAAAATGCAAGTCCAGAAGAAGTAATTGATAGCATTCGTTGTGTGATGGAATACGATTATTATTTCAACAATAAAATAACCAACATCATGCGAAAAGTAATGATGTACAAAGGAAAACGAACTACGAATCATATCACTTTTGATCTTTCTGAACGTGAAACAGAAATTTTAGCATTAATCTGTAAAGAATACACCGCCAAAGAAATAGGGGAGAAGCTTTTTATAAGTTACCGAACTGTAGAAGGACATCGGAAAAAACTATTGGCAAAACTCAACGTACGAAACACTGCTGGTTTGGTGGTTTTGGCGATAAAGAATGAAATTGTGAAGATTTGAGTTGTATTTTGGATGATAGGTTTTGGGTCTTTGGTTTTGGGTGTTAAATGTTTCTCTAACTTAACAAAGAACAAAGAACAAAGAACAAAGAACAAAGAACGAACAACAAACAACGAACAACGAAGTTAAAATGTTGAATGCTACCTGTTGAATTTTAAATTAGAAAAATAGTTCTTTTTACCAGCAACAAGCAACAAGCAACAAGCAACAAGCAACCAGCAACAAATAACGAATATCGAATTAGAAATTAGGGATGAGGGATGAGGTATGAGGAAAGAATCGAGACATTTCATCTAAAAGACTCCACAAAAAACAAATCAACAACAAATGAAGTTTAATAAAATGCGTTTCAATTAGAATGATAGTTAAGAATGTCCCAAGACCCAACACCTAAGACCAACAAACAGTTGAAACATGATTCAAAATTATGAGAGTATTGAGAAATTTCAAATACACAGCTTTACAAAAAACAAATCAACAACAAATGAAGTTTAGTAAAATACGTTTCAGTTTGAATGATAGTTACAAATGTCCCAAGACCCAACACCTAAGACCAACAAACAGTTGAAACATGATTCAGAATTATGAAAGTATTTAGAGATTTCAAATACACAGCTTTACAAAAAACAAATCAACAACAAACGAAGTTTAGTAGAATGCGTTTCAATTTGAATGATGGTTACAAATGTACCAAGATCCAAGACCTAAGACCAACAAACAGTTGAAACATGATTCAGAATTATGAAAGTATTTAGAGATTTCATCTAAAACGACTCCACAAAGAACAAAAAGGAAATTAAAAATGTAAAATACTAAATGTAAAATATAAAAGTTTCTTTCAACCATCAACCATCAACCATCAACCATCAACCAGAAACTAACTACTTTTCTATAATCTCCACTTCAAAAAGCTTGTCCCAGTATTTTCCTGTAACGAAATATGTATTTGTTTTTGCGTTGTATGCAATTCCGTTAAACACATCAATTGCAGGATGATTGGTCACTTTTTCTTTCAATCCTCTAAAATCAATAATACCTTCCAAAGCTCCATTTTTCGGATTAATTATCATCATGCTTGGTTTTTGATAACTATTGGCAAAGATTTTCCCATCAATAAATTCCAATTCGTTTGCCTTTACATACGTACGTTTGTTATCGCACACTTGAATTGCATATTGTTCCTGTAATGTTGAAGGATCTAAAATCCAAATTTTCTCCGTTCCGTCACTCTTGTATAGCTTTTCTCCATCATTACACAATCCCCAACCTTCTTTGCTCTCTTGATATAAAAAAGTGTCTAAACGTTTCAAAGTATTCGGATCAAACACAAAACCAGCTTTTGCACGCCAAGTAAGCATGTACAATTTATCATTCAATATAGTGATGCCTTCTCCAAAATACACATTGTCTAAATCAATTTTTTGATACACTTTTCCTGTTTTATAATCTACTTTACGTAAAGAAGATTCGCCACGTTGTCCTGTACTTTCAAATAAAGTATCTCTGTAAAACTCTAAACCTTGTGTATATGCTTTTTGATCGTGTGGAAATGTATTTACAATCTTATACGTGTAAATTTTCGGAGTTGTATTTGAAACAATCATCAAGTTCTTAGAAATAGTATCCGTTTTTCCGTCAGCAAAGGAAATAATTGCTTCTAAAGCTTGATGTCCTAATAAAAGATCCGCAGGAATTGTTGTTTCTAAAACTAACGGATTTGCGCTTGTATTTTTCAACTCAGTATCATTAATTCGATACGTAACAGCGTTTACAGTTTGCTCATTTTTGTTCACAACTGTAGCTTTTAACGCTGAAGTAAGCGGGAATTTTGCGGATTCTCCATCAATTTTTAAAGAAAACGATGGTGTATTGGAATTTTTTTCGCCACCACAAGCAGAAAATAGTAAACTTAAAAATATGATTATGAATGTATTATATAATTTCATTGGAATTCTTAATTTCTGGCAAGTTAATTCATTAAAATCAGTTTAAAAAATGGTTGCTAAAATGTAAAAACATTTTATCTTTGCATCGGCAAGTCCTACACAACCAGCTCCTGTTGAATCCTCCAGGGCGGGAACGCAGCAAAGGTAAATGGTCGTAGCGGTGTGATGTAGGTAGCTTGCCTTTTTTTGTACCCAATAGTTTCATCATCTTCAGATCATATCTTAGTTCATTTCTGTCCGACTCATTTTTACAATCGTAAGTTTCGTTTTTAATTCATCACTAACTTTCTCTGTTATCAAACGATAGTAAGTTTAGCGCTATACAGTGTAAGATTACAATTCTATACATGTTCATTTTACAAATAAATTGAACGTAGCGATTCTAAATTTTTACACTTTGAATTTTAAATTCATCATTAATATAGCATATTTGTAAAAAAATTAACCAAAACGCAACGCAATGTCAAAAGTGGTCTTAATTACTGGTGGTTCATCAGGAATTGGAAAATCAATTGGAATTTTATTAGCTTCAAAAGGATATACCGTGTATGGAACTAGTAGAAATCCTGCTAAATTCACAAACTTTAACGAATTTAATTTGTTAGCGCTTGATGTGCGAAATACAGAAACAATTCAAAAAGCAGTCGCTACGATTGTTCAAAAAGAAGGACGATTAGACGTGTTAATCAACAATGCAGGTGTGGGAATTACAGGACCAATTGAAGAAACACCAGATGAAGAAATCCACAAAGCGTTTCAAACCAATTTATACGGACCAATTGCGGTTATGAAAGCCGTTTTGCCACAAATGCGTTCACAAAAAAGCGGTTTAATCATCAATGTGACTTCTATTGCAGGTTATATGGGATTGCCGTACAGAGGAATTTACTCAGCGTCAAAAGGTGCTTTAGAATTGGTTACGGAAGCCATGCGCATGGAAACTAAAATGTTTGGTGTAGAAATTACCAACGTGGCACCAGGCGATTTTGCAACCAATATTGCGGCTGGACGTTATCATACGCCCGTTTTTGACAATTCTCCGTACAAGGAAGTTTATGGAAATATGCTCACAGAAATGGACGCACATGTTGACGAAGGTTCAGATCCAAAAATGATGGCAGAAGCGGTGTTGAGCATTATTGAAACTAAAAAACCAAAAATTCACTACAAAGTTGGTGCGTTTATGCAGAAGTTTTCCATTGTGTTAAAACGAATTTTGCCAGATAAAATGTATGAAAAGTTATTGATGAATCATTATAAGTTGTAAATTTCTGAATCTTTAAAGCGAATAAAATGAAACATATCAAGTACAGTACAATCTTTCTATTTTTAACATTGTTGTGTAATTTTTCTTTAAATGCACAAAAAATAAAATCTTCAAAAGGATATGATACACAAATAGGAAACGTTGTATCGATGCTTGAAGACTTAAAAGGTCGCATTACGCGAAGTGTGGCAAACTTATCTCAAGAAGAAACCGATTTTTTACTAGATGAAAACGCCAACAGAATTGGCGCAATGATTTATCATCTTGCTGCCACAGAAAAATATTATCAACTGTATACTTTTGAGAATAGAGGTTTCGATGCAAGTGAAAGTGAATGGGCAAAAGCGCTGAGCTTGGGAGAAAATGGCAGAAAAGCATTTCAAAATAAGCCAATTCAGTATTATTTAGATATTTGGGATACTGTTCGAAAAGAAACACTACGCCTTTTAAAAACAAAAAATGATGCTTGGTTTGTGGCTGATGTGGCGAATAGCAATATGAACAATCATTGGGCTTGGTATCATGTAATGGAACATCAAGCAAATCATATGGGACAAATTCGATTGATTATTAAACGTTTCTAAAAAATACAAGTTCGCTATAAAATTACTTTTCCATGAATGATAAGAATTTTATGATTTTGTCATAAAAAACAATTCTTTTTCAATATCTATTGCGGTGTTTTTCACTCTTTTTCTGATTATAAAATAGGGAATGCAATACATCATTAGTGCATGAAAAAAGACAAACACAATCGGAATGATACTATCAGCAAATCCTATAATTGCCATCGGAATGAATAGGATATAAAACAAAGTGATAAAAATATATAAAGGAATTAAAAAGTTGCTAAATCCATTCACTTTTGCATCAATAACAACTTGATCATTTTGTTGTCGAAATGTTCCCGTAACACGCGCCAAATAGCTTGTTCTATCAAAAAACTCTCTTCGTCTTCTAATTTTAAAGCTATTTTGAGAAATATTTCCCTTATACCTGTTTTTACTAGAAGAAAACGCTTCAAACATACTAGAAAACGCACCAATACTGCCTTCATCAACGTTGGCTTTAAAATGGCTGATGAACTCAGATTTGTCAATGTTTAGTGTAATTTGTGTGTGTTTTATCAATTGTATTCGTTCTAGAAAATCGTGCATAGGTATCATCTTTTATAAATGATAGGTGGTGAATTGCTTCCAGATGTTACACTACAGAAAGGAAAAAAGATGATCAATACATTAGTGAATTTCAAGAAATGATGTAACTTTTCTCAAAAATGATCATTGATATCAATAAATCATAATATATTTAGAATCTAAAATTATAACGAGTATTCATGAGTAATTCCAGTACCTTTTTATTAGAATCAAAACTAAATCGGCTCAAAATTTCATTCTCTAAAGAAAATGGAAAAATTATCATATCGAATGCAAAATTAGACATAACATCACTTTTTTTGTTGGTGTTATTTCCATGCTTCATTGCGTTAGGTGCAGGTATATTTTTCATTTCAAGCGTTATAGATTCTGAAGAAAGAATAAGTGTCAAAATACCAGTATTCATAATGTTTTTATTTGGATTTGGTGTTGTAAATGGACTTCGAATGCAATCTAAGATGAAAGCGAATAAAAATCGTAAAATACTGGATGATAACGGAATTACTATTGTAGAAAATGATCAATCAAAACGGTTTGATGCAGAAAATGTCAAAGACTTTGATTATACGATCGAAAAACTTGAACACGGAAATTTTGCAGGCAAACTTTACTTAGTAGACACGAAAAATGAAATACATATTTTACTTGGAGTTGACGAAGAAAATGAACAGTATTTATTGGATGATTTAAGCTGGTTTCAAGACTATTTTAAAAAACATCTAGGTATTTAAACCACTTAAAAACATAACTATGCGTATTGGAATTATTGTATTTTTAATTATTGGACTCAACTTTTGTACTGCACAAACTGCTGTTGAAAAAGAAATTGTTGGTTCATGGAAACTTGTCACACAAATAACAGCTGTTGAAGAGAATGACGACTCAACGTTTTCTGAAAATCTTGGCAGTAAACAACCTGATGCACTCATACAATCTGATGTGTTATTACGATTTAAAAAAGACAAATCATTGGTTATTGATATGGAGAAATTTGTAATGGAAGTTAGGTATTCCATCAAGAAAAATATACTAACCATTGGAGTACGTCAATTTGAAGTGATCAGCATACAAAATGATATCTTAACATTGAAAGAAACTACTACAGAAAATGGATTGCGCTACAAATACAAAAAAATAAAAACGGATGCATAACGAACAACCCAACAATCCGTTACACGGCGTAAAATTAGCGCAAATTTTAGAAACTTTAGTTGAACATTACGGGTTTGAAGAATTGAGCAATCACATCAATATCAACTGTTTTAAAAGCAATCCTTCTATAAAGTCAAGCTTAAAATTTCTCCGACGAACGCCTTGGGCGCGTACCAAAGTTGAAAATTTATACTTAAAATTGATTCGTTAATGATATAAAATGTTCGATTTTAGTTGTGTTGGCATTTTCAGCACGTATGTATGTAATTTTTGTGTCAAAAATCAATCGCTATCATTTTTCAAAATTGAAGGAGAAATCTTAAAAAATACCAACATTACATAGAAACATGACATCCATACATGTTTTGCTTACTGTTCCATACTTTTTACCGTAATTTATGATATAAATAACTTGAGTTCGAGATAAAAATTTAGTTCGATACTTTTCTTTTCCGAAGTATAGCAGGAATTTTTCGTAAAGAATTTTTGAACCCACAACATTCCGCAATCGAAGTTTTTCATCAAAGATATTATATCTTTTGGCGAGTACTTAGAAAAAAATTCTGAATTACTAAAAGCAAGCTAAGTAATAAAAACCGTAGCATAACTATTAAATAGCTGTGCTACGGTTTTTTTATGCTTCACTCTTTTCAGTCTTGGACTGATAACATTCAAAATTTTAAAAACATTAAATCGAAATAATATATCCACAAAATATCGTTACAAATCTGTTTCAAAAGTTCAATTAGCCGATGCCTATTGCGTAACACTTCATAAATTTTACGCATGGCTCAAACCAATTGAGCATAGCATAGGCGAATACGTCGCAAGATGCTACACACCAAAACAAGTTGAAAAAATTGTTGAACTCTTGGGCGAACCCCAAGATATCACAAGAGTAAGAAACCAACATACAACAGAAATTTAAGAAGGAATTCAACTCAAATAACAATAGTATCACAATTACTCAAAACCCTCTAAAAAATCGCGTTACGCGGTTTTTTTTGTGTCTTATCATATTCTTAGAAAGTATCTACAAATAAATTTAACTTAAGCACAACTCATTTTTTTTAAACTCTACAAAAACTAACAACCACATAACCACACTACCACACTGTAAAACCACAAGTCTTAATATCTATATAACTACCTTATATATAATATATTATATAACATATATAGTATATGTAAATAATAAAAATGTGGTAGGTGTGGTAGCAAATTTTAAAAATGTGGTAGTGTGGTTGTGGTAATTTGGATAATCCATCCTTTATTTTTTATAAAAAGTCATCAATGAGCAGTCAAAATACACTCAACGAACTTTAACGAGTTTCTATGAACAGCTAGTGTACAAGCTAATAACAGTCAAAATATACTTAACGAACATTTACGAATTTCTATGAATTGTAAATTTTATAA
>NZ_LBMG01000024.1 GCF_001005315.1 Kordia jejudonensis
AATTTGTATCGAGAAGTACTTTGAAGTTAGACGCGCTTTTTTTCGTTTACTAATTCAGCCAATTTATTTAATTTTTCACTGTTTATTTTCTTCCAATCAAGTTCGTTTAACTCAATTGTGTTAAACTTTTTTAAACTCCGATACATTGGTAAAATTATAGAATCATAACTTCCCGATATTTTATAGATCTCTTTCTGTTTACTTGTTGAATCGTTACTGGATGCAATCAATATGTCGATTGTTTCTCCGTTTGGAATGAATTCGAAAAGATAATATCCTGGTTCTAAAAACCAATACATTTTTGCTTCAAGTCCTTTCAAAATAGAAATGAGACATTCGCATAGCAAATCAGTTGGAATTTTTGGAACTGCAGACGCGTTAAAATTCAATTCAAATTCTATGTGTTTAAATTCAATTTGAAGCCATCCGTGTTTTGGATTCCCAAGATTCAATTCTATTTTATCGGTTTTTTTCAAATTTTTTATCAATTTTTTATCAATATTTTATTTCTGAAATGTATCGTTTAAAATGCTGCTCGTTTTAGTGTATTATTCTAGAGTAAAATTTTATGTTTTTCCTTTCAATCTAGCTATAGTATTTTCAATGCCTAATTATCAGTGTTGATACAGGTTTTTAGTTATAAAATTTAGAGTGTGAATCTTCGGTATTTCTGTGATTTCTGAAGTTCCATCTATGGAATAAAATTCCAATTCAGTCAACATTTCTTCAGTTCCGAAAATCGATATTCCAATAAGGTCTCCGTTTTTACGTTTTGCTACGTAATCCATTAATAAATTACCTTTTTGAATTTCCGATTCAAATGTGTTTCCAAATAATATTGTTGGACATTTTCCGCAACCACATCTAGCAATAACTTTTAAATTCCTTGTCAAATTAGCCCATTCCGATGTTTCTCTTTCAAATAAGTAGTTTAGAAATTCCATTTCGGATGTTGTTAATTCTCATTTTTCTGATATGTTAAACTTCATTTTTTAGAAATTGAATTTTGTAAAATATAGAAGGAATCTATGAATTTCTGAATTCAGAAAGAAGTTTTAAAAAGATTTTGAGTGATTCTAACTCGTTATGCTCTTGGTATATTGGAATGTTTTTATTTCCTAACACCTAACACCTTAACTGTTAATTCAGCGCAAAAGGTGCGCTCAACTTAAATGTAGGAATCACGACTCTGAATTTCTTTGTCGTCGTAAAATTGACCATATTGTAATGTCCGCGCATAGCGCCAATAGGAGAGGAAAGTAAACAGCCTGATTGATAGGTGTGAGATTCTCCAGGTTTTAAAACAGGTTTTTTGCCAATAACACCTTCGCCATCCACAATTTCAATACTATTTAAAGCGTCAAAAATTTGCCAATGTCTTGATGTTAACTGTACAGAATCTTTACTTTGATTTTCAATTGTAATTTCGTAACCAAATGCAAAATGCATTTTGTAGTTTTTGTAGAACGTGCCTTCAAAGCTAGTTTCTACGGAAATTTTAATACCTCTGGTTACTTGTTGAATCATTAATTTATCGTATTAACAAGTTGTGGTTTTACTTGCAACACACTCAAAAATACGAATTTTATCATTATTTTCTTAAAGCATGTCTAAATTTTAACGTATTTGTAAGAGAAAAAAGGAATTTAATTCTTAATTACACTCGAATTTGTAGATCCAATTCCGATAATACTATCATACACTTCGCCAAACTTTCGGAAGTATACAATAATTAAATAATCGTTTTCTGTTTGAAAATAAGATCCACTAATTTTGGCATGTTCCAGCTCGTTTTTACTATTCAAAACAACATATTTATAATTGTAAAATCCCTGTTTGAGTAAAATTTCAGCTTCATACAAATCGGTTTCAGGATTGTAAAATAATTGGTTTTCTTCTGTCAGCGCATAATTATTAAATCGTCCATAGACATAAATTTTACTGCCTTCTAATTTCATATAATTATTCAATGAAAAATGAATTTTAGCGTAATCCGCTTCAATAGAAGGATCAGTTCCCACAATTGTATTGATCAAAAACGTACCATTCAAATCTGGATTGAAAGTATATGGTTGGTTGGCGCGTGTCGGATTGGTATGTAAATAATTGTGATACACATCGCGCAGTTCAATTCGGGCAATGCTAATATTTCCGCCACGAATTTCTTTATTATCAAAGTTCAAAAATTCATTTCCACCTGGAAAACTTGTTTCAGTATTGTATCTGTACATCAATCGTGAGCCCAACGTATATTGTGGTTTAATGTTTGTAATCGCTCTATTCCATTGGTAATTTTGTAAAATAGCTACTTTTACTTCGCGTTCAGGATTTCGCAAAAATAAATTTGGTGAATTGATTTCAAACTGAATCAATTGATTTTTGTCAATAGTGCTCAAATCTCTAGTTCGATGCACGGCTGCGGCTACATTTACAACATTTTCATACACAATAAACTTTCTAGAAAACATCAACTCGTCATCATCGTTATAAATGGAAAGCATGTAATTTCCTGATAATAATAAAGTTGTAAAGCTATTCGGAATCGTTAATCTATAATTTGAATATAATTGTAATGTGTTAAACGAATTTTCGTAATTAATAATACGTTGGTTATCAAAACCTCTCATATATTGTGCTTTGGAAAGGTTTGAAGGTGTCCAATCGTAATTGCAATGCACAATTTTATAATAATAATCAACTTCGTCTCCATTAACATCATCAAAGGTAACGGATAAGGGTTCGCCAAGTTGCAATACAGGAAACTGATCGCCCTGATTAGTGCCTGATAAAATAATACTCTTAATAAATTTTGGTGGATTTACTTCTTCTAAAGGTTTTGCTTGCGCGTGTAAAGAAATTACAGAAGTCAGTATTGTTAAAAAAATGCAAAAAGTACGAAGCGTCATTGTGATTAATTTTTACAAAGATACGCAAAATGTATGCCTAACGCGGTTTCTATTGAAATCCGTCGGAAAATGAAGTTGTTAAAAACACAATTTAGAATCAGTATAAATAAATTTTATAGTTATGAACTTGCTTTTAGTTGCGTTTGTAAATGCTTAAATTTGCATGTTTTTTAGAAAAAATCCATAACTATGTCAAAAGACATTCGCATAAAAAAAGGCTTAGATATTAAGCTTGTTGGCGAAGCACAAACAACTACGATTGCAGCGAAAGCGAGTAGTGTTTATGTGATAAAGCCAGAAGATTTTCACGGAATCATCCCTAAGCTGTTAGTGAAAGTTGGTCATAAAATTAAAGCCGGTGAGGCGTTATTTCATTCTAAATCAGACGAAACATTAGTATTTCCATCTCCAGTAAGTGGGACGGTTGCTGAAATCGTTCGAGGTGCAAAGCGAAAAATTTTAGAAATTAGAATTTCCGCTGATGCAACTCAAGAATATCACGATTTTGGTAAAAAAGATGCTGCAAAAATGTCTGGTGAAGAAGTAAAAACGCATTTGCTAGCCGCAGGTTGTTGGCCTTTCATTAAACAACGTCCTTATGATGTGATTGCAGATCCAAGTAAATCGCCAAAATCAATTTTTGTTTCAGGGTACAACAGTGCTCCTTTAGCGCCAGACTACGATTACGTATTGGCAGGAAAAGAAGCAGCATTGACAGCCTCATTGACTGCATTGACGAAACTTACTGAAGGAAATGTTCATGTTGTTACTAAAAAAGGAGGAAATTCTCCTTTAGCTAACATTGCAGGAGCGCAATCGCACACAGTTTCAGGACCGCATCCAGCAGGAAACGTGGGAACACATATCAATAAAATTGATCCTGTAAACAAAGGAGAAGTTGTCTGGACAGTTTCAGCTGCAGACTTGGTAATTATTGGTGAACTTTTACTTACGGGTAAATTTAATGCTTCACGAACAGTTGCTGTTACAGGTTCTCAAATCACAAATCCAACATACGTTACAGCAATCGCTGGTGCAAGTATGAAAGATTTAGTTGCAGGTAACATCGATACAGAAAACACACGAATTATTAGTGGAAATGTGTTGAGTGGAAAGCAACAAGGAGAAGAAGGCGCTTTAGGATATTATGACAATCAAGTAACTGCAATTCCAGAAGGAGACGATTACGAGTTTTTCGGATGGAATAAGCCAGTCTTCAATAAAATAAGTGTGTCAAGAGCACTTACATTTTCATGGTTGAAACCAAATAAAAAATACGATCTAAATACCAATACAAATGGCGAACACCGTGCATTTGTAACGACTGGTACGTACGAAGAAGTATTTCCATTAGATATTTATCCAATGCAAATATTAAAAGCATGTATGTACAAAGATTTAGACGAAATGGAAGCTTTAGGAATGTATGAAGTTGCACCTGAAGATTTTGCATTGACAGAATTTGTGTGTGTTTCCAAACAACCACATCAAAATATTATCAGAGAAGGTTTAGACTTAATGCTTAAAGAAATAGGATAACACTATGAGCTTAAAAAGTAAATTACATAATTTAAAAGAGAAGTATAAAGGAACCAAAATGGCGCCTGCATTTAATGCATTGCACACATTTTTATACTTACCTAATGAAACTACGCACAATGGAACGCACATCAAAGCTGCGGACGATTTAAAGCGTACGATGAATACCGTAATCATGGCGTTAGTTCCATGTTTAATCTACGGAATGTTCAATGCAGGTTACCAACATTACCTTGCTTTAGGAGAAATTGAAGCAGCAAACGGATTTTTAGGAGGTTCATTTTGGACACTTGATAATTTAATTCTTGGAGCTTGGCAAGTATTACCGTTAGTAGTTGTTTCCTATGGAGTTGGATTGGCTGTTGAATTCTTATTTGCAGTCATCAAAGGACATGAAGTAGAAGAAGGATACTTAGTAACAGGAATGTTAGTTCCACTAATTGTACCTGTTGATATTCCATTATGGATGTTAGCTGTAGCGGTAATTTTTGGAGTTGTTATTGGAAAAGAAGTATTTGGTGGAACAGGAATGAATATCTTAAATCCTGCCTTAACCATTAGAGCCTTTTTATTCTTTGCCTATCCAACTTGGATGTCAGGAGATAAAGTTTGGGTACATGGAGCTGTTGAAAGAGCTGGAACACCTGATGCAATTTCTGGAGAAACACTTTTAGGAGCGTATGCGCAAAACAGTTCGCTTCCAGGTATTGACTATTGGGACATGTTTTGGGGATTAATACCAGGTTCTGTAGGAGAAACATCCAAATTCTTAATCATCATAGGTGCATTATTCTTAATCTTCACGAAAGTGGGAAGCTGGAGAATTATGCTAAGTACATTAATTGGTGCTTTGGTAATGGGATTAATCTTCAACGGAGTTGTTGATGCTGGATGGATTCCAGATACAAGCAAATTTTACGGATTAATGAGTGTTCCTTTCTGGCAACACTTAATTATCGGAAGTATACTTTTCGGAGCTGTATATATGGCAACCGATCCAGTAACTGCCGCACAAACAAACAAAGGAAAGTGGATTTACGGTTTCTTAATTGGTTTCATATCAATCATGATTCGTGTGTTCAACCCAGCATATCCTGAAGGTGTATTCTTAGCGATCTTATTAATGAACGTATTTGCACCAACAATTGATCACTACGTGGTTCAAGGAAATGTGAAGAAAAGAATGAAACGTCTAAAAGTAAAAACAGCTTAACGATGGAAAAGAGAACAGATAAAAACTCATATACCGTAATATTCGCGATCGGAATGGTATTGGTAGTTGGTGCGTTGCTAGCTTATTTGGCATCAGCATTGAAACCAATGATTACTGAAAATCAGCGTTTAGAAAAGCAGCAAAACATTTTGTATGCGATGGGAATTAACAATAACGATGAAGGAAGTGCCACATTTGTATCTACTGATGAAGCGCCTGAGTTATTTGAAAAATACATCAAACAACAACTTGTTATTGAAAACGGAGAAGTTAAGGAAGATAATAAAGCTTACTTAATTGATGTAAAAAAAGAGCAAGCAAGAGCAAAAAATGGGAAGACGAGAAGATTGCCATTATTTGTTGGAGAAAAAGATGGGAAAAAATTCTACATCGCACCAATTAGAGGAAAAGGACTTTGGGATGCTATTTGGGGATATGTCGCTATGGATGAAAATATGACTGTACAAGGTGTATATTTTGATCACAAAGGAGAAACACCAGGACTTGGAGCAAACATCAAGCAGCGTTATTTTATGGACGATTTCTACGGAGAACGTTTATTAACAGATGCTGGCGTCTTTAAAGGAATCACAATTTCTAAATCGAATGCAGATCCAACAAACGAAGACAAAAACGATTATGAAATTGATGCCATCGCAGGAGCAACCATTACGGGAGACGGAGTTACAGCAATGATCAAAAAAGATTTAAAGTTGTATTTGCCATATTTTCAAAACTTAAAAAACAACTAATAAATCATGGGAAAAGATACCAAATTAATATTAGACCCATTAGCAGATAACAACCCGATTACAATTCAGGTATTGGGAATCTGTTCAGCATTAGCAATTACAGCAGAACTTGAAGCTTCTATTGTAATGTCTATATCTGTATTATTCGTATTAGGAGTAGGAAATGTGGTTATTTCATTGATGCGAAACATTATTCCATCAAAAATTAGAATCATTGTACAGTTAATTGTAGTAGCAACACTTGTAATTATTGTGGATTTAGTACTAAAAGCCTTTGCGTATGAATTGAGTAAAACACTTTCAGTATTCGTCGGATTAATCATTACAAACTGTATAATTATGGGACGTTTTGAAGCATTTGCTTTAGGAAACGGACCATGGAGATCATTCTTAGACGGAATTGGAAACTCATTAGGATATGCAGTAATCTTAATTATTGTAGGATTCTTTAGAGAATTATTAGGTTCTGGAACGTTACTAGGAATTAAAATTCTTGGTGATCCTGTTGCAAAAACTGGATTATATGCTTTCGGATATGAAAATAACGGTTTCATGTTACTATCACCAATGGCATTAATAGTAGTTGGAATCATTATTTGGGTACAACGTACAAGAAACAAAGCGTTAATAGAAGACTAAAACTTAGTTGCTAGTTTGTAGTTGTTGGTTGTTAGAAATTTCCAACAACAAACAACAAACAACTAAAAACAAAAACATATGGAACATATAGAATTATTTTTCAAATCAATATTCATAGATAACATGGTATTTGCTACCTTCCTAGGAATGTGTTCGTACCTTGCTGTATCTAAAAAAGTAACCACAGCCGTTGGACTTGGAGCCGCAGTTATTTTCGTACTTGCGATTACCGTACCACTAAACTGGTTATTAGATCAATACATCTTACAACCAGGAGCATTATCTTGGTTAGGAGAAGAATATGCAGCGTACGATCTTAGTTTCTTATCATTCATCATGTTTATTGCAACAATAGCAACCATGGTACAATTGGTAGAAATTATCGTAGAAAAGTTTTCTCCATCGTTATACAACTCATTAGGTATCTTTTTACCATTAATCGCTGTAAACTGTGCCATCTTAGGAGGTTCATTATTTATGCAATCAAGAGAAATTGCAAGTTTAGGTTTAGCTACTACGTATGGTATTGGTTCAGGAATCGGATGGTTCTTAGCCATCTTAGCCATTGCAGCTATTCGCGAAAAAATAAGATACTCTAACGTACCACCAGCATTAAGAGGTTTAGGAATTACATTTATCATTACTGGATTAATGGCAATCGGATTCATGAGCTTTGGAGGAATGTTAACAGGTGGAGACGAAGAAGGAGAAGCATTAGAAAATAAAAACGGTGCTCAAATTAAGACTGTAAAAGACAGCAGTACTACAAATGAAATCGCTAACAATACAAAAGTAATTGAGTAATATGATATTAGCAGCAAGTACATTAGGAACAGTAGTAGCAACAGTAGCAGCCTTTTTACTAATTACCTTAGTATTGGTTTCTCTATTGTTATTTGTAAAACAAAAATTATCGCCATCAGGTCCAGTAAAAATTACCATTAATGGCGAGCGAGAAATTGAAGTAGCTTCAGGAAGTACGTTATTATCTACCTTAGGAAGTGAAAAAATATTCTTACCATCAGCTTGTGGTGGTGGTGGAACATGTATTCAGTGCGAATGCCACGTATTAGAAGGTGGAGGAGAAGCATTGCCTACAGAAGTGCCACACTTTACAAGAAAAGAATTAAAACACGGTGCACGTTTAGCTTGTCAAGTAAAAGTAAAGCAAGACATGAACATTACAATTCCAGAAGAAGTATTTGGAATTAAAAAGTGGGAAGCTACCGTAGTTCGTAATTACAATGTAGCATCATTCATTAAGGAATTCGTTGTTGAAATTCCTGAAGATATGGGATACAAAGCAGGTGGATATATTCAAATAGAAATTCCTCCTTGTGAGATCAAATATGAAGACATCGATATCACTGCGCATCCTGAAGAGCATGAAACTCCAGACAAATTCCAAGCAGAATGGGACAAGTTCGGATTATGGCCTTTAGTGATGAAAAACAACGAAACTGTAGAGCGTGCATATTCAATGGCTTCATATCCAGCAGAAGGACGCGAAATCATGTTAAACGTTCGTATTGCAACGCCACCATGGGACAGAGCTAAAAATGCTTGGATGAATGTAAATCCAGGAGTAGCATCATCATACATATTTGCACAGAAACCAGGAGACAAAGTAACAATTTCAGGACCTTACGGTGAATTCTTCATCAATGAGTCAGAATCTGAAATGTTATACGTTGGTGGTGGAGCAGGAATGGCGCCAATGCGTTCACACCTATATCACTTATTCAAAACCATCAAAACAGGTAGAAAAGTTACGTATTGGTATGGAGGACGTTCTAAGCGTGAATTATTCTACATAGATCACTTTAGAGAATTAGAAAGAGATTTTCCTAACTTCAAATTCTACATGGCACTTTCTGAGCCATTGGAAGAAGACAACTGGAAAGTTAAAAAAGACATTCACGATGAAGCAGGAGATGGATTCGTGGGATTCATTCACAACTGTGTAATCGATAACTACTTAAATCATCACGAAACACCTGAGGATATTGAACTATACTTCTGTGGTCCACCATTAATGAACCAAGCTGTTCAGAAAATGGGAGAAGATTTCGGAATTCCAGATGAAAATATCCGATTCGATGATTTCGGAGGATAAAATCTAGTATTTAGAATAGATTAAAAAAAAGATCGTTTGCGCAGTAAACGATCTTTTTTTTGTCAGAAATATTGTTAAGATTACAGAAAAGGTTAGTAAAAAAGAATAATCTAGTTATCTTTAAATGCTAAATACTCAATCAAAACAATGAAGCATACTATCCCATTTCTACTTTGCTGTTTCTTAGTAGGAATCTCTTTCGCACAAAAAAAAGCAATCACACATGATGACTATGATTTATGGAAGAATATCAATAATGTAAAAGTTTCCGAAAATGGAAAACTCATCGTATCTACCATAGAAACAGTAACCAAAAGAGGAGATGGATATCTTGAAATTTACAATACAGAAACAAAACAAAAAGTCACATACTTCAATGGTGTTTCAAGCAATATATCACAAGATGAAAAATTCGTAATTTTCCAAAAACCAGCAACATATGCTGAAAAAAGAACGGAAAAGAAACAGAAAACAAAAGACGAAAATAAAGCGAAAGATGTACTTTACATTTACGATGCAGTCAATAATTTATTATATGATTCTATTCATCGCGTAAAAAAATACAGTCTACCTAAAAAGAATAGTGAGTATATTGTAATTGAAAAATTCAAAAGTAAAAAAGATACTATCAAAGGCGACAGTTTATCTGCTTGGAAAAATAATTATGCACTTGTATATCATCTCAAAACCAAACAACAAGATACTATTTTTGACATAAAAAGTTTTATACTTCCAGAAGAAGGGACTACGTTTTATTACACAACCAAAAACAAAAAAAGTAAGAAAAAAGCAAAAGGGATATTTGCCTATAACGTAGCTTTAAAATCAAAAAAAGTAATTGATACTTCATTATTCGATTACAAAAAACTAAGCGTAAACAAACAAGGAAATCAGCTAGCTTATCTTGCTGATAGAGACTCTGCAAAAACGGATTCTGTGCCGTTAAAATTGTTCGTATACCGTAAAAATAACATAGTTCCTTTAGTTGAAAATGAAGAATTACGTTTAGGAAAAATGCAGACGCTGAGTGCTAAAAGCGGTCCTAGATTCTCTGAAAACGGAAAACGATTATACTTTTATTCCAAAATAAAAAGCCTATACAAAAAAGACACAACGCTTCTTGCAGAGGAAATTCCAGACGTAGATGTTTGGAATTGGAATGATAAAATAACTCAGCCAAGACAAAAAGCACTTGAAGATTCGCTAGAAGAAGAAACACGCTTGTACTATTATGACTTAGAAAATGGAAAATATGTTCGGGTTCAAGACGATGTCATTGATAATGTAATAATGAATGACAAATACTCAAACAAGTATGCTTTAGGAATAGATGACACACCATACAAATTAGAAACTTGGTTGGCACGATCTAGAAAAGATTACTATGTCATTGATCTTGAAACTGGAAACAAACGTTTACTATTCAAAAAAACCATCACCAGATTAGATATGACGAATGATGGTAAACATGCCGTATATTTTGATTATGATACCAAAAATTGGATGTCTGTCAATCTAAAAACATTAAAAAAGCACAACCTTACAAAAGGGATTAACGTTGCTTTTGATGACGAAGATCATGACACACCATCAACTCCTCATTTCTACGGTAACTCTGGACTCGATAAAAATGGAAACATATTATTAAATGACAAATATGACATTTGGAGCGTTCCTGTCGACGGATCAAAAAAAGCAAAAAATATTACCAAAATTGGAAGAAAACAAAAAATAACATTCAGAACACTAAGATTTGATACAGAAAACTATTGGAATGCAGGATATGTAGACAATAAGTTATTTTTAGTAGGATTTGACGAAAAAGTAAAAGCTGACGGTATCTATTTTTTAGCTAATGGAAAACTTATTGAAAAAATAAAACCAACGAAAAATATAATATCCAATATTCAAAAGGCGAAGTCCAAAGACATAGTTGTATACCAAAAGGAAAGTTTTAAAGAGTACGAAGACCTATATCTTACAACGGATAATTTTAAAACAGATAAAAAAATTACAGATGTCAATCCGCATCAAAAAAACTTCAAATGGGGAACTTCCGAATTGGTTACTTGGAATGCCTATGACGGAACAAAATTAGAAGGAATTGTATACAAACCTGAAAATTTTGATCCTTCTAAAAAATATCCAATGATTGTATATTTTTATGAAAGAAACTCCGACGGACTCAACCATTACACAGTGCCAAAACCAAGTGCATCTACGGTAAATAAATCCTATTTGGTAAGCAATGACTACCTAGTGTTCGTGCCTGATATTGTATACAAAACAGGTCAACCAGGAAAAGATGCATACAACTGTGTAATTTCTGGAGTCGAAGCAATGGAGAAGAAAGGTTATGTAGATAGCAGTCGTATGGCATTGCAAGGACAAAGTTGGGGCGGATATCAAGTAGCATATCTCGTTACAAAAACAAACAAATTCAAAGCCGCTATGGCAGGTGCGCCAGTAAGTAACATGACGTCTGCCTACGGAGGAATTCGATGGGGAAGTGGCATGAGTCGTATGTTTCAATATGAAAAAACACAAAGTCGTATAGGAAAAACGCTTTGGGAAGGTTTTGATAACTACATTGAAAGTTCTCCTTTATTCAGCCTGCCTAACGTACAAACGCCGTTATTAATTATGCACAATGATAACGATGGAGCGGTTCCATACTATCAAGGAATTGAATTGTTTATGGGAATGCGACGCTTACGAAAACCAGCTTGGATGCTCGTCTACAACAATGAAGCGCACAATTTGCGTAAAATGAAAAACAAGCAAGATCTTTCCATACGAATGATGCAATTTTTTGACTACTATCTAAAAGATGCACCCGCGCCAATTTGGATGACGAAAGGTGTGCCACGTTCGGAAAAAGGAATTAACTTTGGGTATGATTTAGAAAAAGGAAAGCCTTAAGAAACGTACTGTAGATAGGAATTACTCACTAAAATTCTATTACTAAACATATAGACATTATCTTTGCAAATGATCTAAATCGTATACGGAAACTGGCAAAAATGAATTTGTTCGGTAAAAAGTGTATTTTGTCGATAATTGTTAAAAAAAATAGTTCAAAAACAAAGTAGATCACTGTAAACTAATACTTTCGCTTGCGTTGGTATAGAATTCATATACACTATGGAGAAACTAACAAAACAAGAATTGCATAATCTTGCGATGAACATCGTAGGAAAAGAACTAGAAGAAAAAGGATACGAATTTCTAGCAGTAAACAGTAAAATCAACAAACATCCCCAATTTGTTTGTATTGATGAAAATAACAAAAAGAAATTTGTACTTGTAAAAGCTGTTATCTATCCAGAAGATCCAAAAGAATACGATCCTATTTGGATGCAAACATTTAAACAACACGTAGAAAAATTTGAAGCAGAATTATTTTTTGCAGGTGTTGGATTAGGAAATGCAGACAATCCTTTAGAAGAAATAGTTAAAAATCAACCATACATATTAGATTATGATGGCTTAATACAAATAACATAAATACATGAAAGCAATTACATTTCCCCTATACATGTGTATAGCTTTTTTAGTCGTATCGTGTGGAAAACCACAGAAGGACTCAATCATGCGTGCAAACTCAGGATATGCACTAGGAACTACGTACAATATTCAATACGAAGTTTTCAATGAAAAAGATGACTACCAAGATAAAATTGAAAACGTTTTTCATGAAGTAAATCTATCCATTTCAGCATACTTACCAACTTCCGATATTTCTCGTATCAACAGAGGTGAGAAAGATGTTGTTATTGATGAGTATTTCAAAACGGTATACAATTTCTCAAGAGAAGTCTTTGAAAAAACGGATGGTTTCTTTGATCCTAGTGTTGGAGCACTTGTCAATGCATGGGGATTTGGTCCAGAAAAGCCAATCAATAACCTTACTAAAGAACAAGTAGATAGTATAATGAAATTTACAGGGTTTGATAAAGTAAGTCTTACCAGTGAAGGGAAAATTGTAAAAGAACATCCATCAATTACATTTGATTTCAATGCACTAGGAAAAGGATATGCTATAGACCTCATAGGAAAAATGTTTGATGAAAATGGTGTGAAAAATTACATCATTGAAGTTGGTGGCGAAATCTTAACAAGAGGAAAAAATACCAAAAAAGTAAAAAAATGGACCGTAGCTATAGACAGTCCTATTCAAGATGAAGATGAACGTAAATATATAGAACTAATTGCCCTAGAAAATAGAGCCATGGCAACTTCTGGAAACTACCGAAAATTTAGAATCGATCCAGAAACAGGCGATTACTATGTACACATCCTAAATGCAAAAACAGGATATCCAATGAAAAACAATGTGCTTAGTGTTTCTGTTATTGCTGAAAACTGTATGAAAGCAGACGCATACGCTACAGCATTTATGGTAATGCCGTATGAAAAAACAAAAGATTTACTAAGTAAACTAACGGATGTTGATGCGTACATTGTAAGTAGAGACCAATACGGAAACATTCAAAAATACACTACAAAAGGTTTTCAAGACCTAATTATTCCATAACACTTTCCATTTCATAATATTCTATTAGAAGCTGTTTTTTCTTTAAAAAAATGAGCTAAAATGGTTGGCTTTTATAGCAAGTATCTTGTTTAATGAAAACGTCTAAAAGTTACCATAAAGCGCGGCTACATCGAATTCAAAATGTAAATCACAAAAATGTTAATTAAGGTTTAAAACTACTATAAGTGAGGTTTTTATATAAATGATACTTGTAAAATAAAAGTACCTTGTAAGCGTAACTTTTTAAAAATAAGATCATGAAAAAAAAGAACTTAACTCACAAAGAGCTCAAGCTAAACAAAAAAGTAGTATCTAGTCTTTCCGTAAAAGATTTAAAAGGAGGAACCTTAGGACTTTCTAACTTTGCTGATGCCGACACAAATTGCGGTGCGCTAACGGGAACATGTCAAACAGCACTTGGCTGTCCATACACAAATACATGTCCTCCAACCGAATTATGCATCAGAACGATCTCATGTCAACCAAATGGCATCTGTGGTTTAGGCTAAAAACATATATCATCTTAGAAACAATTATTAACTATAAATATATATTGTCATGAAAAAAAAGAATTTAAAAAACAGTGGATTGAAACTAAACAAAAATGTAGTCTCTAGTTTAAAATCAGGAACTTTAACAGGCGGCGGAACAAACTCTTGTTTTCAATATGCTGATACAAGATGTGCAGATACTATAGGTTGCGGTTTTACAAATAACTGTCCGTCAAATGGATGTCCAACAAATGCGTGTCCGACAAACGGTTGTCCACCACAAACAAATGGTTGTCCTTTCATTTCACAATCTTGCCCAGATTTAGGAATTTGCTAAGAAAATAACATCTAATCATTCATTAAAAACGGCTTTTAGTACACGGTGCTAAAGGTCGTTTTTTTATTCACATACACATAAAATCATTGTTTTTACAAGTTGAAAATGCACTTTCAGCAGAAAAAGAAGTTATAGATTATTAAAAATTGTAGTTTTGGTAGTTATAATTCAAGACAATTGATAAAAAAAATACTGCATTTACTTCTACTATTTCACGTCTGTATTGTATTTGGACAGCATCCGATTTACACACAATTTTCAGAAAAAGATGGTTTGCCCGATATCGAATTTTATAACCTAATGGAAGATAGTAAAGGTTTTATTTGGCTCGCAGCCGATAAAGGATTTTACAGATATGACGGAAATCAATTCAAACTATTTACCAACAAAGAAAAAAGAGGACTCTCTGTATTTGAACCTAATGAAGATCATTTAGGACGTGTTTGGTGCTGCAATATCACAGGACAATTCTTTTACGTGAAAAATGATAAACTCGTAACATTTGTAGATTTAGGCAAAAAAATCAATTGGCAACTTGGGAGTTTTATTGTTACAAAAGAACACTTGCTTGTATTCACTCCTCAATACGCATATAAAATTTCTTTAGCGACGAAAAAAATTGAAAAAAGCGCTCATCTAAGCAATCAGTCGCTTGGAAATCCTTATCGAATTAAAGATAAAATATATATAACGGTACACAATACGATTACCGTGTTAGATTTAAATCTCAACATACTCAATCAAATTACTTCGGAAAAAATTGAAGATGATTTATTGAACAGTATGATTGGAAGAACCACAATTTCCGGATACAAAGGGCGCACATATTTACAATTTACAGACAACAAGGCGCAATCCAACTTATATATATTTGATGTAAACTCAGGACAATACGATAAAGTAGTACTAGAAGAAGAACTACAAAAAAGCCACATTGTCTCCATAAGCTTTTACAAAAATATAATGTTTTTTTGTACATATAGCGGACTTTGGTTGTATACGGTACAAGCTGATGGTACCATAAACTACAAAAACAGGTATTTCGAAAATCAATACGCAACCAAAATACATATAGATAAAAGTAAAAACTATTGGGTAACTACCTTGCGAAATGGCGTCTTTGTAATTCCGAACATAAATAATTTTACCTACAAATTCCCCAATGGAATAGAAGACTTTAAGTGTATAGAAAAAATAAATGACGATGTGTTTTTTTACGGAACATCTGATGGAAAAGCTGGTTTTTACAACATGAAAACCAACGTAACTGAGGAAATTCTTTTAAAGGACAATACCGCAATAACGTCAGCTTCATTCGATAAAAAACAACAATTACTGTACATAAGTCAACAAAATACGGCAACCATATATAACATTCAGACAAAAACATCTACAACAAGTGAAGCGTTTATTAACAGTCGTACCATTTCGTACATTGACACAAATACATATTTCTATACCAATTATCGCGGCGCAGTCAAAATAAAAGACGATAAAGAAGTATTGCGTATTGGCAAATTACGTGCGTATCTAGGCTTTCATGACAGCATAAGTAAAAACAGTTACGTTTCTTACGTTGATAACTTAATGAAATATGATGCTGATTTTAACGAAAAAAAAATTCGTTACAAAGGCAAAGGAATCAACGCAACAGGAATTACAAGAACAGACAACGGAATTATTTGGATTTCTACGTTTAAAGATGGCATATACGGAATAAAAAATGATAGTGTCATTACAAGTTACACCACGGAAAATGGACTTATTTCCAACTTCACACAAAAAATAAAAGGACACAAAAACGAACTGTGGATTGTTACCAACAAAGGAATTCAGCTACTAAATATAAAAACAGAAAAATTTAAAACGCTCACAAAAAGTGATGGAATCAATACATATCTAATCAGTGGAATTATTCCGTTTAAAAATAATGTTGTTTTTGCTACCAACAAAGGCATCTTTTCCATTGATCGTAAAACGGCTTTCAGCAGGAGAGCCAAACCTGAAATTTACTTTACAGGAATTCAAATCAACGAAAAAGACACGATAATTCAAGAAACATATGCATTGCCACATTTTCAAAATGCGGTAAAACTAAGTTTTAACTCCAACGGTTTTCGATCAAAAGAACACATTCGCTACAAAAGTAGATTGCTCGGATTTAATGAAAATTGGATTCCTGTAGATGAAGGAATCGACTTTGTAAAGTACAATAGTTTGCCTGTTGGAAACTATACCTTTCAAGTAAAAGCGACATCGAGTTCATTGGCAGGCGAATCCGAAATAACAGCAATTGATATTGCCATAAAAAGTCCTTTTTGGAAACGTACTTGGTTTGTGTTAAGTATGGTCTTATTAATTGTAATATTAATCATTCTCTACTATAAAAATGTGCTTAAAAAACGCGATAAGCAAAAAAATAAAGAACTTGAAAAACTAGCACAAGAGCGTGAACTGGTATTTCTAAAGCTCGAAAACTTACGTTCGCAGATGAATCCGCATTTTATTTTCAATGCGTTGAATTCAATTCAGGAATACATCATTCTCAACAAAAAAAATCTAGCCAGTGATTACTTGGGGAAATTTGCCGATTTAATTCGCACCTACTTACATCACAGTAACAAAGGAGTAATTTCACTACAAGATGAAATAGACTGTTTGGAAATGTATCTAGAATTGGAAGAACTGCGCTTTGAAGACAAACTCATCTATTCCATTCAAATTGATAAAGAAGTTGATTCGGAAGCAATTTCCATTCCTACAATGCTGATTCAACCATATGTGGAAAATGCGTTGAAGCACGGTTTATTACACAAAAAGGACAATCGGAAACTGCATATTAGACTTACTGCTTCGCCTCAAAACGATACCGTAATATGTACAATTGAAGACAATGGTGTTGGAAGAGAAAAAGCATTAGCAATCAAACAAAAGAAAGATAAAATACACAAATCATTTGGAACGCAAGCAACACAAGATCGTTTGGATTTACTCAATCATGGTAAAGAAAAGCAAATAGGAGTTTCCATAGAAGATTTACACAATCAAACCACGCAAGAACCAAACGGAACAAAAGTTATCATTACCATTCCGATCACAAAAATAAAAAATAACCGATGAAAGTAATTATCATAGATGACGAACGCAAAGCAAGAAACTTATTGCACATTTTGATAGCTGAAAACTGCCCAAAAATCAAAGAAATATATGAAGCGGAAGACTTACTTTCTGGTGTAGAATTGATCAAGAAAGAACGTCCACAAATCGTGTTTTTAGACATTGAAATGCCAGAACACTCAGGTTTGGAAATCATGAATTTTTTAGACAAGGAAAATTTCAATTTCGAAATTATTTTCACAACTGCATACAGCGAATATGCTATCAAAGCATTTCAACTTTCAGCAATTGATTACTTACTAAAGCCTGTACGTGCAACACAAATACAAGAAGCAGTTGAAAAAGCACTCAAACACATCGGGAAATCGCAAATCAACATAAAACTAGAAGAACTCAAAAAAAGTTTGGCGTCTTCCAACTTTAACAAAATAGGATTGCCATTTTCAGATGGTTTCAAATTTGTAAACTTTAACGAAATTATCTTACTTGAAGCTGACGGCATGTACACCAAAATTACGACCCTAAACGAATCGGAAATCTTAGTCAGCAAACCGCTCAAACACTTTGTGGCTTTACTTGGAAAAATAAAAACCTTCTACAAGCCGCATCGTTCCTATCTTATCAACCTAACATACATCAAAGAATACATCAAAAAAGATGGTGGTTATATCATCATGGATAACAACGAAACGGTTTCTATTTCTAAAGACAAAAAAGAAGAATTTCTTGCCATTGTTCAGAATATAGGATAACTTCAATGAAAGAAAAAACATAAGAGCATTTTAGATAAATCTGTAAAGAGCATCTTCAAAAAAATACCAAGAAACGTTTAGCAACTCAAAGCTAACTTTCAGAAGATCATCAGAAATACATATAGCATGTCAGATACTTTTGCCTTCATAAACTATAAATTATATTATAATGAAGACAAAAGTATTTTTAATACTACTCTTTGTAAGTTTAACTACTTACGCAAGTACGTCAACTATAAGTTCAGAAGTAGAGCGCAGGTTTACTTGCTTGCCAGAAAATGTTGCTGTGTACAACATTGCTCCAAACTCGGCCGAGGTATCATGGACATCTTCTTCAACAGATACAACGGTACGATATGTACAATTTGGGTTTCCCTTTTCCTTAGGAACAAGTATCACTAACATTCCAGGAAATACGCAAACGATAACTGGTTTAAACGCTAATACATCTTACGATGTGTATGTGCAAGGAAACTGTAATGGAACTACATCAGCTTGGACTTTAGCCACCAACTTTACCACATTGAGCGGAAGTATTATTCATGTTAATCATGCTGCTTCAGGAACAAATGACGGGACAACTTGGAATAATGCCTTCGTAAAGTTGGAAGATGCTTTGGCAATTGCTACTGGAAATGATCAAGTTTGGGTAGCACAAGGTGTGTATATTCCAACGACTACAAATTCGAATTCTAGAAAGGCAACTTTTAATGTACGAACAGGTACAAAACTTTATGGAGGATTCAGTGGAACTGAAACGACTGTTTCTGAAAGAGATGTAGTCAACAATAGAACGATACTTAGTGGAGATTTAAACGGAGATGATAATGATACAATAACCGATGCTGAGGCTACACGTCAAGATAACGCATACCATGTATTGAGCATGAGAAGAGCTATTAGTGATGTGTTAATTGATGGATTTACAATTTCTGGCGGAAATGCTAACGGAGGTACCGTAACTTGGGGATCTGTAATTACACAATTTTCAGATTCAAGAGGAGCTGCCATTTATTTAAACCCAGTTGTCACAGGGGAAAATGTTACAGCAACAGTTCAAAATTGTATTTTGGAAAAAAATTCAGCAACAAACAATAGCGTTTTTGCAGGTTTTGGACCTATAAACGCAGCAACTTTTAACAGAGATTTTACTGGGAATTTTACAAATTGTGTAATTAAAAACAATTATTCTTTAAACTCCTCTGCGTTTCAATACCAAGGATCTACAGGTCAAGGATATAATGCTTATGGAACCATAACGAACAGCTTATTTTATAACAATACATCTGTAAATGGTTCATCGTGTTTGTCGCTAATAGCCAGTACAGCGAATGGCGGAAACACAGGAGGAATGAATGTTAGTGTTATCAATTCAACTTTTGCTAATAATACAGGTCTTTCTGGAAGTGTTGTTGAAATGGCTCAGGCTTCAAACAGTAGAATAAGAAATTCTATTATCTATAACAACGGAAGTACAACACCATTTACAATTACAGCATCTGGTTCTACAGTATCAAATAGTATAGTAGAAGGCGGACAGCAAAGTGCCACAGATGTAGATCCTCTATTTGCCAACTTAACAGAAAATCAAATTATTTTGCAAACTGGATCTCCAGCTATAGATACAGGAGACAACAGTTACATTCCTAGTACTATTATCAACGATTTAAATGGTAGAAATCGTTATGTGAACACGACCGTTGATATGGGAGCTTTTGAATATGGAAATTTAGATTGTAGTGGAACACCATCAAATATTATCGGAACAAATATTACCTTTACTTCAATAGACCTTAGTTGGACAGCTGGCGGAGATGAATCTGTTTGGGACATTGTGTATGTAGCATCAGGACAACCAATTTCTTCTGGAACAGTAGTCTACAGTGTTGGTAATCCGTTTACAATTTCAGGATTAACGCCTAATACTACCTATGATATCAGCATAGTTGCTTCCTGTGTTGCATCTCAAGGTGTAGGTGCTGCTTCTTATACCTTTACAACGGTAGATCCGACATTGTATGTGGATAAGGATGCGTCAGGAACCAATGACGGCTCTTCGTGGGCAAATGCTTTTACAAAACTAGAAGATGCACTTCCTTTAGCAAATAATTTAAGACCTATATGGGTAGCAGATGGCACGTATATACCAAGTACGACTGATACGAATACAAGAAAAGCAACCTTCTCGATTTTAGGCAATACAAAAATTTATGGCGGATTTAACGGAACAGAGACAACCATCACAGAAAGAAATCCGAAAACGAATATTACAATACTATCTGGTGATTTAAATGGAGATGATAATGCTAGTATTCTCGATACTGAAGCAACAAGGCAAGATAATTCATATCATGTGGTTTCCATCAGAGGTGATGTTCAAAATATAGTAGTTGATGGTTTCACAATAACAAGTGGAAATGCAAACGGTGTTGCAAATAATAGTTGTTCAACTCCAGCAATAGATCAATCTTATGACTTAAGAGGTGGAGCAATTTATGTAAATCCTTATGTTTCAGGAAGTAGCTTAGCAGCTCAATTTAAAAACTGTATACTTGAAAACAATTCAGGTATTAGTGTTGCTGTATACGCATCTTTTACACCTTGTGGAGTATCAAACTTAACGCATGACGTGGATTTTGAATCGTGTATTATTAGAGGAAATTATTCTCAGGACTTGGCTGCAATGTTCTTTTCGGGAGCGCAACAGTTTAATCTGTATGGAAAAGGATCTGTTGTAAATAGTTTATTTTACAATAACACTTCTGCAAACAATTCATCTTGTTTGTATTTAGGTGCTAGCACTGGCGGAAATGCTACTGCTTTAGAATTTGAAATGATCAACTCAACATTGGCTAATAATGTTGGAGTTAATGACAACGTTATAACAATGGTTCAGGCTTCTAATAGTACCATTAAAAATAGTATTATCTATGGAAATGGAGCTGGCACTGGTTTTCCTATCGCAATTACAACCTCATTTTCCGTAGTCAACAATAGTATTGTGGAACTTGGAATGATAGGAGGCGCTAATAGTGATCCATTATTTACCAATGCTTCAACAAATGACTATACATTGCAAGCAAGTTCGCCAGCTATAAATGCAGGAGACAATGCTTCTTTACCAGTTACTATAGTTGAAGATTTAAATGGAAATGCTCGTACAGTAGATACTACGGTAGATATGGGTGCATTTGAATATGATGTAAACTTAAATATAGTTCTCAGTCCAAAAATATACCTACAAGGCGCAATGTTAAATGCTAGTGGTGGTAATATGACCGACAATTTAAGAGTTGGAAATAGCTTGCCAATACTATCGCCTTATGCAGATGGCGTATCTTGTAATGCTACTGTTTTTGCAGTCACAGGAAATAATGCCATTGTAGATTGGGTATGGGTAGAACTAAGAGATGCAACCACGAATACTACGATTATAGATGCACAATCGGCATTGCTACAGCGTGATGGTGATGTAGTTGGAATAGATGGAATGTCTTCATTAGTTTTCAACAAAACTATTGGTAATTATTACATAGCTGTTAAGCATAGAAATCACTTGGGGATTATGACAAATACAACTTTCAGTTTGAATAGTACAGCTACAATTGTAGATTTCACAGATGCAAACAATCAAATCACTTATGGAACAGATGCACAAACTACTTTTGGAATGCCAAGCGGTTTGGTTGGAATGTGGTCTGGAAATGTAAACGGAGACATTATAGTACAATATTCTGGAACTACACCTGATACGCCAAATCTGTTGTCGGCAGTATTGAACGATTCAGGCAATTTCTTGAATTTCCCAACCTATGTGCTCACTGGCTACAATGCTTTTGATGTAAACATGGATGGAAACACACAATACACAGGAACTACGCCTGATACACCTTTCATTCTACAAAATGTATTAGCGCATCCAGGGAATTTTTTAAACTTCAGCACGTATCAAATTCAAGAACAATTACCAGAAAACTAATTAACAGATTCACAAGTACATTATGAAAAAAATCACTTTAATTTTAGTCTTTACATTGCTATTTGCGTTGTTCTCAAATACGGCAAATGCTCAAGATGGATATACATATACGTTGCAACACAATAATGGATACAGTTTTACGGTGCAAGCCGTTCCGAATGCCAGCGCTAATAATTTCGCGACTTCGGTACAGAGCTACGGATTTACCATCATTCTTCCAGATGGAGTCACCATTACCACTTCGTCATCTCTAGGAGGTGCTGCAAGTGCTACATTTTTTGATGGTAACAACGTATCTATGCCAACTATTGATGGATATTTAATTACAGAAACGCTAGGAAGTCCAGCAACATTAACAGCTCCATCTGCGGGTACAAACACTGATTTATACACCTTTGTTGTCAATGGAAATCCTGTCAATGGCGAGTTGAAAATTTTAGAAAACAACTCAGCTCTTGCCAATTCGGTCACACCTTTAAAATCGTTTATGCAAGCAGATATGGTAGACGATGGATCAGCGCAATATACCAATGTTGTAGATCCAAACGCATTAGCAGTTTCAGGAATGAGCACATTTAATTTTGCAACACTAAGCATCAACGATGTTGAACTTTTGGATACTGATGTGAAAATCTATCCGAATCCAGCGTCAAATATCTTAAACATTCAAACCAATACAATGATAACAAAGGTTGAAATCTTCAATCTATTAGGAAAAAAAGTAGTGCAAGCCAATACTACAGAAATCAATGTTTCTCAACTTTCGGAAGGAATGTATGTAATGAAACTTACTTCTGTAGAAGGAGCACAAATTACCAAACGTTTTATAAAGCAATAATTTATAGTTTATATTATTGTGTAAATCCTGCGAGTTGCGCAAATGCTTGCAGGGTTTTTTAAAACTTTAAAAAAATAATTATACCCAAGCCAATAATTACGAATGCCAAACAATCGGATTGTACATCCATACAGTTCGATTGTTTTTAAAACAAAAATAATCCAAACAATCATTTATATGAAAATTACCATCACACTACTAAGTTTAGTTGCCATGTGTTCTTTTGCAGAAATACAGCTAGATGCGTTACAAACGGTAGAACATACAGAAGCAATCTACGGAAGTAGTTTTTCGCTTATAAACGATACCAAAAACAAAGTGTCAATCTACACTGGAAGCGGTTACGTAACGTTGAACAAAGGAAGTAAAACAAGCATTTCTTGCAAAGTTGGAAAAACGGTGCATTGGGCAAGTAAAGGAAAAAAAGGAGATGTCATTTTCAAAATCAAAAGTGATATGTGTGGCGAAACCATCAAACTTTCTAAAGTAATGGACTAAAAAAAACATTTAAACATTTTTTAAAAGGGGAAGAAAGTGCAAACTTTCTTTAGTATTCAAAAGGAGAATCTACAATTGTGGGTTCTCTTTTTTTTGCGGAACGGTTTGTTAATTAATTGTTAACTAAGGTTTTAAAGTAAAATTAATCAGGTTTTTCGTAAAGAATTAGTGCCAAATAAAAGTACATTCAAGAAAAATTAAAAACCATGAAAAAGAAACAATTTAATCACAAAAAACTTCGACTGAAGAAAAAAACAAATTTTACAATACTAGTAGTACTATTTCTCACAATGTTTTCCTGTACTAACGATCTTGATGAAAATGTTGAAATCGCTGAAGCCAAGGCAATTACCGAAACAGTTGAACCCAAATTAATAGAGCTATCCATCACATCATTATCGGAAATTAATGATCCTCTTTTATCCAATCAATTTTCTAACACTGTAAATCAGATTAAGGAAATTATTTCAAGCGAATCAGGTAAACTTATGGCCAAGCATAATCTAAATGATTTAGTGATTAATGAAGATAATGTAATGGTTGGCACCAAAACTGATGGATCAACATCGTATATCTTCTCTGTAAATATACCAAGTAAGAATACGAAAGAAGAGCAAAAGTTGCATACCTATGTAACGTTGAATTTTGACGCGAACGGAAACTTGAACAATCACTTGCAGATAGGCGCAGAGCAACTCATATATTTCGATTCCAAAGGAAGTGTGCTGACAAACAATACCAACAATGCAAAATATGGTTATTACTCTCCAAAACCTTCTAACAAACCGAGTAAAGCACCAAAAAGTGTACTTTGTAATTATAATTGGAACGGAAACGCTCCGAGTGTAGTAGCTTCTTATTGTGGTTTCTTTGGCGGATCAACAGGACCGGCGCCGATTGAAGTATTAGCTGCAATGTTTCCAGAGTGGTATGTGTATAGTAACGGACAATGGATAGAGTTGAGTTCGCCTAGAGCAATCATTCCGCTTACCAATGATTATAATGATTTGTATTACATTACCAGTAATGGCAACCTTTTTCCTTTTATGATATTTTATGTCAATGGTTTCCCTTCGCTTAAAAATGAAATCATTAATTATTACGGTCAAGTGTATATAACGCAATTAGGATATGCACTTACCAATCCTTACAGTCAAACCTATGAAGAAGATCATATTCACAAGCAAGCCTTTTTAGATTCTTTCATAGAATGGATATATGAAATGCAAAATCAGTCGCCAACAAATTATAATTATTTGACAGCCAATCCTGATGTATTATATGATATTTTTAACTTCTTTGCGGAGTACAATTTAAACAATCCTATAAATGAATATACCTATCTTGGACAACCTTGGTATATATGGCAATACGCACCTAATCCTGATGTAAAGTGTATGAATACAGGAGCCGAATTTTTAAAAACACCTGCTGGTTTATTGCTCATGCAACAACTTGGTTCAGGTGCAATAACAATTGAAGGATTTAGAGCTGGATTGCCTGATTGTTAAACGGCATCATTTTTAACATAAATCATAATGAAAAGTCACTAAGCGTTTTATACTTAGTGACTTTTTAATATGTATAACTTAAATTTTATTTTTCAATACTCAATACTCAATACTCAATACTTATTTAAAACAAACAGGAATAATTTCGCCTTCCATCAAACAGTATTTTTCTAGTTCTTCAGGAGTGAACTTTGTCGTGTAATCTTCTTCTTTTACTGTAAACCCGATGCTTCTTAGCTTGTCAAAATAATCACGACCGTACACACGCACATGATCGTACTGACCAAAAATTTTAGTACGTTCTTTTTTATCAGTAATCGTATCATCTTCAAACGTAACGTCACGTTCTAAATCTTGTGGAATTTGAAGAATTGCCATGCCGCCAGGTTTCAACACACGATACAATTCTTGCATGGCTTTGGTGTCATCTGGAATATGCTCCAACACATGATTGCACAAAATAGTATCAAATGAATTGTCTGCAAAAGGCAAGTTGCAAATATCCGCTTTTACATCTGCCAACGGTGAAAACAAATCTGTAGTCGTATAGTCTAAATTTTCTTGTTTGCGAAAGCGTTTATAAAAAGCTTGTTCAGGCGCAAAGTGTAATACTTTTTGTGGTTTGGTAAAGAAATCAGTTTCATTCTGCAAATACAACCACAACAACCGATGGCGTTCTAACGAAAGTGTGCTCGGCGATAATGCATTTTCACGATTGATGGCATAACCATATGATAAAAACTTTCTAAAACTTTTTCCGTCAATGGGATCCGTAAATTTGTTTCCTTTTAAAGCAAAAGTAATCATAGGACGTATCCAATAACTCAGCTTAATTAAAAGTGGTCTTGGAATGGTATTGAGTATATATTTAAAAAGGTTTTTCACGAAAGTTTCGAAGTAATTTATTGTCTAAATTCTGCTTCTTCATCACTTTCAATACCTAAAGCATCATAAATATATTGAAATGTAGATAATAACTCTGGTTTTCCGTTTACAATAGCAACATCATGTTCAAAATGTGCGCTTGGTTTCCCATCACGAGTTAAAATTGTCCAGCCATCACGGAGTTGTTTAATGTTTTTCGTTCCCATGTTAATCATCGGTTCAATAGCAACCACCATACCTTCAATAAATTTCTTTCCGCGACCGCGACGACCGTAGTTTGGCATTTCAGGATCTTCGTGCATTTTTCTTCCCAATCCATGACCAACCAATTCACGAACGACACCATAACCAAATGATTCTGTGTATTGCTGAATGGCATGACCAACATCGCCTACACGATTTCCAACTTTCAATTCACGAATTCCAACATATAACGATTCTTTGGTAACCGTTAATAATTTGGTGACTTCGGGCGTTACTTCTCCGACAGGAAATGTATATGCATGATCTCCGTAAAAATCGTTCTTAATGGCTCCGCAATCTATGGAAATGATATCGCCTTCTACTAGCGGCGTATTGTTCGGAATTCCATGAACTACTTGTGCATTAGGACTCATGCATAAAGTATTTGGGAAGTCATACAAACCTAAAAACCCAGGGATAGCATCTTGTTCACGAATGAATTCTTCTGCTAATTTATCTAAATATAAGGTTGTAACACCAGGTTTTACTTCGCTGGCTAACATTCCTAATGTTTTGGAAACGACTAAGGCACTTTCGCGCATTAATTCAATTTCTTCTGTTGTCTTTGCTATGATCATTTTTTAAGAAAGGAAAACAATCCTTTTTTCTTTTTTAATTGTACGTTCGGTGTTTCTTTGGTAAGTAGCTGATAAATTTTGCCCCAACCAATAAAACCACCAATATTTCTATCATCAATAAAGTAATCAGCGTTGATTTTTCTGCTCACTTTTCCTTCAAATATTTCTTCAGGATAACTGTTATTTACAGCATAAAAAACTATGCCGTTTTCTTTACAGAAATCAATAGCTTCCGTTAATTTTTTTCCAGATCTATAAGTCCATAAAATCAAACGATGTCCGTCTTCTTCTAGTCGTTTCAACGTTTCAAACGCAAATAGTTGAGGTTTTCCAATTTTAGGATACGCGTCTTCTACGATGGTTCCGTCAAAATCTACAGCTATTAATAAGCTCTCTTTCATAATTATTACATCTTCCTATTTAGGACTGCAAAGCTACAAAGAATTCGCGTCTTATTCAGCATAACTGTGCTTGTATGCTTCTCCAGATAAAATGCTCAACATATCTTTTTCTAAAGAAGTCACAGGAAACTCTACAATTCTATTCAATTCTTTGCCATCTTTTAGAAATATAAACGTTGGAACGTTGGTAATGTTGAAACCGTCTTCTAAATGTTCGGGCGTTTCTTTTTCTTCATCAACTGTGATCAATTCAATATCTCTTTCATTGATTTCAAGTACATCGGTAATCTTGTAAAATTGCGGTACTTCACGCTGACTGTCTTCACACCAAGTTCCCATAAAGATTTTGATTTTCACATCTTTTGTCAAGGGTTTTATCGCGTCAAGCGTTTCTTTATCCGCAGAATACACGGCATATGTAGGACCAAACCAGACATCGTATGGCGCAGTTGCAATGGTTTCACGAATTTGAACTCCTGTCAAAATTGGCAATTTTTCTCCTTCCTCTTCCGTTTCTGATTCGGTTTCTTCCGTAGTTGCAGTTACTTCCTCTTGAACAGGTTCAGGTGTTGGTGTTTTCTTTTCGTCTTTACACGCAAAAAAAGCAAGTGCTATAAAAATGTATATGATTTTTTTCATTAGATAAGTGATTTTTGAGTCATTAATTCAGGTTGAGGAATGCCAATCATCTGTAAAACTGTTGGTGCAATATCGCCCAAAACGCCATCTTTTATAGCTTTGATATCTTCATCAACTAAAATGATCGGAACTGGATTGGTTGTATGTGCCGTGTTTGGACTTCCATCAGGATTGATCATGGTGTCGCAGTTTCCGTGATCGGCAATAACAATGGTACTATAACCATGTTTTTGTGCAACTTCAATGATTGCTTTGCTGCATTCGTCTACAACTTCACAGGCTTTTACGGCTGCCTGAAAATCTCCAGTGTGTCCAACCATGTCTGGATTGGCAAAATTTAAACAAACAAAATCAGCTTCTTCCGTTTCCAATTCAGGAATGATGGCATCACGAATATCATACGCGCTCATTTCAGGTTGTAAATCGTAGGTAGCTACTTTTGGAGATGGACATAGCAAACGTTTTTCGCCCTCAAAAGGTGTTTCTTGTCCGCCATTAAAGAAAAAGGTAACATGCGGATATTTTTCAGTTTCCGCGATACGAATTTGCTTTTTTCCATGTTTGGCTAACACTTCGCCTAACGTATCTTTTATATTTTCTTTATTGAAAACGACGTGTACATTTTTGTACGATGCGTCATAATTTGTGAGTGTCACATAGTAGAGTGGAAGTGGTTTCATGCCAAAATCAGGAAAATCTTGCTGCGACAATACTTCCGTTAATTCGCGTCCACGATCGGTTCTAAAGTTGAAAAAGATTACGACATCGTCTTCTTTTATATTTCCAACAGGATTATTGTTAGCATCCGTCATGATAATCGGTTTGATGAATTCATCCGTAACATCCGCATCATAACTTTGTTGTATACTTTCTGTAGCATTTATACTCAACGTACCTTTTCCGTTAACTAACGCGTCATAGGCAAGTTGTACACGTTCCCAACGTTTGTCTCTATCCATTGCATAATAACGTCCTGTGATGGTTGCTATTTTTGCATTGGTGTTTTTGCAAAATGTTTCTGTTTGAGCAATAAAACCTTTTCCAGATTTTGGATCAACATCTCTTCCGTCTGTAAACGCATGAATAAATACATCTAACAATCCGTATGTGTCTGCAATATTTACTAAACCTTCTAAATGATTGATGTGTGAATGTACGCCACCATTAGAAACCAAACCTAAGAAATGCACGGCTTTGTTGTTTGCCTTTGCATGTTTGAAAGCAGTTTTTAAGACCGCTTCATCTTTTAAGGTATCGTTTTGAATCGCCAAGTTGATTTTTGCTAAATCTTGATACACAATACGTCCGGCACCTAAATTCATATGTCCTACTTCGCTGTTTCCCATTTGTCCTTCGGGCAAACCGACATTCATTCCATCGGTTAGTAAATTGGCATTTGGGTATGTTGTATATAAACTATTGATAAATGGAACATGTGCGTTTGCAATGGCAGAAACTTCAGGATTGGGCGATTTTCCCCATCCGTCCAAAATCATTAAAATAACTTTTTTATTCATTCGAGATTATTCTTTATTAAAAAACTAAAATAAGTGTATTTCATTACATAATAACAACCCAAACTCAAAAAACCATGCTTTTTTATCAAGGTTTATGAAATTCATAATGAAAGGTTGTTTTTTCTTATAAAATATCAAAAAAAGTATGTTAAGCAATCCTTAAAAAATTACATATAAAAAGGTAACGAAATCACTCTTTTTAAGAAGGCTTTAACACATTTTGATCTAAATAGTTAAGAATGTGTTATAAAAAGAAAATGCTTGCAACAATTTTTATTGGTTGTCGTCTCTTTAGTGTAATTAATAATTACAAAATCAACAATCATCAATTAAAAATCAACAACATTATGAGAAAAACAATTTTTATGATCGCTCTTATAGTAGGAGCTTCATTTACTACAGCTAATGCAACAGAAAACGACACCAACACTGCAACCAACAAAGTAACCGTTACCAAAATTGTAAAGGTAAGTCCTTTTTGTGTGGCCATCGCAAAAGGCGATTTTGATACCGTAAAACGAATGATTCAGTTTGGAGAAAATGTAAATAAAAAGTCGAACGGAAAAACGCCACTAATGTACGCAGCTCGTTACAATAGAGTAAAAATTGCTTCTTTATTATTAGAAAACGGAGCGCGAGTTACACCAAAAGACGAAAATGGTCAGTCTGCTATTGATTATGCAGAATCTGCTCAGGCAAAAGAAGTAAAGAAAGTATTAATGAACGCATCAAAATAAACGCAAGATTTCCTAAAAAGTAAAGAAGTTGTCTAAAAAGTAACAATTTCGTCAAACCTGATTCGGTTTCTCATAGCAGTTAAATAGTAGCGCTATGAGATGCTGGATCAAGTCTAAAATGACGGTTTTACAAGCTTTTCAGACAGCTTCTTTTTATTTGCTATATTATTTTAATTCTGTGGTGGCCATTTTTGACAAACATTGGCACCATAGCATAGTGTAATATTGATTGTTTCTACAGGACATCGATTTGTAAACTGTGGTCTTCCACCAGAAATAACACGTTGGTTTAACTGGCTAATTTCCTTTTTGTTCAATCGTAAATGAGTGGTCTTTTTTTTCATGATTATTATTTTAAGTTATTTAAATAAGAAAGATAAATATTAAAATAAATTGAACAGTACTGTTTTACCATCAATTACAGTAGTGTTTTTAAGAATGAAAAATTACCAAATACTTGAATAGTGATATAGTTTTTGAGTGTATGAGTTTAGTAGCTTACACTTCAATTAACAATAATAATTAATTTACCAAAGACCCAACACCCAAGACCCAAAACCCAACACCCAAATGTAGAATTCAGAATTATGAAGTATCTAGAAATAACTTTGAACTTTAAACATTGAATAGTGATGTAGTTTTTGAGTGTATGAGTTTAGTAGCTTACACTTTAATTAAAAATAATAACTAATTTACCAACACCCAAGACCCAACACCCAAAAACCTACTGACGATATTTTTCAATAGCATCTTTAATACGTTGTATTCTATTCTCAGGATCGGGATGTGTACTTTGAAATTCTGGAGTTCTATTGGGTCCAGCCGCAGCTTTCAAAATCTTCATGACTTCAATCATGGCTTCAGGTTCGTAACCAGCGTATAACATTAAAACGACGCCCAATTCATCACTTTCCAATTCGTCATCACGTCCATTTTTTAGCAAAGTTTGTTGTCCAATTCCATTCACCATTCCGCCCATATCGGCACCGACAGAAGCGCCAGTAGAAACGGTTTTCCAAAAATCACTTTCAGCAATACGTTCGGCAGAATGTCGTCCTAGCACATGTCCAATTTCATGCCCCAAAACACCAGCCAACTGATCATCATCCAATTTACTATACAAAGCATTTGTGATAAAAATTTGTCCGCCAGGTAAGGCAAACGCATTGATAGCTCTGTTGTCGGCAAGCAAATGAAATTCAAATCGATAATCTGATTCTTTCGCCATACTCATGTTTACCAACTTTTCGCCAATAAAATCTACACGTGCTTGCGCGCCAGGATCTGGATACAAACCACCATGTTGTTGTGCCATGGCATCTCTATTGGCAAAACCCAAAGCAACTTCGTCTTCGGTAGACATACTAATCGTTTGTGTACGTCCTGTATATTGGTTTTCTTCTTGATTAGAGCATTTTTTAAAGTAAGCAAACGCTACAATAGCGACTCCGATCAGCAGACGAATTTTGAACTTATTTCCTCTCATGATTGTTAAAAATTGGTGTTGTATAAAAGTACAAAAGTTAGCCTAAAAGCTCAGGATTGATATCTAAAATATTCTCTTTTATATACGAATTGATAAAATGTTCGTCAAAATGCTCACTTCCTAGTAATTTTTCAGCTTGAAGCATCTCTTTGATATTCAGATTTTTATATTCCTGTAACATCGGTTTTGAAATGGGCGCATAACTATAATGCCAAGGTTCGTATTTAAAACCTTTACGACCAGCTTTGTCTGTATATACGATGTAAAAACCAAACGAATTTGCATTGTTTTCTAACCATTCGCGAAGTTTGCAAAATGGTCCGTCGCCGTGAAATTTTTTCGGAACCAATACATCGCCACTGTACGAAGCATTCTTGTCAATAATATCAATATCGGTTGCCCAATGATGTCTGGAAGTTCCTGGAATTGTAGAATATTCTATAATTTTTTTAATAGCATTTATAGGCGATAAACCTTGTTTGGTAAAACGTGTATACTTGCGTTCCCAAATACGATTTTGATGCGCATAATTGCGATAACTAGAAACCACATGAATGGAAATTCCGTCTTTTGCCGCTGCTTCGCGCATTCGTACAAATGCATCATAGGCTTCTTTTCGCAATGAAAATCCGTTACCAAAAACGGCTGGATTTCCTTTTCCGATGAGTTCTAATTTTTTAGAATTTTGTACGTTAAAAGCCATACTTGGTGCACTGTGCAATGCAATAGTTCCCAGTCCGAGAAGCTTCATGAAATTTGATCTATTCAAGTTGAATTGATTTTAATAAGTTATCAAACGGAAGATAATAAATTTTTGAAGTTCCATTGCTTCCTTCGTTCATAACTTCTTTTAATTTTTTAAAATTTAAATTGGTATAGCTGGTCTGAATTGTGCTTTTTTCACTCGTGTAGAAGAAATATTTCTTGTCAAAAGACACAAACGGACAATAATCTATTTGATCCGAATTGACTAAGTTTCCTAAAGAAACAGCTTCTTGCCAAACTCCATTTTTACGAAAACTAATGTACAAATCGCCACGTCCTAAACTTCCTTTTCGTCCATACGAACCAAAAATAAGAAACGATTCATCTGGACTTACATATGCGTTGTATTCATAGGTTTTTGTATTTACAACATCTAAACTCGTAGATGTTTGATAATTTCCGTCTTTCAGCTCACTTTTGTAAATATCTTCTTTTCCTTTTGCGTCTTCACGTTCGGCGGTAAAATAAATAGTACCATTAGTTGCAATAGACGGATAATATTCGTTTTTGTCAGAATTGATCGTTTCAGGCAATCGCACAGGATTTTTCCATTCGCCGTTTACACGAGTTACATACCATAAATCGTAATCCTTTTTTGGAGTTATTCCGTTTCCGACAGGACGCTTAGATGCAAAAAATAATTGTTTTCCGTCGGGCGAGAATGCTGGTTCAATATCATGAAACTTTCCAGAGAATGCAGCAATTGTAAAAGCAGTCCATTTTCCGTTTACTTTTTTTGATGTTAGCAGTGTTCGAAATGCATTTTTTGGCGCATCCAGCGTAAAGAAAATTTCATCATTCGTTGGCGAAATTGCCATATCGCGTACATTTATATTTTTAAAATCGGGGAGATGTATAAAAACTTCAGGCGTATTAAAATCTTCCTTAAATGTAATCGTTTCAGGATTTTGTGCAAATATTTGCGAACTCATAAAAACGAGTAGGAGTAGCATTTTTTTCATAAGAAATACTGTTTTTTGATTGATGATTTTCAAAGTACTTTATTTCCTTTTTTTGAAGCGTTAAAACGACGTTAATCTTTTAAGAAAACGTTTTTATCATCACAAAATGCAATCCGATTTTGGGAATTGAAAACGGCTCTCCATGTTTTTCATATCCCAATTTTTCATAAAACCGAACGGCAATTTCACGTGCATTCATCCACATAAATGTTCCGCCACGTTCTTGAATCATCGTTTCCGCTTTTGTAACCAATGCATCACCAATTCCTCTTTTTTGAAAACTAGTCAAGACTGCCATTCCGCGTAATTGAAACGCTTTTTCAACCTTCAAAGTTGCATGATCGCGTTCCAACAAACTCACAACACCAACCAATTGTTCGTCTATAAAATAGCCAAGATGAAAGGTGGTTGGCAAATCATCTCCGTCAAAACGGGACGAATCTAGAGGTTTTCCTTCCCGCAAAACAGGATGTCGCACCTCATACGCTTTTTTGGCGGTAATCTCTTTAATTGTAAATGAAGTATCACTTTTCATAATCACAAAAATTTAGTAGAATACTCAAAAGTATCACTTATTTTGGAGTCTTTTTTTATAGAAATAAATTAATTTTGAATAAAAAGTACAGCATGCAAATTACTTTTAAGTTACTCAATACGGAAGAAGCAGAAATCATTTTGCCATATTTGGATCTCATGAATTCACAAAAAGTACCGATGGATGTATTAAAAGAACGTTTTTCTGAAATGTTAGCGCAGAATTACGAAGCTTTTGCCATTTATGACGGCGATCAAATGATCGGTTGTTTTGGTTTATGGCATATGACGCGTCATTATTGTGGAAAAAGTTTAGAGCCAGATCATGTTTACATTGAAGAAAGCTATCGAAGTAAGGGAATTGGTGCGCAATTATTTCAGTGGATTGAAACCTACGGAAAGGAAAAAGGAGTTACCACAATTGAGTTAAATACCTATATAGAAAATTTTCCTTCGCATAAGTTCTATTATAATCAAGGATTTATAGCTCGCGGATATCATTTTCTGAAAAAAATCTAAAAAAATATTTGGAAAGTAAAATTCTGTTTAACTATATTTGCATCCGCTTGCGAAAGTAGCTCAGTTGGTAGAGCGTCAGCCTTCCAAGCTGAATGTCGCCGGTTCGAACCCGGTCTTTCGCTCAACACTAAAGCCGATTCTTTTTGAATCGGTTTTTTTTATTTTGTGAAACTCAATTTTAAGAAGTCTGTATGACAAACTCAAAATGGTTAGTTGAACTAATTTCGTAGAAAAGCAGAAGTTTGTGAAAGTACAGTATTAGGTTAACTTGAGCTCGATGTGAAAATTTAGTTTGATACTTTTCTTTTCCGAAGTATAGCAGGAATTTTCCGTTAAAAATTTTTGAAGCCTTGGAAAAAATTTAGGGAAATTCATGCGGTTTTAGTTTTTCCAAAAAAGAAAAACTAAAAATACCTCTGGAAAAGTTCCCTTTCTTTTGTTTCTTTTCTTTGGGAAAGCAAAGAAAATGAAAATAAGATGCGGAAAATGTGTTATTAAGCAGAGAATTTTAAGACTTAATTTTTAATTTGAATTACTTATGTAGAACTGATGTTAAGTCAATCAAATTTAATTTCAGAACCAGTTTCCAACTCATACGGTGTTTTATCGTGTTCAAAAATGCGCGCCGTATGTGAACCTTCTAAAGTAATTTTTTCATCCATCACACGAATCCAGCTTCCTTCTCTAATTCCAACCACAGGAAGTGTATTAAACTTGTGAAATTCTTTAATACGTGTTTCACGTGTTTCTCCCATATGTGTATCGCCTTCAATCGGATCTAAATAATGAGGATTGATATTAAAAGGAATGGTTCCTAAGGTTTTAAAACTTGGCGGATATATAATTGGCATATCATTGGTTGTCTGCATGGTGAGTCCGCAAATATTGCTTCCAGCACTTGTTCCTAAATACGGAGTTCCATTAAAAATAGCTTCTCTCAGGGAAACAATTACTCCCGTTTTGTACAATTGTGAAACCAGTAAAAATGTATTTCCACCACCTGTAAAAATTCCTTTTGCGTTGGCAACTGCTGCTGTTGGATTTTCAAACTCATGCATACCACGAACTGTTTTTCCAATAGTTTTAAATGCTTTTGCAGCGATGGCGGTATATTCGTCATGTGTAATTCCTCCGGGACGTGCATATGGAATAAATAAAACCTCTTCTGTAGCTGCAAATAAGGAAGCAAGTTCATCAAGAATATACGCTAAATATCCGCTTCCATGTACTGTGGATGTACTGGCAATAATCATATTTTTCATAAAGTATACATGCTAAATGTGTTGTAAAATGTAAAAGTAATCATAATAAGGTTTTAACAAAAGTTTAATGTATGTTGGGATTTATTTAAGGACAATAGTTAATTTCTTTATCGTATCTTTATAAAAGAACCTATTAACCAATAAATTTAACCTAAATGAAGCAAAAATTACTCTTAATTTGTCTCTTAATTTCAACAATGTTAGTGGCGCAAGACGCAGAACGAAAAATTTTGCGAGGAAAAGTTATTTACAGACAAGTAAATGTTGTTGGAGTCAATATTGTGAATAATACAACCAGTAAAGGAACGGCAACCAACAGCAAAGGAGAATATGAAATTTTAGCAAAAGCAGGAGACATTCTTATTTTTTCTTCAGTTCAATATACCATTAAAGAAATTACAGTTACAGATAAAATTATTGCCAATAATCGTTTAGTAGTTGAGGTTACTGAAAAAGTTGAAGAGTTGGATGAAGCTGTGATTAGTCCAGAAAATAAAGAAAAATTTCTAGACTTTCAAGAGGAGGAAATAGCTAAATATAAAGATTACCAATTTGCGGATGACCGCTATTCTGCAGTGCGAAATGAAGCATTACTTCAAGAAAATTTTCAAGGAGCTAACATATTGGGAATTGTTGGATTGCTCCTCAATTCAATTATTGGAAAAGGTAAAAAACGAGAAAAAGAAAAAGCCATATACGAACGAACGAGTTTCAACGATATTCGCTCACGCTACAAAGACGATTTTTTCACTAAAAACTTAAATATTCCTGAAGATCAAATAAGTGCATTTCTTTACTACTGCGATGATCAAATGCCTTCTGAAGACTTGTTTACGACGAAAAATGAATTCTTAATGATTGATTTTATGGTAAAACATAGCAAAACATTTTTAGCATCAACCAAAACAAAAGACTAAGCGAACGTATGAATATCTTTTTTTGGAACGCTTTTTGGATATCTTTGTCACTACAAAATAAAGATACATACACTAATGAAACGATATAAATATCTCATTTTACTCAGCATACTTCCACTATTTTCTTTTGTTGCCGCCCATAAATTTTATGTAAGTGTAACCAACATAGAACATAGTACATCTGCGGAAGCGTTACAAATTACAACACGTATTTTCATAGATGATTTTCAAGAAGTTATGAAAATGCGATATGATTTAAAAGAAGAATTAACTGCAGAAAAAAACACAAAAGAAGTAGAGCGGTTAATGCAAAAATATCTCCAACAAAAACTCAAAATTTGGGTAGATGGAGAACAAAAAGCTTTCACATTTATCGGAAAAAAATATGAAGATGATGTTACGGTGTGTTACTTGGAAATTCCCAATATAAAAACAGTAACTTCCATAACTGTAGAAAATGATATTTTATATGATTTAGAAGAAGATCAGCAGAATTTAGTGCATGTTAAAATAGGAAATCAGCGTAAAAGCTTATTATTAGTCAAAGAAAATGATAAAGGTTTGTTAAATTTTTAACAATAACTCTTGAAAATAATTAATTTCACGCATTAAAATACAAACCTATTAAAAGCCTAATGAAACGGATACATTTCTACATTTTCGCATTTCTATTTTTGGGATCAAACTTTGTCTTTGCTCAAGAGCAACAAGATGATAAGAAACCTCAAGGACATATCAATCAAAACAAATTTAGACAGCTATATCAAGAATTCTCTACACCAAACATGTACAGAACAGCTTCTGGTGCGCCTGGAAAAGCATACTATCAGCAACAAGCTGACTATGAAATGGACATAGAACTTGATGATAAAAATCAAAAATTATACGGAGTTGAAACCATTACCTATACAAACAACTCTCCTGACGATTTAGAATATCTTTGGGTACAGTTAGACCAAAATGTAAGAGCAAAAAACTCACAAGCTTCTTTAAAAAATGGAGGACGTATTCCTCGATTACAAAAAGCATCTACATTTGTAAACAGTTATGTAGCTGATCCTTTTGATGGTGGATTTAATATTGATTATGTCAGAGATGCAAAGGGAAAACCTTTATCATTCGTCATCAATGAAACTATGATGCGTATTGACTTGCCTAAAAAATTAACGTCAGGTAGCAAGGTATCATTCAGTATCAAATGGTGGTATAACATTAACAATCACGTTACAAAAAGAGGTCGTTCAGGATATGAATTCTTTGAAAAAGATGGAAACTACGCTTATGTAATAGCGCAATTTTTTCCACGTATGGCCGTGTATAATGACGTAGAAGGATGGCAAAACTATCAATTCTGGGGAAATGGTGAGTTTGCATTACCATTTGGAAACTATAATGTAAACATCACAGTGCCTGCAGATCACGTGTTAGATGCTACGGGAAAACTACAAAACAGAAAAAAAGTATTTACAAGTAAAATGATGGATCGCTACGAACAAGCGTTGCAATCATTTGACAAGCCTGTAATTATTGTTACGCAAGAAGAAGTTGAAGCTGCTGAGAAAAACTTTTCAAACAAAAAGAAAACGTGGAAATTTTACGCAGAAAATGTACGAGATTTTGCGTTTGCATCTTCACGTAAATTTATCTGGGACATGCAAGCTGTTGATATCAACGGTACAAAAATAATGGCAGTTTCAATGTATCCGAAAGAAGGAAATCCACTTTGGGAAGAATACTCTACAAAAGCTGTTGCAAGTGCTTTAAAAACATATTCAAAACACACATTTGATTATCCATATCACAAAGCAATTTCAGTACATGCTAAAAATCAAGGAATGGAATATCCTATGATTTGCTGGAACTATGGACGTCCAAACGAAGATGGAACCTATTCTGAAAGAACAAAATTTGGAATGATCAGTGTTATTATTCACGAAGTTGGTCACAACTTTTTCCCAATGATTGTAAACTCTGACGAGCGCCAATGGGGCTGGATGGATGAAGGTTTAGATACCTTTATGCAATATTTGTCTGAACAAGAATTTGCTAAAGAATTCCCTGAGTCTGTAGCATCTACCGATGGAAAATATCCTTCACGTAGAGGAGCGCCATCTAAGATTGTTCCGTATATGAAAGGAAATCAAGAAAGATTGTCTCCAATTATGTCAAATCCTGAAAATGTATTCAAACTAGGGCCTAACGCTTATGGAAAACCAGCTACAGGACTAAACATTTTACGAGAAACAATTATGGGACAAGAAGCATTTGATCATGCTTTCAAAACATACGCGCAGCGCTGGATGTTCAAACACCCAACTCCTGAAGATTTCTTTAGAACTATGGAAGATGCTTCAGGAATCGATTTAGATTGGTTCTGGAGAGGATGGTTTTACACAACAGATTTTGTTGATATCGGAATCGAAAGTGTAGAACAATATCAAGTAGGAACACGAGCAGGCAAAACGGGAGATTTTGTATACTTTATTCCACAAGATGATCCACGTTACAACAAAGACAACGAAGGACAAGCCGTATTAAGTATGGAGCAAAATGCACCATTAAAGGAATACTTAATGGACAACTTTTCTGAGCAAGAAAGAAACGCCATGAAAAACCCTAAGTACTTCTATGAAGTTACATTTAACAAGCCTGGAGGATTGGTAATGCCAATTATTGTAGAATGTACCTATGAAGACGGAAGTTCTGAAATGATTAAATATCCAGCACAAATTTGGAGAAAAAATGATGATAGTGCACAAATTGTAATTGCATCTGACAAAGCAATCAAAACATTGCAATTAGATCCAAAGCTAGAAACTGCGGATATTGATACTACAAACAACGCATGGCCGAGAGAAGAAGGCAATACGGACTTCAATAAATTTAAAGAAAACAAAGTAAAACAGTAGTTTTTACCATATATTCATAAAAAAGCCAGCATAATTGCTGGTTTTTTTATTCCATAATATTAACTTGATTATATTTGTATAATAATACAAGAACGCATGGCATTATTCATCAGTGGAGGAGAAATATTCGTAATTATGTTAATCGTAGTTTTGGTATTTGGTGCGGATAAAATTCCGGAGATCGCTAGAGGCTTAGGAAAAGGAATGCGTCAACTAAAAGATGCAACCAACGAAATAAAGCACGAAATCCAAAAAAGTGCTGAAGATAATGGACTAGATACTGATATTGCAGGAGATATTAAAAAAGAAATTGACAAAGTAAAAGAAGATATTGAAGATATGTCAGGTCCTATCAAAAGGCAATTTTAATGCTAGATCAGTTACTAGCATATGACAAAGAACTACTCATTTACCTAAATAACTTAGGTGGAGTTCAATTTCATACATTCTGGAAGTACATTACAAGTTTTATTTACTGGGTTCCAGTATTGCTCTTCATTTTTTTTAGAATTTATATACGTTTTCCAAGACGTCAAGCTGGGCTTATTATTGGATATGGACTCATTATTATGATCATTTCTCTATTATTAGTAGAAGTTGTCAAGGTAGGGATCGAACGGCTTCGACCATGCAACGATCCTACAGTAGCTCCATTTCTAAACATCATCATCAAACCTGCAAATTACAGTTTCTTTTCAGGTCATGCAACAGTTTCCTTTGCAGTAACTACTTTTTTAGTACTCATGTTACGAAAAGTATTCAAAACGATCTACCTTCTTTACCTTTGGCCAGTATTATTCATATATAGTCGATTGTATTTTGGAGTTCATTATCCTTCAGATATCTTGACAGGAATTATCGTTGGTATTTTGATTGGAATTGCATTTCATCGAATTTGCAATGCACGCATAGTAAAATTACGAATTTATTAATATATTCGTTAAAATTTTAACCAATCAATAAAAAAGAATGAAAAATCTTAACCTAAGGCTTGTCTTAGTACTAGCGGCTTTGAGCGTCGTTTCATGTGCTGATGACGTAGCAATTAATGAAAATTTACCAGAAGAAACTGCAATCATTTTAGAGCAGAAAGAACCACTAACTCCTGAACAAATCAATGCAAAAATCAACGAAACTATTGAGCAACGTGTCGATTTTGAATGGAAAAACATGGAAGCACATATGATTTGGAGTGCAGCTATGCATGGCGATAATATCATAACTGTCGGTTTTGGAGCAGATGATAACGATTTCAACAAAGAAAATTCTAATGCAAGTGCTATTAAAGATCGATTACTAAGTAATATTGCTATTGATGAAAAAGTAGACAGTCAAAAAACATCAGACCTATTAATCGATGAAGATGACAAACTAAATATCATTGATGTAAAAGTTGAAAACTTAGCTACCATTGAAAACTTATTAAAAGAAGATGGAATTCGTTACATAGAACCAGCAGGATACAGATATTGGCAATATCAAGGAACGTCAGAATCTGGTGCAGGATGCGGATTTGACGGCGCTTCATTAAATGCTGCTGATTACACTACTATTGCTCCAGGAGCAAAATTACCTTGGAACTTTGCTAAACACAACATTCCAGCAGCATGGAACTACAGTACAGGTGCTGGAATCGGAATTGGAGTTATTGATACAGGTTTAACACCAAATAACTCATTATTAAACAGTAATTTCAACGATGGATATTCTTCGGGTCGTTACAGACAGCGATATGGACTCTTTGTAGATTCTTGGTGGCCTTGGTCGTCGAGTACAGACGGACCAAACGATCAATGTGGACATGGAACAAGTATGGCTTCTGCAGCTACAGCACCGCGAAACAACGATGGAATGCCAGTTGGAGTTGCATATAATGCAAATTTAATTAGCTATAGAGGAACAAAAAATGTACTTTTGGATGGTTATCATGAGCAAAAAGGTGTTGCAAACTCACTCAAAGCACTTGGAAATAGAAGTGATGTAAAAATCATTTCAATGTCTATCGGAAATATATTTTCTATAGGTAGAATCAAGGATGCGGTACGATATGCAAACAGCAGAGGAAAATTAATCTTCGCAGCAGGTGGAACTTCAACAACTTTTACTAACTTTGTTGGAGTAATATTTCCTGCAAGCATGAGTGAAACGGTTGCCGTAACAGGTGTAACGGACGCAAGTAACTATAAAGAATGCGATATTTGTCACAAAGGAAGCAAAATCGATTTTACAATCGTAATGCAACGTAATGGTAACGGAAATAGAACAATGCCAGTATTAGGATACTATAATGGACAAACAGATTATGTAGGCGGATCGTCTGTAGCAACAGCGACAACAGCAGGAATTGCAGCCTTAATTTGGTCAAAATATCCAAACTGGACAAAAGATCAGGTATTAAACAGATTGAAACAATCTGCAGATTTCTATCCAAACAAAAATTCTCAGTATGGATATGGAAATATAGACGCATTGCAAGCGGTTCAATAGAACAGTTGGCATATTTAGTTTAGTAAATAGGGAGAAACTCTCGTCGTAATGGCGAGAGTTTTTTTATTTCAATGATTTGGAAATAAAATCATTAAAATAATCTCATCGAAGGAAGAGATCTCTCAACTTTAAAACTAGAAAAAGTAAAAGTTGTCAAATCCAGAAGTTATAAATGCTAAATTTTAAATAAAAAGTATTTTTTTAAGACCCAAGACCCAAGACCCAAGACCCAAGACCCAAGACCCAAGACCCAAGACCCAACACCTAAAACCCAAAAGCGAAGCGCCCCAATAACCAAAAATCTACTTCACTCTACTAATCGTCAAGCCATCTCTAATGGGTAATACAACCGTTTCTACACGTTCATCTTCCTTTAAAAGTAAATTATATTCGAGCAGTGCTTTTGTAGAAATATCATTCTTTTGTAACGGTTCCAAGACTTTTCCGCTCCACAATACATTATCAGACAAAATAATTCCGTTCGGATTCATCTTTTCCATAATCAAATTAAAATAAGCAGGATAATTCGGTTTATCCGCATCAATAAATACCAAATCAAACGTTCTATCCAAATCAGGAATAATATCCAATGCATTTCCTGTATGTTGAAAAATTTGAGCTCCATACGGTGAAGCATCAAAATATTTACGTTGAAAATCGTGCAACTCTTCATTGATATCAATCGTATGCAATTCGCCTTGAGTTTGCATACCTTCCGCCAAACACAACGCTGCATATCCTGTATAGGTGCCAATTTCTAAAATGGTTTTTGGGCGAATCAATTTAGACAACATACTCAACAAACGACCTTGATAATGCCCGCTCAACATACGCGGTTGTAAAACCTTCTGATACGTTTCGCGCGTTAACGCTTTCAATAAATCAGGTTCGTTTTCTGAATGTGCCACCACATACGCGTCTAAAGCTTCTGGAATAAAATGCATACCGTAACTATTTTTGCAAAAATATTAATTAAAAAACGATTACAATACAAAGTGATTTATAAAATGATAGATATCTTTTTATTACCAAAATGGAATACGTATTTTTGGTAAAAATAGCATTCAATATGTTTCAAAGTACATTGGCGTTTGCAAAAGAGCAAGACGCAAAAGATCCTCTAAAAAGCTACCGAAGTCAATTTCATATTCCTAAAGATGCAGCAGGAAATGAATGGTTGTATTTTTGTGGAAATTCACTCGGATTACAGCCAAAAGTAACACAAGAATATATTCAACAAGAACTGAATGATTGGGCAAACTTAGGCGTAGAAGGACATTTTGATGCTAAAAATCCATGGATGCCATACCATGAATTCCTTACGGAGAATATGGCAAAAATAGTAGGAGCAAAGCCAATTGAAGTCGTAATTATGAATACTCTGACGACAAATCTTCATTTATTAATGGTTTCGTTTTATCAACCTACCAAAACCAAATATAAAATTGTCATTGAAAGTGATGCTTTTCCATCCGATCGATATGCGGTAGAATCACAATTAAAATTTCATGGGTTTGATCCAAAAGAAGGATTGGTAGAGTGGAAGCCAAGAGCTGGTGAACAATTACTTCATATGGAAGACTTAGAAACGATACTTGAAGAAGAAGGCGATGAAATTGCATTGTTGTTAATTGGAGGTGTAAACTATTACACAGGACAATATTTTGACATAAAAAAGATTGCCGAACTCGGACATGCAAAAGGTGCCATGGTGGGAATCGATTTAGCGCATGGAGCTGGAAACATTCAGCCAAATTTGCACGATTCTAATGTAGATTTTGCGGCTTGGTGTACGTACAAATACCTCAATGCTGGTCCTGGAAGTTTAGCAGGATTGTTCGTTCATGAAAAACATGCACACAACAAAGAGTTGAACCGATTTGCAGGTTGGTGGGGACACGATAAAGAAACGCGTTTCAACATGCGTTATGAATTTAATCCAATTCCAGGTGCGGAAAGTTGGCAATTGAGCAATCCGCCTATATTATCCATGGCAGCAATTAAAGCTTCGCTAGATGTGTTCAATGCAGTTGGAATGGACGCTTTACGCGAAAAATCTCAGAAACTGACAGCATATTTTGAATATCTCATTAATGAAATCGAAACTGATCGTATCAAAATTATCACACCTTCAAATCCTGAAGAACGCGGTTGTCAACTATCGATTCAAGTTCAAAATGCGGACAAATCATTACACCAAACATTACTAGACAAACATATCATTACCGATTGGCGCGAACCTGATGTAATTCGTTGTGCGCCAGTTCCATTATACAATTCCTTTGAAGATGTTTACCACATGGTAGACGAACTAAAAAAATGCTTGTAATATGCAAAAGAAAGAAAATATATTGATTGTTGGCGCAGGATTATGCGGTTCTTTATTAGCGTTACGATTAGGACAACGCGGTTACAAAGTAACGGTGATGGAAAGTCGTCCCGATTTACGAAAAGTAGATATTTCTGCTGGAAGATCGATCAACTTAGCATTTTCGGACAGAGGAATCAAAGCCATGAATATGGTCGGAATTGCCGATAAAGTAATGCCTTTATGTATTCCAATGCATGGACGTTTGGTACATGATGTAGAAGGAAATACATTTATGTCAAACTATTCGGGAAGAGAAAATGAATACATCAATTCGATTTCCAGAGGCGATTTGAACGCGTTATTACTCACGGAAGCAGAAGAACATGAAGCGGTAGAAATTACGTTTAATAAAAAATGTACAGGAATTGATATTGAAGAAAATATAGCAACTTTTTACTGTTACGATACTAAAAAAGAAATGCAAGTCAAAGCGGATGTCATTATTGGTACTGACGGCGCAGGTTCTATACTACGAAAAAGCTACTACTTGGAACGTAAATTTTTATTTAGCTATTCGCAGAATTATCTCAGTCATGGGTATAAAGAATTGAGCATTCCACCAACCGCTACAGGTGGATTTCGAACGGAGAAAAATGCTTTGCACATTTGGCCACGTGGCGATTTTATGATTATTGCTTTGCCCAACTTAGATGGAAGTTTTACGGTAACTTTATTTTTATCGTATGATGAAGGCGAATATAATTTCAACAACTTAACGACAAAAGAAATCGTACAAGAATTCTTTGAGAAGGAGTTTCCAGATTTAGTGCCGTTGATTCCAGAATTGACAAAAGAGTACTTCGAAAATCCAACAGCGCCATTGGGAACGGTAAAATGTTCGCCATGGTCGTATAAAAATAATACCTTATTAATGGGTGATGCGGCACACGCGATTGTTCCGTTTTATGGACAAGGAATGAATGCCTCTTTTGAAGACGTTGTGGTGTTAAATGAAGTGTTAGATCAGCATGAAGGCGATTGGGAAAAAGTATTCAAAGCGTATGAAAAAGCGCGTAAAAAAGATACGGATGCTATTGCCGATTTGGCGATTGACAACTATTACGAAATGCGCGATCACGTGGCAAATCCGATCTTTAAAGAAAAGCGTAAGTTAGAAATGGATTTGGAAAAAAACTTCCCAGAGCAGTATTTTTCTAAATATTCAATGGTTACGTTTAATGAAGATATTCCGTATAGCAAAGCTATGGAAATCGGGCGTGCACAGGACAAAGCATTACTCAACATGATTGCAGATGCAGAAATTGACACGACAGCCGATTTACACGAAATTCTTAAAAAAGTACAAGCAGAAACCAACGAAATTTTAGATGAAGATAGTGTGGCAAATTTAAAGCATTAATTCCTTTTTCGAATCAATGTTCTTGTGGAACGATGCTTTAGAATTTCAAAATATTCTTTATCAATTCCTTGTCCGAGATTTGCTAATAAGTTTACTATTTCACCAGTATCAAGCTGTACATTTTCAATAACGACGCTTTGCAACTTTTGCGGATTCATATGTTCTCCAATCAAACCACACAAAGCAACTTTTTTGGCACAAGCTGTCAATAAAAATAGTACAATGCAATAAAGAATTATTTTTTTTATGACTGAACTAACTCGTCAATAATCGCTTTAACACCTTTTTGAAATCCAGAAAAATAATCATCTTTTTTAAACTCAGGGACGATAATCTTTTTGATAATTTTCATGGTTTCATCGTCGGTAAGTTTTTGCATGATACCATTTCCATTTTGAATCCAAATACGGCGATCTTTCATGTATAACGCAATTAAAACGCCATTATCTTTATCCTCTTGACCAACGCCCCAATTATTAGCTAAGTCTAACGAATACGATTCTAAACCATCATATCCTTGAATAGAAGTTAGCGTTACAATTGCAATTTGATTGCTTGTTTGGGCTTCATGTTGTTTTATTAATTGGAGTAAAGTAGCTTCTTGTTCGTCAGACAGAATGTTATCAAAATCGTTGATAAATCCAACAGGAACAGGAAAAACAGTATCTGTAGGTAATGCAGCGGAGGAAACGGCATCATAATGAGGTGGATGCGTCGCTTCACAGCTTATACAAAGAATAACCAGCAGGGCAAGCAGGCAATTTTTGAAGTTCATAATTGGCTATTAATATATTTGGGTATTTGCAAGATAGGAAATTCCTGTAAATGTTTGGTAAAAATTAACATCTTACAGTAATAATTGCGTCATTTTACAAGATCATATTCTAACCATTGCAAGGGTTTTTTCAATTGCTTTGTGCTAAATTCTAAATGTAATACACGTCGTTGTTTGTGATTTGTGGTACGATTGGAAGCGTGAAGCGTCAAAGGTTTCATAAGCATCACACCACCTTTTTCCACTTCACACATATGTTCCGTTTCTACATTCCATTCAATTGTTTCAGGTCTGTAAATTCCTTTTAGATGTGAAGTTGGAATCACTTTTAACGCACCATTTTCTGTTACTGTTTTGTCTAAATGAATTCTGATGGTAACAATATTCTCTAGAATTTCTAACGGCGGTTGCACACCAAATTGCCCTTTTTTAAACGTCCAGTTTTATAATTTGAAATATCTTCTTTTCGGTCAACCGAAATACTTACATCTTGATGATACGCCACAAACCAATTGGATTCGGATGGTTTATCAAAGTAAATAGCTTTTATCAAAAAATACGATTCATCAAAAATAGCAGTCAACAATTCATGGAGTTTCTTAGTGAATACCAATGGTTTCAATGCTGGAATTTTCTTGATCACTTGTCTAATAGCAAATAGATGCTTCTAATGTTCAGCCAGTTCAGTAGTTGCAGAAGCTTTTTCAATACAAGAAATAATTTCGGCAATTTCTATTTCCGTATACATTCGATCTAAAACCGCAAAACCATTTGTTGCTAAATTTGAAATGTACGTATCATGTGCTTTCAAAATGATTGTATTTTAATTTTCTTCAAAAATAATCTTTGTACTGATATATTCAGGAAGCGCAGTTACAGCGTCTTTCAATTTTTCGGTATTGCGTTTTTTTAGCACTTCATCTTCAAGATAATAGATATAGTTTCGATATAAAAAATACATTAAAACTCTATTGTAATCATCCAATTGTGTGTCTTTTATCATGGCAATCATTGCACTTTCAATTTCAGCACTATTTTTAGTTTCAGACAAGGCTCTTCCTGTTCTAGTGATACTACTGTAATAGTGATTTTTTGCAGCATTTTCAATTCGTAAACTAATTCCGAAAATTAAATCGGGAATATTAATATTTAGTTCTTCTAGTTCTCGGATGTAGGTTTTTCGTCCTGCTTGTGCATAACTTCCATCTGAAACTCTATCAAAACGATCGTTCATAATATCTAAATGCGCTCTAAGGAATATTTCCCAATTCACGGTTTCTGCGGCTAAGACAGCAATATTTGCAGCATGTTCTCTTGGGCTAGAATCCATACTACACGTTCCCATTACTTTGGTATTTCTAAATTTTGCTAATAATTCTGACTTCTCATTTTGGGAAAGTTGTTGCCAATTTTCGGGCAAACCTCTATAAAAACCTTGCTCTGCATCTTTCTTAAACTTGGTCGTTGTGGTATCAATTAAACAATTGGCATATCCAACCATAGTGGCGTATTTTTCAACTAAAGGTTCTGCTGTAAATGTTTTTGGAAAATAGAAAGCTTTTAAAGATTCAGATGAATATTGACCTTTACTCGTATAACTGTGTAGCCAACTGTTCGCTTTTATATTTTGATAGCGTGCTAAGTTTTCCGTTTCACTGATCGAAAATCCGTAATCGCCACTTAAATCTACATGACTAAATTTTATAGTTTCTTCATCGTTATAATTGGTGTATTGGTATTGAATAACGAGTATATCTTTTTCAATTTCTGCCTGAGGATATTTTTTAACAAACGTGTCAAAATCGATTTGATTTTCAAGGTCTTTTTTAGCACTGATCATATCTCCTTTGGTCATTTTGATAAGATGTGCAACCGTTTGTTTTTTTGCTAAATACACTTTGTTTAAATCACAATATTTGTATTGAAGATTTAGCGAATCTACAATGTGTGAAAGTTTACTCATGGTTAATTTGCTGTAAATCAAGCCATTTTCATGCGTGGTAAATTCTCCATCTTGACCAAGAGCTTTTGCACTTGAAGCCAAAATGATGAGAATTAGTAATTGTTTTTTCATCTCTATTCGGTTTTAATATATAACGATTAAATGTTTCTTTTATTTAAAAGTATATAGATTTTATATCCGATAAAACACGGAATGAGTGAACGTTACGTCTGAGTTCGTAAACTAGAAATTTATCAATCAATAATTGCCACTGCGGAGTTTTTCATAGGAAATTCGAGCAATATTTGGATGCTCAGAAGAATACATAATTGGAATTACCATTCCCGTTTGGAAACTATTGTATTCGCTGTCGCCAATATCTATGGTTGCTTCTTGACGTTGTTGGTTTTGATCTGTAAACCGAACATCAATACTTTGAATTGTTCTGCCGCGTTTACCATAAATTCTAGATTTGTCAATAATTACGGCTGTTGTTTGAATACCATTTTTAGTAAGTTCATCTGAACTAAACGAAGTTGTTTTTAGAATAAAAAAGTAACCAAAAATAAATAGGGAAGCAATGCACAAAATAAAGACGGGAATACCAATGTATTTTAGTATAGGTCTGAACAATGTATCTGCTGTCCAAAACGATAAAATTAGCGTAATTACACCACCAAGAATTGCAAATAATGTACTATAGGCTTCCGCGATGTGAATTGGAATGAGTTCAAAGAAAAAGTAAATATTAAAAATAAGTAATGCTGGCGCGAGTATTTTTTGAATCAGTGATGGTTTTTCGCGCAGTTGAACTTCGTTTGGTGTGGTCATGTACGATAGAGAGTTTGTAATTTAAAAATGAATTTGTTTGATAGATGTTTTAGTGATTATACCAACTTTTCCTTAAAAAAATCAATCGTTCGTTGCCATGCTAAGGTTGCCGCTTTTTTGTCATAACGAGGCGTAGTATTGTTGTGAAAACCATGATTTACATTCGGATAAAAATGTACTTTATAATCAATCTTGTTTTCTTTCAATACCTTTTCATACGCTTCCCAACCTGCATTCACACGTTTGTCCAACTCAGCATATTGAAGTAACAATGGCGCTTTTATTTTTGCAGCATCTTCATCATTGGGTTGTCGTCCATAAAAAGGGACAGCCGCTTTTAGATCGTCTAATCTTACCGCCATCATATTTGAAATCCAACCGCCAAAACAAAAACCAACAACACCAACTTTTCCGTTGCAGTTTGGATGATTTTTTAAATACTCGAAAGCAGCAATAAAATCTTCTAGCATTTCATTACGATCACGTTTCTTTTGCATGGTACGTCCATCGTCATCATTGCCAGGATAACCGCCTAAAGGTGACAATGCATCTGGAGCCAAACTGATAAAACCATCTAACGCTGTACGTCTGCCGACATCTTCTATATATGGATTTAATCCTCTATTTTCATGAACGACAATAACGCCAGGTACTTTTGTCTTTGTGTCTTTTGGTAGTGAAAGTAAGCCTTTGATTTGTCCGCCACCTTTGGGAGAATCGTAGGTAATATAATCTGATTGTACACGATTATCATCTTCAGGAACTTCCGCAGTGGTTCTATAATTTGGCGACATAAAACTTAGCAATGCACCAACTGTAACACTTCCTGCGGCGTATAACGAAAGGCGTTCTACAAACTGACGACGCCCAATTTTATCATGCGCATAATCGTCATACAAATCAAATACTTCTTGTTTAATGTCTTCTTTTTTAAGTTGGCTCATGGTGTGAGGTTTTAGTTCACACTAAAGTTACGGAATTTGATAGACATTATTTATTTGCTGAGTGCTTTTATGATGCGTTCTTCGTTTAAGACTATATCTCGAAACAGTACATGTGGAAATTTTTCATATTTAGATTCTTTGAAAGCTTCATAAATGTGTAGAAGCGTAGAAGCCGTTACTAATGATAAATTCATCTCTGTATCCATTCCGCATTCATAAATAAAATCATCACTAAATTCAGGTGCTACTAAAAGAATTTTTATAATTCTTAAATTATTCTTTAAAGCTAAGTTTTGGTACGATTTTAATTGTCTTGAAACAGAACTAAACTTGTTGTAACCTTTTTCCTTACTTGTTTTACATTCTACAATGATAATTTCATCATTATCTAAATTTAGAAGAATGTCCATTATATCCTTTTTTGTATTCAATTGCTTTTTAAAATCTTCATCAACAATGAAACCTAAGCCAGAAAATATATTTTTGGTTAATTCTTCAAATTTCAATCCAAGTTCACTTTCTTTAATGGTAATTCCGTTTTCTTTCAGCGTATTTAAATCTCTAAAAGCAACATTTTCATAATTTTCTAAATATAAATTTTCAACATCTTTGTAATGCTCTAAAGTGTTTAAAATGAAATCGCCACGTTGTTTAATGCCATGATCTAAAATGAACTTTTTCAAATCATCATAAACGATTAAATCTAAAATATCTCTAGGTTTTATATTGTAATCTAATAGAAAATCAGCTTTTAAAACAAATTCATCTTGCAATTGAAATTGTTTCTTAATTTGATTATTTAATGCGGGTAATGATTGATTTAATTCTGTTAGCATTTTGTCAAAACCATCAACTGAAATTCCAACTTTTTCATCACGCTCTACATTTTCAAAATGATGGATAAGATTTGAGATTTTATCGTCTAAAGTAATTCCTTTTAGGTGTTTAATGTTAAGCCCTTTTTCACAAAGTTCATTCAATTTTTTCTTTCGATCATTTAATGTACTTCCGTTTTTATAAATATCTGCATATAATAAATTTGAAAATGAAACTCCTTCTTTGATGATTTCTTCAATTTTTTCAGAATAAATGAGTTTTCGATCAATATTATGTTGTCTTGCAATTTGATTAATGATAGGTTCACGCAAAAGCTTTAGTGTTCTACGATAAAATTTTTCAGCTACTTCTTTTTCGCGCACTTTTCGTAGAATACGAACCATTTCATCCGCAACATATATGGTGTTTTCTTTGTTAGAATAGAAAATAACACCAATACTTTTTAAACTTTTAATTACATCTTGAACATCCATTTTCTTAATTGGTAGAATACTGTAATTAATCAATTTTACTTCTTCCTGTGAAAGTCCTAATTGTTTTGCCAGTGTAAGTAGAATAGAAAGTTCGTCAGACGTTATTTTAGGATCTCTATTATTCTCTAGATCGTTATAATAAGCTGTATGCAAACATGACTTATAAATACTGTAATCTCTTTTGCGTGTTTCTGATATATCAGATTTATCATCTTCAAAATCTTTATTTAATGTTTTAATTTTAGATTTTAAATGTTTTATCTCTGCTTCGTACAGTCTAGAAAACCAATCTTGTTTCATGATACAATTTCCATCACGAATAATAATATCTATTAAAATATCTAATTGAGAAGTAATTTCTTGAAATTCACATTTTATAGATGCTTGAAATTCATTTGAAACAAGTGAAAATATATTGGTGATATTTTCATTGTCAACAGACTTCAATCCTTTGTCAGATGAACTTAAAATAACATCTATCTTTTTATAATTTTTTGGTTCCTTTGAAATAATTTGATCAATTACTTTTATGAATGAATTCTTTTCAATAGAACCAAGTTTATCTAAGATTTTAGTAAGTTTCATTTAGTTTTGTGTAAACATAACTGAAATGAAGCCGTTATTTTTACGGTTTTCCGCAATTTGGCTTCTGACGTTTTTATAAATTCAAAAAAAGTAAGATTCTAAGCACTACATAATATACAAGTTGAATCATACGTTATGACATTTCTAGAGTTCCATCATACAACAATAGATACATGATATTATTTTCAATTCGTAAGTTTTTTGTGTCTTGTTTAATCCTGATGATTTCTCTTTAAATAAAGCTTTTCGTTAAGTTATGAAGTCCATTCATGTATCGTTTTAGAGTATAGCCTCCAAAGCAGCTTTCAGCAAGTTGGTGTAAATTCGTTTGGTCTCCTTTCCTCTAAATCCAGAAACGCGACCGATTACATTTCCTTCAGCATCTAAAAGTAAGACGGTCGGAAACGCTTTTGCATTGTATTTTTTTCGCAACACCATATAATCGTCAATATAATCTTTGCGAACAAGTTCTTCTTTAGAAGGGAAATCGAGTTCAACAAGCACATATTCCTGTGCAATCTTGATAAAAGCACTTTTGGAAAAATATTCCTTTTCTAACTGAATACACGCACCACACCAATCGGAACCTGTAAAAAATAACAACATTGGTTTCTTTAATTCCTGACTCACTTTTTTTGCTTTCTGATAATCCAAATACCAGCGTAAATTATGACTGTCAGTTTTTACATGTTTGCCTTCTTTTTGTGCATGAAGTTGGCAGAATAGAAATAAGGAACATACGATAGCAGTAAAAAGTTTCATGGTGTTGGTTTTGATGTTGAATTAAAGATACAGAATCTTTAGCAGTATTCAGATGAACCAGAAATTTTTATGCTTTGTAGAAGATGCTGTACGTTACTATTTGATCAATCTGTTGATTTTAAGAAATTCGCAATAAAAACACTTCCAAAGCCTTCTCGCAGCAATGCCACAAGCTTTTGAATAGCTTCAATATTTATAGACAATCGTACCAAAAGATACAAAGTCTTAAAATCCAACCTTCTAAAAATCCAAGCAAGTCTTACAAAAAATGTATCTTTGAAACACACACAACCAACCAACATGATCTACATTGCCATCTTACGCGGAATCAACGTTTCAGGAAGTAAAAAACTCCCAATGGCAGAACTTCGCACATTGCTTACTAGCTTAGATTTTACAGAAGTACAAACGTATATTCAAAGTGGAAATGTAGTTTTTAAATCATCTGAAAAAAATCAAGAAAAACTTGGAAGTCAAATTGCCGAAGCCATCAAAAAACAATACGATTATGATGTGCCAGTTTTGGTAAAAACGATTGAAGAATGGAAAACGGCAATTGCCAACAATCCATTTACAGAAACGGACATTTCTAAGCAAGGCATTACATTTTTGGCTACAATTCCAGAAGCAACAACCATTGAAATAGATAGTAAGGATGATCGATTCAAGATTATAAGTTCAGAAATATATTTAGACTGTCCAGGAGGTTTCGGTCGCACCAAGCTTACCAATAATTTTTTCGAACGTAAACTCAACACACAAGCCACGACACGAAATTGGAAAACAATTTATAAATTATTACATCTCGCGGAAGCGATGGAAAATTGAAAATAGTAGAGAGAAAGTAGTATTGAGTATTGAGACTTTTTGAAACGTCACTTCGATTTTTGAAGGAAATCGTATCGAGAAGTACTGAGAAATTAAAATGTAAAAGTATTTTCGAATAAACAAAGAACAAAGAACAAAGAACAAAGAACAAAGAACCAATAACGAATAACGAATAACGAATAACGAATAACGAATTTAAAATGTTAAATGATAAATGTTGAATTTTAAATACTAAAGATTTCATTTCAACAACTCAACAACTTAACAAAGACCCAAAACCCAAAACCAAAGAGAAAAGAACATAGAATAAAGAATGAATTTTGAATGTTAAATGCTAAATTTTAAATAGAACTAATTTTTTTACCAAAACCCAAAACCCAAAACCGAAAACCCATAAATTATGGAAGAAAAAAAAGTAACTCCAAGAGGCGCATATCCACATACAAAACGTGTGGGCGACTTTATATATGTATCAGGAACGAGTTCGCGACGACCAGATAACAGCATCGCAGGTGTAGATATCATTGACGAAATGGGAACGAAGCATTTGAACATTCGCACACAAACACGTGAAGTACTAAAAAACATTGACAAAAATTTGCAAAGTGTTGGCGCAAGTTTGGCTGATGTGGTCGATGTAACTTCGTTTTTAGTCAACATGAACGACTTTGCAGGATACAACGAAGCCTATGGAGAATTCTTCGACAAAGCTACCGGACCAACGCGAACTACCGTTGCTGTACATCAATTGCCACATCCTGATTTAGTGATTGAAATCAAGGTAGTAGCGTATAAAAAACAATAATTCAGCAAATGAAAAAGATTCTAAACTATATCAACGGAAGTTATATTGCGCCAAAAAGCAACGAATGGATTGACAATTACAATCCTTCCAACGGAGAAGTCTACGGACAGATTCCAAATTCGTCTGCGGAAGATGTAGAAGCTGCCTATCAAGCTGCAAAAGCGGCTTATCCAAGTTGGTCAGCAACTACGCTAGATGAGCGAAGTCGTATTCTAAATAACATCGCATCTTTGATTGAAGAAAACTTGTCAGAATTGGCCCATGCAGAAGCATTAGACAATGGAAAACCGCTTAGTTTAGCAACACGAATTGACATTCCAAGAGCAACAAGCAACTTTAGATTCTTTTCACAAGCCATTACGCAGTTTTCAAGCGAAGCACATGAAAGTATTGGACTCAATGCGATGAATTTTACATTGCGACAATCCATAGGAGTTGTCGGTTGTATTTCACCTTGGAATCTGCCATTGTATCTTTTTACTTGGAAAATTGCACCAGCCTTAGCAACTGGAAATACAGTTGTGGCAAAACCAAGTGAAGTGACACCAATGACCGCGTATCTATTAGGCGAAATTTGCACGAAAGCAGGTTTGCCAAAAGGTGTGTTAAACATTGTACACGGATTGGGACATACCACAGGACAAGCCATTACAGAACATCCCAACATCAAAGCAATCTCTTTTACAGGCGGAACGGCTACAGGCGCGCATATAGCAAGAACGGCGGCACCTATGTTTAAAAAGCTTTCGCTAGAATTGGGAGGAAAAAACCCGAATATCATCTTTGCCGATTGCGATTATGATGAAATGTTGAAAACTACAGTACGATCATCCTTTGCAAATCAAGGACAAATCTGTTTATGTGGTTCACGAATATTTGTAGAAAGAAGCATCTATGAAAAATTCAAAATAGACTTTGTAGCACGTGTAAAACAACTCAAAGTAGGAAATCCGTTTGATGAAACAACAAAAGTAGGCGCGTTGGTTTCAAAACCGCATTTAGAAAAAGTAAAATCATACATACAAATTGCAAAAGACGAAGGTGGCACCATTTTATGTGGAGGAAATGATGTTGTTGTAGAAGGATTCGAAAACGGATACTACTTAGCGCCAACTGTTATAGAAGTGCCAACCGATCAATGTCGCGTGAATCAAGAAGAAATATTTGGACCTGTTGTGACGATGATGCCGTTTGATACGGAAGAAGAAGTCTTAGCCATGGCAAATGGCGTCCGTTATGGATTATCGGCAACATTGTGGACAAACAATCTCAATCGCACCATGCGAATGTCTAAACAATTGGAAGCAGGAATTGTTTGGGTAAACACATGGCTTATGCGTGATTTGCGTACACCTTTCGGTGGCATGAAAAACTCTGGCGTCGGTCGCGAAGGTGGCATGGAAGCCTTACGTTTCTTTACTGAACCGAAAAATATTTGTATCAAATACTCTTGATGTTAAATTATGAATGTTGTATGCTGAATTTTAAATAAAAAGATAATTTAGAATCTAGAAATTAGAACAAAAAGCCAAGAGCCAAGACCCAAGACCAAAGACCAAAGACCCAAAACCCAAAACCCAAGACCAAAGACCAAAGAGCTAATACCGAATACCGAATACCGAATACCGAATACCGAAATTAAAATGTTAAATGATAAATGTTGAATTTTAAATTGAAAAGTATTTACAAAACCTAAAGTGTACAATCAATTTAAATACGTCACTTCGAGTGAAATTTTAGAATAAAATTATGTATCGAGAAGTACTTTGAAAGTATAAATGTAAAAGTATTTCCGAATAAACAAAGAACAAAGAACAAAGAACAAAGAACAAAGAACAAAGAACAAAGAACAAAGACCCAAGACCCAAGACCAAAGAGCTAATACCGAATAACGAATAACGAATAACGAATTTAAAATGATAAATGTTAAATGTTGAATTTTAAATGTAAAAGTATTTTCGAATAACCCAAAACCCAAAACCCAAGAACAAAGACCCAAGAGCGACCTAAAACCAAAACCAAATACTCACTACTAACATCTCAATACTAAATTAAACAATGAACCTAAACTTACAACATAAAAACGCCCTCGTTTGTGGAAGCACACAAGGAATCGGAAAAGCAACTGCAATTCAATTGGCAATTCTTGGCGCAAATATAACCTTAGCCGCTAGAAACGAAGAAAAACTACAAAATGTGCTTGACGAATTAGATACTTCCAAAGGACAGAAACACAATTATATCGTGGCAGATTTTCAAAATCCAACGGCTTTGGAAGAAAAAATAACAGCTTTTGTTTCAGAACATCATGCATTTCATATTTTAATAAACAATACGGGCGGACCTGCTGGTGGACCCGTATATGCAGCAAAAATTGAAGAATTTGAGCGTGCTTTTACACAACACTTAAAATGCAATCACATCTTAGCGCAAAGTGTTGTAGAAGGAATGAAAGAAGCGGGTTATGGGCGAATTATAAATATCATTTCTACTTCGGTAAAACAACCGTTAGATGGTTTGGGCGTTTCCAATACCATTCGTGGAGCAGTGGCAAATTGGTCAAAAACTTTGGCAAATGAGTTGGGACAATTTGGAATAACTGTCAACAATGTTTTACCAGGCGCAACTGCTACGGAACGTTTGACAGAAATCATAAAAAACAAAGCGGCAAAAACAGGAAAATCAGAAGATGAGGTAAGTACAGCGATGAAAAATGCGGTGCCAGCCAAACGATTTGCACAACCTGAAGAAGTTGCAAATGCGATTGCATTTTTAGCAAGTGAAGCAGCATCTTATATTAATGGAATTAATGTCCCTGTAGATGGTGGACGAACGAAGTCGTTGTAGCATTTGATCTAACATGTCAGTTCGAGCGCAGTCGAGAACCTTCTTGACTAAAATTGCATCTCGATAGTTTCACTAGGTATTACCAATCAAAATATATTTTGATCTCAATAATGCTCTATGTGACAGAGAGAAAGTAAAAATCCTACAGATTAAAACGTAAAACTACCTGACTTTAACATTTTTCCTTGAATCTATCTTAAAAGTGTTAAAAAATTATTAAATTGAAACTCTAATGAACCATCATAAACTAATAACTAACCATAATGAATAGAAGAAACTTTATTGTATCAAGTGTCATGGGCGCAGGTGCGCTTTCCATGTTCCCAACTTCAGCTTTAGCCAGTAACAACGGTATTTCCCTAGAAAAAATTGGAAGCGGATTTGGACGTTTACTCAACAATGTAAACGCAATTTCTATTTCAAATTTATCAAGCGGAGTTGCAAAAACGCATCAACGATTGGCAATTGCATTGAACGATTCAGGATACTTGTACAATGCGACAGAAGTTGTGCAACTTAGCAACTCGTGCTACGCAATTCCATTACACAAAAAGCCAATGTTAGGTTTCGAAAGTAAAGAATTAGCGTTAATTGTAAAGCACGATGGCGTTAGTAAATTCTACATTTTAAATGAAAAGTTAACGAATGAGTTCAATGGACTTATCGAAACATTTAGTCAAAATTTAGAATCACACGAATTAAATTTAGATGCAGCTTCGTTTGCGTTTCCTGTAAAAGTTGTACAACAACAACAAGGACGCGAAACCATTTTTGCATATCAAAACAAGTTCAACAATACGATTGCTTTAAAAAGTACGCGTAAAAAATCGGAAGTTCACCTGAGCTAATTTTAGCCCAAAATCAATATAGCTAAAACCAGTCTGTATGCTTTTTGTACAAAAGTGTTCATGACTGGTTTTTTTGTGTTAAAAAATGTGATTTGTTGAAAATTTTAGAATTTTAAAACATAAATACAACATACGATATCATAAGAAATAGTATTTTTATAGGATTAATTTCGCGTGAGGGATTGAGGCATTTGTTGAAGCTCTCTCCAACTTGATTGGAGAAGCGACTGCCGAAAGCCCGACCTCCATTTTTCTTGGAGGACACGCCCAAAAATAACACCATCTTGAAACGAAAACTGCGCATTAACGGACATTCACATTTGTTGCCTTATCCAGAGCAAATTCCTCAGTTTATGAAGGATAAAAAGATTTTTTGGGTAGATGACGAACGTAAATATATGTTGCAAGACGATTGGAAACGACCTGTGACAGATTCGAGTTTTTTCTTGAATGAAAAGCTAGAATGGATGGCGAAAAATAAAATTGATCATGCCGTTATTTTAAATCTTTCACAGTTATACGGAAATGGTTTGCGCCTGGAAGCGATGAAACATGCGTTGCGTTTTCAAAACGATTTTAATGCAGAAGTACAACGCGATCATCCATCAAAATTTACCTGCGGATTTGTAGTGCATCCAGGTTTTATACATGGTGCGCTTTGGGAAATTGAACGCTGCGTGGAAGAATTAGGACTGCGCGTACTGTGCTTACCAACGCACTTTATGGATTCCATAGGACAGTGGCGTTCGGTGTTTGATGAAGAAAATGATCCAATTTTTGAACTGGCAAATAAGTATAAATTGGCGATTGAAATTCATCCGTATGATGGCGATAAAATGATCAAATTGGAAAATGTAAACTGGCGTTTTCACTTAATTTGGATGTTGGCACAATGTGGCGATGCGTACCATTTTTATACGTTGAACGGAATGCAAGAACGTTTTCCAGATATCCGAACCTGTTTTGCACATGGCGGACAGTTGGCGCAAATGAATTTAGGACGTCGTATTCAAGGATTTGATGGACGACCAGATTTGTTTGAAGGAAAAGTACATCCGAGAAAAGCGGTTGGACATCCAAATATTTATTTTGATACGTTGGTGCATGATACCGATTCGTTTAAATTGATGGTTGACCGACAAGGAAGCAAGCAAATTTTGATGGGATTAGACGATCCGTATCCGTTGGGAGAAATGGAAAGCGCACCACAATCGTCTTATCCAGGAAAATTACTCGATTTAGCCATAGAACGGAATATTATAGACCAAAATCAATACGACGATATTTGGGAAGATAATGTCTTACGTTGGTTATTTGGTGATGATGAAGCCGCTAAAAAAGACCTAGTTCGTAAAATTTTGGAAGGGTAGTTTTGAGTTTGTTATTTTGTCAATTTGATAATTCGTTGATTTGAAGATTTGTTGATTTGGTTTTTTATGTGCGATTTCGTCATGCTGAACTTGATTCAGCATCTCATAACGCTGAGGAATTTGTTATTTTATGTTGTAGTTTGTTAAATCGTTAATTTGATGATTTGAGAAATATTTCAACAATAGTATTTAAAAGAAATAATTCTTGAATTCGTGACAAGAAAAAAAGAGTTAATTTGTTGATGCGTTAATTTGAAAAAGGGAATTTTTAAAACATATTTCATTTTAACTTTTACCTTTCAATGATTTAAAATAATATAATATCTTACGTCATTTTATGACCGATGTAGCACAATTTCACAATCTAGCACACATTTTTATTTCCTTTATCGGAGCCGTTTTGCTATTGGCAATTTACTCCAACATTCGGAAGCGTTTCCGTCAGATTTTAGAAGAAGACGAATCGCAAAAGCGCGTAGATAGTGGATTGCTATATTTAAGTTTGGCAATGTTTGTATGGGTTGGTTCAGGAATTTGGGCGTATGTTTCGCAACGTTTTGAGTTTTCGGATACGATGGCTTATCAAATTGGAGTCAACTTACTTTCCATTATCAACAATCTATTTTTATTATTGGCGTTGTTCTACTTTTATCACGCGCCAAAGTTTATTTACAACAATACAAAGAATGTAAAAATCATTATCGGAATTATCATTGCTGTGACTTCCGTTACGTTGCTCATGTCAAGTATTTTTGGAAATGACAATGTGTATCACAACGTAAAATTGAACGCTATTCCAGATTTGATTTTATCAGGATTTTTGTGTTTTTTATTGTTAATTTCCTTCTACAAAACCTTTTTGCATCGTGGTTTGAAAATTGTAGCAACGATTTCCGTCATCATTATGATTTTAATTTTCATATCGCAATTACCTGAAATATTTTTAAGTTTAAATGACGAATTCGCAACTTACTTGATTAAGATTATCGCAAAAACATCCTTAATTTCTTTATTCTTAGTGTTGGCGACAAGTTGGGTAATTCAACTCGCAAATACACCGCGACCAAACGAAATGCGTATCAAATTTTTAGATTGGTCATTGATTCAATTAAGTATTCCGTCAAAAAACATCAACAATGCACATGTCGATTTTGGTTCAAAAACCACACAATACAAAAACTTGCTGAAATTTGCCATTCGTCGCGCACATGGACAAGGTGATTTGCAAAGTATTTTAGTGAGTTCGGCTGGAGAAATAAAAAACCAAACTTATCTTACCAGAATTATTGAAAATATCAACGAAATTTTACAACTAGAAACCGATCAGCAATTGGAACGTAGAGACGTGTTTACGTTTTTGGGCGAAGGAAAATACCGTTTGCGTATGATTCCTGAAAACATCACAATTGACGAAGGTTTACTTGATGAGTTTGTGCAAGTATCTGAAAATGATCAATATAAGTCTATTTGTAATTAATTGTGTCTCAGACACAAATCTGCACAGCTTGTTATTTTTTACTATACTTTACAACACGACTTTCTATTAAAACTAGGTAAAAACATATTTGTATTCTATTAAATTTTAATACAATACATATGACAGCTGCTACTACTTCCGATACACGATTCGGACATCCTAAAGGATTATTTTATTTGTTTTTTGCCGAACTCTGGGAACGTTTTTCGTTTTACGGAATGAAAGCCTTGTTGATTTTATACATGACCAAACAATTGCTGTTTAGTGATGATATGTCTATCGGAATTTTTGCCGCATATATGTCATTAGTATATGTAACGCCCGTTTTGGGAGGAATTATTGCCGATCATTATATTGGCTATCGGAAAGCTATTTTCCTTGGCGGGATTTTAATGGCGTTGGGACATTTTTTCTTAACGATAGAGTTGCCAATTTTCTTTTATGGATCGTTAGCGTTAATCATAGTTGGAAACGGATTCTTTAAACCTAACATTTCCACATTTGTGGGCGCATTGTATAAAGAAGAAGATAAACGACGCGATTCTGGATTTACGATATTTTATATGGGAATCAACATTGGTGGTGCAGTTGCTCCATTGTTATGTGCTTGGTTTGCAGAAGTGTATGGTTGGCATTATGGTTTTATGTTGGCAGGAATTGGCATGTTGGTAGGATTGTTTTATTTCTACCGAGGAACCAATAAAAATGTATTTCAAGGCAAAGGAAAAGTTCCAAATGAGGAAGTGTACAATAAGAAGTTTTTAGGATTGCATACAGGACAATTGGTTTGGTTTGGCGCTTTTTTAGCCGTTCCAATATTTGCGTTAATTGTCCGATTTAATCAATATGAACATTATATCGTTTGGATTGCTACCATTGCCATAACAGCTACCATGATTTACATTTATCGTTCGGTGGGAACTATCGCGCGAAAGCGATTGTTGGTAACCGCTTATTTTACCATTTTGATGGCGTTGTTTTGGGCAATTTTTGAACAAGCAGGAAGTTCGTTGACGTTGTTTGCGGATCGAAATATCAATCTTGTCGGATTGAACGCTGCACAAACCAATAGTATCAATTCTGGATTTATCATTTTGTTGGCGATTCCGTTTTCATGGTTGTGGGCAGTTTTAATGAAGAAAAAGAAAAATCCAAATTCTGCCATAAAAGCAGGTTTAGGATTGTTGCTACTAGGTTTGGGTTTTATCGTTTTTGCCATGTCTGCAAATTCGGTTGATAGTGTTGCCAAAACGCCAATGTGGTATTTGTTTGTTGGATATTTCATTTTGACAGTAGGCGAGTTGTGCATTTCGCCAATTGGCTTGTCTAAAATGACAGAACTTTCACCAAAAAAGTATTTAGCTTTTATTATGGGCGTTTTCTTTTCGGCTTCCTTTTATGGACATTTTTTTGCTGGAAAAATTGCCAAATTAACCACCGTTTCAGAAGAAGAAAATATGTTTGCCAGTGGCATTTTTGGAAGCATTACAGAAACTGTCACAGGATTAACGTCTAGTTTTTCTGGACCCAATCAGGCAGCATTTGAACAATTGTATCAATATGTATCCGTTTATGCTGTTTTTGGAGTTTTAACAGCTTGTATTGGACTTGTTGTCATCATGATATCACCTTTTATTAAAAAGTTGATGAGCGGCGTTCATTAATCAAAAAATGAAAAAAGCCTCGTAACCAGCGAGGCTTTTAAACTTAACTAACTATTTGTTCTCTGTGATTTCTCCACACAAAGTATATTTGGTGTCTTCACAGAAAGACATTTGCTTTTATCAACAACCAATTAATTTTGTAGATACTATACTTGTGGAAGTGTTTTATATCTAACATAAGAACGCTGTAAAACTACTGAGAAAGCAGTTGAGAAAATAGGAACATACATGACGATTCCGCGAATCATTGGAATTAAAGCAGTATTGAAAGACTATATTTTGTGATAGTTTATAGGTTTAATGTTTCTTAAATCAGATTGTTAAAAGTGAAATTGTACAAAATCAAAAAAGCCTCACAATTTGCGAGGCTTTTTCTAGATTTAGAACTATTACTTTATGATCCGAATTACTTCTTCACAATCAGTTTTGTATAGGTGTTTCCAGTAGTACTTTGCACATTTACAAAATAACTTCCTGTTTTTAAATTGCTAATATCAATAGATTTTTGATCTGCTTGCATCGTAATCGCTTTCACTTGTTGTCCAACTAAGTTGTATACAATCACTTGTGAAAGTGTTTGCTTAGATTCAATTTGTAAGCTGCCTGTTGTTGGATTTGGATACATTGCAAACAAAGTATCTTCTACCGTTGGCGTACTTAACGTATTTGTAATTGTCAAACTTGTAGAATCTGTATATAAATTACAATCTCCTACTGTATGCGTGATTGTGTATACACCGTCAGTAGACATTGATAAGTCAATTTCTCCTGTAGTTGCATTGATAACTAATCCTGCTGGATCTGCTGTAAATACTCCGGTAACTCCTGTTGTACGTGTTGGTGTCGGATTTGAATCGGCAAGATCATACATGTTAGATGAATACGTAAAATCAGCAAAATTGTTATAATGTAATTCTATATAATTGGTAATTACCGTCGCATAATCATCTGCAAAAGGAACTAATGTTTGTGGACGTGAATCATACACACTTCCATTGTACGTTCCTAAATCACGGACACGTCTATTCACTTCAGTCATGATACCATCAATGGTTCCGCCGCCGCCAAGTCCGTCGCTGGCAGTTGGTCCAGATCCGTGACGTCTGTTGTTGTAAAAATCTCCATCAAAATATGCATTTGAAAATGGTCGTGTATCATCACAACTATTATTTCCAGTATCTATATGACTTGGAACTGTTCTGTATCCTGCTGTAGAACCACAACCAGGATATCCTTGTGCATTGTAAAATGCTCCACCTGTAGTTGCAAATAATCCACCAAGACTAGTCGTACCTCTTACCAATTGCTCTTGCGTTAAGTTACCTAAGTTGTCACTTACAAGATTTGTAATGGTAGAGTTTGAAACTGAATTTAAGTAGTTGTTAGTTGTATTATTTAAGTCAGAAGCTGAGATGTTATAACCAGCTTCAATTCTAGGAATACTGTGACTTTGTCCGTGTAAATCAATATATAATCCTTTTCCCCATTTGCTCATTACATCAGCACTTGCGGCATCAATAAAGTTATGGAACGTATTCCAATAAAATAATGCATCTGAATCTCCACAAGTAGCTTCATTTTGCTCTCTATTTGGATCTAATTTACTTCTGTGTAAGTTGTTGATAATGATATACGGATAACATCCTGTTTGATCGTATACAGATTGTTGAATTTCACGAATTAAAATATCTGTGTTGTCATCTCTTTCGTTTGTTCCACAACCTCTGTCTGGTAAAGCACTATCATTGTCAGGATAAAATGTTCCACCAATTGTTTGTCCAGATTGTTTTACACCACCATGCGGTGCAGAAATAATCACGGGCATATTTCCAGGAATGTACTCTATGTATTCGTTTCCACTTGTATCAAATTGAGAAACTCCAGGAAAAGGAGCTGGTGGCTCTTCTAAAGCAAAATATGTAGTTTGTGAAATTTCAACAGGATTTGTAGCGCTGTTATTTGAAAAATTTCCATTAAAAGCAAAAGCTGTTTGTCCATCTGCTGTGATGGTAACAGTTCCTCCGTTGTTCCAGTCATCTCCATAAAAGTCATATACAATTACATAGTAACCAGCAGTTGTACTACTGTTTACAGGATAGCTTACTGGTGTTGTAGTTTCGGTATAAGGAGCATTTCCATTACCATCATAACCATTGTCTACAGTTTGTAATAACATTCCAGAAGGGCTGTACAGCTCCACTTTATTTTCTGATGACCAAGCTGGCCAATTTACTGAAATTACGACATCAACGTTTTGGGCAAAACCTGTAGTGCCGATTAATAAAATAAGTGCAAAAATACTTTTGAAAAAAGTAAAAGTAGTTTTTTTCATAGTCATTTAAATATTAAGTAAGATTTATTAGGGTACGAATTAATTTAAAATCCTTAGAATTGTACTAAGGAATTAAAACTAATCACAATATTACGACAAAAGGTATAAAAAACCGACGAAATGGAACATAATTATTTTAAAATTAATAAAGAAACTTGGAATAAAAAGGTTGCCATTCATGCAAAAAGCGATATGTATGCGATGGACGATTTTAAACAAGGGAATTCATCATTAATGAAGTACGAACTTGATAGTTTACCAAACGTAGCAGGAAAGTCTCTCTTACATTTACAGTGCCATTTTGGGCAAGATACATTGAGTTGGGCACGCATGGGTGCTAAAGTAACGGGCATTGATTTGTCGGATGAAGCTATTAAATTGGCAAAATCATTAACTGAAGAACTCAATTTAGATGCAACGTTTCATTGTTGTAATGTTTTTGATGTAAATGATCATGTAACAGAAACTTTTGATATTGTATTTACCAGTTACGGCGTTATTGGTTGGCTACCCGATTTAAAAAAGTGGGGAAATATTATTGCATCGCGTTTAAAAGATGGTGGCACGTTTTATATGGCAGAATTTCATCCTATCGTATGGATGTTTGATTATTTGCAAACGCCGCCAGTTTTACGATATGCGTACAATCAAGAAGAAGTAATTTACGAAGAGTATGAAGGTACGTACGCTGAAGATGGCGAAACAAAAATGATCAGTAAAGAATATGCTTGGAATCATGGAATGTCAGATGTTATCAATGCACTTATTGAAGCAGGATTGACAATTGAATTCCTTAACGAACACGATGCGTCGCCATATGATGTATTGCCAAACTTAGTTAAAAATAAGGAAGGCATGTACGAAACAAAAGATAAGTTGTATCCGTTGATATACGAATTAAAAGCCACAAAAAAACCTCGCCAATAGCGAGGTTTTTTCATCATATGTTGTTTGGAATTAAAACTTAGCGAAAAGTTTTTCCATTTTTACTTTCTCTTCGTCAGCCAATGCTGGATCAACTAAAATACGACCACTGTGCTCATCTGTGATGATTTTCTTTCTAGAAGCAATCTCAACCTGAACCTGTGGTGGAATTGTAAAGTACGAACCTCCTGAAGCGCCTCTTTCAATTTTTACAACAGCCAAACCGTTACGAACATTTTTACGAATTCGCTTGTAAGCTGCTAACAATCTGTCTTCGATAAGTTTTTCGAATTCTTCAGATTTCTTTAAAAGAAATTCTTCTTCTCTTTTTGTTTCTTCAAGAATATCATTTAATTCTGCTTTTTTGTGCTTTAAATGTGATTCTCTTAAGTCAACACGTTCTTTCGTTTGTGCAATCACATCTTTCTTTTGCTCAATAGCAACTTTAAATTCTTTGATGTGCTTTTCAGCCAACTGCATTTCTAACTCTTGGAATTCAACTTCTTTAGATAAAGCGTTGTATTCTCTGTTGTTACGAACGTTTTTCTGTTGCTCAGTGTATTTCTTGATCAAGGTTTTCGCCTCTTCAATAATATTCTTTTTACTCTTGATGTCTTCATCTATTTGATCAAGGTCACCATGAAGTTTTTCAAGTCTAGTGTTCAATCCAGTTACTTCATCTTCTAAATCTTCTACTTCTAAAGGAAGTTCTCCTCTTACGTTTTTTATCTCGTCAACACGAGAGTCAATTAATTGTAAATCAAAAAGTGCGCGTAATTTTTCTTCAACCGTAACTTCTTTCTTCTTTGCCATATTTATGAATACTTGATTGGATTTGTATTTTCTGCTGATAAAATGATCGCAAAATTAGGAATTTTTTTCGTAAGATACTCAAATAAAAGATTTTTTGTGTATTGTTCGCTTTCATAATGCCCAATATCCGCTAATAAAATGGTGTTTTCCGCTTTGTAAAAATCGTGGTATTTCAAGTCTGCCGTTACATACGCATCCACGCCAGCACGTTTTGCATTTTCGATGGCAAAACTTCCGCTTCCACCCAAAACGGCAATTTTATGGATCATTTTTCCTGATAATTCCGAATGTCTTATCACAGGAACCTGCATTTTTGTTTTTAATAGTGTGATAAAGTGCATTTCGCTGATCGGTTTTTTAAACGTACCGATCATGCCCATTCCAATATGTTGATTTGTATTTTCTAGTGTTGTAATTTCATAAGCAACTTCTTCATACGGATGTGTTTCGTGTAGCGTTTTTATGATTTTTCCTTCCAAATGCTTTGCAAATGTAATTCCAAGCTGTATTTCTTCTTCAAAATGTGTTTCTCCTTTTTTACCAATTGTAGGATTTGACGCTTCATTGCCTTGAAAACTACCCAAACCTTCTACATTAAAACTACAATTTTCGTAATTTCCAATACTTCCAGCTCCAACTGCAAATAGCGCGTTTCGAACAGCTTCTGCATTTTTCTTTGGTACAAATGTCACTAATTTTTTGATAGTTCCTTTTTGTGGAATTAGAATCGATTTATCGGTCAAGCCTAATTCGTAACAGATACGATCGCTGACACCATTCCACGAATTATCAAGCGCCGTATGCATGGCATAAATGGCAATGTCGTGTTTGATTGCTTTCAGCACAACTCGTTCTACATAGGTTTTTCCAGTGATTTTTTTCAAACCAGAAAATATAATCGGATGAAAACTCACAATCATATTACAGTTTTTTTCAATGGCTTCATCCACTACATTTTCGAGTGTATCTAACGAAATTAGTACACCAGACACTTCTTGTTTGTTGTTTCCAACGAGCAAACCTACATTGTCAAAATCTTCAGCATAGGCGATTGGACATAATTCTTCAATGTGTGAAATAATATCTTGAACGATCATTTTTTGAGCTTTTTTTCAAATATAGAGATTAGCATGAAAATTCACATATTTAAATGTCAAAACCCTGCTATTTAGAACGCTTACGAATTTATAACGACGCTTGTGAAGTATTTTCTACGAATTCCAGCATAATAATTTACCTTGAACTATATGAACTAAATTTTTATATATATGAAAACAAATTTGTGTACGATCTTGCTGCTTTTATCAACTACTTTTATGCTGTCACAAACACGGCGAGGCATTATTCCTATTGAGGATGATCGCTTGTTTAAAGTCGTGTTAGAGATTAATTCTGAAAACGTATTATCACGAAGTAATGAGCATTTTAGGATGCAAGCTATTAAAGTTGCCAGTGATGAACGTGTGAGTGACGATGAGGAAATACAAGCGTTTAAGAGTTTTTATTATATCGTAATTGCTGATTTTGACGAATCTCCGGAAGGGAAATTATACCAAACCGAAAACTTAATTTCGCCACAAATTTCAGTATTTCCAGATAGTTACCGTTTTTTTAAAATTCTGATTACACATGGCGAATTGCAAGAGAAACAATTGGTGTTGTTTGCTTCCAACGAGAAAGTATATGTGAAAAAGGAATGATTTTTAGTATTTGATGTCCGTAAAAATTGATATTTTCGCTTTTATGCGACGACTTCGACTTTTGTTACTTCCTTTCTCCATACTGTATGGAGCCATTGTGTTTGTGCGCAATTGGATGTTTGATAACGGTTGGTTGAAATCGACTTCGTATGATGTTCCCGTGATTTGTGTTGGAAACCTTAGTGTTGGCGGCACAGGGAAATCGCCGATGATTGAATATTTGATCCGATTGACCAAAGCGAACTACAACGTTGCAACCTTAAGTAGAGGTTACAAACGCAAAACGAGCGGTTTTTTAGTGGCAAATGCAGAAACAACTGCTGCTGATATTGGCGACGAACCGTTACAATTTTACAGTAAGTTTGGCGACGAAATCATTGTTTCGGTCGAAGCTCAACGAACTGTCGGCATTGAAAAATTGCAGCTTTTATCAAATAAACCTGACATCATTTTGCTAGATGATGCGTTTCAACATCGAAAGGTAACGGCAGGTTTCAATATTGTATTGACGCCGTATAATGATTTGTATGTGAATGATTTTATGTTGCCTGCGGGAAATTTACGTGAACCAAAATCGGGCGCAAAACGAGCAAATGTTATTGTGGTAACCAAATGTCCGACAATTGTTGCCAAATCTGAAATGCTTCAAATAACCGATCAGTTGAAACCAAACGCGCAGCAACATGTATTTTTTACTACCATTGCGTATTCGGAAACTGTTCAAAATGAAACAGCACAATTGCCGTTATTTTCTTTAAAAGATGAACCGTTTGTGTTGGTGACAGGAATTGCAAATCCAAAACCGTTATTGGAATATGTAAACGATCTAGGATTATTGTATACACATTTGAAATATCCAGATCATCACGATTTCAGCGAAAGCGAATTGAATACTATTACACAGAAAGCTGGAAATCAAAAGATAGTGACCACGGAGAAAGATTTTATGCGTTTGCAAGGACGCTTGGACAATTTGTATTATTTGCCAATTGAAGTCGCATTTTTAGCAGATGAAGACGTTTTTCAGGAGCAAGTGATGCAGTTTATTGATGTGTCAATTTGATGATTTGAAGATGTGTTAATTCGTTGATGTGTTAATTTGTTACACTTACTATTGAAATGAAAATGAAATACTTTTTTAGATTTTTTCTACCATTGGTTGTTATCATAAGCTTGAAATCGTGTAAAACTGACGATACTTATTATAATTTGAGCCAAAAAGCAAACGATTTGTTAGTGTACGATGTTGATGAAACATTTAGACTGTTAGATGTGTCAACTCAGGAAACTATAACATTCGATGTAGTGTCTACAAAAAATGATTTTTATAAAGATGGGCCAAATGTGTCTCCTTTATTTTCTTTTGGACCTACTGGAAAAACATATATTGAGTATGGCGAATATGAGTTTTCGGATGCTACGGAATGTTACAGCGGCATTGTAAGAGTAGAAGCAAATAAGGTAGGTGGTTTTGAGTTTGAAATTTATTTGGGGAATTGTTTTGAAGATTTTGGTGCTTCTTTTAGGTATGAAAATCAGATTATACCAAGTGTTAGTATTGATGGTGTTTTGTATACAAATGTATATCTATTAAGTTCAAATACAGATACTTTGTATTATTCTAAAGAAAAAGGTATTTTACAAATAATCAGAGATATAGATCAGCAAGTGCGCTTTACAATTATTGAATAGTACATTTTTATATTGTGTTACTACAATAAACGGATTCATGAAAAAGTGCGTTTCTCATTAAAAATTTAAATCGTGGGATTATCACGACTGTTTCTATCGTGTTCTTTTTTAAATTCTTGGTATCTTTTTTTGGATTTCTCTGCTCTTTTTTCGTTGTTAAATGGCAGGTTCAATTCGACTCTAATTACCCAAAAACCGTACGCTAATAGGAGAGCTGTTCCTATGAATGCAAACTTTAAAGAGTTGGTGAGATAGTAGCAAAAAACAAATGCGGAGCTACAAATGATACCAACTATTATTTTTTTCGTCATATGAATTTGAATTCGTTATTAGTTTGAATATACTAGAAATTCGTTGATTTGAACTTTAGTATTTTTTTAGTTTTTTACGAACGAACAGGAACAATAGTAAAGCTACACCAATTCCTAACACATACCAAATTGTATTTGAAGTACTTGTTGTCACTGCGGTTTGATTTCCATAGAGAATGAAACCTGCCCAATAATACGGTTGTACAAGTTTGGAACCTTTGTGATTGTTTATATAATCGAGTTTGGCATGTTGCAAAGCTTCCGATTTCGAAGTTCCTTTTTTTAGATATGTGTAGAAACTTTTCATAATTTCACTTGTGGATTGATCGGGAACTTCCCAAAGACTTGCTACTGTTGCAGGAACGCCTGCAAAGGTAAAGGCACGTTGAAACGATTCCATACTTCTACCAGCATTTTCTTTTCCTAATCCTGTGTTGCAGGCACTTAAAACCGCCAAATCAGCGTCTAATTGCAACGCGTATAATTCCTCTAAATAAAGATCGTCTTTGTCTGTATTGGTATCACTAAATAGTAATCGGCTTAAGCCAGCTTCTTCATTGTTTACTTCCGCATGCATAGCCAAATGCAGAATATTTGCTTCTGGCGCTGTTTCAAGGAAATACTTTTTAGAAACTTCTTTTCCAATGTAAATTTTGGAAGGAAATAGCTTTCCAATAGTTTTTGCTTCGGCTTTTGCACCTTCTAATCTTGACGTTCCACTTCGGGTAACAATTTCTAAATTTTCTCCTTCATAGGTTGGTGCGTAAATGGCCAATGTGGTTTCGTTTGTGGCGTTTGTAATGTTGTCTAAGTGAATAAATTTTAGATTGGACGTATAGCCAATTTCATAGGTTTCGGCTAAAAATTGATTGTTGATTTGAATAGTTTCAAACGGAATTTTATACAATTCTCCATCAGGATTGATGATAATCTTTTTGATATTTTCGGTAATTTCTGGCAGTAAGAACTCTTTTAAAAGTTTTGTTTTTTCAGTAGTATACGTTCTGTTTTTGATAGCATCTACGTATGTGCTTACCAAGTCAATTTGTTGGGTTGTCCAAGGGAGAAGTTCGTAAGAAATATGGTTTGATGTAATGGAAAAGATGGCAAGTTTTTGTTCAAATAGCATGTATTTGATGACCAATTCGTCGTCTGCTAAGTTTTGTTGCAAACTGTTTATATCGAACTCTTTACTGCTGAGTAATTCTAAGTTTGGAAATTTTTCTCGCGTGAAATCTTCATGCTGATTAATTAGGTATAAAAGTGAATCTTCTTCCCGAATATTGTTGTCGCGTTTTGCCGTTGTCAGCAACGTACGCAGTTTTAAGTGTCTGTATCTTAAGGAATCTAACGCAGGTAATTTGTTGGTATATCTGTTTTGATAAAAGCGTTGCCACGTCATTTGATTCATCATTGTTTCCGTTTGACTCAGTAATTCACTTGTGGAAATATTATTTGTAGTATCATTATTAGTTGTAGCAAGTTTGCCGTAGATGATTTTTCGTAAAAGTAGATTTTGTGCAGGATTGAATTTGGTACGTGCATAACTATTTTCAAACTGTATAAACGCTAAATCATATAGTGTTGCAATTGTTTTTTGAACGTTTGGATCATCGTTGTAAAATAGTGTTAGTTTTTCCGCAACTCTTCGGATCAATCTCGATTCGCCATATACTTTGCTTGGTTTGAAATTGCTATAATCTTTAGCTAGCGGAATTGTATCTGAATGTACTTGTGCAATTACAGCATGAAAAGTGTGTAACGCACTATCTTTTTGTCCAAGTTTTGCCTTTATAAGTGCTTTTTGTGCTAAGAAAAATGATATTCTACGATCGTTTGGCGCCATTGAATCCAATAGGTGTAGCATAAGCGTATTGGCTTCTTCCAACTTATTTGACTTTGTCAAGGCTTTGCATTTGTTGTATTTAAATGAGAAATAGTTGCCCGAATAGTTTTTGTTCACAACTAAATCAATAGATTTATCAATGTAATAGCTACCGATTTCAATATCTTCTGGAGTAGTTAATGAATCTTCTTTGTGACTTAAATACCAATCGCCAATATGATTTAAACCTGTACTGTAATAAATTCTTTCATTTTCTTGAAATGCTTTGGATGCATGAATATCTTCTAGTTTTTGTGCAGTTTTTATGAGTTCAATACTGTCTTCTTTTTTCTTTGCCAGTTGGTAGAGTAAATATATTTTTCGGTACGCCAAGATAGGTTCATACCGATGCGATTTTGTAGTATCAAGGTATTGTTTGTGTTTTGTATAAATGTTTTCAGCAAAGCGGAGAGAACGTTTGGCTTTGGCGAGATTTCCATGATAGGCTGCTTGACTCGATAGAAATACATGCGCATCAACCAAATAGTCTAAATTTAGATTGTAATCTTCGGTTAGATATTCAATAGCCGTTTTCATGCTCAATTGCGCACGCTTGGCAAAGTTGACATTCGATTCGCCATATGCTCTTTTATAATACAACACGCCTTTGATATGTTTGGCTCTTTTGCTGGTAGCGTCTCCACAATAAGGAATTCCTTTATTGGCACTGTTGATACTTTCTAGATTTTTCCCAATGCCAATATTTCCTTCATATTGATTGTAATACATGTCAGCAACATCCAAACTATCTTTTTCATTTTGTGGTTGCACACTTTTTAGATGTTTTTCCAAAAAGGCTAACAGCTCATCATATTGTTCTGTATTTTTAAGTGCATTCGATTTTTTCCATAAAAAAGAAATGCTAGGCTTGGTAATGGAGTCTTGTTTTGTAGCTTCTTGCTTGTTGCAATTTTTAGCTGACAAACTGGTACAAATAAAGAGTACGCACAGTATAAAACTAATGCGTACTATTTTGATTATTTTGAGTTGGTATGTGTTCACGGCTTTCGTAATCGTGCGATGATTTTCCTTAAAAATACAATTTTTTTAGTTGCTATTTTTTTTAGAATAATCCTGTGCTTTTAGCAATTGCAATCCCTATTTTTTTATAATCGCGATTTTTGGCTACTTCTTCATTTTTAAATGTTGATCCAGGTACCATGATCGTAATTGTATATCCTTCCATTTTTATGAGGAGTTCTCTTTTTTTACCGATCCAAATGGCAGTTTTTCCTAGTCCAGTAATATATTCAGAAGATTTTGATGTCATTTTTTTGAGTTCCCAAGTTTCTTCCCACTTTTCGCCTTCGGCAAGGACATCTTCGGCTGCAAAGATGCTTCCACTAAGATAATTATATTCTTGATCATCCATGTACACTAAAAACCGACAGCTTTTAGATTGAAATGTTAGTCCATCGTCCACAAGCATTTTTTTAGCATCAGGATAATGTTTCATGACATTCGTTTCACTTATATACGTACACATATTTTTAGGAAGTGCTGAAAATGCTACTTTGTTTCCTGTAAAGTCTTTATTGATAAAACTCGTGTCTCCAAATTCTTGTCCAATCACGGTGTTTTTGTCGCCAAAGCAAGCTATGAGTAGAAATGATATAATAGTTGTAATTGCAATACGTTGTAAGTTTTTCATTGTTTAAATTATTTGTGTTATACGTTGAGTTGTGAAAACCTATTGATGCTAGATTCTTGGTTAAAACATTTTTTTGTATTCTTTCGGGTTGATGGTTTTACTGATATTATCATTGATGGCAATGGTTGTACTTTTCATCGTTCCTTCATTGGATTGTACAGTGTATTCCATAATATATCCATCTAAAATATCTGCATTTTGCATGAACCAATTTGATAATTTGATGCTTGGCGCTACCCAAAAATTGACTTTTACATTTTTATCGGACATTTCATATTCGTAGCAAGTTGCACCAAGAATCGTTTTTGTATTTCCAGTTTTTTTGAGTTTTGTATAATCATAATTCGCCATTTGATCCGTTGGATTACTCATTTGCTGCTGTCCCATCATTTTGTTAGACATGCGCATTTTCATGCCAGCCGTTTCTACAAAAATGTGTGTGTTTCCTTTGTCCATCACAATGATAGATTCGCCATTTATTTCTTCTTCTGAATATTCACTCATATCTACTTTCATACCAATATAGGTGGCATTCGGATTGATGAGGTATGCGATATTGTAAGTTGCATTTTGTTCAGGAACAGTGACTTTCGTGATCGTTTCAAATGTAAAGTTGTAGATGTCTGGTGTTGCGGAAGTTGAATCTGAATTTGTATTATTGCCGTTCCAAGTAGGTTCGTTTTGAGTACTTTTTTCATTTTTAACAACCGATTCATTGTTGATAAATTTAGGGGTTTCTCCATCAAATGCGCCCGTGATAGACGCTTCATAAAAGGTTTCTGAAAAATCATCTGTAGTTGCTTTTCGAATAACTTCCCGTAAGGTGACCATTCCTGAAAAACTAATCTGAATGTTATCATCCGTAAGGACATCAATACTCACTTCTCCTTTTGACACATCATAGTTTTGATAGTCGTCTGTAACGGCACGTTTGAAGCCATTGTCTGCTTTTTTATTATATGGTAATTGCGGATCGTAACCAAGACTTAGTGATGCTTCTTCAGGAATATTAAATACCAATCGATCGCCGTTTTTAGCTTCTTCTGTATCGTGTTTTAGATTTTTATCTGTTTTAATGTTGATTGTAAAACCATCATAAATATCTGCTTCATGCGACCACCAATTTCCAGTAATGGTATAACCCGAATTGGTTTTCGTAACTTTTATTTGACTAGCTTCCGAAATTTGAACACTTCCGTATTTTTTAGAATGTTTTATGATGACATCGCCAAAGTCTTTTTTGTTTTTCTTTATCGTAGGTTTTCCCGCATTCGGATCATTTTTACCTTCAATGGCATTATCAATCGTTTTATCTACTTCTTTTTCAGCTTTGTTAACTACTTTATTTTCAAGTTCTTTTGCTTTTTCTTTTGCGCGTTGCTTCATTTTTTTAAATAATTGAGCTTCAGCATTTTGAAATGAAATCAAACAGAAAATAGCTAGTATTATGCGTAATTTATGTTTCATAGTAAATGTGTTTGTTTATCCTTTTGTATCTTTAACAAGCTTAATATTAACAGCTACCCTAAATTTTTTTCATTCCATTGTTAATATTTTAATTTCTTACGTAACTAATGAGTAGAAATAGTACAGATGCCGCATTGCAAGATTTATTACGATCTGATGATAAGAAGGCATTAGAAACTATATATGTACAATACAAAACTGAGTTTCTAAATTATGCAAAGAAGTATGGTTTGGTTAGTGATCTTGCATTGGATATTTATCAAGATTCCATTATTGCCATGCATCATAATTTTGTGTCATCGCAGTTAGTAATTACGTCAAGCTCTATAAAAACCTATTTGTTTGGCATTGGAAAGTTTAAAATTTTGAAGAAATTAAAAGAAGAAGCTAAATACATTCACACAGAAACTCAAGAAGAAACCTATACGGAGATTGAAGTAGCAGCTATGTCGCGATCTGAACAGTCAATTGCATTGAGTAAAAATTTGAATCAGCTTTCAGAAAGTTGTCGGAAAGTATTGGAATTGTTTTACTATCGAAATTTAACTGTGGATGAAATTGTAGCGTTAACAGATTATAAAGATGGAAATACAGTAAGAAGTCATAAATCGAGATGTTTGAAACGTTTAAAATCGTTATTTAAAATTAAGTAATGCAGAAAGAAGAATTTATACAAGATTATATTGCCAATCGCTTGTCTGATACAGAGAAAGCACGTTTTGAAACGTTGTTAGAAACCGATGCCGAATTTAGAGAAGCCTACGAAACGTATCAAGAAGTAGCCATGGCGTTTCAACTTTCTAAAAGCAATGAAATTAAGCAACGTTTGCAAGCTATTGATGCGCTAGAAACTACTGCAAAAACACGCAATTTTTTTCAACTTCATTTTCGTAAAATGGCAATTGCTGCCGTGTTTATTGTTGGAATGTTTTTAACGATCAATGCATTACGTTCAGATGGAAATATGTATGATTCGTATTTTGAAATTTGCCCAAATACATATCTTCCTGTAACTAGAGGAGAAAATGAACAACATGTGCAATTTGAAGCGTTTAAAGCCTATGAAAGTGCCGATTACGCAACCGCAGAGAAGATTTTTAATACTATTTTAAAGACCGATAAAAATCCTACAACCCGATTTTATTACGCTATGTCATTGTTAAATCAGGAAAAGTTCGATCTCGCTTTAGCGCAATTAGAAACATTGAGAAGTATCACATTTGATTATCAGGTAGAAACGCTTTGGTATGCGGCGTTAATTGAGCTTAAAAATGAAAATTTTGAACGAGCAAAAAGTAATTTTGAGGCAATTGACAATCTAGATAAAAACTTTAAAGCCACAGAAATACAAGAGATTTTAGCCAAGTTGTAATTTTTTTTCAAAAAAAATAAAAAAAGTTTTTTCCATCTATTTTTTTACTATGTTTGCTTTGTAAATGCGTTCACATATGAAGCGCATTGCCTATATAAATGAACACTTTTTTAAAATTCGGACTTAGGAGCATAAAGAAGTCTACTCCAACAGTTGTTTTCTATTGTAGACGCCGAATTCTCAGGCTGACTTCTGAAATAAAATGTACTATAAAGTACGTACCACAAAGTACATGTATGCCGTGTAAGGAATTTACTTTTCGTATTTGAGAAACCTCGTTTTTTAGCGTACAATTTGGTTTATGTCGTCAGATAAGAGAGACGATAATTTATCATGAAAAAAGGCAACTTTTCTTAAAAAATTTAAAAAAATTAATACATAAAATATAATGAGTTCAACATTAAAAATCGTTGGAAGTGAAGAATGGTGTACGTTTGATACACTAAAAATTCCAGCAATAAAAGCGCGTGTAGATTCAGGTGCAAAAACATCTTCTATACAAGCCAATAACATTAAAGTATTAGAAGAAGGTAATGAAGATTGGGTTCAATTTGAAGTCAATCCGATACAGGAAAATCGCAGTATCATTATCAAATGTAAATCGAAAATTTATGATAGACGTATTATAAAAAGTTCTAGCGGAATTTCGGAAGAGCGTTTTGTGATAAAAACAGCAGTTACAGTTGGTGCAGATACGTTTGAGATTGAAGTAACGCTTGCCAATAGAGATGCAATGGAATTTAGAATGTTGCTCGGGCGCGAAGCGTTAATGAATCGTTTTATCGTGAATCCTTCTGAAACGTATTTACAATCGGACTTTACTACTGAGGATATTCAGGATGCGTATAAACATTTAATCAAAAAGAAATCAGGATTAAAAATTGCACTTTTGGCGAGTAATCCAAATTTGTATAGCAACAAACGGATCATGGAAGCAGGAATTGCTAGAGGACATGAAATGGTGTTTTTAAATGTAGAACAAGCATACATGAAATTTGATGCAAAAGAGCCACAAATTCGTTATCGCGGTGGAAATATTGTCGATGAGTTTGATGCTATTATTCCTAGAATAAAACCTTCGTTGACATTTTATGCATGCGCTTTAATTCGTCAATTTGATGCTATGGGCGCGTATTGTTTAAACTCTTCGGAAGCTATTACACAATCACGAGACAAACTGCAAGCTACACAACTATTTGCGAAGCATGATATTCATATTCCTATTACGGGATTTGCGAACTCGCCTTTGGACACGAAAGATTTGATTCAAATGGTAAATGGAGCTCCATTAATCATTAAACTATTGGAAAGTACACAAGGGAGAGGTGTGGTTTTGGCAGAAACGAGCAAAGCGGCAGAAAGTGTAATTAATGCTTTTAAAAGTGTTAAAACGAACATATTGGTGCAGGAATTCATTAAAGAAGCTAACGGACAGGATATTCGTTGTTTTATAGTGAATGGAAAAGTTGTGGCATCTATGCAACGACAAGCTGCCAAGGGAGAATTTAGAGCCAACATTCATCAAGGTGGAACGGCTTCTAAAATTAAAATTACTATGGAAGAACGCAAATTAGCTATAAAAGCTGCAAAAATTCTTGGTTTGCCTGTTGCGGGTGTTGATATTATCCGATCGAACAAAGGTCCGTTGTTGTTAGAAGTAAATTCTTCTCCAGGATTGGAAGGTATTGAGAATGCCACAGGATTGGACATTGCAAATATTATGATTGAATCAATTGAAAAGAAATTAAAGTTTACACATAAATAATACCAATTTTATTGTTTAATTGGTATAATATAAGATAACAAGAAAGGCGAGTATCCAACTCGCCTTATTCTTTAACGAACGCATCCATATTTATGTGACTTTTTTTAGTTAAAGAAAGCACTTTTTACACCTTTTACACCTGTCTGTACTTGAAAAATAGAACCTGCAAGCGGATATTTTTCGGCTTCTTCTTTGGTCATGTCTAATTTTGCAGAAGTGATATAAAGTATTTCCAAATTATCGCCGCCAAACGCACATGATGTAATATTGTGCGCAGGAACTTCTATTTTTTGAAGCAATTCTCCAGTTTTTGGATTAAATCGAATAACGGCATTTCCGTTCCACATACCAACCCAAACCATATCTTCGGCATCAATCGCCATTCCGTCAGGAAAACCTAAATCTGATGACACTTGAACCGCAACACGTTCGTTGGAAATATTACCAGTTGCATTGTCATAATCGTATGCTTTTATTTGAGAAGTCGGCGTATCAATATAATACATGGTTTTTTGATCCTTTGTCCAAACAATTCCATTTGAGATGGTTACACTATCAAGTTTTGTAGTAACGGCACCATTATTTTGTATCGCGAAGAGTTTTGCTTTTCCTTTTTCTTGTTGCCAATTCATGGAGCCAACCCACAATCTTCCAGCTGGATCACATTTTCCATCATTAAGTCTACAGCCTGTTAATTGCGCTTTCATGTCTGCAAATACTGTAGTTTCGCCTGTATGAACATTCATTGTGTAAATTCCGTCTACCAAAGCAATGAGCGCTTCATTTTTGTTTTTCGGGACAATAGTACCAATATGTGAAGCAGTTGGAAACGAGCGATTTTCTGTTGTTTTCGGATTAAATATATGTGCTGTTTTCCCTTCAATATCAATCCAGTACAATTCGTTGGTTTCATGATTCCAAAAAGCGCCTTCGCCTAAAGCAGCATCAGTTTTGTAGGCAACCGTGACTTCGTTGATTTTTGCTGCTTCCGTAGATTTTTCTTGTGGTTTCTCTTTAAAGTCACAACTTATAAGGATAATTGCAATGAGAATGAATATATATTTTTTCATGTATGCGTTTTGTCTGTATTTTCAATTTAGAAATGTACAAAATCATATGGCAAAAGAAAAGCGAACCGAAGTTCGCTGTAGATTATATTTCTCTTTGTGCACAGCATTCTGAAAATTCTGTCGAGTCACTTTTATGTAAACCTCCTTTAATGAGTTTGGGATTCGTATCAGAAACGCTCAATTTGTTAATTTTTAGTGTTTTGTTTTTTCATAGTTTAAAATTAATAATCAAATAAGATAACCAAGAAATACTAAAAACTCTATGCTTATACGTTTTAGAATATCAGGAATTAGAATATATATGTACTACTAATTTTACTGTAGGAAATTTGTAATAAGGTTTTTTTGCAGAATTTGAAGCAGCAGCTATTGTGATACTATTTAAAATAAAAAACGCCCTAAATAAATACTTTAGAGCGTTATTTGTGGAGTCGGAGAGAATCGAACTCTCGTCCAAACAAGCAATTAAAATGCTTTCTACACGCTTAGTTCTTGTTTAGTTTTCGACTATTAGCTGACCAAAAACCGCCTACTAATAGCTTATCTTCTTAGTTGTAAAAATTACGGCGAAGTTACGTAATTTCGATGTTGACTTTTATGGTGTCTCTAAATCGGTCGCCATCAACAAGGGCTACCGGGAGACATTCAGCTTTTCCGTCTAACGGAAACTGGGCTTATCTTACTATAATTCAGATTAGGCAGCTAAAGCGTAGTTATTTTCGCCATTTAAAAAGTGTGAAATATGAGATTTACGAGCTATGTCTCAGCGCTCGACGTGCTTACACTCCAATTCGACTCGCTGTCAAAACCAGTCGACCCCAATATGTTTAAGAACTTTTACTTTTAAATCGTAAAAAGGAAAGCAAAAATAGCACAAATTTTAATAGCTTTGTGTTTTTTGTTCCAAATACTATTATTTTAGAGCAAAAAATATACCAAACACAATCTGTCAGTTCCTATTATTACTGATTATATTAAAAAAAGCCCATGAAATTCGCCATCATAAAAGAACGTAAAAATCCGCCAGACCGACGCGTAGTGTTTTCTCCAGAAAAATTAGCAGAAGCCAACCTACAATTTCCAGAAGCCACTTTTAAAGTTGAAGCTTCCGATATTCGAGTGTTTTCTGACGACGCTTACGCGGAAAAAGGATTCGAAGTAACAAATGATGTATCTGATTGTGACGTTATGATTGGTGTCAAAGAAGTGCCAATTGACCATTTAATTCCAAATAAAAAATACTTTTACTTTTCACATACCATCAAAAAACAACCATACAATCGTAAGTTGCTACAAGCAATGTTAGCCAAAAATATTGAAATGTACGATCATGAAGTCATTACAAAAGACAATGGTGGACGTTTAATAGGTTTCGGACGTTATGCAGGTTTAGTTGGTGCGTACAATGGTTTTCGCGCATTGGGCTTACGCGATGGTTTATTCAAATTGCCAAAAGTAGAACACCTTGCAGATTTAGCTGCTGTGAAGAAAGAATTAGACAAAATTACCATTCCAAATATAAAAATAATACTCTCTGGAACAGGAAAAGTTGCCTATGGAGCTAAAGAAATTTTAGATCACTTAGGAATCAAAGAAGTGACTGATACAGTGTATTTAACTGCTGACTTTACAGAACCTGTCTATTGTATGATTGATGTCATGGAATACAACAAACGTACTGATGGAAAAGCTGGAGATAAATTTGAATTTTACAAAGATCCAAGCGGTTACGAGAGCAACTTTATGCCGTATGCAAAAGTGACCGATTTCTTCATTGCAGGACACTTTTATGGCGATGGTGCTCCATATCTTTTCACAAGAGAAGATGCCAAACATCCTGAATTCAAAATTAATTTAATTGCTGATATTTCATGCGATATTGATGGTCCTGTGGCAAGTACAATCAGACCTTCAACCATTGCTGATCCTTTCTATGGTTATGATCCGCAAACAGAACAAGAAGTCGCTTTTGATGCAGAAAATGCAATCACAGTTATGGCAGTTGACAACCTTCCGTGCGAACTTCCGAAAGATGCAAGTGAAGGCTTTGGAGAAATGTTTTTACAACATGTAATTCCTGCGTTTTACAATGGCGATAAAGATGGTGTATTAGCAAGAGCTAAAATGACAACTTCTGATGGAAAACTCGCAGAACGCTATGCCTATTTACAGGATTATGTGGATGGCGAATCATAAGTAATGACATATAATTTGTAGGAGTTTTAAAAGTTTAGTTGTTATATAGTTAAATAACTAAACCGACTACTCATGAAAAAAATTATTTCAATACTTTCTTGTATTGTGGTACTGAGTTTTTTCTCTTGCGAGAATGACGACAATGCTATCACTACAGAAACCGAAGATCCTCAAATAAATAGCAACTTTGAAGAAAACTTCGGAACCGCAATTACCGCACGCTTTCTAGGTCGCGTTGTAAACGAACAAAAAGAACCTGTACAAGGTGCTACAATTCGTATTGGAAATACAACCACAACTACCGATCTTTTTGGAATATTCTCTGTCGATGCTGCATCAGCATATGAAAAATTTGCGTACATCACTGCTGAAAAAGATGGATACATTGCAGGTTCAAGAGCATTGGCACCTTCAGCTTCAGAAGTCAATCGGGTAGAAATAATGTTATTAAAAGAAGATATCATTGCTACCATAAACACTGGTGAGCAAGCTACTGTAAATCTTTCAAATGGAACAGAAGTAACTTTTGATGGAAACTACACGAAAGCAGATGGTTCAGCCTATTCGGGAGAAGTAAAAGTAGTCTTAAAACACTTAAGTCCAGATGATGCTAATATGCAAACCATGATGCCAGGAATGTTATTTGCACAAAATGCTAGTGGAGGCGCAGTGGCTTTAGAAACCTATGGAATGTTAGCGGTTGAGCTAAAAAGTGGTACAGGAGAAGAATTACAACTCGCAGACGGAAGTGCATCACAAATTTCAATGCCATTAGCGGCAAATGCTTCCAATCCGCCAGCTACAATTCCACTATGGTATTTTGATGAAATAGAAGGATATTGGGTTGAAGAAGGCGAAGCTACATTACAAGGCAACAAATATGTTGGAGATGTTAGTCACTTCACATTTTGGAACTATGACTATCCTTATCCTTCAATATATTTATGTATCGAATTGATAGATGAAGAAGGAGATCCAATGCCATACACACCTGTAGATTTATATTCTTCACTATTAAACACTACAGGAACGTACGGATATACAAACGGTAATGGCTTAGAATGTGGTTTGGTTCCTTCTGGAGAAGAACTCATTGTTACAGTGCCAAATATTTCTTGTACAGGCGAACCATTTACAACAACTATCGGTCCGTTTACCAACGATACAACTACAACTATCGTTGTTAGTGATACAAACCAAAATGCCACAACGCTTACAGGGACTTTTGTGACGTGTGACGGAAACAATGTAACAGATGGTTATTTGCAACTTTTCTTAGACAGTCAAACCTTAATCATTCCTGTAACAGATGGTACATTTGATTACACGATTACGTATTGCGGATCATTAAATTATTCTATAAAAGGAATTGATATTGCCAACAATCAAGTTACAGATGTCACTACAGGAACGTTCAGCGGAGAAATTACAGTTGATTTAGGAGCGTTGAGTTCATGTACAGGATTTGTAGATACGGATGGCGATGGTATTTTTGATTCGTTTGAAGATGTAAATGGCGATAACGACTTGTCTAATGATGATACTGATAATGATGGAATTCCAAACTATCAAGATGCAGATGACGACGGCGACGGAATTAATACAGCTGATGAAGACTATGATGGAGATAACGATCCGACAAATGATGATAGTGACGGAGATCAAATTCCTGACTACTTAGATCCGATAGATGTACTAGCTTTTACCGCTGAAGCATTAGGAGTTGGTTGTGATCCTGTTCAATTCGATTTAGTTGCAGCAGCAACACAATTTGGAAACGATTTACATACTTACGAATTCTATCTTACACAAGCCGATGCAACAGCGCAAACAAGTCCTTTAAATTCTCCATTTGGAGTGTCAATTGCAGATTTAGTAGGAAATACACAAATGGTTTTTGTAGTAGCTACAAACAATGCAACAGGACAAACTGCTATTGGAGAACTATATCTATATTGGAGTTATGAAGATAGTGATGGCGATGGGCTAACAGATTGTGAAGAAACCACAGGAATTGACAATCCAAGTACAGGTCAAGTGCCAAACGGAACAAGTGATCCTAACGATCCTAGTGATCCTTTTATGCCAGAACTATCAATAACACATATAGCTTCTGTAGATGAAGGTGTAGGAACCGCTAATATGCATGTCTTTTTAAATTATGCGAGTAATACGGATACAACAATCAATATGACTACCACTGACGGTACAGCAATTAGCCCTGATGATTATACTGCAACTGCTCTTACAATAACTATTCCTTCAGGAAGCCTCTCTGCAACAATTCCTATTCCAATTATAGATGATTCAATTGTGGAATCTTTGGAAGAATTTACAGTGAGTGGAACGGTAACAAGTGGAAATACAAGTAACACAACCGTGCAGGGAACAGTAGCTATCTATGATAATGACAACAATGGAAACTTCCCGCAAACGGGTACACTAGAATCCTGTGACGATGGAAGCGGATCAGCTATTATTGATCTATCAACCATGGATGGTTATTATTCTGTAGGTATAGCAAACGTAAGTTATCATTACACACTAGCTGATGCTGATGCGAACTTAAATTCAATAAATCTGGCGGTTCAAGTTTCAGATGGAGATATTTTTTATGTTAGAATTGATGATCAAGGTGTCATACAAGTAGCTACATTAGTCATCGTATTATATCCAATACCTTCTGCACCTGCAGGATTAAGTCTTACAGCTTGTGATGGCAATGGTGATGGTATTGCAACTTTTTCTTTGATACAATTGGATGCGCAAATTATACAAAATCAAAATCCTGCTGAAATCATTGTTACATATTACGAAACAGTGCAAGATGCAAATACACAAGTAAACCCGCTCGTAAGTCCATATACAAATATTAACACTTCACAAACAATATTTTATAGAGTGGAAAATATAAATAGCGGTGGTTGTTTTTCAATAGGAACAGTTGATCTTATTGTTGATTCAGGTTGTTAATGGAATAAAAACAATATAAAAAAATAGAAAGCATCTCATTCACGAGATGCTTTTTTTATGCTGAAAAAAGACGTTGTTGTCAAAAATAAAATCCACAAAAACGTTCCAAAACCTAAGGTAATTCCTAAAGTTCTAATTCTGTATATCGGATCTGAAATGCTTCGGAAACAATCTTTCAATAAAATAATAGGATCACTAAATAATTCCCATGAATTCCAACGTTGAAATCTTCCCAAATAAATACCAAAACCACACAAAAATACAACGCCGAATAACAAACGTTTGGCAACGGCACGATTCCATTTCTCAATCAAAATGTGAAATACTTGATGCATAGATAACAAGCCTAAAATCAAACCATTCCAAGCAAAAGCAAATAACATAAAAGGATCAAGCCACGACAATGACGATTTTGCATGTCGCAAATGCATCAAATCGGTGATGAGGTATGGCGCATTGGGTAAAAATAACAACCAAATTCCTAAAACAACCAATAATACCAATGCTTGTTTTTTTAGCCAAACAGTTTTTGCTAATGCAGAAGAAATAAAATAGGGAATGCCTGCTAAAAACAAATTCCAAATCAGGAAACTGTAAAACAAACTTCCTGTTACATACACGCGAAACAATACCATTAAAACGCAAAATAGACTATTCAGTAGTAAAAACTGATTCAATTGATAACCTTGTAAATTCATATAATTTTAGAGTTTTTATGTTGTAAAAATTGTTGTCGTCCGATATACACAAAAAAGAGCAGAAGTAATATCCAGAAATATGGTTCGCTCATCTGTCGCATTTCTGTTCCTGCTTCGTCTGAATGTGAAGCACTCATAATTTCTTCTTGCCTTTTTAGCAAACGTTCTTCCTGAGCTTTGTTTTCAAGTGAAATATACGTTGTGCTATGCGTTAAAATATTCTGTGAAAAACTCTGGCGTAAACCGTCTAACCAACGTGTTCGTTTTCGTTTCGGATTCAAATCATTTACATCGTGAAACAATCGCAATTGTAGCGCATTCAAATACGAATTAGAAGTTGGTTGCATAGAAAATTCGTCAGTTTCATCAAAAGAAATCAACGAAGGCAAATTGTCATTGGGTACATAATGCGATTTCCCATTTCTGGTAAATGCTACAAATTCCAATGCAGAAACTGCTTGCTGATTCCAAGCGCCATATTCCACAAAATTATCATACGGAAATTGATGTTTCAATTCCCAATGTGTATACTTTCCATAAAAACGATTCATATTGGCAGCATACACGACCACAAACGGAATTGTCTTTTTATCTTGATGCATATATTGAATCTGCGAAACAGCTTTCAGCAGATTAAAACCTGACTTTTTGGGCGTTGTTGGCTTTCCCCAATTTACATCTGCATCCACATATAAAATCTGTGCATTTTCCTTCATCTTCGCATCTAGATTTTTATAATCTTCTTCAAACTGTGCTCGTTGTATTTCGCCTTCGCGCGTATTGTCAACTAAAAAATAATACTGAATTGGCGCACTTACTTTTGGCAAATCAAGTTTTACTTTCGCAGGAATATAAAAAGCATTGGAGGCAATTTCAATTACATGTTGCGACAATGGCGTTACGTCAATAGCAACAGGCGTTTCGTTTATTGTAAAATGGACAGGATTTCTATGATGAAGTGTAAAACCAGTTGTACGCGTTTCATTTTTTAAAAACGGATACACCTTTAAAGAAAGTACATTTCCATATACATATTGTAAGATTCCAGGATCGCGACGTTGACTCGTAATTTGCTCATAAATCCAATTGGCGGCACTTTTTTCAGCTAAAATTCCATGAACGCGTTCTTCGCCAATATCTAAATAGTAATCACTAATAAAAACGTCTTTTGGCAAACTAAACTCTGAACGAAACTCACGCATACCCACATTATCCAAATTTGTAATGGCAAAATCAATCTGTGTTTTATAAAAATCGCTAGCTTTATCATACTCGGTTGTATATGTGTATTTTACAGAAGCGGTTAAGGTTTCTGGCGGACGATATCCTGAAAACGTATAGGTTTTATCGCCCAAAAATAAACGATCAATTTCTGCCGCTTTTTTACGTGACAATTGTAAATTATCAAAGACATACCAATCATAATAAATAGACAACAAAGGCAATCGTTTCTCAGGAGAATTAAACGAAAGTCTACGGCGATTCTTTTCCATTTGATGAAAAATGTATGCTAATTTATCAATATCAAAATCTTGATATTCATGATTGCTAGCATCAAAATATTCTGTTTCAGCAATAACATCTTTAAGCAATACTTTATGATTATGGCAAAATAATACAAATGAAATCGGCAATATCAAAAAACAGAAAATACCTAATGACACTACTTTTTCCTTCCCATATATTTTTAAAATAGGAACAATATTTTTAGACATTACGTTCCATTGTATAAGAAGTAAAACCGACGGAGTTAGCATTACAATTCCAGCACCAAGTACGATCAATGCGATAAATGAAAGTGGAATGTACGGCAAGAACACAATAAAAAAGTACAACACGTACGGAAGTCCAAAACACGCCAATAAGAAGCCAATAAATTTCTTCACGGTTGACTTTTCTAAAAGTAGAAACAAACCAATGGCATTTCCGACAACGGCAACATAAATCAATATAAAATTGAAATCACCAAACAGTTGAAATTCTGTGCTTAAAATTATTCCAAGAATCGGAAGCAACAATCCAAATAGCAATACCATAAATGTGTGATTTCCTTTTAAATTCCGTCCAATAATATTTCCTAAAATGATTCGTAAAAAGAAGAACAAAAACGCCGCAATAGCAATGCAAATAATCGCTTGAACTAAAAATCCATCAAATCTAAAACTGATATGATGCGCACCTCTGATGAGTGGAATTAAAATTATGGTAAAAAGATACAAACCAATAGGAACCGAAATGGCAAAAAAGAAATTTTTAAGGTTTGAAGAAAGCTTACCATCAGGTTTAAAATAGGTCAGAATCAAATCTAACATGGCATGAAAAATACCAGGAATCGTAAAATACAACGGAATCAATTCATAATTAATACTGGTCGATTTTATACGTGGAATTCTTTTAAAAAGATCCGTATTTAATAGAAAAAGTATAAAAAATAAGTATCCAATAGTAATGAAACATGGTAAAATCCAACTTTTGAGTCTTTCAGTCACCTGCGCATATACCAATCCGGCAGTAGCTACTAACAAAAGCAACCAATAATTGACAATAGACGACCAAGTAAAGGAATTTCCTGTTGGCGAATTGAAGGCAGTGTACAACAAAAATCCTAAGATAATTTGAAGCAACAGCACCGTGACAACATACGCTAACGATTTATGTAGTTTGAACTTTGGCATAATTTGAAGAAATAAAATGATTCATAAAAAGAAGTATCAATATGTACAGAATGCAACCAAGTGCCAAATGGGCAGTTTTAGGATCAATAAATGTTTCGGTTACTTTCCATTCGGTAAGTTTTATAGCGCTTACAATTCGTGCAGTATTGGCAAAAATCATGATGAAATAGCTGCAAATTCCTACTAAAAAGATTCGAAATAAAAACTGTAAAAACGGTTGAAACTTCCACATTTTGAAACTTAAAAAAGCAAAACATATGATGAAAAAATTCCCGCCTGCACACGATTTTTCAATAACAATATGTAAAGGAGAACTATAGCCAACTTCAGGAATCCATTGAAAAGTTGTTTGCGAAAACAATTCGATAAAAGGAATCATGGGCAACATAAAATAGCGCAACTGTTCCAACGTGCTTGCGCTGTAAACGGCTTTTAGTGCCAAGACCAAAAGCAACAGAAAACTAAGTTTAAAGATTGTTTTTTTCATCTCAACAATTATAAAGTATAGGACGAAACTGCCAAGATATAAAAACAGCCAATCGGAATATTGACAATCATCAATAGCAATGATTTTACAATCTTTTTACGTTTAATTTCGCTGTGCTTCAATGTGATAAAAAGGGTAAAAAATAAAATACTATTTACCATTAATGCGAAAAGTGCATAAAAAACACCTAAGCTTAAAATTGTTCTCGATCCTGAAAAATAGAGATATAAAATCAGCAAAAAAGTACCGCCTAGAAAACTCAAAATTGCTGTGATTTTGGCGGTTTGTAATAATTTATATAAAAATTGAATGTTCATATTTTTGAAATTGAAATTAAAGTTGAATTGTTTTAAAAACGAAACCTGAACTTCTCAGTGTTCGACTTCCAAGAAGTCAGGAATCGTCTCTCACCAAACTAACCGACTAACTACATTGATTTGATAGTTTTTAGGTTTATAAGTTTATGAATTGTCATATCGAGCGCAGTCGAGATACATTTTTAGCTATTCTGTTGCTGTAGCTGGTTGATCTTCAAATCCCCAATCGATTTTTCGTGATACAAACATGACCAATCCTAAAATGACAAATAATCCAATACTTCCGACTAAAAGTGCATAACTTTCTAACTGAATGATTACAAAAATGAATCCGTATAAAGCCGTTAACGAAACGCCGATAAACAGCGGGAATTTCCAGTTTTTTAAAATCGATTTTGAATACAATGTAATCATGACAATAACCGCAATTCCTGCAATGAGATACGCTTTTAAGAAGCTACTATGTTCCGAAATGGAAATCAACAACGTGTAAAACATCACGAGTGCAATTCCGATCATTAAATACTGAAACGGATGAATATTTATTTTGCTCAATGTTTGAATTAGGAAAAACACTAAAAACGTCAATCCGATTACTAGAAAACCATACTTTGCGGCGCGTTCACTCTTTTGATATTCGTCCAATGGAATGATAAATTTTGTTCCGAATGAAAATTCATAAAGTTGTGGCAATGCTTTAAAAAACTGTTGTGAAAATGAACGATTTGTGTTCAAAATTCGCCAATTTGCTTCAAATCCGCCGTTTTCGGTTTCGTGTTCGTCTTGTGTAATAAAATTTCCAATATGACTTGGATCTTGCCAATCAGAGGTCATTTTTACATCAGTAATCTTTCCAATTGGAATAAACTGAATGCTTTCACTTCCGTTGTACGTTAGGCTAAAATTGAATGAACTTTCTCCTGCTTTCGGAACATCTTTCACTGCTAAAAATGAACTTTCGAGTTCGTTCAAACTGTTTTTATACGAATTGTTTGCACTAAAATTAGTTTCAAATCCGTACGTAGTTCCGTTTAAGTTGAGCGCAACTTCACTCTTCAATCCTTTTAAATTGGTGGTTTTAATCAGTAACGTTGCTTTTTCCCAAACGATATCTTCATCTGTAATCGATTTTGATGAAAAATCAGGTATTTCAAAATTTCCAGAGGCAACAATATTTGCGGTAAATACAGCCGATTCAAAATTGTTTCGCTTTTTCGGAGAAGCTTTTACGTCAGCATTAAAATTTAACTTTTTCGGGAAGAAGAAAGCATGCTTTAAAATCGTACGTTTCTCTTTATACGTTTGTTCTGTTTCTGCGTCATACTTTACCGTTTCTTCATAGGTTTTATACGGAACTTTCAAAATTGGACCATATAATAAAATTGAATTTCCCCAACCGTCATTAATCTCTTCAACGACATCTTGTTGACGAAATTCACGTTCTTTAATCAGTTTTTGAATCAGCGTAAGCGGAATCATTAATAGTAAAATTAATGCGCCCATCATTGCCATGCGCGCGGTAATTGAAGTTTTCATCCAAGTGCTAAACTTGCCTTTATTGTTTCTGTAGTTTTCTGTTTGGTGTTCCATGTTTTTCTTTGTTTAAAAGTACTTTGAATTTCAAAGTATATGTGTAAAAAAATAGCGTGTTATTGTGGGTTAGGAGTGTTTCCTAAACATTTGAGTTGAACAAATTTCTATATTTTGAATGTGATATATCATAAGTATTTAGTATGTGTTTGTATTGAATTAGTATTCGAGTTAAAAAATGAAGTATTCGTTTGTAGCTTCATGATTCACTTTTTTTAATGAGTTGTTCCAAGGCTTCAATGTGTTTTTTAAACGCTAATTTTCCCAACTGTGTAGCGCTGTAACGTGTATTTGGTTTTCGTCCTATAAATTGCTTTTCTACCTTAATATATTCAACTTTTTCCAATGCTTTTGCATGACTTGCCAAGTTTCCGTCGGTGATAGAAAGCAACTCTTTTAGCATTTTAAAATCGGCAAACTCGTTTACCATCAAAATGGACATAATGCCCAAACGAATTCGGTGATCAAAAGCTTTATTTATGTTTGTAATGATGCTCACAGTGTTTATTTAGTAGTTCTTTCAACTAATACGTACATCAATCCGCCATAAATGATGTGAAATACTCCAAATCCTATTGCCCAAAAGTATAAACCATACCCAACATATTGAGTGGCAACTAATCCTAAAATAATATTGGCAAAGCCTAAAAATTTTACATGTCCAAGTGTAAATTTACTCGCGTTTACACAAGCCAAACCGTAAAATATAAGTGTAATAGGAGCAATCAAGCCAATAAACCCTTTTTGTAAAATAATTAAGGCTAAAATTCCTCCAGTTGCCAACGGAATCAGAAAGTTGATTAATAACTTAATAGCAGTTTTATCAAAAATCTGCTCTCCATTTTTTCGTGCTTTTCGTTGTGTCAAAATAATTCCTGTCACAACTGCTAAAATAATTACGATGGCTGCAATGGCTAATAATTTGATGGTAATTTCATTCGAACTAACGTATGCTGTTCCTCTTTTAAGACCATATACTTTTCCAATTTCTTGTCGTGCAAACCAAGCGCCAATCAACGCGTAAATTCCTGCCATGATGCCCGAAAGTCCGCTTAATGAGATGAATCGAGACGATTTATTCATGAGATTTTTAATCTCTTTAATATCATTTAAGTAGTCTGATGAAGTCATATTTAAAGTACTTTGAAATACAAAGTAAAATAAAAAAAAGATAGTACACAAATAAAAATCATTTTATTACACTTGATTATTTGGATGATTTCCATAACTTTAAAATCTTATAATTTTAAAAAAAGTATTGCTTGAATAAGATTTTCAAATATCTCAGAGATATTGGAAGATTAGAACCTTTCGAAATAAAAAACAGTAGCTTCACATTCTGCTTAGCGTCACCAAGTACGTATATATATGTGATGTTTATGCTGTATTACAATCCAGGATTAATCATTCCGTATCACGGACAAGAAGTGTTTACCGCATTGTTTATGTTGGTAGGTTTAGTGCCCTATGTAAAAAGTAAATTTTTGAATGAAATTTATGGCTGGATTGTGTTTTGGACATTGATCATTTTTCAATATTACTTGACGTATACTACGGCGTTAAATAATTTTTCACTCGATTATTTATTGGTAACCTATGTATTTATATTTGGTTCGGTATTATTATTGAGCAATCGACTTTTGGTCATATTATTCAGTGCTTCACAGTTGATTCATTTGTCGTATCGTGTGTATTATTCAGACTTAGATCGAATGTCCGAAAGTGCCATTTTGGTTTCCATGAGCACAATATTTATTTTCTCCTTTTTAGTGATGAATGGGTTAATTCGATATCGAAAAAAGCTAGAATCGGTCAATGCAGATTTGGAAGATCGTATTCAACAACGTACGCTTGATCTTGAAAATAGAGCCAAAGAATTGTTGCGAAAAAACAAAGATTTAGAAGAGTTTGCTTATGTCGTTTCACACGATTTAAAACGTCCGTTACGAAACATATATACATTGACAGATTGGCTTACGGAAGATGAATCGCACAATTTAAACAAGGATACAAATAGAAGTCTCCGATTGATCAAAGAACAAGTGACACAAATGGATTTGTTGGTGGAAGGAATTTTAAATTATTCTTTGCAAATGGACACAGATCAAGTAGCTAAAATTGTGGATGCACAAACATTGGTAGAACGAATTATTACGGTAAACTCTCGTGAAAACGTCAAAATTAAGCTCGAAGATAAGTTGCCAAAAGTTAAGTTTAATGAATCACAATTGTTACAAGTTTTTCAAAATCTGATTCAAAATGCCATTAAGCATAATGACAAAGAAGAAGTAGAAATTCATATTAATTATGAGTTGATTGATGATGTACATCAATTTTCAATTCGCGACAATGGTCCTGGTATTGAAGAAAAGTATTTCAATAAAATATTTGAACTATTTCAAAAATTACAAGTAGAAACTGAAGTTGATTCTGTTGGAATTGGCTTGGCATTGGTCAAAAAAATTATAGAACGAAATGGTGGAGAAATATTTGTTGAAAGTGAAATTGGAAAAGGGACAACATTCTTTTTTACCATTCAAAATTAATAGTGAAAGCACAAACTTTAAAGTCTTTTCTAAAAGCAGTTTGCTTTTTTTAACCATATGATTATAAATTTCCTCAAAGCGTTAGGAAGGCTCGAACCTTTCGAAATTAAGAATAGCAGTTTAACGCTTATTCTTGGCGCGCCGAGCACATTTATATATCTGGAAGTTATGAAATATTACAATCCAGATTTGATCATGCCTTTTCATGGAAACATCATCTTTGCTGTTGTATTTTTAATTGTTGGCGTATTGCCGTATCTAAAAAAGGAATCCATCACTTCTCAATATGGCTGGTATGTGTTTATTTCCACGTTAGCATTTCAGCATTACTTAACCTATGCAACAGGCTTAAATAACTTTTCGTTGGACTTTTTATTAGTTACTTACGTGTTTATTTTTGGTTCTGTGTTGTTATTAAGCAATCGAACATTGGTCTTAGTTTACAGTGCTTCTGAGTTAATACACTTGTCATATCATGTGTTTAATTCTGAATTGGACAGCATAGCGGAAAGTGCTATTTTACTATCGTTAGGAACTATTTTTGTATTTTCTTTTTTGGTAATGAATGGTTTTATCAGATACCGAAAAAAGTTAGAATTTATCAATATTAATTTAGAAGATACCGTAAAACAACGAACGCTCGCTATTGAAAACAGAGCCAAAGAATTATTGCGAAAAAACAAGGATTTAGAAGAATTTGCCTATGTAGTTTCACACGATTTAAAACGTCCGTTGCGGAATATGTATACGTTGACAGATTGGCTTACGGATGATGACGATAATGGTTTAGATGAAGAAGCTAACAAAAGTTTAGAATTGATTAAAGAGCAAATAACACAAATGGATTTATTGGTGGAGGGAATTTTAAATTACTCTTTACAAATGGACACGGAAAGAAGCATAAAAACAATTGATGTACAGCAGTTGTTAGAGAGAATTATTTCTGTAAACGCCAAAGAAAATATTCAAATTACCATAGAAAAAAAGTTGCCAAAAATAGCGTTTAATGAATCACAACTATTACAACTATTTCAAAATCTCATTCAAAACGCTATTAAACACAACGATAAAGAAACGGTGAAGATTTCTATTGATTATGAGTTTGTTAACGAAGGTGTTCAGTTTTCTGTACGTGACAATGGTCCAGGAATTGCGCCACAATATCATGAAAAAATATTTCAGTTATTTCAAAAACTAGATGCAAATGCTAAAGGAAATTCTATAGGAATCGGTTTGGCATTGGTAAAGAAAATCTTAGAACGTAATGATGGTAAGATTTGGGTAGAAAGTGTTGTGCAAAAACATACTACTTTCAAATTTGTAATTCCAAAAAAATAAATAATCAAGCTTTTTCACACAATCAAATGTTATAAAATTCGTTACTTTTGAGACGAATAACCAAAGAACTACTACCCAAATTTATGTATACATTTCCCTTTAAAAAATGCAGAACACTACTTCTGTACATTCTTATATATTATATAACGTTTACTGCGTTAGCACAAGATGATACCACTAAAACTACAAAATTAGATACTATTGCGTACAAAAACTCTTTAAAAGGGAAACCATTGCGTTCTCTTGCTTTGGAGTTATATGTAGAAAAAGGGAAAGATTCCTTAAAAGCAAGTATTATAGCTAACAATATCGAAAATGTATATATAAGTTCTGAAAGGCAAGAAGAAATAGCGGGAGCATATGTAACACTTGCAGTTTGGGAAAAAGCAACAGGAAACACAGATAAAGAATTATCATTATTAACTAAGGGAATTAAAATCGCTAGAGAACTAAAAAACGATAGTATACTTTACTTAGGATTATTACGAAAAGGAAATGTTCATTTCGATTTAACAAACCATGAACTTGCTTTAAAATCGTATTACGAAGCTCTTAGCATAGCAAAAAAAGAAAAGAATAAAAAAAGAGAAATCTTTGTAAAAAGCAATATTGCTTTGGTAAGAATGCAAGCGTATGATAGAATTGGCGCGATTGAACTTTTTCTCGAAATCATTGAAGAAATTAAAGAAGATCCGAGTTTAGTAACTGCACAAGAAGAATTAGAAATCTACCTAAATTTGTGTGGTGTATATACATATCTTGAAGATTTTGATGCTGCAATTATTTATTGTGAAAAAGGTGCTGCTATAAAAGTTGATAAGCGAGATTCCATCGATGAAGTCCATTTTTTATCGTCTTTTGCAGAAATTGCCAGAGATAAAAAAGAATATGAAAAAAGTCATAAGCTTTTAGATGAAGCTGAGGAAATAATGAAAAAACGTGTTGGACACGAGAGTCTGGATTTATTCCTAAAGTTTTATAGAGGAAGGACGTATTTTGATGAAAAAAAGTACCAGTTAGCAATTGATGAACTTCTAGAAATAGAAAAGATCAAAAACAAATATGATGTTGAAATTTTGAGCCTACAACAGATGTACTATCTCTTGGCAAAATCATATCGAGAGTTCGGGAATAGAGATGAAGCTATGAAATATTATGATATAGCACAAGAAATTGGGAATAAGAATGATAAAAAACGAGATGAAATAAATAACAATCTAATAAAGAAATATGATCTTGTAGAGTTAAAAGATGAAGTAGAAGAATTGCAACGAAAATCTCAACGTACAAAGCTAATCTATATTCTAGGTATAACGTTATTAATTATTATTATAATAGGTTTACTAATATTCAATAAAAAACAACAGCAAAAAAATAAAGCACGTTTTGCCTTATTGATGCAACAACTAGAAGAAAAACGACAAAAAGGAAAACTCCGTACTGAAGTAAAACAGGCTGATCAAAAAACTGAAGCGATAGCTGCATCAAAAGAAGCTTCGGAAACACAGCCTGCTGAAATAGATCCAAAAATGGCGGAAATTTTAGAAAAACTTGAAGAATTTGAAGCAAAAGAATTATTCCTAAGTAAAGACAGTACTTTGGTTGAAGTTGCTAAAAAAATTCAAACCAATACCACCTATCTTTCCAAAGTAATCAATACACACAAAGAAAAATCATTTACGTCATACATTACAGATTTACGAGTCGATTATGCTATTGAACGTTTATCGCACGATCGTAAATTTAGATCGTTTACCATTGGCGCTATTGCACAGGAAATAGGTTTCAAACGTTCGGAATCGTTCTCAAAAGCCTTCAAAGTAAAAACAGGATTATATCCTTCATACTTCATAAAAGAGCTTGAAAAACAGTTGAATAGCGAATCGTAATAATCGTTATTTATAAATCACGACAAACATATCATACCATCGATTTCATTTTCTACTATATTTGATTTGAATAAACCCTAAAAATTGCATAAAATGAAAAAAGAAAGAAAACTCAAGTTGGTCATGAACAAAATGAAAATTTCACAACTTACTGTATTGTATGGAGGTGCAGATCCTAATACAACAGTTGCATCAGCAGTGCTTTGTGCTACAGATAATCAAACTGCACCTCTAAATTGTAACATTTCACAAAATGGTACCTGTCCTGATCCAACCTCAGGAACAGGAGCTACAAAAACAAATCAAAGCTTACAATGTATTATGTCTGCTCAATGTTAAACATTAAGCATTTTTTCTAATATACTTAGTATTTGTTGTCTTAGTCTTGATATGATTTTGAGTTGTCGTTATTTATAAATCACGACTAGCGCTGTAAAACGTAAATTTCATTTTCTACTATATTTGAAATCACATTAATTATTTATAATATACGATATGAAAAGAGAGAGAAAATTGAAACTAGCAATTAAAAAAGTGAGTATATCTAAACTGAATACTATTTTTGGAGCAGGTGGAGATCCTGTGCCTTCTGTTGATTTGCCATGTGAGCTTACAACTATTGTAATAACAACAATAATTGGAGTCGATTGTAAGACTGGAGCAACAAAAACAAACGACAGCTTAGGAAATTGTATCGGTATTGGATCAAGAGAATGTTAATTATTCAACTTTAATCTGAAAAAGTATTTAAGAAAAAAATTACTAGCCATCTATTAAAATAGCAAACTTGTTTTAATAGATTGGTAGTAGAGTACTATTGTCCCTAAATTCTATATTCTACTTAATATTAAATAAAATTAATTATTAAAAAATACTGTATGAAAAAAGATAGAAAACTAAAACTAATTGTAAATAAGATCAAAATATCAAACTTAAATCACGTATTTGGAGGAAATGGTAGCCGTGAAGAAACAGAGCGATGTGCCTACACTGATATATCTTGTGATACAAGATGTGTGGATACAAATACGAATCCAATCATAGAAACAGAATATTGCTGGACAGGAGCTACCAAAACAAATCAGAGTTTAGTAAGTTGCCTGAACAATTCAGGTGGTTGCTAACACTCTGCAATTATTAATTCTTCAAAACTCTCTAAGAATTACTTAGGGAGTTTTTTTATACCTAAAACCTAACATACTGAGTTAAGAAAAAATCTTTAGTATAATATATACTATAAAGTGCATAAATGCTTGAATTAAATTATTAAAAATATATCCTTTCTACGCAACCACAAATGGTATGGAGCTTTATCAATACACGGAAAATATTCATTATTTTACGGTATAAAAATAAGGATATCATGTAGCAAAAGAAAAAATAAGTAATGGAACTTTCAAAAAGCTCCTCTCAATTTATAAAACACGAGTTCGGTTATTGTAGTACACCTATTTGATTATTAACAAACTAATGATATTTTCTAAAAGTTGACGGCAAAACAATAGCGAAAATACAGGAAAACCGTTATTTTTGATAACCTACCTGCTCAAAGCACAAAATTTAAAGAAAATACCATATATGCCCTCAAAAAAACATATACTACTTATATTCCTTATCATTTCCTTTTGTTTTAGTGAAACTACTTTTGCAACAAACACAACACAAGACACCATTCAAAGTGTTGATGAAGAAGCCTTCAAAGCATCATTAAAAGAATTGCCTCCGAAAGAATTTGCGCGCTTGTTTACACTAGAATATGCAGAAGATCCTATAAAGTCATTATTAAGTTTAGAACATATTAATAATAATATGCTCTCTTCACAAGATAAATATGCACAGTGTTGGGGATATTATTGTTTGGCAAAGTGGGAAAACTATAAAGTTAATTTAAAGGAGGCAATAGTGTATATAAATAAGGCTATTGCTGTAGCGAAGGCCATTGACGATCCAGATTTATTACTGACTACTTATATCTTTCAGGGTAATTTTTACTATGATTATGGTAAATATAAGGAATCAATGGAAAGTTATCTCAATGCGGCTACTTATGCTAAACAAATCAAACATGTTGGGCGACAATTAGCAATATCAAAAAATATTGCATTATTAAAAATTGAAGTCGGAGATAATAGTGGTGCTATTGAATTATTAGAAGGTACATTAAAAATTATAGAAGATGAACATAAAGATAAATTTAAAGTACTAACGGTAAGTATTCATATTGCACTTGCTAAGTCATGTATGAGAGCAGGAGAATTCAAAAAGGCAGAGTATTATGGTAATAGAGGAATAGAACTTAGTAGTCGCAATGGTGATGAAGATGCAAAAACATATTTATATAATTTTTTAGGGGAAACAAAGATGAATCAAGGAAACTATGCTGAAGCACAAATTTTCCTAAATAGAGCAAGAGAAAAAGCATACGAAGTAGAAAGTTCTCAAGGACAATTACCTTTTATAAATTTAAACTTGGCAAAAATACATTACTATAAAGGTGATTTTGAAAAAACTATAGAAACGTTAGAAAAAATAGAAGCAAATCAACAGAAAAAAAATACAAACTTCTTTAGTTTAGAAGATATGTATGAGTTTTTGGGCAAGTCGTATAAAGCAATAGGGAATACCGAAAAGAGTCTGTATTATTTTGAAAAGACCAACGAAGTATATACCGAAAATGATAAAAAGCAGAATGCTATCGGTATTGAAATAATAAAAAAATATGATCTAAAATCTTTGAAAGAAGAGTTGAATCAAGCCGAAAAAAGAACTCAAAAAACACAAGTATTATTATACGTGAGTATCTTTTTAGCAGTATTGATTATAAGCGGATTAATTTATTTTTATAAAAAAAGAGAAAAAGATAATCAGCAAAAATTTGAAGCTTTACTGAAAAGTATTGAAGATGAAAAAGAAGAAAAAACAGTTCCTGAAGTTAACATTGTAAGTGAAATAATAACTCAAAAACCAGAAGAAACAGCATTAAAAGAAGTAGAAATTATTGACGAGACTAAAGAAAAACTACTCAAAAAACTTCAAAATTTTGAAACGAAACAATTATTCCTAAGTAAACATTGCAGTTTAAATGAAGTCGCAAAAAAGTTAAAAACGAATACTTCGTATCTTTCAAAATTGGTAAACACGCACAAAGGAAAATCGTTTACAGCTTACATTACAGATTTACGTGTCAATTATGCCATCAGACGGCTTAAAGAAGATAAAAAATTTCGTTCCTATACCATTGATTCCATCGCACAAGAAATAGGTTTTAACCGTTCAGAATCGTTTTCAAGAGCATTTAAAAATAAAACAGGTTTATATCCGTCGTATTTCATAAAAAAGCTTGAAAATCAGAATATTGGGTAATGTTTTTTACACTCGAAATTTATGAATTTCTAGATATAGTTTACGAATAAATCATGTCTTCGGATATATATTTGAAGGTAACTTAGTAAAACCTTATGAAATGAAAAAAAAAGAACTCCTCTCCAAATTAAAACTTCAAAAAACGACTATCGTATCATTTAATGCTAGAAATACTATTAAAGGTGGAATGCTACAAGGTGCAGACACGCAAATTGTATCTGTAGACGGATTTACCTGCGAATCTACGCATTGCATAACAGTAACACACACACTGGATGATATGTGTTTGTCTCAAGTGGTAACAGTTTGTACACGTCCAACGACTAGAACCGATAACACTGATTTTTGTTACAGTGACTTACCAACAAAACAAGGTTGCACACAAACACAGCGCCCATTTTGTTAATCGTCAAAAGTTAAAATAAAAAAAGACTTCAAACGTATTTGAGGTCTTTTTTTATACACCAATTTCAAAATAAAATGTATCTTAGAATACTATTTTGAAACATGAATCCCGCTGAAAATTACATACTACAACAACCCGAACCGTATAAATCTATCTTACTACAATTACAAGTATTAATTGAATATGCGTTTCCTTATGAGATCGAATTAAAATACAAATACCGTATTCCGTTTTATTACTTCAAGGGAAAACCATTTTGCTATCTAAACGCAAGTCACAAAAAACAATATGTAGATATCGGAATTGTAAAAGGCGGAGAAATACAAATTCACAAAGAACATTTAGTCACAGAAAAACGTAAAATCATGGCTTCACTTCGATACAAAACAATCGAAGATATCAATGATAAAATTTTAATTGAAGTACTAAAAAAAGCCGCTAGTTTTTACTAACGACTTTGTATATTTTTTGATAATCTAATTCATTAAATAAGTTTCATGTTACTCATTGTGTATTTAGAATTTAAACGTCTGTTCGAGTGATTTTGAGGCACGAAAAATAGTATTGAGAACTAAAAACTACTATTCTCAATACAAAACAATCGAAGATATCAATGATAAAATTTGAATAGAAGTACTAAAAAAAGCCGCTAGTTTGTATTAGGTGTTTTAGATATTAATTGTCACATCGAGCGCAGTCGAGACGAATTAAAAAAGTCTATTTTTCTAAAAATCTAAAAATCTAAAAATCTAAAAATCTAAAAATCTAAAAATCTAAAAATCTAACAATCTATAAACTATTGATTGTTTTACGAATCTTTACCAAATTAGTAAGCAATCTTTCCAAATGATCTAAGTGCAACATATTAGCGCCATCACTTTTTGCATTTGCAGGATCAAAATGTGTTTCAATAAACAATCCATCCACATTATTTACAACTCCAGCACGTGCAATGGTTTCAATCATTTCTGGTCGTCCACCAGTTACACCACTCGATTGATTTGGCTGTTGTAATGAATGTGTCACATCCAACACGGTAGGAGCAAACTGTTTCATAGTTGGAATACCACGAAAATCCACGATCATATCTTGGTAGCCAAACATGGTTCCTCTATCGGTAATCCAAGCCTTTTCATTTCCAGCATCGTGTACTTTTTTCACAGCATGTTGCATACTTTCGGGACTCATAAACTGTCCTTTTTTCAAATTTACAACCTTTCCTGTTTTTGCCGCCGCAACTACTAAATCGGTTTGGCGTACTAAAAACGCAGGAATTTGTAAAACATCAACATAGTGCGCCGCTTTTTCAGCATCTGAAACTTCATGAATATCCGTAATAGTTGGTACATCAAAGGTCTCAGAAACCTTTTTAAGAATTTCTAAGGCTTTTTCATCTCCAATGCCAGTAAAGCTATCAATTCTACTACGATTCGCTTTCTTAAAGCTTCCTTTAAATACATATGGAATTGCTAATTTATCTGTAATTGTAATCACTTTTTCGGCAATGCGTAATGCCATATCTTCGCTCTCAATAGCGCAAGGACCAGCCAATAAAAAGAAATTATTAGCATGAGTATGTTTAATCTTAGGAATAGAACTCAATTGCATATGGTGTAAATTTTGCACAAAGATACGCTAAATTTTAGTAGATCATAACACAAAAGAAATCGTTTAAAAATGATTGATTAACAGAAAGATAACTTAAAAAACTCCATAAAATTACATTGTCTAACAAATAAACAGTACATTTGCACGCTTAAAAATCAGCGATAAATGGCTTCAATAAAAAATATTGCAATAATTGCGCACGTAGATCACGGGAAAACAACCTTGGTTGATAAAATTATGTATCACTGTCAATTATTTCGTGAAAACGAAAACACAGGAGACTTAATTCTTGATAACAACGACTTAGAACGTGAACGTGGAATCACAATTACGTCTAAAAACGTTTCTGTAAACTACAAAGGAACTAAAATTAACATCATTGATACACCAGGTCACGCCGATTTTGGAGGAGAAGTAGAACGTGTATTAAACATGGCTGATGGAGTTTTATTATTAGTTGATGCCTTTGAAGGGCCAATGCCACAAACGCGTTTTGTACTTCAAAAAGCAATTGACTTAGGATTAAAACCTTGTGTTGTTGTAAACAAAGTAGACAAAGAAAACTGTACGCCAGAAGAAGTATATGAAAAAGTATTCGATCTAATGTTCGAATTAGGTGCTGAAGAATGGCAGTTAGATTTCCCAGTGGTATACGGTTCTGCGAAAAACAATTGGATGTCAGACGATTGGAAAAACGAAACAAAAAATATTGAGCCTTTATTAGACATGGTTATGGAACACATTCCATCGCCAGAATTTGAAGAAGGAAGCACGCAAATGTTAATCACTTCATTGGACTATTCTTCGTTTACCGGACGAATCGCTATCGGACGTTTACAAAGAGGTTCACTAAAAGAAGGAATGCAAGTTGCTTTAGTGAAGCGTGATAAAAGTATCATCAAATCAAAAATAAAAGAATTACACACATTTGAAGGTCTTGGACGTAAGAAAGTGTCTGAAGTTCAAGTTGGAGATATCTGTGCAATCGTTGGTTTAGAAGGATTCGAAATTGGAGATACCATTGCAGATTTGGAAAATCCTGAAGGATTAAAAACAATCGCAATTGACGAACCAACAATGAGTATGTTATTTACCATTAACGATTCTCCTTTCTTCGGAAAAGATGGAAAATTTGTAACATCTCGTCATATCAAAGATCGTTTAATGAAAGAGCTAGAAAAAAACTTAGCTTTACGTGTAAACGAAACAGACAGCGCAGACAAATTCATCGTATTTGGTAGAGGTGTATTACACTTATCAGTATTGATTGAAACAATGCGTAGAGAAGGATACGAATTACAAATTGGTCAGCCACAGGTAATTATCAAAGAAATTGATGGTGTAAAATGTGAGCCAATTGAAGAATTAACGATCGATTTACCAGAACACGTTTCAGGAAAAGCGATCGAAATGGTAACACTTCGTAAAGGAGAAATGCTCAGTATGGAAGCCAAAGGCGATCGTATGGTTTGTGAATTCTTAATTCCATCAAGAGGAATCATCGGATTGCGTAACCAATTGTTAACAGCTACGGCTGGAGAAGCAATCATGGCACACAGATACAAAGAATACCAACCATTACGTGGTGGAATTCCAGAACGTCAAAATGGTTCATTAGTATCCATGGAAAAAGGAACTGCAATTCCTTATTCAATTGACAAATTGCAAGACAGAGGAAAATTCTTTGTGGATCCAGGAGAAGATATCTATGAAGGACAAGTAATCGGAGAAAACTCTCGTAGAGACGATATGACAGTAAACGTTACCAAAACGAAAAAACTATCAAACGTACGTTCTTCAGGAGCCGATGACAAAGCAAAAATTGTTCCTGCAATCAAATTCTCTTTGGAAGAAGCGTTGGAATACATTCAAAAAGATGAATATGTTGAAGTAACGCCAAACTTCTTACGTTTACGAAAAGTATACTTAACAGAAGTAGAACGAAAGCGCAACAAAACAATCTAAGAATACAAGATTCAAATTATATAAAAGGTTTCATTGCGCAGGTAGTGAAACCTTTTTTAATATATAAAATACGATTGTTGATATACGATCATTCAATCATTCAATTTTTCAATTAACAAAACATGGAATTATTCGGAATTACAGGAACAGAATGGGTAGGCTATTTAGCATCTGCTGCAGTATTAATATCATTTACAGTGAAAGACTTGAAAAACTTGCGAATGATCAATGCAATTGGTTGTATCCTATTTGTACTATACGGTTTTCTAATGCCAACATTACGCGTTGGTTTGCCAATTATCATAACAAACTTTGCCATTTTAGGAATTAATATCTATCATCTTACACGTCGTAAAGCATTGTAAAACTCTTTTTAGAAGATTAGTTATTACAATTCTATTTTCTATCTTTACCAAAATATCAAAACTATGCATTTTCTATATTTTGACGCAGGACTCGGAGCAATGTTAGTGCAAGCACTTGTTGCTATTGTGGCTGGCGTTGTATTATTTTCTAAAAATGTCATGTTTAAAATAAAAACAATCTTTGGTTTGCATAAAAACACCACAGATGAAGATGTATTTGATGATATCAATATTGACGATTCTCAGATAGAAAACCCATCGAAAGATGACAACTAATTCGCGACATGCTTCTTCATATCGTGATCCTAGTGGACATGTATTTGTAGAAAACAATGTCATAAAACGGGTTATATTTCCAAGTTACTTTCCACAGTACAACAAACTCAAAGATTCAGGATTTTTCGAAAAAGCGTTTCAGCACAAGCTGTTAATTCCGCATGAAGAACTAGAATACACGGAAACAAAAATCTGTATTCAACCTGAGCAAATTCCGTTTATAACATATCCGTACGAATGGAGTTTTCAACAATACAAAGAAGCTGCATTGCTCACTTTAAAATTACAGAAATACGCGTTGCAAAATGGTTTTTCTCTAAAAGATGCAACAGCGTATAACATCGCTTTTCACAAAGGAAATGCTATTTTTATCGATACACTTTCGCTAGATTTTTATGTTGAAAATACACCTTGGCGAGCGTACAAACAATTTATTACCCACTTTTTAGGACCTTTGTTATTGGCAAAATATCACGGTGCAGAATTCCTAAAAACGATGTCGAATTTCATTGACGGAATTCCACTAAAAATGATAGCTTCCTTACTGCCAAAAAGTACAAAACTGAATCCGTTTTTATATACCAACATTCACTTATTGGCAAAATATGAAAACAAACATCAAGAGTCAGCCGTAAAAGCTACAAAACAAGCTTCTTTATCAAAAAAAGGATTGTTTAACATCATTGATAGTTTATACAATTACATCAAAAAACTGCAACTCAAAGAGCAATCAGAATGGGGAAATTATTACCAAAAAACCAACTATTCCGATACTGCTTTTCAGCAAAAATCAACCATCATCAACAAATGGATACAACAGCTTCAAGCTACTACTGTCATTGATGTTGGCGGAAATGACGGAACATTTGTACGCGAAATTACAACGAATATTGAACTCGCTTTGGTAGGCGATATTGACAACAATGCTGTCGATCAAAACTACTATGCGGTAAAGAAAAACAAAGAGCAAAATATGGTGCCTTTTGTGATTGATTTGCTCAATCCGTCAGCAGCAATTGGTTTCCAAAATACCGAACGTTTCTCGTTTGTACACCGTGTTCAGGAATGCAAACCAGACGCCACCTTGGCATTAGCGTTAATTCATCACTTGTCCTTAACAGGAAATGTGCCTTTTGAAAACTCAGCTGCCTTTTTTGCTTCCTTTTCAGAACACTTAATCATTGAATTTCCAAAACGAAACGATTCCTATGCAACACGTTTACTCAATGCAAAAGCAGAATTCAAAGATCAATTTGGGCATTACAATTTGGAAAACTTTGAAAACACATACACAGCACATTTTCAATTGATTGAGAAAAAAGAAATTATCGATTCAGAACGCGTGTTGTATTTATTCAAGAAAAAACATGTTGGCTAAACTTCGAAAAAGCATACAAGAGTTTGTAGCAAGCAACAAAGAATATCCCATCATTTTTGCGCTTGCGGCAGGTTTGTACTCGTTTCTCTACGTATACCATTCTAACTTTATGTTGGTCAATTCGGCGTTTCAATTTGTCGTAATCTTTAGTGTATACATTCTCCTTCCAATAGTTGTATTTACAATTTCTTGGGAAATTATAAAGCGTGTAAAATTTTTAACCAAATTCGCTCACATTACATTACCAGTCTTAAATGCGGCATTTTTCTGTGCTTACTTTGCAGGAAGAATTAATGGGTTTCATCAAAAAAAAATCATCTTAGCATACATCATTGGATTTTCGCTTCTCGCGATTGTACTCAGAAAACACTACAAAAAAATAGTTGTCATTCAATTTTTGATGGCGCTTGTGGCATTTGTTACTTTGTTGCCGACATTGTTCAGAGCAACTTTTGATTCGGACACTTGGTTGACACAGCCTGATGCAATTGTTGAAACGGAATTCAACAAATTTCCAAACATTTATATCATTCAGCCAGATGGTTACGTGAATTTTTCCGAATTGGAAAAAGCGCCATACAACTTTCAAAATGAGGAATTTGAAGCCTATTTGGAAAATAGCGGATTCAAATTGTACACAAATTTCAGAAGCAATTATACATCTACAGTATTATCAAATAGTTCCATGTTTGGGATGAAACACCATTACAAAGGCGAACAATTATTTGGCGCGCGTGAAGTCATTGCAGGAAACAATCCTGTGATAGAAATCTTCAAAAACAACGGTTACGAAACGTTTCTATTCATGCAAAATCCGTACTTATTACTCAACCGACCGACAATTGCATACGATTCGTGTAACTTCACGATGGATGAAGTGCCATGGTTTGGGATTGGCGCATTTTCCATAAACAAAAAGTTGATACAACCTGTCGCGGAAACCATCAAAAAGCAACAAGGAAAGCGCAGTTTTTATTTCATTGAAAAAATTACACCAGGACACATTACGACTTTCAAAAATCAAGCATTAGGCAAAGAAATTGAACGTGAAAACTATCTTGAAAGCGTCAAAGAAGCAAACGAATGGTTGAAAGAAATTACAAGTGTGATCATCAAAAATGATCCTAATGGTTTAATTGTTATTGCAGCGGATCACGGCGGTTATGTGGGATTGAATTACACCAAAGAACTCTTTGAAAAACAAACAGACAAAGCACTAATTTACTCGTCATTTTCTGCGGCGTTAGCCATCAAATGGCCAAACAATACAGCGCCAACGTACGATGCAAAACTAAAAACGCCCGTCAATCTATTTAGAACATTGTTTACGTATTTAGGCGATAACGAAGCGTTGTTAGAGAATCTTCAAGACGACAAAAGCTATTCGATCATCAAAAAAAACGCACCAACTGGCGTGTATGAATATATTGATAATGATGGAAATATGGTTTTTAAGAAAGTGGAGTAGTGTTTGGAAATGAGAATTTAGTATTGTGTTTTTAGTATTGAGTATTGAGATATGAGTATTGAGAAAGATTCTGAACATAGAATATAGACCCAAGATCCAAGAGCATAGAACGAAGACCCAAGATTAAGGAACAAAGAACAAAGAATATAGAGCAAAGACCAAAAACCCAAGACCAAAAACCAAATATTCGTGTATTCGTGACAAAAAATCAATGTTAAATGCTAAATGTTGAATGTTAAATTTAAAAGTTGTACGTCCCTGATATGTGTTGAC